>NZ_BAAACA010000014.1:55739-694364 GCF_039521265.1 Streptomyces crystallinus | reverse complement strand
CGGCCCGTCTCCACCGTCGTGCGGGGAGGGCGGGGCGAGTGGCCGCAGCCACAGCCAGACCAGGAAGAACAGGCCCAGGGCGAGCATGCCGAGCCCCGTCCAGAGGTTGATGTTGACGCCCTCGGCCTTGTCGAGGTCGGCGTCGGAGGCGTGGAGCCCGGCTATGGTGACGATCACTCCGTAGAGGGTGAACAGACCGCCGATGATCCGGCGGATGTCGAAGAGCCGGGCCGCCGTGGCGGACTTCTTCTCCAGCTCGGAGACTTCGCGTTGCAGTTCAGACATGGTCCGGGCCTCCGATCAGAGCGAGTAGGGCAGATAGCAGGCGGCGGCGAGGACCACCGCTCCCCAGCCGAGCAGCGCGGGCCTGCGGTACCAGGCGCCGTCGCCCTCGGCGGGCGGCTCCTCCAGGCCGGGCGAGGTCGTCCCGTACACCAGACCGGCGAGCTCGGCCTCGGGCTTGGGTTCGGTGAAGAGCGTCACCACGACCATGACGATCGCGCCGGCGGCGAAGCCGACGATCGCGGAGACGAAGTTGGCGCCCTGGTCGGTGGGGATGGAGACGACGCCCTGCTTGTAGATCCAGAAGTAGTTGACCATCGCGGCGGTGGTGCCCGCGAGCAGCCCCCACACACCGGACTTCATGGACGCCCGCTTCCAGAACATCCCGATGACGAAGACCACGAACATCGGCACGTTGAAGAAGGAGAACAGCGTCTGGAGGTAGCCCATGATGTTGGAGAAGCTGGACGCGATGAACGCGGTACCGATCGAGGCGAGCACGCCGATCGCGGTGATCAGCCGCCCGAAGCGCAGGTAGTACGTGTCCGGCTGGTCCTTCTTCACGTACTTCGACCAGATGTCGTACGTGAACACGGTGTTGAACGACGACACGTTGGCCGCCATGCCCGCCATGAAGGCGGCGAGCAGCCCGGTGACGGCGATGCCGAGCACGCCGTTGGGCAGCAGCTCCTGCATCAGATACGGGATGGCGTCGTTGTACGTCAGGTCGGAGCCCGGGGTGCCGATCTTGGGCACCAGGGCGGCGGCGACCAGGCCCGGGATCATCACCAGGAAGACGATGAACATCTTCGGGAAGGCGGCGATCAGCGGGGTGCGCTGGGCGGCGCTGAGGTTCTTCGCGGAAAGGGCGCGCTGCACCTCGGCGAAGTTGGTGGTCCAGTAGCCGAAGGAGAGCACGAAGCCGAGGCCGAGGATGATGGTCAGCCAGTTGGCGCCGAGCGGGTTGCCCTGGCCGATGCCGGTGCCTCCCCAGGCGGTCAGGTAGTTGTGGCCGTGCGCCGCCTCCAGGTCGTCGCTGAGCGCGCCCCAGCCGCCGACGCGCTTGAGGCCGAGGACGACCAGGGGTATGAGGGCGGCGAGGATGACGAAGAACTGGAGCACCTCGTTGTAGATCGCCGAGGAGAGTCCGCCGACGGTGATGTACGCGAGCACGAAGAGCCCGGCCACCACGATGGCCACCCACTGCGGCCAGCCGAGCAGTGCCTCCACGACGATCGACAGGGCGTAGAGGTTCACGCCCGCGATGAGGATCGCGGCGAAGGCGAACAGCGCGGAGCTGAGCAGATGCGCGGAGGCGTCGAACCGCTGGAGCAGGAACTCCGGTACGGACCGCACCTTGGAGCGGTAGTAGAACGGCATCATCACGAGGCCGAGGAAGACCATGGCCGGGATGGCGCCGATCCAGTACCAGTGCACCACCGCCACCCCGTACTGGGCGCCGGTGGCCGCCATCCCGAGGATCTCGGTGGCCCCGAGGTTGGCGGCCACGAAGGCGAGCCCGGTCACCCAGGCGGGCAGCGACCGCCCCGAGAGGAAGAAGTCCAGGCTGGTCTTCACACTCGCCCGGGCGGCGAACCCGATGCCCAGCACCACGACGAAGTAGATCGCCAGAATCGTGTAGTCGAGCCCGTTGGTGGGCAGCCGGAGCCCTGCGGCCAGAGATTGCATACGTACCCGCTTCGTCGAGCGAACTGATCCGAACCGGAACCTACGCCTCGACGACCAGAAACTGAACACTTTTGTTGGAAGTTTTTGTTTGATTGTGGTGGAGGGTGGGGACGGCTGAGGGCTCGGCGGTGTTCCGCATCCCCCGTCCCCGTGGCATCGTGATGCCCGGGCCGACTGGTCTGGACCATCTCGGGTGTGCGGCGGTGGGAGGCTGCGGATGCGTGGGGCGAGTGTGTTGCCGGGGGCCGGGGGGAACGGGTGTGAGGTGGTGGGTGGGGTGCCGCCGCTGCATCGGCTGGAGGTGCCCATGCCCAACTCGCTGCCGTTCGCGATGGGCACCTTCGACACCATCGGCGCCATGTCCCGCGCCGACTTCCCGCACCGGCACACCTTCTACGAGATCGTGCACGTCACCGGCGGCACCGGTGCCCATGTGCTCGATATGGCCCGGTTCACACTGCGGCCGCCGCACCTCTGCGTCATGGCGCCCGGCCAGGTCCACCAGTGGGAGTGCCCGGACGGGCCCGAGGGGTGGGTGATCCTGTTCACCGAGGACTTCCTGCTCGACCACCCCGACGACCGCGCCCTGCTGCGCGGACTCGGGCCCCGGCCCTGGCTGGAGCTGGACGCGGAGGCCGACGCGTGGACGTCCTCGCTGGTGGCGGAGATGTACGAGGAGTACCGGACCGGCGCCGAGGGCTTCCACGGGGTGATCCGCGCGCTGCTGCACATCCTCGTCGTACGCGCCGCCCGGCTGCCCGCACGGCCCGTCACCCCGGCCGTCGCCCGCACGGGCGGTGTCGCGGGGCAGTTCACCGCGCTGGTCGCCCGCGCCGACGAACTGCCCCCGTCCGTACGGGCGTGCGCGGAGCGGATCGGGGTGTCCGTGGGGTATCTGAACGAGGCGGTGAAGGAGGCGACCGGCCGTACGCCCGGCGAGCTCATCCGCCAGGCCCGCACCCACGAGGCCAAACGGCTGCTGCTGCACACCGAGTTGACCGTACGTCAGGTGGCCGCCCGGGTCGGGTTCGCCGATCCCGCCTACTTCTGCCGCTTCTTCCGCCGCGAGACCGGCGCCAGCCCCGGTGACTTCCGGCGCGGCGGCGGAGATTTTCACCACGACCACCGCATTGCGTCCATCGCCCGAAGCCGATCGTCCGCCTAGCGTCGTAGCCATCCCCCACCTCCCCCCGAGGAGCAGACATGGATGGCGAGCGCGACGCGACCACACCTGACGAGAGCCGGCCGCCGGGCGCCGACGGGCGGCCCCGGCCCAGCCGCAAGACCGTGCTGCGGGCCGCACTTGCGGCCGGAGTGGCCTTACCCGTGTCGATGGCGGCCGTGCCCGCCCTGGCGCGCGGCGCCGTCGGCAGCGGCACCGGCCCCGAGCTCACCCCGCCGTGCGACGACGGCGACCACCCCACCCCGGAGCAGATAGAGGGCCCGTACTTCAAACCGAACTCCCCCGAACGCACCTCGCTCCTCGAACCCGGCACCCCCGGCACCCGTCTCACCGTCACCGGGTACGTCTTCGGCCGGGCCTGTCTGCCGCTGGCGGGCGTGCTGCTCGACTTCTGGCAGGCGGACACCAACGGCGCGTACGACAACACCGGCTTCCGGATGCGGGGCCACCAGTACACCGACGCGCGCGGGGCGTTCACGCTCACCACCGTCGTGCCGGGGCTCTACCCGGGCCGCACGCGCCACATCCATGTGAAGGCGCAGGCCCCCGGCCGCCCGGTGCTCACCACCCAGCTCTACTTCCCCGGCGAGCCCCGCAACAACACCGACTCGCTCTTCGACGCCCGGCTGCTGATGACCGTACGGGACGCGGGCGGCGCGAAGCAGGCGGCGTTCGACTTCGTGCTCGACGTGGCCCAGTCGCCGTCACCGACCCCCACGCCCACCGACCCCCCGCCCGGCACCACCTGGGCCGTCGGCACCTCCTACCGCTCGGGCGACCGCGTCACGTACGGCGGCCGCACCTACGCCTGTCTCCAGGCCCACACGGCCCAGCCGGGCTGGGAGCCGCCGAACGTGCCCGCGCTGTGGGGGCCCGCGTGACCCTGCGCCCCGGCGCGCGCAACCCCACGGTGTACCGGGGCGGTTGAGGACAGGCCCTGGGGCGCCGCGTGCGCGCGGGCCGTGAGAAGAAAAAGAGACCCCGGCCGCCCGACCCCGCCGGGCGGGCCGGAGGGGGGAGGGCGCCGGGTCGCTCCACCGCGCAGGCGGCCGGGCCGGCGCGCAGAACCCGGCGCTTTCCCCCGACAGTTCGTGTTCCCCGATAGTCTTCAATTCGGCGTCGGATTACCACGCTTTTCAGGATTGCCGTCGCCTTGCCGTTCCGTATGAGCGTCCGGCGGATCCTTCGCCGTAGCGCCCGGATTCGCGACGACGCGGCGGGCGGCTGCGAAATACCGTCGCCTTTTCGGCTGTTCCTCTCGCGGCACTTCCCGCCGTACTTCTCGCAACCACCGCACAGTTCGGGCATTTCCGCCCGGCGGGCGTGGATGGCACACTGCGATCATGACTACGGAAACGATCAGCGCGGCGGCCGCGGGCGCCTGGAAACTCGGTGACCTGTCGGTCAACCGCCTGGGATTTGGCGCTATGCGCCTCACCGGCAGCGCCGCCTTCGACCTCGGCACGCCCAGCGACCGCGAGCGGTCCCTCGCCGTGCTGCGCCGCGCGGTCGAACTCGGCGTCAACCACATCGACACCGCGGCTTTCTACTTCTCCCGGCTCCGGTCCGCCAACGAGCTGATCAGCCGGGCACTGGCCCCCTATCCGGACGATCTGGTCATCGTCACCAAGGTCGGGCCGGGGCGCGACGCGTCCGGCGCGTGGCTGCCCTGGGCCAGGCCGGAGCAACTGCGCGGCCAGGTCGAGGAGAACCTGCGCCAGCTGGGCCGTGACCACCTCGACGTGGTCAACCTGCGCCTCAACGGGCCGGGTTCGCTCGCCGAACACTTCGGCGCGCTGGCCGAGCTGCGCCAGGCGGGCCTCATCCGCCACCTGGGCCTCTCCAACATCGACCCCGAGCATCTGGCGGAGGCCCAGGCCATCGCGCCGGTGGTCTGTGTGCAGAACCGGTACGGCCTGGACAGCCGGCGGACGGGCTCCGACGAGGTGCTGCGGCTCTGCGGTGAGCAGGGCATCGCGTTCGTCCCGTTCTTCGCCATCGCGGGGGAGGGGCGCGAGAGCGGTGCGGCACAGACCGGGGCCACGGACGGCGACGCCGTCCTCGCGGTCGCCCGCGCGCATGGTGTGACGTCCGCGCAGGTCCGCCTCGCGTGGACGCTCGCGCAGGGCGAGCACGTGCTGGCCATCCCGGGCACCGGCAACCCGGACCACCTGGTGGAGAACGTGGCCGCGGGCGCGCTGCGGCTCACGGACGAGGAGATGGCGCTGCTCCAGACGCCCTGCTAGATGTCCGAAATGGACCCTGGGTGACGGTTTTAAGTCCTATGTCGCCAATCGTTTCATTGGGAACGAAAAAGAGGCTTAGCTTTCGATTGGCTTTCATTTGGGTGCTGCCAGTGAAATATCTGTCGTCCCGGTGAAAGTCGGCGGAAGACGTGAAATGGGTCACGCGGGCCCCCGGCGGGCAGGGCCGCGGCGGGGCACGCATTCCGTTCTGTGGAGGGCGAGTTGGGGGTACGGGGAGAGAAGCACCCGTATCCCCGGAACCCGGTGGATCTTTCTTGACGATCTCCGCGTGAATTCCCGCTCTTGTTCACGCCGGTCCCCTTCGTTTACGGTCACGCTCAAATCCGGATGGACCGCCGAATCCTGCCGCTGTCCGGAAACCTCCCACACACGAAAAGGCAGGAGCGGGGGAACCAGGTAGGCCGCCGAATCCGGATGACGGAACGGCTCGGGGTGAAGCCGCGTGCAGCGCGGCCGGGCACTCTCGCCCGAACCCGACAGCTCACCTCGCAGGCGAACGAGAGGAATTCTCCATGCCTGCAAAGGGTAAGCACCGCCGCCCCAAGTCCAGCACCCTCACCCGGGGCATCGCCGCCGCGGGCACGGGCGGCGCCGCGCTCATCATTCCGGTGATCGGCGCGACCAGCGCCGGTGCCGCGCCCTCGGCGGCCCCGCACTCCGGTGCCGTGGCCAAGGCCCCGGCCGCCGTGGCCAAGGCGGCGCCGACGACCTACTCCGTGGTCGCCGGCGACTCCCTCTCCAAGATCGCCAAGGACCTGCGGGTGAGCGGCGGCTGGAAGCAGCTCTACCAGGACAACCGCCAGGCCATCGGCGGCAACCCGGCCATCATCCACCCCGGCCTGGAGCTGGCCGTGGGCAAGAAGGCCCCGGCGGCCTCCGCCGACCGTACGGCCACGACCCAGCGGGCCGACCGCTCGGCGCGGACCTCCACCCTGCCCCAGCAGGCGACCGCCGCCGTGGCGAAGACGGCGACGTACTCCGACAACCTGGACGGCTGGATCCGGCAGTCGCTGGACATCATGGCCCAGCACGGCATCCCGGGCTCCTACGACGGCATCTACCGCAATGTGATGCGCGAGTCGTCGGGCAACCCGCTGGCCATCAACAACTGGGACTCCAACGCCGTGGCCGGCACCCCGTCCAAGGGCCTCCTCCAGGTCATCGACCCCACCTTCGCGGCCTTCCACGTGCCCGGCACGTCGACGGACAGCTACGACCCGGTCGCCAACATCGTCGCCGCGTGCAACTACGCGGCCAAGACCTACGGCTCGATCGACAACGTGAACGGCGCCTACTGACCGAGTCCTCCTGCCGCCCGGGTGGGATGCAGACCATCTGGTCCAACAAGGACCAGATGGTCTGTTACTTTGGCGTGACCAGGCCCAGGGGAGGACCGTCATGCCACGCCCGACGCGCGCCGAGCTCGACGAGGAGATCGTCGAGGCCGCCGCCGAGCTCTTCACCACGCGGGGATACCGCGGCACCTCCGTGCAGGAGATCGCGGACCGGGTCGGCTACTCCAAGACGGGCCTGCTGCACCGCTTCCCCTCCAAGGAGCGGCTGCTCGCGGCGACACTGACCGGCCCGCTGACCGAGTTCGCCGCGCTTCGGGCCACCTGGGACGCCCTGCCGGAGGGTCCCGAGCGGCACCGGCGGGCCTCGGCCGACCTGGTCGACCTGGCGCTGCGCCACCGCTCCCGCCTCGCCCTCCTCTTCAACTCCGGGCTGCCGGTGCTGCCCGGCGCGCTCGCCGGTGTCGAGGGCATGGGGGATCTCGGGGACCACCGCACGGAGACCCTCGCCGCCTTCGCGGACGCGGACGACCTGGCGGGCACGATCCGGGCGCAGCTGGCCGTGACCGGGCTGCTCAGCACCGTCGCCGCGCGCCAGGACGTGCCGGACGAGCTGCTGCGCGCCCCGCTGCTCGAGGCCTTCCGCGCCGCGTGCGGGATACGCGCGCAGCATGAGGGGGCCGCGCGATGACGCCGCGTGCTGTCGCGAGCCGGGCGCTGCGCGGATGGCGCAAGTACGCCGTCGCCGTCGTCGTGCTCGCCGGGCTGGGCCTGGCGGGCGACCGGGCCGCGGCCGCCTGGACCGAACACCGTACGGCCGACGCCTTCCAGAAGGCCCAGGGCCTCAAGTCCGCGCCCCACGTGAAGGTGCACGGCTTCCCCGTACTGACCCAGCTGGCCGGCGGCACCCTCGACCGCGTCGACATCGAGGCGTCCGACATCCCCGCGGGCCGCGACGGCGGCAGGCTCCCCATCACCACCCTCAACGTCGAACTCGACCGACTGCGCCGCTCGGCGGACGCCTCCGAGGCCCATGCCGCCTCCGCCCGGGCCACGGCGTTCGTGTCGTACGAGGACCTGTCCCGCGCACTCGGCATCGAGATCGGCTACAGCCAGGACAGCACGAAGGCCGAGCCGCGCGTCGCGGCCACCGCCTCGCTGCCCCTCGTCGGCAAGGTCGGGGCCAGCGCACGGGTCGAGGTGGCGGGCGACCGTGCGCTCGCCCTGCGGTCGGTGAAGGCGGGCGACGGCCTGCCGAAGGCGCTGCGGTCCATGGTCACCGGCATGCTGGAGCGCGAGCTGGCGCTCGGCGGCATCCCGGACGGTCTGGCGCTCACGTCCCTCACCACCACGCCCGACGGCCTCACCGCGACGCTCTCCGGAAAGGACGTCACCTTCCGCACCGACGAGCGCGCGTGAACTCCCGCCCGACCACGGGTCCCTGACGGGCCATCACGCGCCAGGCCTCACGCCGTGACTTCCGTCCCCCGATACACCCGCAGCGCGGGCACCTCGTACGACATCTCCGTCAACTCCGGGGCGGGCGCGGGGTGGAAGCGGCCCGCGCTGACCGAGAGGTTGACGATGAGGTGGGCGTGCCAGCGACGCCCCACCCCCCGGCGGTCGGCGAAGACGGGAGCGCCGTTCACCCACCACGTCACCGACCGCGCCCCGAAATCCACCCGCAGGTCCAGCAGGGCGCCGGGGGCGACGGACGGGTCGCGGTAGGAGTGGTGGGCGCCCCTGACGTGGTTGGTGAGCTCCAGCAGGTCGGGGTTGTCGGGGTGGTACTCGAAGACGTCGACCTCCTGGCCGCCGTCCCGCCAGGTCCAGATCGCCGGCCAGGCCCCTTGCTCGCGCGGCAGCCGGACCCGGGCCTCCAGCACGTCGCCCGCGCGCACCATGAAGTCCTCGTCGCTGCCCTCGGTGGTCAGCAGCCCCGCGCTCCAGGTCCCCTCGGGGCGGCGCCTCGCCCGAAACGTCCCGGTCCGGCTGTACTCGGCATCCGGGACCAGATGGTCGAGCTTGTCGTCGCCCGGGTTGACCGGGCCGCCGTCCGGATACGCCCAGGAGCGGCCCGCGACCCACTGCGCGGGGGAGGTGAAGTCGGCCGTGAGGACGGGGAGCAGCGGGGCCTCGGTGAGCACGGGCACACTGTGGCACAGCCGTAGGGGCACACCCTCCGCGCCACCCGCGCGTCGCCCGGGCTCTTCCCGCCGTACCGCAAAAGTATGCTTTACGTAAGCAAATATCTGCGGTCGTAGGCTGGCCGCACCCTCGGGGCATTTTTCCCCGGGCTGTCGGGGATTCTGTGGCGTACGGATGAAAAATTTGACATTTGCTGTACGGCGCGGCGGGGGCGTGCTACTGTTGATCGCAGTTGCAGTTGTGGTTCCCAAAGACTTCAAGTGCCTGGGCGGGCTTCTTCCGTCGGGCACTTTTGTATTTCCGGATGCTTTATCCGGACGGGGCAATCATCACGGCGACGCCGGGGTTCGCACAGTGTGGACCCCAGGGCACTGCCCCGAAGGAGATATGACATGGCTACTGGCACCGTGAAGTGGTTCAACTCGGAAAAGGGCTTCGGCTTCATCGAGCAGGAGGGTGGCGGCCCGGACGTGTTCGCCCACTACTCGAACATCGCCGCCCAGGGCTTCCGTGAGCTTCAGGAAGGCCAGAAGGTGAACTTCGACGTCACGCAGGGCCAGAAGGGCCCGCAGGCGGAGAACATCACCCCCGCCTGACGCCACTGAAGCGCAGGTATGACGCAGCTGGGGCCCGCACCTTGTGTACGGGCCCCAGCTCGTTGCTGTCTCCGGGCCGCACACCCACGGGGTGCGCGCCCACCGCGCCGTGGACGGCACTCCACGATGCGCGGGACCCCGGCTGCCGCCGCCGTGGTCGCCACCGCCCCGCCGGGTATCTCCCGCCGGGCCGGCGCACGGCAGGTATTCCGAGGCCCGGAAAAGGTCCGCAGCGTCGCGGCCGCCCCGGGCTCGCTCTCGTCTTTTCTTTCGGCTCGTTCTTGCGATTCCCGGGCAGTGATTCCCGCCGTGAATTCCTCGATACGTGCCCTATCGAGGAAGGTTCTGCATGAACCGAGCAGGTCGCACGAATGAACGCTCGTACGGTGCCCGCAAGGGATCCGGCGCCGAACGCGGTGGCGCCCGCTACCGCGCCCAGGCCCAGGCCCAGAGCCGCTCCGCCGGCCGCAGCCGGCGCCCCGCGGCTGTGCAGGGCGAGTTCGCCCAGCCCACCACCCTCACCCCGGCGCTGCCCGCGGCCGAGGCGTTCGCCGACCTGGACATGCCCGCCCCGCTGCTCGCCGAGCTCACCGCCCAGGGCGTGACGGCGCCGTTCCCGATCCAGGCGGCCACCCTGCCGAACTCCCTCGCGGGCCGCGACGTCCTCGGCCGGGGCCGCACCGGCTCGGGCAAGACCCTCGCCTTCGGCCTCGCCGTGCTGGCCCGTACGGCGGGCCGCCGGGCCGACTCCAAGCAGCCGCTGGCCCTCATCCTGGTCCCCACCCGCGAGCTGGCCCAGCAGGTCACCGACGCGCTCACCCCGTACGCCAGGTCGCTGCGGCTGCGGCTGGCCACCGTCGTCGGCGGGATGTCGATCGGACGGCAGGCCGGTGCGCTGCGCTCCGGCGCCGAGGTCGTCGTGGCCACCCCCGGGCGCCTCAAGGACCTCGTGGAGCGCCGCGACTGCCGCCTCGACAAGGTGGACGTCACCGTGCTCGACGAGGCCGACCAGATGGCCGACATGGGCTTTATGCCGCAGGTCACCGAGCTGCTGGACCTGGTGCGCCCCGACGGGCAGCGGATGCTGTTCTCGGCCACGCTGGACCGCAACGTGGACCTGCTGGTGCGCCGGTACCTGAGCGACCCGGTGGTCCACTCCGTCGACCCCTCGGCGGCCGCGGTCACCACGATGGAACACCACCTGCTGCATGTGCACGGCGCCGACAAGTACGCCGCCGCCACCGAGATCGCCGCTCGCGAGGGCCGGGTGATCATGTTCCTGGACACCAAGCACGCCGTGGACCAGTTCACCAAGCACCTGATGAGCAGCGGTGTCCGGGCGGCGGCGCTGCACGGCGGCAAGTCGCAGCCGCAGCGCACCCGGACCCTGGCCCAGTTCAAGGACGGGCACGTCACCACGCTGGTGGCGACCAACGTGGCGGCCCGGGGCATCCACATCGACGACCTCGACCTGGTCGTCAACGTCGATCCGCCCGCCGACCACAAGGACTATCTGCACCGCGGCGGGCGCACCGCCCGTGCGGGTGAGTCCGGCAGCGTCGTCACGCTGGTGACGCCCAACCAGCGCCGCGACATGACCCGGCTGATGGCGGACGCGGGCATCCGGCCGCAGATCACCCAGGTCCGCTCCGGCGAGGCCGAGCTCAGCCGGATCACGGGTGCCCAGACCCCGTCGGGCGTCCCGATCGGCAACGCGCCGGCGGCCGAGCGCCCCAAGCGCGGCGGAGCCCCGTTCCGGGGCATCGGCACCACCCCGGGCCGCCCCGGCCGCTCCGGCGGCAGCCGCCGCACCACCGAGGCCCAGCAGCTCGCCGAGGCCCGCAAGGCCGCCCGGGTGCGCCGGTCGGCCTAGGGCCTGTCCGATGGGTCCGGTCGGCTTCGGTCCCGGGGGCCTTTTCGGTGCTGGTGAGCGGGGGTTTGGTGCGTGCAGCTGCAAGGCGGAGGAGGGCGGCATGGCGGAGCCATGGCAACCGACGACAACGCCGCAGATGGGCGTGCCAAACCCCCGCGTGCCGACCGGACCCATCGGACAGGCCCTGGGGAACACAGCGAAGATACGGATGCGCCGCCCGGCTCCAGGCCGGGCGGCGCGTCAGTGTGCGGGGATGTGGGTGGGCGTCGTCGCCGGGAAGGTCTCGGCGAGCAGGGCGTCGAAGAGCGTCGTGACGTCGTGCTCGCTCATGCCCTCCGCCCGCGCCTCGCGCAGCCACTCGCCGAGCCGGGCGCGCAGCGGTGACTCCGGGGCGGTCTGCGGGGTGGCGAGCGAGCGGGTGATGAACGTCCCCGCGCCCTGGCGCACCTCCACCAGCCCGGAGCGCTCCAGCTCCCGGTAGGCCTTGAGCGTGGTGTTGGGGTTGACCTTGGTGGTGGCGGCCACCTGGGCGGCGGTGGGCAGTTTGTCGCCCTCGGCCAGCGCCCCCATACGCAGCGCCTGCTCCACCTGGTGGACGATCTGGAGGTAGGCGGGCAAACCGCTGCGGCGGTCCACACGGAAGGCGACCATCGCGCCTGCCCCCTTCTCTAGAAAGCCTGGCGGCGGGTGCGCCACACGGCCAGGGTGAGCAGCAGGGCGCTGCCCACCACCATTATCCCGGCCGCCGTCCACTGGAGGCCGGCCATCTGGTCGTAACCGAAGTAGTCCCACACCGAGTTGACGATGCCCTTGTCGGCGCGGCAGCGCTCGGGGCTGGCGTCGCTGACGCAGGTGCCCCAGCCGTACAGCTTGCCGGAGGCGGTGCCGATCCACTGGTCCACCTGAACCGAGCCGTCGAGCACCGCCGGCTGGTTGCCCTCCAGGGGGAACGCGACCCGGCGGGGTGTGCCGAGGCGCGGCTTGACGTAGTCGAAGAGGACCTCGAAGGCGTACGTGCCGAAGAACGTGAGCGTCATCGCGGACACCGCGCGGCGCGTCAGCGCGCCGACGGCGATGCCCAGCGAGGTGGTGAACAGCGCCTTCGCGAGCAGGACCGGCCCCGTGGTGTCGAAGATCGTCCCGTCGAGCCAGTCGAGGGCGACGAACGGCCGGGCGGCGTGCCAGTACCAGGTCAGCAGCGCGCCCAGGACCACCGCGGTCACCGTGACCACCACCCCGGCCATTCCCAGCTTCCACAGCAGCCAGCGCGAGCGGGGCAGGGACTGGGTGGTGACCAGTCGGGCCGTGCCGCTCTCCCGGTCCGCGGAGAGCAGCGAGGCGCCGAGGAAGACACCGAGGAGCGCCGGGAGGTAGCCCACGTAGGTGGCGATGTTGGTGAAGTCGTCCGACAGCCGCATCCGTACGGCGCCGTCGAGGTCGTCCACCGAGGTGGCGGGCCAGCCCGCGGCGTGCGCCTGGTCCAGCAGGGCGCCGCGCTGGTGGGCGATCCAGACCGAGCCGACCACGAGGGCCGCCGCGGCGGCGAGGAGGACGGCCCGGTGCTGGCGGGCCAGGAGCCACAGCGGTCCGCGCAGCACCCTGCGCCTGGCGCGGGCCGGCTCCTCGGCGGTGGAGGGGTGGGTCAGCGTGCTCATACGGCGTACTCCTCTTGGTGGCCGGGAGCGGCGGCCGGGGAAAGCAGCGCGGGCGCCTCGGGGTTGCGGAGATAGGCGAGCAGCACTTCTTCCATGCTGGGCTCGGCGAGCTGCCAGTCACCGGTCAGCGGGCCCTCGGTGCGCACCATCGCGGTGAACTGCCGTCCCGCGGTGCGGGATTCGATCACCGTGTGGGTGGTGAGGGCGGTGGGCAGGGCCCCGTCCGCGGTGACACCGGTGACCAGGGTGTGCATCGGCACCAGCTCGTCGCTCTCCCCGGCCATCCGGACCCGGCCGTCGGCGAGGACGAGGAGGTGGTCGCACATGTGCTCAAGCTCGCTGAGCATATGGGAGGACATCAGGACCGTGGTGCCGCGCTCGCCCGCCTCGGACATCAGCAGCGCGCTCAGCTCGTCGCGGGCGACCGGGTCGAGGTCGGCCATCGGCTCGTCCAGGAGCAGCAGGCCGGGCCGCTTGCCGAAGGCGAGGGCGAAGGCCACGCGGGTGCGCTGGCCGCCCGAGAGGCTGCCGATCCTGGCGTCCATCGGGATCCGCCCGCCGCGCACGATGCGCTCGGCCGCCGCCTGGTCCCAGCCCGGGTTGAGCTCCTGGCCGAGGCGCAGCGACTCGGCCACGGTGAACCGCTTGAACAGCGGCTTGTCCTGGGCGAGATACGCGTACCGGGGCATCGCGGCCGGGGAGCCGACCGGGATGCCGAAGATCCGCAGTTCGCCGGCGCTCGGTTCGACGAGCCGGGTCGCCAGGTTCAGCAGGGTGCTCTTTCCGGCGCCGTTGGGTCCCACCAGGCCGCAGATGCTCCCGGCCGGAATCCGGAAGGTGCAGTCCCGCAGGGCCCAGCCCCGGCGGTACTTCCTCCCCAGCCCACGCGCTTCCAGGGCCCACCGGGTGTCGGCCGCGCCGGCAGCGGTCATGTCGCGCACGCCTCCCCCCTTTCCATGATTCCACTAGTTGACTAGTGGAATCATGGTCTTTCTGACGTGGAGGTGTCAAACCCCCGGTCCGGTCGCCCGGCTGCGGTGGGATCACCGCTCTGTCTCCGGCGTGTCCCGTCGACCAGGTGGTGGTTGTCCCGCTTTCGGCGCTGTTGGGTGAGGGTTTGTCACCGTCGTGCCACATGGGTGCGTACGTGTGAACCATTGCCGCCGCCGGGGTGTGTTGTAGGGCGAGCGCCGGGTGTGCCGGCCATACCCTCGGGGGAGTCATGGACTACTCAAACGTGCGTCGGGCGATGACGGTGGCGGCGACGGCCGTGGTGGCCGGTGTGCTGGTGGTCGGCTGCCAGCCGGGCGGCGGCACCGGTTCCGACCCGGGGGGCGCCGCGTCCCCCGTGATCCCGACCGGCAAGGCCAGCCCGCACACCACCGAGCCCACCGCGAAGGTGCCCACCCACCCCGGGGTCCCCGGGACCGCCAAGCCCAAGCACGCCGCCCCCAAGTGCGGGGTCAGCGACCTCAAGGTCACCCCGGCCCACCAGGCGGCCAAGCGCCCCGAGGGCACCGGCCTCGGCGCGGCCGTCGTCGGCTTCACCAACACCTCGGCGCACCCCTGCTCGGTGAAGGGCTTCGTGACGGTGGCCGGCGCGGGCAACGGAGCCCCGGACCACAACACCCCGCTCACCGTCACCCACACCGGCACCGCCTCCACGGTCGTGCTCGCCCCGGGCGCCCGCGCCTGGACGAAGCTCACGTTCGTCCAGGTCCAGGGCGAGGGCCCCGGGGGCTGCGACTCGGGCGCCGAGCCGATCGCGTACCCGACCGTCGTCCTCGGTGTGCCGGGCGCCGGGCGGCACCAGACCGCCCTGGACGACGGGGTGTTCGCCGAGTGCGACAACAAGGTCAAGGTCAGCGCGCTGTCCGCGACGAAGCCCGTCTGAGCCGGGCCACGTCGGCGCTCAGTCCTCCTCGGGGCAGAACACGTCGACCCGCTGGACCAGGTTGTTGGCGAAACCACCCCGGTTCCAGGGCTGGGTGAGGGGCTGGGTCGCGCCGCCGGCGTCGGTGGCGCGGACGCTCAGGACGTGGTGGCCGGGCGTGGCCGTCCACGGCGCCCGCCAGCGGCGCCAGGCCCAGCCGTGGCCGACCGCCGGGGCGAGTTCGGCCTCGTACCAGCCGTGCCCGTCGTCCGTGCTCACCTCGACGCGGGTGACCGGCGCCCGCCCCGACCAGGCCCGGCCCTCCAGCAGGAGGCGGCCGGGGCGCACGACACGGGTGCGGGACATGAAGTCCGGGAAGCCGGGCGGGATCATCAGCGCGCGCGGGGCGATCCGGGTGACCGGGTCGCCCGCCTCCTGGGCCGACTGCCGGTAGCGGTAGGCCACTTGCTGCTGGAAGCCGGTGAAGGGGGTCGCGGTGAGGGTGATCGAGCGCAGCCACTTCACGTGCGCCATCCCGTACCACCCCGGCACCACGAGGCGCAGCGGATGGCCGTGCTGCGGCGGCAGCGGGGCGCCGTTCATCTCGTACGCCACCAGCACCTCGGGATCCCGGCCGAGGGCGTCCGCCAGCGGGAGGCTGCGCTGGTAGTCCTGCTCCACACCGCGCTCGACGCCGTGGTCCGCGCCGGTGAAGACGGCCTCGACGGCGTCCGGCTCGACTCCGGCCTCGGCGAGCAGCAGGGTGCGCAGCGGCACTCCGGTCCACTCGGCGGTGCCCACCCCCTCGACCAGCCACGGCTGGCTGACCGGGCGCGGATCGAGCAGGGCCCGGCCGTTGCCCGCGCACTCCATGGTCACCCGGTGGGTGACGGCGGGGAAGGAGCGCAGGGTCGCCAGGTCCAGGGTGAGCGCGGTGCGTACCCGGCCGTCCACGGTGAGCTGCCAGGTGTCCGCGTCGGCGTACGGGATGTCGTAGTGGACCAGGACGTAGTGCAGGCCGGGCGGGGTGACGTCGTAGCGCAGGGCCTCCAGGAGCAGGCCGTGGTTGCGGGCCGCCAGGGCGAGTTCCTCGGGGCTGACGCCCTCCGCCGGGCCGGCGATCCGCCCCGGCGTGCTGATGTCACCGATACCGCCGTCCATGCCCCCATCCTGCGCCCGCGAGCGGGCCCGGTCACCTCCTGAGCCCGGGCCGGAGCGGGTGCGGCGGGGGCCGCCGGCCGGAGATTGCGCGTCGCCGCCCTCGGCGAGACGCTGGTGATGTCAGCCCTGTGGCGCCTGTCAGCGGCCGAGACCGGTGGGGACGCCGGGGCACCGGCGCGCGAGAACCAACCACCGGCGGCCCAGCAGGGGAAGGGCCGGGCGGGTCCACGGACCGCTCCGTGCCGCAAGGAGATCGCCATGGACGGCACGACGCTGGAGGCGATGCGGACCGTGCTGCGCGGTCCGGTCATCGGCCCGCAGGACCCGGAGTACACCCGGGCCCGCACGATCTACAACGCGATGATCGACCGGCGGCCGGCCGCGGTGGTCCGGTGCGCGGACGCGGGCGACGTCATCGACGCGGTGGACTTCGTCCGCGACCACGGCCTGGAACTCGCCGTCCGCGGCGGCGGCCACAGCGGCGCGGGACTGTGTCTGGTGGACGACGGTGTCACCCTCGACCTGTCGCCCATGCGCTGGGCGCGGGTGGACCCCTCGGCGGAGATCGCCCAGGTCGGCGGCGGTGCGCTGCTGGGCGACCTGGACCACGCGGCCCACGCCTTCGGCCTGGCCACCCCGGCCGGCATCATGTCGACGACCGGCGTCGGCGGGCTCACCCTGGGCGGCGGCCACGGCCATCTGACCCGCAAGTACGGTCTGACCATCGACAACCTGCTGGCCGCCGACGTGGTGCTGGCCGACGGCAGCTTCGTCACCACCAACGAGCGCAACCACCCCGACCTGTTCTGGGCGCTGCGCGGCGGCGGCGGGAACTTCGGCGTCGTCACCGCGTTCACCTTCTCGCTGCACCCGGTGCACACCGTGGTCCTCGGGGTCACCGTGTGGACCCTGGACCGCATCGGTGACGTGCTGCGGTGGTACCGCGAGTTCCTGCCGCAGGCGCCGGAGGACCTGAACGGGTTCTTCGCGGTCCTGGCCGTCCCGCCGGGCCCGCCGTTCCCGGAGGAGATCCACGGGCAGAAGATGTGCGGTGTGGTGTGGTGCTGGACGGGCGACCCGGACCAGGCCGGCAAGGTCTTCGCGCCGGTGGCCGAACCCGGCCCGCCCGCCTTCCACTTCACGGCGCCGATGCCCTACCCCATGGTGCAGAGCATGTTCGACGAGCTGATCCCGACCGGGCTCCAGTGGTACTGGCGGGGCGCGTTCTTCGACCGGATCACGGACGGGGCGATCGACGTGCACGCCAAGTACGCCGAGGGCATCCCCACCGACCTGTCGACCATGCACCTGTACCCGGTCGACGGCGCCGCCCACCGCGTCAAGGCGGGCGACACCGCCTGGGCCTACCGGGACGCCGTCTGGTCCGGGGTCATCGGCGGCATCGACCCCGATCCGGCCAACGCCGAGACCGTGCGGCAGTGGTGCGTGGACTACTGGGAGGAGCTGCACCCGCACTCCATGGGCGGCGCCTATGTGAACTTCATAGGGGCGGGCGAGGGCCAGGAGCGGGTCAGGGCCACCTACCGCGACCAGTACGACAGGCTGGCCGCCGTCAAGCGGACCTACGACCCGCACAACCTCTTCCACGCCAACCAGAACATCCGACCGGCGGGCGTCTAGCGGTCTTCGGCGGCCCGGTCACACCGGCAGCAGCCGGGCGACGAGGCCGCCGAGCTGGTGGGCGTTGCGGCACACGTGCATCTCGGCCACCTGGGCGTAGGCGAGCGCGGCGGAGTCCCCGGTCGACCACTGGTCGGCCGGTTCGGGGTTGAGCCAGTAGACCCGGCGGGCGCGTTCGGCGATGCGGCGCAGCGCCGGAAGGTTGGGGTCGCTCATGTTCGTACGGGCGTCACCCAGGACGAAGACCGCGGTGCGCGGGCCCACCGCGTCCAGGTAGCGCTCGGCGAACTCCCCGAGCGAGGTGCCGTAGTCGCTGCTGCCGTGCCAGCCGGTCACCACCGCCTCGCCCGCGATACGGTCGCCCAGGCCCGCCGGATCCGCCGCGCCCTTGCGCAGCAGGCCGGTGACCTCGTCGACGCGGTTGACGAACGCGAACACCCGCACCTTGCTGAACTGGTCGTGCAGCGCCTGCACGAGCAGCATCGTGAAGTTGGCGAAGCCCGCGACCGAGCCGGACACGTCGCACAGCAGCACCAGTTCGGGGCGGACGGGACGGCGGCGGCGCAGCACCGGGCGCATCGGGACGCCGCCGGTCGACAGCGAGCCGCGCAGGGTGCGGCGCAGGTCGATCCGGCCGCGGGCCGCGCGGCGGCGGCGCGCCGCGAGCCGGGTGGCCAGCTTGCGCGCCAGCGGATGCACCGACCGGCGCAGCTCGTCGAGCTGGGCCCGGCCCGCCACGAGGAAGTCGACCCGGTCGGCGGTGGGCCGCAGCGCCCGGCGCGCGATCTCCTCGGCGCCGCGCCGCTCCGCCACCCGGCGGCGCGCCTCGGTGCCGACCCGCTCGCGGAAGCCCTGGATGCGGCGGCGGATCTCGTCGTCGGTCAGCCGGTCGGTGAACGCGGCGCCCTGGGCACCCTGGGCGAGCGTGGCCCGTACCCGCGCGAGCAGGGTCTGCGGGCGCAGCCGGTCGAGGGTCTGGTGCGCGGAGAAGCCGTCCGAGCCGGGCGAGGCGCCGTAGCCGCCGAGTGCGTCCACCGCCTCGGCCGCCAACTGCCCCAGCGCCGCCTGGTCGTCGGCGGCGAGCGCGGCGGCCAGCCGGTCGCGCAGCTCCGCCGTGTCGCCGCCCGCCGTGGCCGGTGCGCCGACGCGGAGCGGGAAGTACAGATCGAAGACGGGGTCGAAGACCGCCCGCTGGCCCTCGCTGTGCAGGAGCGCCGCGGCCAGGCCTTCCCGTATCCGCTCGCGGTCCTCGAAGCCGAGCGCCGCCAGGGCGGCCGCCGCGTCCGCGGTCTCGCCCGGGCCGATCCGCAGCCCGTGCGTACGCAGCGTGCGGACCAGCCCGGTGACCCGGTCGGGCAGCGCGGTCACACGGCGTCCAGGTCGAGTTTGGCGGCGGCCTTGAGCAGGTCGTCCTGGTGCTTGAGGAGCACACCGAGGGTGTCGCGTACGACGTTCTCGTCGAGGGTGTCGGCGCCGAGCGCCAGCAGCGTCCGCGCCCAGTCCACCGTCTCCGACACCGAGGGCGCCTTGCGCAGGTCCATCGCCCGCAGCGCCCCGGCCACCCGTACCACCGACGCGGCCAGCGCCGCGTCGAGCCCGGGCACCTTCCGCCGGACGATCCGGCGCTCCAGCTCCTCCTCGGGGAAGCCGATGTGCAGGAACAGACAGCGGCGGCGCAGGGCCTCGGAGAGCTCGCGGCCGGCGTTGGAGGTGAGCACCACGAACGGGCGGCGGGTCGCGGTGATCGTGCCGAGCTCGGGCACGGTGACCTGGAAGTCGCTGAGGACTTCCAGGAGCAGCCCCTCCACCTCGACGTCCGCCTTGTCGATCTCGTCGATGAGCAGGACCTTGGGCTCGCCGCCGCGGATCGCCGTGAGCAGCGGGCGGGAGAGCAGGAACTCCTCGCCGAAGATGTCCGTGCGGGTCTCGTCCCACGACTCGTCGCGGCCCGCCGTGATCCGCAGCAGCTGCTTGGCGTGGTTCCACTCGTACAGCGCGCGGGACTCGTCGACGCCCTCGTAGCACTGGAGCCGGATGAGCTCGGCGTCCGCGACCTGGGCGACCGCCTTGGCCAGCTCGGTCTTGCCGACCCCGGCCGGGCCCTCCACCAGCAGCGGCTTGCCGAGCCGGTCGGCGAGGAAGACGGTGGTGGCGACGGCCGGCGAGGCCAGATAGCCGGTCTCGGCGAGACGGGCGGAGACCTCGTCCACGGACGTGAAGTACCCGGTCGTCATGGGGTGTTCTCCTGGTCTCCCGCTCGGCCGGGCGGCCGCGCGGCGCTCGTACGTCTTGGTGTACGTACTTGATCAGCTCCCCGCGCCGGTCCACAACGGGCGGGCGCGGTTTGCGGCGAACGTCACGGTCCCCGGCAGGCTCTCAGCGCGGGGCGCGGCGGGTGGTCAGCAGGAGCGCGATGTCGTCGGGGCGGTCGGTGATCCGGCGGGCCTCGTCGATGAGCAGGTCCGCGGTGCCGCCCAGGGACGGGCCGGTGCGCCGGGTGGGGGTGGCGGCCCGGGACAGGGCCGCGCGCAGCCGCTCGACGCCCTCGTCGATGTCCGTGCCGGGCCGCTCCACCAGCCCGTCCGTGTACAGGGCGAGCACCGCGCCCGGGTCCAGGCGCAGGTCCGCCACCGGGTACACGGCGTCCGGGGCAACGCCGAGCACCACGCCGCCGGGCAGGTCGAGGACCTCGGTGCGGCCGTCGGGGTGGCGCAGCAGCGGCTGAGGATGCCCGGCGCGGGCGGCCCGGGCGGCGCCGGTGAGCGGGTCGAGCCTGATGTAGCAGCAGCTGGCGAACTGGCCCGGGTCCAGGTCGATGAGCAGCCGGTTGGTGCCGCTCATCACCTCCTCGGGGGAGTGCCCGCCCAGCGCGAAGGCCCGTACCGCGCTGCGGAGTTGGCCCATCGTGGCGGCGGCCTGCACCCCGTGTCCCTGGACGTCGCCGATGACCAGGGCGAGACCGTCCCCGGCCTCGACCACGTCGTACCAGTCGCCGCCCACGTCCATGCCCTGGGTGCCGGGCAGATACCGGCCCGCCGTCTCGACCAAGGGGTGCGCGGGCAGGCGGTGGGGGAGCAGGGCCGCCTGGAGGCCGCGGGCGAGGGCGGCCTCCGTGTCGTAGCGCTGGGCCCGCTCCAGGGCCTGGGCGATCAGCCCCGCGAGCGCGGTGAGGACCGTGCGCTCCTGCGGGCTGAAGCCGCGCGGCCGGTCGAAGCCGAGGATGCAGGAGCCGACCGGCCGCCCGGAGGCGATCAGCGGCAGGAAGGCGCGGGCGCCCTGCTCGGCGTCGAGGGCGATGCCGGGGTAGGCCGCCGCGAGCTGCTGCATGGACTCGAAGAAGAGCGGGCGGCCGCTGGTGAGCGTCTCGACGCCGGGCAGCCGTACGTCCAGCGCGACCCCGTCGAAGGGGTCGAGGAAGCCCTTGGGGAAGCCGCTCTCCCAGGCCAGATAGAGGTGCCGGTCCTGGAGCAGGTAGATCGCGAGACGGCGCCCGCCGAAGGCCGGGAGCAGCTCCTGCATCACCACGGCGGAGACCTGGCGGGCGGTGACCGCCTCGCTCAGGGCCAGGGCGAGGAAGACCGGCGGATAGAGGGCCTCCGCCCCGTTCGCCCGGTCGGGGGGTGCGGCCGCGAGGTCGTCGAGGGCCGCCGGGGCCGTGAGCGGGCCGATCGGCTGCTGCCCGTCGCCGGGGGCGGTGGCCTGGGCGGAGTCCGCCTCCCGGCCCACGGGGACCGCCGTGAACGTTAGACCTTCGGGGCCGGGGTAGGCGGACAGCGAGAGCCGGTCGCCGTACCGCTCGGCGGCCTCCGCCCCGTCGCCGGGTGACCGCGGGCGTCTGACCTGGAAGTGCACCGGGACCCTGGAGAGCAGCGCGCCGCGCAGATGGTCCTCGTACGCGGGCTGCTCCAGCCATGGCACCGCGTGCCACAGGGACTCGCCGAGCAGCTCGGCGGGCGGCCGGCCGAGGAGCAGGGCGCCGCGCGGGTTGACGTAGTTGATCCGCCCCAGCCGGTCCAGGGTGAAGACGCCCTCGGGGAGCAGGTCGGCCGCGCAGTCCGTGGGCGCGCTCGGGCCGGGAGCCCCGTCGTCCGGGGGCGGTACGCACAGCGGCTCGCCGTCCCAGACGACGGCCGGGCCGTCCGCCTCCCGCTCCAGTTCGAGCAGGGCGGCGCCGAGGCCCTGGGCCGTCTCGGTGAGGCGGTCGCGGTCCCGGGGCGCCGAGGCGGCCTCCGAGTCGGCGGGGCAGAGCACGGTGAGGACGCCGTACACCGTCGACGCCCCCACCACGGGCACGTACACCGAGCCGAAGCTGAACGGCAGCCCGGCCGCGAGCTGGGGGTAGCGGCGCATGGTCTCGGTGGCGTCGGCGAGCTGGATCTCGACGCCGTCCCGGTAGGCGTCGGCCACCGGGAACGGCCGGTCCACGTGCATCCGCCACCAGGGCCGGAAGAGCGGTCCCGGCAGTCCCGCCAGGACGGCGAGCCGTAGCAGGCCCGGTGTGCCGGAGCGCAGGTACACGCCTCCCACATGGCCGCCGACGGCGCGCATGGCCTCCGCCACGGCCCCGGTGAG
This sequence comes from Streptomyces crystallinus, assembly GCF_039521265.1. NCBI lineage: Bacteria > Bacillati > Actinomycetota > Actinomycetes > Kitasatosporales > Streptomycetaceae > Streptomyces > Streptomyces crystallinus. The sequence goes on along the minus strand of NZ_BAAACA010000014.1, from coordinate 672,132 downwards.
CAGTGCGGTCAGCTTGGTCATCGGTCTGCCCCCGTCCGCGCGCCGCGCGGTAGGTGTCACAGCCAGAATGCGCTACGGGACGGGGGGCCCGCACCTCGTGGGCTCCCCGCGCCCCACAGGGGCGCGGGGAACCGCGCGACCAGCCACATCCCACCAGCAGCCGAAGAACCGGCCCCCAAGCCTTCAGCGAGTCGCGTGCCCGCTGGCCAGCGGCCACTCCCGGTGCAGCGCGCCCAGCGGGATCCGGCGCTCGATGACGGGCGTGCCGAACAGGGACAGCTGGAAGTGGAGCTGACCGCTCAGGTCGAACCCGCCGTACACGGCCCAGGCGCCGGAGACGGACGCCTTGCCGTCGCTGGAGGCGGTCGCCTTGGCGTCGGCCTCGCCGCGCAGAGAGGGCGCGAAGTCCGCGCTGACGCCGACGGCCCCGTACAGACCGACGGAGGCCTCGGCGCCGAGGGCGCCCTTGACGCGGCCGGCGGCGGTGACGGTGGCGGTCACCGGGGTGCTGTGCACGGCGGAGGTGCTGACGGGGGTCCAGCCCTTGCCGGCGGCGTAGCTGCCGCCGACACGGAAGTCGCCCTTGACGTCCTGCTGGACGTCGAGCGTGACGCGGCCGTCGGCCTCGACCTGGACGTAGCAGGTCAGATCGAGGTTGACGACGACCGGGACCGGGCCGACCTGGATGACCGGCGCGCTGTGCAGCTTGGCGAAGGGGATGCGCTTGGGCGCGCCGGTGCTGGCGGCGGCCCGGCCCTTGAGCGCCCACTGCGAGGACCAGTCGCCGCTCATGCCGAGGAACGCCGAGCGCGGCGCGAGGCCGCCGGAGCTGCCGTCGTAGGCGAACTCCACCTCGGGGGCGAGCTGGACGAAGCCGGAGACCGAGGCGCCGGCGGAGGCGGGGGCGTCCTTGGCGGTGTCGACGGCGGCGTTCACGTCCAGGCGCAGATTGCCGAGGGGGAGTTTGGCGCCCTTGGGCCCGAAGGTGAGGCCCTTGCCCTTGGCCCAGGAGAAGGTGACGCCCTTCATCAAGGGCTCCACCTTGACCGTGGACGGGTCGACCGGGACCTTGCCGTCGGCCTTGTCGTCCTTGAGGACCGAGGCCAGCGTGGTGGAGGCGGTCTTCACCTCGGTGCCGCGGTCGGTCTTCCCGACGACCTCGGTGACCTTGGCGAGCAGTCCGTTCGGCGCGCCCGGCGCCGGGGCGCTGGCGATGACGTCACCGACGGCGACGGGCTTGTCGGGCGCGGGGGAGTGGCCGGGCGTGGCGGTGTGCCGCGGTGAGGCCGTGGATATGACGGCCCGTCGGCTGTTCTTGTCGTAGGACGCGACCTTCAGCGAGGACTTCTCGGGGCGGCCCTTGCCGGTGCCGGTGCGGGCCACCGCCGTGGGGGCGGACGCCTCCTGCGGCGCGGCGGCCACGTCGAGCTGCCGCGCCTCGTCGGCGGCGGCCGGGGCGGTGGTGGCGGCGCTGCCGGGCTGCGCCGCGCCGGTGTGCCCGGACGAGGAGCAGCCGGTGGCGGCCAGGGCCACGGTGGCCAGGCCGGGCACCAGAAGGCGGGTGGTGAACGTGCGCACGTGGATGTGACCTTCGGATGGGAGGAGGGGGGTCGTTACCCGTGAGTAACGCGAAGGCGATCATGCCATGTGCGCGCGGTGTCAGTCACCTTGACGGCCTGTCAACTCTTGGGCGGCGCAAGACGGTTGAAGCTTCATTTACGTAGGTGGGTGCGGCCCGAGGGACGCCGTCGCCCGCACCAGGCCGCGCCGGGGGTACGCGCCCGGTCAGACCCGCCCCTGACCGCCGGTCGGCGCGGTGCGCTGCCAGGGGTGTGACTGCTCCAACTGGGACACGACATCGAGGAGTCGGTGCTCACCGCCGGGGCGGCCCACGAGCTGGACCGAGCCGGGCAGGCCGGTCGGCAGCGCACCGAAGGGCATCGTGAGAGCGGGGTGGCCGGAGAGGTTCCACGGCGGGGTCATCGGCGAGCAGGCGGTGTTGACCAGGACGTTGGCCAGCCAGCCGCGCTCGTGCCAGGCCTCGGCCGCCGGCCCCCGTCGGGCCAGCGCGGGCGTGAGCAGGACGTCGTACTCCTCGAAGAACGGCGCCAGCCGCCTGTTGAGCGCGCCCCGGTGGTCCGCGCGCAGCAACCCGAGCCGCCCGGCCGCCCGCCCGAGGGCCGCGTGGCGCCGGGTGCGCGGGGTGAGCAGCCGCGGGTCCAGGCCCTCGGCGTCCTGCGCGGTGCCTCCCGTCCAGCGGGCCAGGACGACCGTGCCGAAGGTGAGGGGGTACGGCGGATGGGCGAGAGACACCTTGTGCCCGGCTGCCACCAGTGCCCGGGCCGCCTCGCGGGCGAGCGAGGCGTAGGCGCCCCCGACACGTACGCCCGCGACGGGGCTGCGGGGCGAGACCGCGATCCTGAGCGGCCGCGGCGGCTCGTCGGCGGCGGCCGGTGTCTCGCCCGCCAGCACCGAGAACATCAGCCGCGCGTCGGCCGCGGTCGTCGCCAGCGGCCCGTTCTCCGACATCCCGAACCAGCCGCCGCCGAGGTCCCTGGGCACCCGCCCGGTCCCCGGCTTGAGGCCGATCAGCCCGCAGTGCGCGGCCGGTATCCGCAGCGAGCCCATGCCGTCGTTGCCGAGCGCCAGCGGCACCAGGCCCGCCGCCACCGCGGCCGCGCTGCCCCCGGAGGAGCCGCCCGCCGTACGCGAGGGGTCCCAGGGGTTGCGGGCGATGCCGTGCACCCCGTCGGTGGTCCCGAAGACGCACAACTCCGGTACGTGCGTGAGCCCCACCACCACCGCTCCCGCCGCCCGCAGCCTGGCCACGGTGACGTGGTCCTCGGCGGCCGGGGCGGCCGGGGTGGCCGCGGATCCGTTGCGGGTCGACTCGCCGCGTACCGGAAGGTTGTCCTTGACGGCGACGGGGACACCGGCGAGCGGCAGCCGGGACAGGTCCGCACGGGCGCCGACGGCGTCCGCCTCCGCCAGGGCGGCGGTGGCGCGCACCACGCGGAACGCGCCGACGCGCCCGTTCTGGGCGGCGATCGCGGCCAGGTGGTCGGCGACCACCTCGCGGGGGGTGACCGCCTTGTGCCGTACGGCCTCGGCTATCTCGACGGCGGTCCGGCCTGCCCACTTGGTCACGGTGGCTCCTCGGCGCTGGTGGCTCGGTCACGACGGACGGGAGGCCACTGTGTACGACCCGGGTGTCTCCTGTCGATACCCCTCGATCTTCGCCGCCGCGACAGTGCCACCGGCTCTGGACAGGCGGCGCGGACTGGGGCAGGCTCCGGCGCCATGAGCGCACACCGGAGTGGGAGCCCCTTGCCCGCGGGGCTCGACGAGGCGATACGCGCCACCGCCGAGGACATCGCCCGGCTGCTGCGCGGGGCGGCCGACACCAGCGTCCCCGTACCGGGCCTGGAGTGGACGCTCGGGGAGACGGCGGCCCATCTGGCGCAGGCCAACCAGCTGATGGCCGAGATCGCGGCGGGCGGCGGCCGCGCGCACGGGGACGGTACGCCCGGGAGCATCGCGGCGGCCAACGCCCGCGCGCTCGCCGAGTTCGGCGAACGGGCGGCCGAGCCGCTGGCCGCGATGATCGTGGCCCAGGCGACGGCTTGTCTGGACGCGGCGAGGACCGGGGGCGCGGACGGTCCGCTGGCCACCCCCATGGGCACCATGGACCTGCCCACGCTGGGGGCGTATCTGCTCACCCACATGCTGGGCCACGGCTACGACATCGCCCGCCCGGTGGGCCGCCCGCACATGCTCGACCGGCGGCGCGTCGAGCTGACCCTGCCGTTCCTGCTCGCCGCCATGCCGAGGGTGGTCGACGCGAAAGCGGCGGCGGGCCGCAGCGCGCGCTACACCGTCCGGCTACGGGGCGGCGCCCGGTTCGGCGTGGTGTTCACCGACGGGGTGGCCACGGTGGCGGAACAGCCGCCCAGTCGCCCGGACTGCACCCTCCACGTCGAGCCGGTGACCTTCCTGCTCATGGCACTCGGCCGCGTCGACCCCCGCGCGGCCGTCGCCCGGGGGCACGTGCTGACCTGGGGCCGCAAACCCTGGCTGGCACCGCGCTTTCCCACGTTGTTCAAGGCGCCCTGAGTTCCGGGATGATGGGGCCCGGCGCGCGACCAACCCTGGGTACGCGCCGAACCCCGCCCACCCCCGAACAGGAGTCTTCTTGTCCCCGCAGCAGCCGTCCCAGTCCGTCCACCGGTCCCGTACGGGAGCACGCGCGGTGGTGTTCGCGCTGGCACTGCCGGTGCTCGCGGCCACCTTCGCCGGCCCCGCGCGGGCCCAGGAGCAAAAGGCCGTGGTGGCCGCCCCCGCCCACCGCGCGCCCGCCGCCGCCACCGTGACCGAGGGGCAGATACGGGAGGTCGCCCGTGGCGGTGTGCTCACCTACCCCTCCGTCACCAGCTGTCTGACGGTGACGGTCCGGCTGCGCGGCGGCGGTCTCGTCGGCGCCCACGCCAGCCTCTTCCAGGTGCCGGGCGAACTCCGCTCCGACGCGATCCTGCCCGCCCTGCGCAAGGCCGTCGCGGGGCGCCGGGTCGCCGCCGTCGAGGTCCGGGGCGCGGTGGGCGCCTGGCACCCCGGCTACTTCACCCGGGCGATCGAGGCGTACGGCGACGGCGAGACGGTCCCGCAGCCCCAGGGCAGGGACTTCGAGGGCCTGGCCGGCGCGGTGGCCCTCGGGCTGGGGCAGTCGCGCGCCGCCGTGACGGTCGAGGACGTGCCGGACGGCGACCAGATCGTGCGCTGACCCCGTCGACGCACCGGACCGCACCCGAAACCCGCACCCGAAACCCGCACCTGAAACAAGGATGCGGTCCGGTGCGTGGAAGTGTCACAGTCACCCCCGTGACCCTGCTCTCGCTCCTCGTCGACTTCGCCACCACCGGCCGTATCGGGCCGCTGCACTGCGGTATGCCGCTCACCGAGGCCGAGGCCCTGTTGGGGCCCGGGCGACCCCATCCGGTCATCCGGATGAAGGGCCCGGACTTCGACGGCTACCCGTATATGTGGGACGGTCTGGAGCTCGTCGTCACCCGTCGGCGGGTCAGCGGCATCTGGATCCGGCTGTGGCCGGGCGCGCGCGTCTCGCTGCCGCCCCTCGTCCTGCCGGACAGCGAGGCGTACGAGGCGACCGTGCTGCGCGAGGACCTGCTGGCCGCCCTCGACACCGCGGGCTGCCGCCACGAGGTCAACAGCAACCTGACGTTCGGCGAGCAGTCGAGCATCTGGACCTGGCCCGCCGAGGTCTGCGCGGTGTTCAGTCTGCCGGGCCGGGACAACGACGTCCCCGACCGCGACCGCTTCTACCTCGACGTGCTCCACAAACACACCCTGTGAGGCGAGGCCGGGAAACACACGCCGAGGTGCGAGCGAGCCGAGGCAGACCCGGGGGCTAACCCCACCCCGGTCGGCGTGCCTGCCGGATGGGGCCGGGCGTATCCCTCAACCACCCTTGTCCCATGACGACTTACCGCAACCGAGGCCTCGCCCTCGCCCTCTGCGTCGCGGCCGCCACCACGGCCCTGACCGCCACCGCCGTCCCGGCGGCCCAGGCCCGCGCGGCCGGTGCCCGGGTGCCCGCGCTCGACTGGAAGCCCTGTACCGACGCCCACGCGGCGAAGGGGCAGGAGTGCGCCTCGCTGCCCGTGCCGCTCGACTACGCCCACCCCGACGGCCCCACCCTCACCGTCGCGGTCTCCCGGCTGCGCAGCGACCACCCGGACAAGCGGCGCGGGGCGCTCGTGGTGATCCCGGGCGGACCGGGAGGCTCCGGGGTGCGGCAGCTGGCCGAGCAGGGGGCCGCGCTGCGCGAGGAGACCGGTGGCGCCTACGACCTCGTCAGCCTCGATCCGCGTGGCGTGGCCGCCAGCACCTCGGCGAGCTGCGGCCTTTCCGCCGACGACCGCATGATGGTGAACCTCCGGTCGTGGCCGGGCCCCGGCGGGGACATCAGCGAGAACGTGGTGAGGTCCCGCCGTATCGCCGAGGCCTGTGCGCGCAACGGCGGCGCGGTGCTGCGCAGTATGACCTCCCGCAACGAGGCCCGCGACATCGACCGCTTCCGCCAGGCGCTCGGCGAGCGCAGGCTGTCCGGCTACAGCGTCTCGTACGGGACCTATGTGGGGGCGGTGTACGCCCAGTTGTTCCCCGAGCACACCGACCGCTGGGTGCTCGACAGCAGCGGTGACCCCGACCCGAGCCGGGTCGAGCGCGGCTGGCTGGCGAACATGGCCCCGGCGGCCGACATCCGCTTCCCGGACTTCGCGGCGTGGGCCGCCGACCCGGCCAGGGAGGCCGAGGGGCTGCGGCTGGCCCGGCGCGCCGAGGACGTGCGCCCGCTGTTCCTCGCGCTGGCGCGGAAGCTGGACGTGGAGCCGAGGAGAACGGCCACGGAGGGGGTTCCGCTCACCGGCGCGCTGCTGCGCCAGGCGCTCCAGATGTCCCTCTACTCCGACAGTTCCTTCCCCATGCTGGCGCGGCTGATCAAGGCCGCCCAGGACCCCGCGGCGACGCCGGTCGTGCCGCCGCCGCTCGCCGAACCGCTCAGCGACCAGGACGCCGCGGCCGTCGTGGCGGTGCTCTGCAACGACGTGAGCTGGCCGAAGTCGGTTTCCTCGTACGAGCGGGCCGTCGCGGCCGACCGGGTCCGCCATCCGCTCACGGCGGGCAGCCCCGTCAACGTCCTGCCCTGCACCTTCTGGAAGGACGCGCCGGCCGAGAAGCCGGTCCGCGTCACCGACCGGGGCCCGTCCAACATTCTGATGATCCAGGGCCTGCGGGACCCCTCGACGCCGTACTTCGGCGCGCTGAAGATGCGGCAGGCGCTGGGCGACCGGGCCCGGCTGGTCACGGTCGACCACGGTGGCCACGGGATGTACCTGGACAGCGGCAACACGTGCGGCAACCGTGCGGTCACCACCTATCTGACCACGGGTGCGCGTCCCGAGCGGGACGCGCTCTGCGCCGCCGAGTGAGCCCCGGCCGCCCGGGCGGGCGCCAGCTCAAAGGGAGGCTCTGAGCCCGGCTGCCCGGGCGCAGTACGCGGCCACGTCGCGTTCACCCCGGTGCGAGCGTCGGTTCCGGGCCGAAGCGCCGGCGGTACGCCGACGGGCTCAGGCCCGTCTCGCGGCGCAGTCGGGCCCGCAGATTGGCGGCGGTGCCCAGGCCGCTGCGCTGCGCCACCACGTCGAGCCGCTGTTCGCCGCGTTCGATGAGACGGCAGGCGAGCGCGATCCGCTCGCCGGTGAGCCAGGCCAGCGGGGTGGTGCCGAGCTGGAGACGGAAGCGCCGGTGCAGGGTCGCGGGGCTGACGGCCGCGCGGGTGGCGATGTCGGCCACGGTGAGGGGCTCGCCGAGCCGCTCCTGGACCCAGGCGAGCACCGGCGCCAGCGACTCGTCCGGGATGTCGGGCAGCGGCCGTTCCACGAACTGCCGCTGCCCGCCGTCCCGGTGGGCCGCGAAGACCAGCCGCCGGCTCACCGAGTTGGCCACCTCGGCCCCGTGGTCGCGGCGGACCAGATGCAGCCCCAGATCGAGGGCGGCGGCGCTCCCGGCGGAGGTGAGGATGTCGCCGTCGTCCACGAACAGCACGTCCGGCCGCAGGTCGACCGAGGGGAAGCGGGCCCGGAAGTCGTCGGCCCACTGCCAGTGCGCGGTGGCCCGCCGCCCGTCCAGGACCCCGGCCTCGGCCAGGGTGAAGGCGCCGCTGCACATCCCCACCAGCCGGGCTCCGCGCGCGTGCGCCCGCCGCACGGCGTCGAGGACCGCCGGGCGCCGAGGCACATCGGTGTCGGGCCGGTTGGGCACGATCAACGTGTCGGCGCCGTCGGCCGCCGCCAGTCCGGCGACGCCGGTGAGCGTGAAGAACCCGTCGCGCATCAGGGTGTGCGGCTCCGGAGCGCACAGGGCGAAGTCATAGAGATCCCGCCCGAGTTCGGGCCGGCGCAGCCCGAACACCTCGGTGACGCAGCCCAGCTCGAAGGGGTTGGAGTTCTCGTCGACGATCACGACGACCCGGTGCGGACGCGAGGTGTCCGTGCCGTGCGAGGAATCTTGCGGCATATGCGATTTCTAGCACTCACGGAAGGGGATCACCACACCGGAGGATGATGGCCATGAGCAACCACCCCGCCGACGACACCGCCGACGACACCGCCACCGCCGACAACCCCCTCGCCCTCGCCCGGGCGCTCGCCTCCTTCGACGCCCTGTGGAGCCCCCGTATCGTCACCCGCGTCAACGACTACGACGTGCGCGTCGCCAAGGTTGAGGGCGAGCACATCTGGCACGTGCACGACCACACCGACGAGTTCTTCCTGGTGCTCGACGGGGAGTTGCACATCGCGCTGCGCGAGGACGGCGGGGAGCGGACCGTGACCCTGCCCACCGGCTCGGTCTTCACCGTGCCGCGCGGCACCGAGCACAAACCCTCCGCCCCCTCGGGTGCCTCGCTCCTGCTGTTCGAGCCCAGTGGCACCCTCTCGGTCGGCGACCGCCACGACGAGGTGCCCGACCACGTCGACGCGACCACCGGACACACGCTCTGAGCGCGGCAGCCGTACGACCGGGGGCGGCGCGGGTCGGCAACGATCATGTTTCCGGCGTGTTGCGGCCGCCGCAGATGAACACCCTTGCCGTGAAAGACACTTCCCTCCCCGGGTGATCATCTGACATCTTGCGTCCACCACTCGTTTCGTACGACCCGGTAGGTGCCACCCGCACCCACCGGGTCATCGGAGGACGCATTGATACCCCCCATATCCAGACGCCCCCGACGCCTCCTGGTCGGGGCCGCCGCCCTCGGAGCCGCGCTGACCTTCGCGGCTCCCGCCCTCGCGAGCACCCAGCCCGTCGCCCCGGCCGGGGCCCCGGCCCGTGCGGCCGCGCCGGTCGCGGCCCGCAGCGCGGCCTGGGCCGCCGGGACCCGCGCCTATCTGGTCATCACCGCTCCCGGTGACACCTCGGCGGTGCGCTCGGCCGTCACCGCCAACGGCGGCACGGTCTTCTCGTACTTCGACGCGATCGGCGTCGTCGTCGCCCACTCCGCCTCCGCCACCTTCGCCACCACCCTGCGCGGTGTGAGCGGGGTCCAGCAGGTCGGCGCCACCCGCACCTCGGACGTCCCGGCGGACGCCTACAACCCGGCGCTGCCGAGCAACCCCGCGCAGTCGACCACCCCCGCCGGGGAACCGGTCCGCTGGGACATGAGCCAGATCAAGGCCGACCAGGCCTGGGCCGTCTCGACCGGGTCGTCCTCGGTGAAGGTGGGCGTCCTCGACACCGGAGTGGACGACCAGCACCAGGACCTTCAGCCCAACTTCGACGCCGCCGACTCGGTCTCCTGCGCCTACGGCAAGCCGGACACCCGCACCGGCGCCTGGCGGGACGTGGACAGCCACGGCACGCACGTCGCGGGCACCATCGTGGCGGCCAAGAACGGCAAGGGCGTCGTCGGCGTGGCACCGGGCGTGAAGATCGCCTCGGTGCGGCTCGCCGAGCCGACCTCCACGCTCTTCTACGCGGAGAACACCATCTGCGGTCTGGTGTGGGCCGGTGACCACGGCTTCAAGGTCACCAACAACAGCTACTACACCGACCCGTGGCAGTTCAACTGCCCGGACAACGTGGACCAGGCCGCCATCATCGAGGGGGTGCGCCGCGCCCAGGAGTACGCCGAGAACAAGGGCTCCCTCCAGGTGGCCGCCGCGGGCAACTCCAACTACGACCTGGCGAACAAGACGACCGACACCGAGAGCCCCAACGACTCGACACCGACCACCCGCCGTATCACCAACGCCTGTCTCGACATCCCGACCGAGCTGCCGGGCGTCGTCACGGTCTCGGCGATGGGCAGCGGCAACGTGAAGGCGTCCTACTCCAACTTCGGCAACGGCGTCATCGACGTCGCGGCCCCGGGCGGCGACGGCTCCAACGGTGTCTACTCCACCCTCCCGGGCGGCAAGTACGGCACCAAGAGCGGTACGTCGATGGCCTCGCCGCACGTGGTGGGCGTGGCCGCGCTGCTGGCGAGCGCCGAACCGGGCATCACCCCGGCCCAGCTGCGCGACAAGCTCTCCCTCCAGGCCAACGACGTGGCCTGCCCCTCGGACAGCCGCTGCACCGGCACCACCGCCAAGAACGCCTTCTTCGGCGAGGGCCAGGTGGACGCGCTGAAGGCGGTCGGCACCACCGTCCCGCCGGGCAAGTACTTCGAGAACACCACCGATGTCGCCGTCAACGACAACACCACCGTGGAGAGCCCCCTCACCGTCTCCGGTGTGAGCGGCAACGCCCCGGCCGCGCTCAAGGTGGGCGTGAACATCGTGCACACCTACATCGGTGACCTGAAGGTCGACCTCGTCGCCCCCGACGGCACCGTGTACACCCTGCACAACCACACCGGCGGCAGCGCGGACGACATCCACCAGACGTACACCGTGGACGCGTCCGCCCGGGTGGCCAACGGCACCTGGAAGCTGCGGGTGAACGATAACGCCGGCGGCGACACCGGCCGGATCGACAGCTGGAACCTGACCTTCTGAACCCGTTGAGCCCGCGTACCGGCTGAAGGAGCCCGGGCGTCCACTCCCCCAGGGGAGCGGGCGCCCGGGCGTCGTCTTGTCACCCCACGAATGCCAGGCCCGGGCCTGCGGCTCCAGGGCCGGGGGCCTCGTGCGGCCGATGACCCGGTCCAGCCGGCCCGGGCCCCTCAGATGTGTACGGCGCGAAACGGCGGCGCACCCCGCAGGGCGAATTTCCATCCAATCGGATGATTTTTGTCAACGTTGCTCGGTAAGTGGGGAGTTACACAGCAAGGCCCCCCAAGCCCGAATCCCCCGAGCCGGAATCCCCCGAGCCCGCGCCCCGAGTCCACAGAGGTGTTCAGTGATCCGTGTGTGCGCCAGGTCCGCACTGGCTCCCGTCCTGATGCTCATCCCGCTGGCCGTCGCACCGACATCCTCGGCGGCGGCCGCACCTCAGACCCTGACCGTGCTGACGTACAACATCCACCACGGCGCGGGCGCCGACGACGCCCTCGCCCTCGAACGGACCGCCCGCGTGGTGAAGGACAGCGGCGCCGACGTGGTGGGCCTCCAGGAGGTCGACCGGCACTACGACGCGCGCAGCGACTTCGTGGACCAGGCGGCCTGGCTCGCCGAACGCCTCGGGATGCACGTGGTCTACGGCGCCAACCTCAGCCTCGACCCGCCGCGCTCCGGGGAACCCCGACGCGAGTACGGAACGGCGATCCTCTCCCGCTTCCCGGTCACCGGGTCCCACAACACCCCGCTGCCCCGGCCCGGCGATCTCGAGCAACGCGGGCTGCTGGAGGCGGACATCAACGTGGAGGGGACGGCGGTGCGCTTTCTGACCACCCATCTGGATCACACCTCGCAGTCCGCACGCCAGACCCAGGCCGAGGCCGTCAAGAACCTCGTCGCGGGCTCCACCCGTCCCACCGTGCTGGTCGGCGACCTCAACGCCCCCCCGGCCGCCCGCGAGGTCCTCACGCTGACCCGGAGCCTGAGCGACGTGTGGCGCAAGGCGGGGGACGGCGGCGCGGGGTACACCTTCGACGCCCGCAACCCGCACAAGCGCATCGACTACGTGCTCACCTCGGCCGGCATCTCCGCCCGCCAGGCCGAGGTCATCGAGAGCGACGCGTCCGACCACCTGCCGGTCACCGTCGAAGTCACCGTTCCCTGAGGCCCGTCGGCCCCGGCCGGCCGAGCTCCGGCCCCCTCGCCACCGGACGGCTCCCCGCCCCGGTCGGCGGCCGGGGGCCGGAGTTCTTAGAACCCTCTTATGGCGCAGGACTATTCACGACGCATGAGATCAGACTTCATCACCCAGGGCCGTACGGCGGCCCGCGCCGCCCTCCACGGCCTCGCCGGGGCCCTCGCCCTCGCCGCGCTCGCCGGGTGCACCACGGCCGTCGGCGCCGAGGCCTCCACCGACCGTACCGGGGGCGGCGAGGTGAGCGTCCCCGTCCGGGGCGGCACCGCCGTCATCGACACCGCGACCCTCGCCGTACGAGCACACCCGAAGTCCGGCGGAGAGCTGGAGCTGTCCGGCCCGGCCGCCACCGACCTCGGCCGGCCGGGCCCGGTCACCGAGATCCGCGGGGGAGCCCGCTGGACGTATCCCGCGAAGGAGCTGACGGTCACGGCCGTCGCTGAGCGCGGGCGGCTGCGCGTCAGCATGGCCGCGCGGCGGGACGGACAGGTGCGGTGGCCGGTCACCGGCACCGACGCGTCCGCCTCCGACCTCCAACTCCCGCGCGGCGAGGGCCTGAACATCCCGGTCGGCGACCCGTTCTGGGCCGCGCCCGAGCGCGGGCTCACCGGCGATCCCATGGACCTGGGCACCGGCGCGCTCACCATGCCGATGTGGGGATACACGTACGGAGGAGGTCGCGGCGCGAGCTATCTCGTGCCCACCGACATCGGCACCTCGCTGGGGTTCGCCGCCGAGCAGGGGCGGCTGCGCGGCACGGCCACCCACACCTTCGACCGGGGCGAGGACACCCGCTCGTACACCGTCACCCTGGCCCTCACCGACGGCAACCCGGTGGCCCCGGCCGTCGACTACCGTGACTGGCTCTCCGAACACGGCCGGCTCGGCAGCCTCCGCGACAAGATCAGGGCCAACCCCGCCGACGCCCGGCTGCTCGGCGCCTTCCACGCCTATCTGTGGGGCGACGCGCGCACCCCGCAGGGTGCCGAAGAGCTGCGCAAGCTGGGTGTGAGCCGGATGTGGCTGGGCTACGACGCCGGGAACGACCCGATGAGCGCTCCGGCCGTGAGCGCCGCCAAGAAGAACGGCTACCTCGTCGGCCCCTACGACTCCTTCGCCAACGGGCAGGACCCCGCCACCGCCGACTCGCCGAACTCGGCGTGGCCCGGCCGGGTCTACCCCGACTACTGCGTGATCGACGCCAAGGGCAAGCCGGAGACCGGGTTCGGCAACCGGGGCTGCTATCTCAGCTCGCAGGCGTTCGAGCGTGCCGAGCCCGGCAGTCACTACCTCGCCGACCGCGCCCGCGCGATGGTGGCCAACGGCGCCGACAGCTACTTCCTCGACGTCGACGCGGCCGGCGACCTCTTCCGCGACCACAGCCGCGCCCACCCGATGACCAAGGCGCAGGACCGGAACAACCGCCTCGCCCGGATGAAGCGCCTCACCGACCGCGGGCTGGTCCTCGGCTCCGAGTCGGCGGGAGCGTGGTCCAACCAGGTGCTCGCCTTCGACCACGGCTCGGCGACCCCTGTCGCGGGCGGCCTGTGGACGCTGGAGCGGAACAAGGAGGTGTGGGGCGGCTACGCCCCCGAGAAGGCGCCCAAGACGTTCTTCAAGCCGGTCGACCTGCCCGCCGACCTCGCCCGGGAGATGTACGACCCCAGGTACCGCGTCCCGCTGTACGAGACCGCGCTGCACGGCTCCCTGGTCAACGTCGAGCGCTGGGAGCTCTCCTACGGCAAGCTGCCGCGGCAGAAGCAGACGCGTGCCATGCTGGCGATGCTCTACAACATCCCGCTGAACCACGTCCTGGACGGGCCGACGCTGAAGCAGGACGGGCCCGAACTCGCCGCCCTGCAGAAGTACTTCGCGCCCCTGCACCAGAAGGCGGGCACCGAGCGGCTGACGTCCTTCCGCTGGCTGACCGCCGACCGGGCCGTGCAGCGGACCGTCTTCGGCGACGGCGTGCTGACCGTCACCGCCAACTTCGGGTCCACCGCGTCCCACGGTGTGCCCGCCGGATGCGTGAACGCCGAGCTCAAGGGCGAGGCCGAGCCGCGGCGGCTGTGCCCGAAGAAGGCCGCCTCCTAGCCGGCGCCGTTCCTGGTGCGGCGACTCAGCGGGACAGCCGCAGCTCGATCCACGGAGTGCTGTCGCCCGGCAGCTCGTAGCGCTCGAACTCGACGAACCCGCGGGTGGTGCCGGTGGTCAAGAGCCGAAGAAACCGGGCGTCGGCAGGCCGGGGCGGAAGGGCATGATCACCCGTTCCAGGTTCCGCTGGATCTGCTCGGCCTCCCGGCGCACGTCGCCAGGGACGTCGCCCCGTTCCCGTATGAGCTGGGCGTAGATCGGTACGTCACTGTCGCTGTTCACCGCGCGCTGTCCCTCCGTGCCGCCGGCGCGGGCCGCCGGCGGCACGATTTTAGGCGGTGCGGGAGGGCGGTCGAGCCAGGCGGTCAGTCCGTGACCACGACCGAGCTCGCGGTGGCGCCCAAGGACGGTCGTCCGAGCACGGTGAGCGCGGTTCTGCCGCGCCGCTGCGGTACCGCCGTCGGCGCGGGTGCCCGGGAGCGGGGCACGGCGACCGGCCGGTCCAGCCGCTCCGGGGCCACGCCCTCCACGGCGTAGGGGGGCGAGGAGGCCAGCGCGCCCGACCGCGTGCGCTCCACCCGCTTCCACAACCACCGGGCGTCGGCGCGCTGTTGCTTGAGGGCATTGCCTATGCGCACCAACTGCACGCGGAGTGCGGCGTCGACGACGGCCGAGGCAGGGTGGGGCCGTTCGGGCACGGCGGGCAGACCGGGAGCGGCGCGCCCGGCGTCCGGCGGTGTGCCGCTGCCGGAGCCGGACAAGGCGCCGTCGGGTACTGGCCAACCATCCGTGACGGTCAGTGCGCACGGCACGGATGCGGAACCCGCGTCGGTCGGCAGGCCGCTCGCGGAAGCGGAATCCGTGCCGGTCGGCATGCCGCCCAGGGAGGCGGATTCGGTGCCCACCAGGCTGCCGCCCCGAGCCGGCCCTCCCGCATCCGACCGGATTTCCACCCCCCGCCGCACCCCCGCGTCCCGCTGCGCCGCGGCGTCCGCGACGGCCCGGCGGGCCGCCGCCTCCAGGGAGCGGGCGGCCGCCAACTGGCCGACGGCCCGGTCCAGCCGCCGCCGTACCTCCTGGGCCGCCGGGGATTCCGCTTCCCCGCGCGCCGGGCGCTGTGGCGTGCCCTGCGACGCCGCCTCCCCGGGAGCGGGGGCGGTACCGGACCACCCGGCTCCGCTCTCGTCGACGCGCTCCCGGATCAGCGCCACCATCGCCAGTAGGCTCTCCACCAGCCGGCCCGACTCGGCGAGGTCGGCGCGGGCCTGACGCAGGGCCTCCGCCACACCGGGCGCCGGGCGGCTTGCCGCCTCGGCCGCGAGCGCCGTGTCGTGCAGCCGCCGCGCCTCGGCGAGCAGCCCTTGGAGGCGGGGGGCGCCAACCCGGTCCCTGAGTACGGTGTCGAGGCGCCCCAGCGCGACGATCCGCGCCCCGGAGCGGTATTCGCTCCAGGCCGTCTTGCCGCCGCCGTAGCGCTCCGCGAGGTCCCGCACCGTCAGACCGCGGGTCACCTCTCGCAGGAAGCGCGCGAGTTCGTCGGCGGCTTCCGTTCTGCCCTTCGGAGCCCCTTGCGGACGTCCTGCCCTGGCCATGTCTCCCCCTGTTCCACGAACCGTCTCCCGTCCGTGCCTCGACCGGCGCGCGTGCGGCTCCCCGGCCACACCCCCCGAGCGGGCGCGGCACAGGGAACACCCTGCGGCTTGTCGTGTCCAGCACAAGAAGTCACCGCTGTCTCGAATGCGCGCATGTCGCCACCGGCGGAACGCACGCCGGGCCGCCGCGGCGGTGAGCTATGTTTTGAGCACACATGGCATAAGAAGGAGGCCCGCCGGTGTCATCGGGGCAGAAGGCGCGCGCCCAGGCGGCCGCGATCACACCGAGCGGGCAGGCGTCGGACCACGAGCGCCCCGCGGCGGACCGGGTGCGCGCCCTCTTCGACGGCCACCGTCTCTCCCCGGGGCAGCGGCGCATCGCCCAGTACCTGATCGACCACCTCACCGAGGCCGTCTTCCTCTCGATCACCGAGCTCGCGGAGCGGGCCGGGGTGAGCCAGCCCTCCGTGACCCGCTTCGCCGTCTCGCTCGGCTACAGCGGCTATCCCGCGCTGCGCGACGTGCTCCAGCCGATCGCCCTCAGCGCGGTCGCGGGCTCGCCCGAGACCCGCGAGGAGATCCGGCACAACGAGCTCCAGGCGGCGGTGGACGCCGAGATCGAGAACCTGGAGAACGTGCGCCGGCTGGTGGCCAACACCAACCAGGTCCTGGAGATCGGCCGCGAGCTGGCCCGCTCGGTGCCGCTGACCATCCTGGGGCTACGGATCTCGGTGTCCCTCGCGGAGTACTTCGCGTACGCGGCGCGGCGCATCCACCCCGATGTGCGGCTGGTGACGCGCGGCGGCAGCGTCGCCTACGACGCACTGCTCCAGTCCCGCTCGGCGGGCGGCACCTGGGTGCTGGCCTTCGCGATGCCCCGGCACGCCAAGGAGACCCTGGCGGCGCTGCGGGCCGCCCGCAGCGCGGGCCTGCGCATCGTGCTGATCACGGACACCACCCTCGGCCCGCTGGTGGACGAGGCGGACGTGGCTTTCACCGCCGGCACCGGCTCGCGGCTGGTCTTCGACTCGTACGCGGCACCGGGCGTGCTCGCCGCGGCCCTGCTCCAGGCGATGGCGGACGCCGACCCGGAGCGCACCCAGGCGCGTCTCGAGGAGTACGAGCAGGCCGCCGACCAGCACGGTTTCTTCCTCTAGGACCCCATAGGGCCCGATTCTCCCGCCCGGCTCCTCGGGATCTTCACACCTTACGGGCGCATGAATTTTTTCATACCCTTGTTTACTCAACGGTATATATGTTTACTGAGGCGGTGGCGATCCCCCGATCCCCCAGATGCCAAGGAAGGCGCTTCCCCACGCCCTCCCAGAGCGGACAGCCGACGTGACGCCCCCCTCCTCGCGTCAGCCGGATGTCCGATCCAGGCTTTCGGATCCGGGCGGACGCCCACGGGCGGCCCTGGCCAACCCCTAGGCCGGGGCCGCCCCCTTCCCACCTCTCGATCAGAGTTCGACAACTTCGGAAGCGACGAGAATGCCCCACACGGCCCCCACCATCGCGCTCAGCCCGGACTGGCCCTGTCAGGTCAAGGAACCCGGGACGCGGGACTGGGAACGCACGGCCACCCGCTGGCTGCGCGACCTGCTGCCGGCCCGCTACGCCGGCTATTCACCGCTGACGCGCCACCACGTCATCCTCGCCCGGCACGCCCAGCTCCAGCTCCAGCACGAGATGCGCGCGGTCCGGGTCGCCCTCCAGACCAGCCGCGCCGAGCTGCCCACGCTGGGCGTGGCGGAGGCGGTCATCGAGAACACCATCCGGATGTACGCGACGGAGCTGGACCAGCTGAACCGCCTCGCCCGCGGGGTGCGGCTGGTGACGGACGCGCTGACGGGCGACCACCCGGGCCACCGCAGGCTGTAGGCCGCGGCCCGCCCTCACGTCAGCGCCGCCCCCAGCGCCACGAATCCGCAGATCAGCACCAACAGGATGGCCAGCAGGGGCCAGACGAAGCGCAGGTACTTGTCGTAGCCCACCTTGGCGAGCGCGACACCGCCGATCGTCACCGCCGTCGTCGGCACCCACAGGTTCATCCAGCCGCTCGCCGCCTGCCAGGCGGTGACGACGACCGCGCGCGAGACGCCCGCGAAGTCCGCGAGCGGGGCCAGGATCGGCATCGCGAGGGTGGCGTGGCCGGAGGTGGAGGGGATCAGGAAGGCCAGCGGCAGGTTCACCAAGAAGACGATGACGGCGAACACGCCCGACGAGGTGCCCTTCACGACGCCTTCGATGGAGTGCAGGACCGTGTCCGTGATCCGGGAGTTGTTCATGATCACGGTGACACCGCGCGCCAGCATGATGACGAGCGCCGGGGAGATGAAGTCGCCCGCGCCCTGGATGATCGTCGAGCTCGTCTTCTGCTCGCCCAGCCGGGCCACCAGCCCGACGAGCACCGCCGCGCACAGGAAGAGCGCCGCCAACTGCGGGAAGGACCAGCCGAGTTCGAAGGAGTACGGCGTGGCGTCGGCCTTGCCCGTGAGGGCGCTCGACCACGGCACCACCGAGAAGATCATGAAGGCGAAGACCAGGCCGAGCACGGCGAGCACGGCCTTGTGCGTGCCGGTGAGCTCGGGCGCCGCCCCCGTGTCCGTCGCCGTCCGCTCCCGGTCCCCGGGCAGGAAACCGCTCAGCGAACGCCCCGGCACCTTCTGTACGCGCCGGGCGTAGCGCACCACGTACGCGATGGTCACCCCGGTCAGCACCAGCCACATCACGAAGCGCAGCGCGATGCCGTCGCCCAGCGAGATGTCGGCCGCCGAGGAGGCGACGCCCGTCGCGAAGGGGTTGACGGTCGAGCACAGCACTCCCACTCCCGCGCCGAGGATGGCGGTGCCGACCGCCACCATCCGGTCGTAGCCGAGGGCGAGCATCATCGGTACGAGCAGCCCGTAGAAGCCGAGCGTCTCCTCCGCGAAGCCCTCGACCGTGCCGAGCACCGAGAAGACGACCATCACTCCCGCGATCAGCAGGGCCCCGCGCTCGCGCAGCCGGTGCGCCAGGCGCTCGATGCCCCGGTCGAGGGCGCCGGTGGCGAAGACGACGGTGATGAACGCCCCGATCGCCAGGACGAAGAGGAACACCCCCGCGCTTCCGTACAGATCGCCGGTCCGATCGGGGCCGACCTCGCCTGAGGTGGTGTCCCGGATGCCGTAGAGGCCGTTGACCGGCGACAGGAAGAGGTCGTTGAGGCGGTCGACGAAGCTCTGGCCGGAGGAGACCCGGTGGTAGGTGCCCTCGACCGGGGCGCCCTTGTCGTTGCGGTCGTACTGCCCGGAGGGAATGAGGAAGGCGAGCAGCCATACGGCGACGGTGACGATCGCCAGGACGGTCAGCGCGCTGGGAAAGGCGAGCTTGCGCTTGGGCGGCGGGCCGGGCGGCTCGGTCGAGGCGGTCTCGCCGGGCCCGAGGGGCCCACCGGGCTCGCCCGGCCCGACGGGACCAACGGGCTCCCCTGGCCCGGCGGGACCAACGGGCGCCCCTGGCCGGCCAGGAGCGACTGCCTTCCCCGGCCCGCCCTTCTCGCCCGGCCCAGCGCCCTCCCTCGGCTCGACGGGCCCGGCCGCTCCACCCGGCCCGGCAGCCCCACTCGGCTCGGTCGACCCACCCGCTCCGCCCACGCCGCCGCCCACCCCGCTCACATCCCGACCAGACCGGGCTCGCCCGCACCGCGCTCGCGGAAGTCCTCGGCGTACTCGCGGACGAACGCGGCCATCGCGATCACGGTGTTGCGCAGCTCCGAGAAGAGCACCCGCTCGTTGGGGGCGTGCAGGTTGCACATGCTGTCCTGGGCGCCGAAGAGCAGCACCTCCGCTTCCGGCGCGGCCTTGGCCAGGCCGTTGACCAGCGGGATCGAGCCGCCGGTGGCGACGTACGAGGCCTCCTTGCCCCAGGCCTCCTTGAGCGCGGTGAGCGCGGCGCGGTAGGCGGGGCCGCCGGTGGCGGCCTCGTACCCGGGGCCGGTGTCGCCGGGGGTGACGGTCAGCGGAATGCCGAACGGCCGCAGCGCGCGCAGATGGTCGATGAGCTTCTGCTGGGCCTCGTTCGGGTCCTGGAGCGGATGGAAGCGCAGGTTCAGCTTGGCCCGGGCATAGGGGACCACCGCCGAGGCCGCGTGCTCCACGGCCGGCGCGTCCAGGCCGATCACCGTGATCGCGGGCCCGCTCCACAGCCGCTCACCGAGGGAGCCGGACCCGATCAGGGGGAGCCCGTCCCGTACGCCCGCCAGGGAGCGGAACTCCTCCTCGGTGTACGTCGTACCGGTCCAGGGTTCGCGGCGCAGGCCCTCGACGGCCACATCGCCGTGTACGTCGTGCAGGGTGGCCAGGACCTTCAGCAGGGCGAGCAGCGCGTCGGGCGCGGCCCCGCCGAACTCGCCGCTGTGGCGCGGCTCGTCCAGCGTGCGCACCTCGACCGTCACCTCGGCGGCGCCCCGCAGCCCGGTGGTCAGCGTCGGGGTGCCCGGGCGCAGGTTGCCGAGGTCGGCGATGACCATCGCGTCGCAGGCGAACCGCTCGGGGTCGCTGGGCGGATAGGTGTCGAAGGCGCTCCCGTACTCCTCCTGCCCCTCGATCACGATCTTGACGCCGACCGGCGGCCGCCCCCCGTACACCCGCAGCATGCCGAGGTGGGCGACGATGTTGGACTTGTCGTCCGCGATGCCCCGGGCGCGCAGCCCGCCCTCGACGGGGGTCGGCTCGAACGGCGGGGAGAGCCACAGCGTCTGGTCGCCGGGCGGCTGGACGTCGTAGTGGCCGTAGAGCAGGACGGTGGGGGCGTCCGGGCTGGGGGCGGGGATCTGCCCGTAGACCACGGGGGCGGTGCCGGGCAGGTCGAGCCGTTCGACGTACGGCACTCCGGCGTCCCGCAGCAGCTCCGCCACCAGGTCGTGCGCCTCCCGCACGGGCTCGGGCGGAAAGCCGGGGAAGGCGATCGAGGGGATCGCCGCCAGCCGTTCCAGATCGGCCCGGAGCCCGTCCATGAGGCCGTCGACTACGGTTTCCAGCTCCATCGCGCGCCGCCCTGACTGCCGCTCCGCCGCCATGCCCGGTGCCGGGCAGACGGATCCGAATGCCATCGGGACACCACGATTCGGGATCGGGCGCACGCCCGCACCCCGGGTGGTGCACCCGGGTCACCGCGCCCGCACCCGGCGTTGTCAGTGGTGGATGGCACGCTGGCGGGTATGGACGAGCTGATACGGCGCCGGGTCTACGGGGCCGACCACGACGATCCGGACCCCGGGCCGCAGCCGGGGCGGCACTACCGCGAGCTGGTGGCGGGCCCGCTGGACGGGCTGCTGCTCGACGTCACCGGCTGGAGCGAGGAGCAGCTGTGCGACGGCGCCGCGCTCGCCACCGAGATCGGCGCGCACGGCCCGGGCGGCCGCGCGTGGTACGGGCCGCGGCCGGGCGATCCGCACCACTGGGACTGGGCGGGCGACACCCCCTGACCGAGGCCGCCGCCTCCTGCCGCCACCAATATCCGGCGGCCCGGCACGCTATCGGTGGTCCCGGAGCCCGTCTTCGGACCCCCGCCCCCGGGCGGACGACGGGAGTTCGAGGACAGGTTCTCAGGAGCCCGCCCGGCCCGGCCCGCGCACGATCAGCCGGGTGAGGAGGACCACCGACCTGGGCGCGGAGCGGTCGCCGTCGATCCGGGAGAACAGCAGCTGGGCGGCGGTGGCGCCGAGCGCGACCGGGTCCTGGCTGACGACGCTGAGCGGTGTGCTGAGCCGGTCGGCCAGCGGGAAGTCGTCGAAGCCGACGACGTCGACGCGGTCGCCGTCGCCGAGCGCGCCCATCACCCCCATGGTGATCACGTCGTTGGTGGTGAACAGGGCGGT
Source organism: Streptomyces crystallinus (assembly GCF_039521265.1). Lineage (NCBI taxonomy): Bacteria > Bacillati > Actinomycetota > Actinomycetes > Kitasatosporales > Streptomycetaceae > Streptomyces > Streptomyces crystallinus. The sequence goes on along the minus strand of NZ_BAAACA010000014.1, from coordinate 650,820 downwards.
GGGCGGCCGCTCCAGGCCCCGCAGCGCGGCCAGCGCCGCCGCCGCGTCCGACCGGCTGCGCAGCTCGTGCCGTACGAGCGCGGGGTCCTCGGGCAGGCCGTGGGCGCCCAGCGCGTCGAGGTAGCCGGCATGGCGCTCGCGCTGGGTCCAGATGCCGAACCGGTCACCGAGGTAGGCGATCCGGGTGTGGCCCTGGCCGAGCAGATGGCGTACGGCCCGCTCGGCGCCCGCCCGGTTGTCGACCGTGACGGTGTCGACGGCCAGCCCCTTGGCGGGCCGGTCCACACAGACGACACGGGTGCCGCCCTCCATCGGCTGTCTGAGGAAGCCGTGGCCGCCGATGGTCGGGACCAGCAGGAGGCCGTCCACCTGGCGGGCGGTGAAGGCCGCTATGACCTCGCGCTCGCGGCGCGGCTCGTCGTTGGTGCTGCCGACCAGGACGAGACAGCCGCGCCGGTGCGCCTCGTCCTCCACCGAGCGGGCCATCAGCGCGTAGAACGGGTTGGCCAGATCGTCCACGACCAGCCCGATCGTGGACGTCGTGGGGTTCTTGCGCCGTAGGTTGCGGGCGTTGTCGTTGCGCTGGTACCCCAACTGCCGTACGGCCTGCTCGACTCGGGCGGCCGTCCCGGGGGAGACCCCGGGCTCGCCCGACACCGCGCGCGACACGGTCATGGGGCTGACCCCGGCGGCGCGGGCCACGTCCTTCATCGTCGGGCGCTTCACGGGCCTCCTCGGCGGCGGGTCCGTCCCCGGGGACGGACGGCGATGCGTCGATGATTGCAGACGGAGCCGCATGTCAGGCCGGACGAGGGGACCTTGGGACGGCTGGTGCGGCCTGGCCCTCGGCGCGGGTCGGAGTTGGTAACGTTCCCATCCCCGACGACCGCTTCCGCGGCTTGTTCACGTCCCTGGCTCTTGACGAGTCGTCAGGGACACCTCAACAATCCTGAGTTGATTGGTAACGTTCACACGCGCACCCAGCACCCGCACTCCGAGCATCCCCCGTCCCCGAGGCAGCCCGCCGGACGGCGAGCGGGCCTCCGCGAGAAGGTGGTCCCCCTCGTGCTCCGATCCGTGCATCCCTCCAGATCGCCTCTGCGCACCCGGTACGCGGGGGCGTTGAGCGCCCTCGCCCTGGCCGTCTCGGGCCTCGTCGGCCTCGCCGCGGCCGCGCCGGCCCACGCGGCGGCGCTGCCCCTGACCCAGTACGTCGATCCGTTCATCGGCACCGACGACAGCAACGCCCCCAACCCCGTGCCGGGCGGCGCCGGGGGCAGCACCTACCCCGGCGCCGTAGTGCCCTTCGGCGGCGTCCAGTTCAGCCCCGACACCCCCACCGCCTCCCCGTCCGGCTACCGCTACAAGGACACCACCGTCGAGGACTTCAGCCTCACCCACTTCGACGGCGCCGGCTGCGCCAACAACGAGGATCTGCCGCTGCTGCCGGTCACCGGCGCGCTCGGCACCTCACCGGGCACCAACTGGACCAGCTACGCCTCCGGCTACACCAAGGCGAACGAGGTGGCCAGGCCCGGCTACTACAAGACCCGCCTGGACCGCTACGCCACCGACGTCGAGCTGTCCGCGACCACCCGCACCGGCATGGGAAAGCTGACCTACCCCGCCTCCTCGGCCTCCCGCCTGCTCGTCGCCACCGGCCGCAGCGCCACCGGCAGCCGCGCCGGAACCGTGCACGTCAACGGCAACGAGCTGACCGGCAGTGTGACCGCCGGAGGATTCTGCGGCTCCTCCAAGACGTACCAGATCTACTTCGACATCCGCTTCGACCGCACCCCCACCGGCTTCGGCACCTGGTCGGGCGCCACCGTCACGGACGGCTCCGCGAACGCCTCGGGCACCAACACCGGCGCCTACGTCACCTTCGACACCACCGCCGACAGCACGGTGCAGTTCAAGGTGGGCCTCTCCTACGTCAGCGTCGCGGGCGCCCAGGCCAACGTGGCGGCGGAGAACACCGGCTGGGACTTCGGCGCGGTGCGCACCGCGGCCGACGACTCCTGGAACCAGATGCTCAACCGCGTCCAGGTCTTCGGCGGCAGCACCGCGGAGCGCCAGAAGTTCTACACCTCGCTCTACCACGTCCTGCAGAGCCCCAACATCTCCAGCGACGTCAGCGGCGACTACCGAGGCTTCGACAGCGCCGTGCACCACTCGGACCGGCCGGTCTACCAGAACTACTCCGGCTGGGACATCTACCGCTCCTGGGCGGCCCTGACAGCGCTGATCGCACCCGCCGAGGCCAGTGACATCGCCAAGTCGATGGTCCTGGACGGACAGCAGGGCGGCCTGCTGCCCAAGTGGTCGCAGCAGACCAACGAGGACTTCGTGATGACGGGCGACCCGGGCCCGATCATCGTCGCCAGCATGTACGCCTTCGGGGCGCGCGACTTCGACACCAGCGCGGCGCTCGCCCTGATGGAGAAGGCGTCCAACGGCGGCACCGCGCAGGGCAGCGCGATCCGGGGGCGCCAGTCGACGTACACCAGCCTGCACTACCTCGACGACCCCTCCGACTCGCTGGAGTACTCCGCGTCCGACTTCGCGGTGGCCCAGTTCGCCAAGGCCCTCGGCAACACCTCCGGCTACACCACCCACATGAGCCGTGCGCAGTGGTGGCGCAACACCTTCAACGCCGAGTCGTCCTACGTCCAGCAGCACAAGGGCGACGGCTCCTGGAGCTGGCCGCTGGACCCGGCGAGCCAGTCCACCTTCACCGAGGGCAACGCCTCCCAGTACACCTGGATGGTCCCGTACGACTTCGCCGACCTGATCAACTCCATGGGCGGCCGGCAGACCGCCGTCCAGCGCCTCGACCACCACTTCACCGAGGTCAACGCCGGTCAGAGCAGGCCCTACTACTACATCGGCAACGAGCCCGAGCACGGTGTGCCCTGGGCCTACAACTACGCCCGCCACCCGGCCGGGGCCTCGGACGCGGTGCGCAAGGTGATGGCCGAGTCCTTCACCACCGGCGCGGGCGGCCTGCCCGGCAACGACGACCTCGGTGCCACCTCCGCCTGGTACGTGTGGGCGGCGCTGGGGATGTATCCGACCACGCCCGGCGCGGACACGCTGGCACTGCACGGGCCGCAGTTCCCGTCCGTCCTCATCCAGCGCGCGGCCGGGAACATCACCATCGACACCTCCGGCTCCGGCCCGTATGTGCAGGGACTCGGCGTCAACGGGACCGCCACCAGCCACAGCTATCTGCGCTACCCGGACCTGGCCTCCGGCGCCACCCTCACGTACACCATGGGCGCGAGCCCCAGTGCCACCTGGGGCACCGGCGCCGCCGACGTGCCGCCCTCCTTCCAGGACGGCGCCACTCCCGTACCGGCGGCGCCCGAGCTCGGTGCCGATCTCGCCAAGGGCGCGACGGCGACGGGGTCGGCGGCATGCGCGGCGGCCGAGTCCGCCGACAAGGCGGTGGACGGATCGGTGAGCAACAACAGCAAGTGGTGCTCGGCCGCGAGCAGCCCCTCGCTCCAGGTCGATCTGGGATCCGCGAGGACGGTGTCGTCGTTCGTCGTCAAGCACGCCGGTCTCGGCGGGGAGAACACCGGCTGGAACACCGGCGGCTTCCAGATCCAGACCAGCACCGACGGCTCCGCCTGGACCACGGCCGTCACCGTCACCGGCTCGCGCTCCAGCCGGACCTACCACCCCGTCTCGGCCCGCACCGCCCGCCATGTCCGGCTGCTGGTCACCAGCCCGGCCAACACGTCGAGCAGCGCGGCCCGTATCTACGAACTGGAGGTGTACGGGGGCGGCAGCGGCAACTTGGCGCTCGGACAGCCGGCGACCGGCTCGGCGTCCTGCAACGCGTCGGAGACCCCGGACAAGGCGGTCAACGGAAGCGTCAGCGGCGGCAACAGCGACAAGTGGTGCTCGCTGGCCGCCGGCACCAAGAACCTCCAGGTCGACCTGGGCGGCTCCCACCCGCTGAACACGATCACCGTGCGGCACGCGGGCGCGGGCGGTGAGAGCGCGGCCATGGACACCAGGGACTTCGACCTGAGCGTGTCCGCCGACGGAGCCGCCTGGACCACGGTGGCGCAGGTGCGCGGCAACAGCGCCGACTCCACCAGCCACCCCGTCACCGCCTCCGCCCGCTATGTGCGGCTCGCGGTCCTCACCCCCACCCAGAGCGCCGACCAGGCCGCCCGGATATACGAGTTGGAGGTCTACGGCACCTGACGCACGGGCCCGGTCGACGGGTCGTCGTCGCCGCGCGCCGCCGGACAGGTCACGTCGGCGCGCGGCAGTCGTCCGTCGGCCAGATAGGCGTTGACGGCGCCGTTGACGCAGGTGCTGCCGTAGGCGGTTCCGTACACCGCGTGCCGGTAGGAGTGCTCCACCGTGATCAGCCGGGAGCTCGGCCACTTGGCGTGCATGGCCCGGGCCTCCGCGTACGGCACGCGCGGATCGCCCGTGGCGTTGACCATCAGCGCCGGGACGTCGTTGTCCACGGCGGTCGGCCGTTCGCGCGGCGCGGGCCAGAACGGGCACGGGGTGACGTCGTTGACGACCGGCCCGAACAGCGGGTGGGCGGCGCGGCTGCGCTCCACGGCCCGCCGGTAGACCTCCGGGTCGCGCGGGCCGGGGGTGTCGGCGCACAGATACGCCGTCTGGGTGCTGCCGTAGGCGGAGTACTGCCCGGTGAACAGCCCCGGCAGCATCTCCGCGAGTCCGGGATCGGGCTCGGCGTGGCCGCTGCGCGCCGCCTCCTTGAGCGTGCCGACCATCACGGCGATGCCGTCGTCGCTCGGCGCCAGGTCGTCGCCGAGGACCCCGTAGACCAGCAGGGGCAGGGTGTGCTCGTCGATGCGGTAGGTCCCGACCGTGAACGGGCGGCGGACGGCTGTCGTCCGGACGCGCTCCACGGTCGCCAGGACCGCGTCGGCCGTGGCGCCCAGGCCGTAGGCGGCGTCGCGCCGCGCGGCCCATCCCGCCCAGTGGCGCAGGGCGTCCTCGTTGACCCGCTCCGTCGCGTACTCGGCCCAGGGGGCGAGGTGGCCGGGCTCGTGCACACCGTCGAGGACGATCCGGTCGGTGCGGCCCGGGAACATCGCGGTGTAGACCTCGCCCAGATACGTGCCGTAGGAGATCCCCAGATACGAGATCCGCGGTTCGCCGAGCGCCGTGCGCACGAGGTCGAGGTCGCGTGCGGCGTTGCGGGTCGAGGCGTAGGGCAGCAGGCCGCCCGCGTGGCTGCGGCATTTCGCGGCGAGGTCGCGCTGGAAGGCGGCCATCCGGGCGAAGCCCGCCCGGCCCTCGCCGGCCCCGCGGAAGTAGGTGCTGGTGGGCCAGTGGCAGTCGAGGGGGGTGTTGCGTCCGGCGAAGCGGGGGTCGACGCCCACCAGGTCGTACCGGGCGGCGAGTTCCCCGAGGGCGGCCCGGCGGTCGAGCAGGTAGTCGATGACCGGGTCGGCGGGGCCGCCCTCGTTCACCACCAGGGCGCCGATCCGGTGGGCGGTGTCGGTGGCCGGGATCCGGGCGACGGCCACGGTGATGGTGGGGCCGGCGGGCCGGGTGTGGTCGAGCGGGACCTTCACCTCGGCGCACCGGGCGCCCGCCCTGTCCAGCTCCTGGCCCGGGGTGTCCTGGGCGTCGCGCACACAGGTGTGCCAGGTGGGAGTGGGAGCGGCGGCGGCCGGCGGCGGGGTGGGCGTCAGCGGGAGAAGGGCGGCCACGGCCGTGGCCGCCCCGAGCCGGACGCGGATGTGCTTGCCGTACGCCTTCCTCATGTCACCGAGGGTAGCGGGACGTTTCGCCATCGCGCCGGTGAAAGCGGAAATTTCGCCAGAGGACGGCGAGGTCAGAGGACGGCGACGGGGGAGGCGTGCGCGAAGTCCGCGACGACGACGCCGCCCTCCTTGGTGTCGTCGTTGATGAAGACGATCGACTCGATGGGTACGTTCCGTTCCTCGCCCAGCGCCGCGACCAGCTCCTGGGCCACGACGGTCTCCAGGACGACTCGGGCGCTCGGCGCGGTGTCGGGCAGCCGGACGACGGCGAGGTTCTCGCCCCCCTTGACCCGGGCGGTGGTCACCAGCAGGGTGAGATGCCCCGCGGCCGCCAGGGACCGGGCGAGCGCGACCTCGCGGCCGCAGCCGAACACCAGGTGCAGGGTGTTGCCCGCCGACTCCATCTCGCCGTGCAGGTAGTTGCGGGTGACGGAGGCGGCGGCCGGCATCCGGGGCACCTCGCGCAGCAGCAGCGCCGCCTCCTCCGCCGCGAGCCGGGAGGCGCCGGAGGCCACGCAGTCGACGGCGACGCACCGCGCGGCGCGGGCCCGCAGCGGGGCGACAGCGTGGGCCGCCCGGGTGCGCACCGCCCGGACCAGCTCGGGCACGCCGTCCCAGGCGTCGCCGACCCGGCCCGCGAGCGCCCCCGCGATCAGGTCGAGCGCGACGACGGTAGCGGTGAAGCCGACGGTCGAGGCGCAGGAGTCGGGCTCGTTGCCGAGGTCGACGGTGAGCTGGGCGAGGGCGCCGAGCGGGGAGGGGGTGACGTTGAGGACCGCCAGGGTCGGTACGCCGTGCGCCGCCCGGAACGCGGCGATCGTCTCCGAGCTGCGGCCGCTCTGCGACACGCCGATGAGCAGATCGGTCTCGAAGCCGCCGAGCCCCTGCTCGATCTCACTGGCGAGCACCCGCTGGGCGGGCACGCCGTGGCCGCGCAGCACCTCGACCGGCAGGGCGAGGGCCGCGTACGAGGCGCCGATGCCCGCGAGGAGCGGACGCTTCACGCGGCGCAGCCGGTCGCCGGCCGGCCCGTCCAACTGCCGCCGCACATGGGTGATCACACGCTCCAGGGCCTGTGGCTGTTCGGCCTGGCCGTCGAGGAAGGTGATGCGCGTTCCGGGCATGAGAAGTCCTTTCGTGCGCCCCCGGGATGAGGGGACGGGGGTGCGGAGCGGGGACGGAAGACGGACGAACCGGGCAGGTAGGACGTTGAAGGCAGGATCATCCTGCGAAGTGCCGACCGGGTAAATGGCGCCCGGGGAGCGCACGGTGGCGGAGGTGCCCGCCGTGACCGCAGGCGCCTCAGCTGCCACGGCGGCGCGCCGGGGTCCACGGCCCTCGGCGCCGTGTGCCCGCGGCCCGGCCGCGCGCCGACCGGTTCGACGGCCGGACCCGGGGTACCCGCCCACACGCGCGAGCCGCCCCCCGCTCCGAAGAGGCGGGGGACGGCCCGGGGTCAGGCTGGTGGGTCCGGGGTCAGATGAGGTCCATCGCGGCCACCTCGTCGGGGCTGCCGTAGCTGACCGGTCCCTGGAAGCGCCGGCGGGCGGTGGCGAACCACCACAGGGTGGCGATGAAGAGCACCGCGCCCAGCGCGATCGGCGCGTAGTTGAACGAGTCGGTGGTGATCGGAGAGGTCTGCGGCAGCATGAACAGCACGCTGCTGAGCCCGATCCAGGTCACGGCGATCGCCGCCACCGGCTTGCCCCAGCGGCCCAGGTTCCACGGTCCGGCCTGGAAGTCGTCCAGGCGAAGGCGCAGGAAGATGGGCACGCCGTAGGCGAGGTAGAGCCCGACGACGTTGACGCTGACGATGGCGGTGAAGGCGGTGTGCGACCACCAGCCGGGGATGATCAGCACCAGTGAGCAGGCCGCCGCCAGCCACACCGCCTTGACCGGGGTGCGGGTGCGCAGCGAGACCGAGTGCCACCAGCGCGAGCCCGGCATGGCCCCGTCGCGCGAGAAGGCGAAGATCTGCCGGGTGTTGCTGGTCATGTTGGCGAGGCCGCAGAACAGCATCGCGCCGATCACGATCAGCAGGAGCAGCTTGGCGGTGCCCATGCCGAGCGCGTCGATGAGGATCTGTACCGGCGGGGCCGCCGAGCCCGCCTCGCCCGCGTAGTCGCGGATCGCGTACACCAGGGCGAGCATCAGGACCAGTCCGGCGAGCGCCGAGTAGATGATCGCGCGCATGATGCCCTTGGGGGTGTTGACCGTGGCCTTCACGGTCTCCTCGGACATGTGGAAGCTGCCGTCGAAGCCGGTGAACGTCCAACTGGTCACCAGCAGGCCCAGCATGGCGGCGTAGAAGCCGCTGCTGAAGCCGGTGGTGTTGACGAAGTGGTTGGCGAACGACGGGGACTGGTGGTGCGCGGGCTTGAAGGTGAGGGCGGCGACGATGACCACCATGCCGACCAGCAGCCACCACACGGAGATCCGGTTCACCACGGCCACCAGCTGCACCGTGTACGTGTTGGCGAGCGCCTGCACCACCAGGATCACCGCGGCGATGCCGACGGTCTGCTGGGCGGTGGGCTCGTAGGAGGGCCACTGCATGGAGACGAAGGCCTGGATGAAGGTCGCGGCCGCGTAATTGGTGGCGGCCGTGCCGCCGACCTGGCCGACGAAGTTCAGCCAGCCGGTGTACCAGGACCAGGCGCCCCGGTGCCGCTTGGCGAGCTTGCCCGCGGAGAAGTACAGGGCGCCGCTGGTCGGGTAGGCGGAGGCGATCTCGCCCATCGCGGCGCCGACGAACAGCACCATCACCGACACACCGATCCAGCCGAAGACCAGGATGCGCGGCCCGCCGGCGCCCATTCCGAATCCGAAGGCGGAGAATATGCCGGAGATGATGTTGATGATCGTAAAAGATATCGCGAAATTGTCGAACGCGTGGAATCTGCGCGTGAGTTTGCGCGGGTAGCCCATCGCGTGCAGCGTCGCGTCGTCGTCGAGGGCGACGGGCGCTTCACGGCGGGGGGCTTTCGAGCGGAGCGGGGACGTGCGCTCGGACACTGGTGGCAGCCTTTCCTGGTGGGGGTGGACAGGACGCGTGTCGTACGGGTGCCGCTGGGCCGTGCGGTCGTGCCGGCGGGTCAGGCCGGGCCGGGGGTGGGCAGTCCGCAGGCCCGCCGGGCCCTGGTCAGCCGCTCCTCGGGGTCGCCGAACGCGCTCCACGGCATACGGGAGGCGTAGGGCCCCATGGCCGTGAGCACTTCCCGGGCCTCGAACTCGCGCTTGGCCATGTACAGCGCGTGCCCCAGATAGGCCAGGTCGAGGACCGGCGTGAAGCGGTAGTGCGCGGTGTGGGGGAACCAGTTCTGGTAGATGCCCAGCGCCGTCGCCGTCCACTGGGGTTGCAGCCAGGTGCTGTCGGCGAGCAGGGCGGCGGGGTCGTAGTCCTCGACGAGCGCGACCAGGGGGAGCAGCCGCAGCGCCGAGTTCAGCGGGGCGCGGTGGCTGAGGAAGGAGGCGACGTCCCAGCGGGCACTGGCGGAGCCGCCGTGCCGGGTGAAGAAGAAGGCCAGGAAGCGGTGGTGGGCCTCGCGGTTCCAGGGGTCGAGCCGCAGGATGTGGGAGAACAGCTGCCAGGGCCCGGGCGGCGCGGTCAACAGGCCTTTGGGGGCCGGGTCGTGGGAGCGCTCGAAGCGGGCGAGGGCGAGCTGGGCGACCCAGGGGGTGGGGTCCTGCGGGAGCAGCTTCGCGGCCCGGCCGCAGGCGGCCGTCGCGATGCGCATCAGGGCGCCCGCCCGGCCGTCCCGGGCATCGGCCATGCGTAACGCCCGTACCATCGCGACACGCGCCGCCAACAGGGCGGCCTCCGCGCTCGGTTCCTCGGCGAGCCACCGCTCGGCGAGGTCGGAGTCGGCGGCCTCGGAGGCGAGCACCAGGGAGCGGTGGGCCCGCACCTCGAAGTCCGTGCGGGTGTCCTTGAGGACGTTGTGCGCGCTCAGGTACCGGCCGGCCCGTACGTCCGTGCAGGCCTGCGCCAACTCGCGATCGTCGGCCGCCGGATGCCACACGTACTGCCCCTCGAACGAGCCAGCAGTCACGATCCCCTCTCCATCCCGAAGACGACGCCACCCGCATGCGCATTCCGGCCATGGCGAATTCGGCCAGGGGAGGTCACCCCTACGCAGGCTCACTGACAGCGAGCCACACCTTACTCATCATTAAGTCGTATCGAAACTCGCCGTCCGGAATATCTGGTTCCTTGTCATTTAGAGGCGCGACAAAAGAGCTTGGGTCGGCCGGACGCGCCGTCCGGCTATTGGCATCGCGTCGACCGGGGGTATGTGGACGGCATATTCCCCAGTCGAGCGCAGATCGGGGTCAAGGGCTTCGTGGGGTGGCGTGCGTGACCGGGGTGTGCGGCCCGTGTCACCCTTGCCGTCTGTGGAGGCCCTGGTCAGAGGGCCGGGAGCCGGGGTTGGCCGGCTTCGAGGAACCGATGGCTGGAGTAGGGCTGTTGCTGCATCTGCGTTTGAACGTACCGGCCGAGCTCACCGACGAGGTGGTGCGGACCCTGGAGGCCACGGTGGGCACCGCCCATCTGGCCGTCGTCCCGGGGGCCTCCCGCAACCCCGCGGGCGATCTGGTGCTGTGCGATGTCGCGCGGGAGGCCGGGGACGAGCTCCTCGGCGATCTGCGCGCGCTCGGTCTCGACCGGTCGGGGGCCATCGCCGTCGAGAACATCGACCTGTCGCTGTCCAAGCGCGCCGAGAAGGCCGAGGCGGAGGCCCCGGGCGAGGGCGTGGACGCGGTGCTGTGGGAACAGCTCACGGACGCCACCCATGAGGAGTCGACCCTCACGGTCACCTATGTGGCGTTCCTGGCGATCGCCACGATGCTGGCGGCGTGCGGTGTCATGCTCGACAACGCGATCCTCATCGTGGGCGCGATGGCGGTGGGGCCCGAGTTCGGGCCGCTGGCCGGGATCTCCACGGCGCTCGTCCAACGCGCGCCGGGCCTGGTGTGGCGCTCGCTCACCGCGCTGGTGGCCGGGTTCGCCGCGGCCATGCTGCTGACGGCCGGGTTCGGCTGGCTCCTGGACCAGCTGGGGCTCTTCGACAAGGCGATGCTGGAGGCGGCCCGGCCGAACACCGCCTTCATCTGGAAGCCCGACTGGATGTCGTTCGTCGTGGCCTTTCTGGCGGGCGTCGCCGGAACGCTCTCGCTCACCTCGGCCAAGTCGGGGGCGCTGATCGGGGTGGCCATCTCGGTGACCACGGTCCCGGCGGCGGCCAACGCCGCCATGGCGTTCAGCTACAAGGAGTACGCCCAGACGTGGGGCTCCACCGGACAGCTCCTGGCCAACTTGGGTGGGATCGTCCTCGCGGGCATCCTCACGCTGCTCACCCAGAAGGCCCTGCTGACGAGCGCGCGCCGGCGCCGTACGCCCGTGCGCTGAGGACCGGATACCGAGGCCGGACGCCGCGTGGCGCGGGGCGGGGTCTGGCCCCACTCCCGCGCCACACGCGACCGGACGGGACGGTCAGTACTTGTTGTTGTAGTGGTCCGCGCTCGACCAGCCGCCGCCGCTGCAGTGGAACGAGTAGAGCGTGCCCCGGTTGGCGTTGGTGGCCATGACCCCGTCGCACTCGTGCTTGTGGCCCTTCTCGCTGCTGTGGCCACGGCCGTGCTCACGGTCGTCGTCCTTGGCGTAGCCGTGGTGACGGCCGGCGTCCTTGGTGTACCCGTGGTGACGGTTGTCGTCGCGGCCGTAGCCGCGGCCGTTGTCGTGACGGCGGTCGTCGTCACGGCCGTAACCGTAGCCGTAGCCGTGGTGGCGGCCGTGGTCGTCGTCCCGGCCGTAGTCATGGCGGCGGTCGTCGTCGCGGCCGTAGCCGTAGCCGTGCCCGTAGTCGTGGCGGCGGTCGTCGTCGCGGCCGTAGCCGTAGCCGTGGTGGCGGCCGTGGTCGTCGTCGTCGTGGGCCAGGGCGGTCGCCGCGCCGCTGAAGACGATGCCGACGGTGAGAACGCTCGCGGTGAGCGTGGAACGCAAACGCATGGGTGCTCCTGTGGGGTCGGAAGCAGATCGTGACGTCCTGAGCGATCACCGTTACGGACGGTGGCGAAACCTGCCTTCACCCGACTGCCGGGCGTGTGACGTCCTTCACGCCGGTGTGGCGGTACGTGATGAATTCCTTACAGGGGCACTCCGTACAGGTGAGCACAAGGATCGGCGTGACGCTGCTGCGGGAGGTTCCTCATGAGGCCGTTCACACTGCACTACACGGTGCCGCACGAGCCGGAGGAGACGGAGGTCGTCTACCGCTTCGACCCCTCGCGGCAATTGAACGTGCTGCCCGACGGCCGCCCCGCGGTCGCCGACCGCGCGGTGCTCCGGGCGGCCGGCACCACCGCGTCCACCGCCGGTTCCCAGACGCACTTCGACGACTGACGGCCCGGCAGTCGGATGACGGTTCTCATCCTCACCTGTGAACAGGACGTCACCACCGACATGGTGGTGACCCAACTGCATCAGCGCGGTGTCCCGCTGGTGCGCCTCGACCCCGCCGATCTGCCCGGCAAGGCGGTGCTCTCGGCCGAGTACGCCCACGGGGACTTCGCCGGTCATCTGTCGGTGGACGGGTTCCTGGTGAGCATGTCGGGGCTGCGCTCGGTCTGGGTGCGCCGGCCGGGGCAGCCCGCCGCGCACGCCCCGGAGCCCTCCCAGTGGCTGACCGCCGAGGTCCGCCAGGCGCTGTTCGGCATGCTGTACTCGGCCTCGGCGCGCTGGATGAACCATCCGCGCGACGCCGAGCAGGCCCGCCACAAGCCCTGGCAGCTGCGGGTCGCGCACGCCAGCGGGTTCGCGGTGCCGCCGACCGTCGTCACCACGGTTCCCCGGGTGGCGCGGCAGTTCGCCCAGGAGTACCGGGACGTGGTGGTGAAGAGCGCCGCCGGGCCGCCGCCGGACGAGCCGCTGATGGCGCTGCCGACGACGCTGATCGGGCCGGACGCGGACTTCTCCAGCGTCCGGGCGGGGCCGGTGCTGCTCCAGCGCTATGTCCCCAAGAAGGCGGACATACGGCTGACCTGTGTGGGCGCCCGGCTGTTCGCCGCCCGGAAGGTGTCCGACCCCGGGCAGGTGGACGGGCGCTACGACGACAGCGGCCGCCGCTGGGAGCCCACCGCAGTGCCCGACCGTGTGGCCGAGTCGGTGTACGCGTACACCCACCGCACCCAGCTCGCCTACGCGGCGTTCGACTTCGCCGAGGACGGCGACGGGGTCTGGTGGTTCCTGGAGTGCAATCAGGGGGGCCAGTTCGGCTTCGTCGAACTCGACACCGGCCAGCCGATAGCGGCGGAGGTGGCCGCCTGGCTGGCTCAGTGAACCCCCGCCCGGGCGCGCCCGCGCACGGTGGCCAGAAGCGGTGCCTCGGGCTGGAGCAGCAGCGTGACGCGAGGCGCCACCTCGGCGGCCGGCAGGTCCAGGCGGCAGCGCTGGGCGAGGGTGGCGAGGATCAGGGCCGCCTCGACTTGCGCGAAGCGCGCGCCCAGGCAGGTGCGCTGACCGCCGCCGAACGGGAACCAGGCGTGGTCCGGCACCGCGTCCGGCGCGTCGGCGTCCCAGCGCTGCGGGCGGAACTCGTCGGGGCGCGGGAACCAGCGCGGGTCGCGGTGCGTGGTCCACTGGCTGCACCAGACGGTCGTCCCGGCCGGGACGCGGGTGCCGCCGAGCGTGGCGCCCGGGCGGGCGACGGCCGGCAGGAGCCAGGCCGGCGGGTACAGCCGCAGCGACTCCTTGACGATCTGCTGGGTCCACACCAGCCGGTCGTAGTCGTCGACGGTCGGCGGCCGCCCGGCCAGCACCTGGTCCACCTCGGCTTCGAGGCGGGCGCGGGCCTGAGGGGTGCGCGAGAGCAGGTGCACGGTCCACGTCAGCGCCGTGGAGGTCGTCTCGTGACCGGCCGCCCACAGGGTGACCGCCTCGTCGCGCACCTCCTTGGGCGACAGCGGCTCGCCCTCCTCGTCGCGTGCCGAGAGCAGCCTGCTGAGCAGGTCGTCGCGCTGTTCCATCTCGCCGGGCGGCGCGCTCAGCCGGGCCTCGATGAGCCGGTGCACCTCGGCGTCGATGATGGCCACCGCGCCCAGCAGGGCCCGCCGCGACGGGGTGCGCACCCAGCCCGGCAGGAACAGCCCGAGGCCGCGCAGCTCGGCTCCCACCGCCCGCTCCGCCGTCTCCATCGCGTCGCCCAGCGCCCGGGTCTGCTCTCCGAGGTCGTTGCCGAACAGGGTGCGCAGCACGACCCGCTGGGTGATGAGCGCCATCTGCTCGCGTACGTCGATCCGCTCGCCCTCGCGCCAGGCGTCGGCCGCCGCGCCCGCGCACTCCACCATCGTCTCGGCGTAGGCCCGGACCTGGCGCGGCCGGACGGTCGGCTGCACCAGTGAGCGCTTGCGGCGCCAGTCGGCGCCCGTGCTGAGGATGACGCTGCGGCCGGTGATCTGTTTGAAGGCCCAGCCGATGTCGAGGATGTCGAACGTGTGCTCACGGCCCGCCAGCAGCTCCATGATGTGCTGGGGGTGCGAGAGGAACAGGCTGCGCCGGGGGCCGAGCGACCAGGTCACCGCGTCCCCGAACTCGTCGCGCAACCGGGTCATGAAGCCCAGCGGGTCCCTGCCGAAGGAGAACAGGTGGCCGAGCGGACGGGGCAGCCCACGGGGGCCGCGGACGGGCTGGAGCGGGGGTGCGGTGAGGGGCACGAGGTCTCCCGGGGTACGCCGGTGAGGGCTCAACATAGTGTTTTTCTGCCCGTCCGCCGGACGCGACAAGCCGGTGACGCGAGCGTGCGTGACGCGCGTCGGGGCGCGGGCGGGGGCGCGAAGGCAGGCTCTTGCCGCCCTCGCGCCCGGCGGATCAGGCGTCGGAGGCCTGGAGCTCCTGTCGCTCGTACGGCGGATGCAGCTCGGGGTGGGTGTCCCACCAGGCCCGGTGGAAGGCGTTGTTGTCGACGTTGGCCAGATAGGCGCAGAGCGCCGCGCGGTAGAGCAGCTCGGCCTGCCGGGCCGGGACCGTCGTACGGTTCCAGGCCAGCCGGATGCGGCCGGTGAGCGGGGCGCCGGCGAGCGGGCGCATCACCGTGCCCTCGGCCCGTGGCGCGGTGGGCTGGCTCAGCGCGACGGCCCGGCCCCCGGCGATCAGCGCGTACTGCATCATCCGGTCCGCGACCCGGTGCCGCAGCCGGGGCGCGAACCCGGCCCGCGCGCACGCCTCGGCGAACGCCTCCGGCCCGCCGTCGTCGTCCTCCACCAGCGTCAGCCACGCCTCGTCGGCCAGGTCGGCCAGCTCGATGTGCTCCCGGCCGGCCAGCCGGTGGTGGGCCGACAGCCGGATGGAGAAGGGTTCCTCCGGGATCAGCGTCCTGGCCAACACCCCTTCGGGCAGCGGCACTTCATGGTCGTTGACCTCCCCGTACACGATGGCGTCGTAGCGTCCGGCGCCCAGCATCCGGGTCAGCGCGGTCACCGAGTGCTCCAGGTCCACGGTGATCTCCTGGCCGGCCAGCGCCAGGTCGGTCTGCTCCAGCAGGCCGTCGAGCAGGACCAGCAGGATGCAGCCGAGCCGCAGCGGGGCGTCGGTGGCGACCGTACGCGCCCGGGTGCCGAGCGCGTCCATCTCGCTGAGCACCCGGCGCGCCCTGGCGAGCACGAACCGGCCCAGCGGGGTCGGCTCGGTGCCGTGCCGGCTGCGGACGAACAGATCCCCTCCGGTGACCCGCTCGATACGCCGCAGTTGGGCGGAGAGCGAGGGCTGGGAGACCCCGAGCCGGCGCGCGGCGCGGCCCAGACTGCCCGCTTCCGCGATCTGGCAGACGGCCTGCAAGTGCCTCAACTCCAGCTGCATCTTCCGAGCGTACGCAGCGGCCCCGCGACGCACCATAACCCGCGTCGTATGGCCGACTGGTATGTATCTGGTTTGCCATGTCCACGCCCATACTGCGCGGAGAACAGGCCCCCCACGATCGGAGTGGACGTTGCGCCCCTTCAGATTGACGGCCGCCGTGGCAGCACTGGCGCTGACCACGAGCCTGACCGGCGCCCTGGCCGGTACGGCATCGGCCGCACCCCAGACGCAGACAGGGCCGAACCAGCGGCCCACCCCCCTCTCGCGCGCCGTCGCCGCCGCCGACACGGCGGTCCGCAGCGGCCTCGACACCTTGGTCAACTCCCCGCAGGAGCAGTACGAGCGGCGCATGGTCACCCCCTGGGTGAAGAACCTCTTCTCCGTCGCCTACGAGCGCAGTTACCGAGGGCTGCCGGTGGTCGGCGGCGACGCGGTGGTGCTCGCGGACGGCGACGGTGACATCCGCGCCGTGCAGTCCGCCTCCTCCGTACGGATCGATGTGGCGACCACCCCGACGGTCACCGCGAAGTCGGCCGAATCCACCTCCCGAGGCAAACTGGCCAAGGTCGACAAGGTGGTCGACAGCCGGCTCGTCGTCCGCCTCGCGGACGGCAGGGCGGCGCTCGCCTGGGAGACCGTGCTCTCCGGCCGCACCAGGACCGCGCCCAGCAGGCTCCATGTGTTCGTGGACGCCCGGACCGGAAAGGTCCTCGCCACCCACGACGACGTCGAGGCGGGCACCGCCAACAGCAAGTGGAACGGCCCCAGCCCGCTCACCATCGACACCACCAACTCGGGCGGCAGCTACTCGCTGCGCGACCCCAACCGGGCGGGTCTGAGCTGCGCCGACTACAGCTCGGGTTCGGTCTTCACCAAGTCCTCGGACTCCTGGGGCACCGGCAGCCCCACCAGCAAGGAGACCGGCTGCGCGGACCTCATGTTCGCCGCGCAGAAGCAGTGGGACATGCTGGCCCAGTGGCTCGGGCGCAACGGCGTCAGCGGCAACGGCCGCAGCTTCCCCGGCAAGGTCGGCCTGAACGACCTGAACGCCTACTGGGACGGCAGCTCGGTCACCATCGGCCACAACAGCGCCAACGAGTGGATCGCCGGGATCGACGTGGTGGGCCACGAGTACGGGCATGCCATCGACAGCAACACCCCCGGCGGCACCAGTGGCCAGGAGTCCGGCCTCGGCGAGGGCACCGGTGACATCTTCGGCGCGCTGACCGAGGCGTACGTCAACGAGCCCGCCCCGTACGACACTCCGGACTACACCGTCGGCGAGATGATCAATCTCCAGGGCCGGGGCCCGATCCGGAACATGTACAACCCCTCGGCCGTCAACAACGACCCCAACTGCTACAGCTCCGCGATACCCGGCACCGAGGTGCACGCGGCCGCGGGACCGCTCAACCACTGGTTCTATCTGCTGGCCGAGGGCAGCAGCCCCGGCGGCGGCAAGCCCAACAGCCCCACCTGCAACCAGAGCACCGTCGTAGGCGTCGGTGTGCAGAACGCGGGCAAGATCTTCTACGGTGGCATGCTCCTGAAGACCAGCAGCATGTCCTACAAGAAGTACCGTACGGCCACGCTGAGTTCGGCCAAGTCGCTGGACGCCACCTGCGACCTCTTCAACCGCACCAAGGCCGCGTGGGACGCCATCAGTGTGCCCGCGCAGACCGCCGACCCGACCTGCCAGCCCAGCGGCCAGAGCGACTTCTCGCTCTCCCTGAACCCGGCGTCCGGCACGGTCCAGCAGGGCGGCTCGGTCACCACCACCGTGGCGACCAGCGTCACCACGGGCTCGGCCCAGTCGGTGGCGCTGACCGCCTCCGGCCTGCCGTCCGGTGTGACCGCCTCCTTCAACCCGGCCACCGTGCAGTCCGGCCAGTCCTCGGTGCTCACCCTCTCCGCGTCCACCAACGCGGCGCCCGGCCCGTCCACGATCACGGTCAAGGGCCAGGGCACCACGCTCTCCCACACCGTCGACTACGCGCTCAACGTCGGCGGCACCCCGCCCGGCACCGACCCGCCCAACATCGACGTGGCCAACGTCCAGGCGCACCTGGCGCAGCTGGGCACCATCGCCACCCAGAACGGCGGCAACCGCCGTGCGGGCAGCGGCGGCCACACCCAGTCGGTGGCCTACATCAAGGGCAAACTCCAGGCCGCCGGATACACCGTGGCCGAGCAGAACTGCACCACGTGCACCTACCCGTCGAACAACCTGATCGCCGACTGGCCCGGCGGCCCCGCCGACCAGGTCCTGATGCTCGGCGCGCACCTCGACAGCGTGTCGGCCGGCCCCGGCATCAACGACAACGGCTCGGGCTCCGCGACGCTGTTGGAGAACGCGCTGGTCCTGGCGCAGAAGAACCCCACCATGACCAAGCACGTGCGGTTCGCCTGGTGGACCGACGAGGAGCAGGGCCTCAACGGCTCCGAGTTCTACGTCAACCGCCTCAGCAGCGCCGACCGCGCGGCGATCAAGGCGTACTACAACTTCGACATGGTCGGCTCGCCCAACGGCGGCTACTTCATCAACAACGTCAACTCCACCCAGGCGGCGCCGCTGAAGGCCTACTGGGACTCGCTCAACCTGGCACCCGAGGAGAACGTCGAGGGCCAGGGCCGCAGTGACGACGCGTCCTTCCAGGCGGCCGGCATCGCCACCTCCGGCTACGCGGCCGGCGCCAGCGCCCGCAAGACCTCGGCGCAGGCGACCAAGTGGGGCGGCACGGCCAACGCCGCCTACGACTCCTGCTACCACAGCTCCTGCGACACCCCGAGCAACATCAGCGCCACGGTCCTGGACCGCAGCGCCGACGGTGTGGCGTACGCGATCTGGAAGCAGGCGGTCGGCGGGACGACCCCGGCGCAGGACTTCTCCCTCGCCACCAACCCGCCCTCCGGCAGCGCCGACCCGGGCGGCAGTGTCACCTCCACGGTGAACACCACCACGGTCAGCGGCAGCCCGCAGACCATCGCCCTGTCGGTGTCGGGTGCGCCCAGCGGTGTGACGGCGACCCTCAGCCCGACGTCCGTGCAGTCCGGCAACTCCTCGACGCTGACCGTGCAGGTCGGCTCGGGCACCACGCCGGGCACGTACACCCTGACGGTGACGGGTGTCGGCACGGTCAGCCACAGCACCACCTTCACGCTGACCGTCGGCGGCGGCACCTGCACCCCGCGCCAGCTCGTCGTCAACGGCGGGTTCGAGAACGGCTCCAGCCCGTGGACGGCCACCTCGGGCGTCATCACCAACCAGGCCGGCGAGACGCCGCACGGCGGCTCCTACATGGCATGGCTGAACGGCTGGGGCAGCTCCCGTACGGACAGCGCCTCCCAGTCGCTGAGCATTCCGGCCGGCTGCTCCCGCTACCAGCTCTCGTTCTTCCAGCACATCGACACGGACGAGAACGAGAACGTGGCGTACGACGTCTTCACCGTCTCGGTCGGCGGTCAGACCCTGGCCACCTTCTCCAACCTCGACGCCAACTCCGGCTACGTCCAGAAGACGTACGACCTCTCGGCGTTCGCCGGGCAGACCGTCACCCTGAAGTTCAACGGCGTGGAGGACCAGTCGCTCCAGACCTCCTACGTCGTGGACGACGTCACCGTCCAGGTGAGCTGACACCGTCCGAGCGCGTGCGCGCATGCGTCGGCCCCCGCCTCTCCAGGCGGGGGCCGACCCTCTTTCCGAGGTGGGCGGTGACTACGCGCCGCTGGCCCGGAGCATGTCCTCACGCTCGACGATCTTCACGCGCTCGCGGCCCTGCGGCTCGCCCAGCGCCTTCTCGGCCGCGTCCAGGCGGTGCCAGCCCTCCCACGTCGTCCAGCGCACCCCGCGCTCGGCGAGGAAGGCGTCGACCGCCTCCGGCTCCGGCGCGGACGGGGTGCGCAGCCGGCCCTGGGCGTGGTCGTCCAGGAGGTTGGCGACGGTCTCGTTGGCGTCGCCCTTGGTGTGGCCGATCAGACCGACCGGGCCGCGCCGGATCCAGCCGGTGACATAGGTGGAGGGGAGGTGCTGCCCGGCCTCGACGACCCGGCCGCCCTCGTTGGGGACGGTGCCCGACTCGACGTCCCAGGGCAGCTTCGGCAGCTCGTCCGAGAGGTAGCCCACCGCCCGGTACACGCCCTGGACGTCCCAGTCGTGGAACTCGCCGGTGCCCACCACGTTGCCGGAGCCGTCGAGGCGGGTGCGCTCGGTGCGCAGGCCGGTGACCGTGCCGTCCTCGCCGAGGATCTCGGTGGGGGACTCGAAGAAGTGCAGGAAGAGCTTGTGCGGGCGCTCGCCCACGTCGCGGATCGCCCAGTTCTCCAGGGTCTTGGCGACCATGTCCGCCTGCTTGTTGGAGCGGCGGGTGGCGATGGAGCCCTCGTCGTAGTCGATGTCCTCGGGGTCGACGATGACCTCGATGGTGGGGGAGTGGTCCAGCTCGCGCAGCTCCATCGGGCTGAACTTCGCCTGGGCGGGGCCACGGCGGCCGAAGACGTGGATCTCGCGCGCCCGGTTGGCCTTCAGACCGTCGTAGACGTTGGCGGGGATCTCCGTGGGCAGCAGCTCGTCGGCGGTCTTGGCGAGGATACGGGCCACGTCCAGGGCGACGTTGCCGACGCCGAGGACGGCGACCTTCCCGGCGTGCAGCGGCCAGGTGCGCGGCACATCGGGGTGGCCGTCGTACCAGGAGACGAAGTCGGCGGCGCCGTACGAGCCGTCGAGCTCGATGCCGGGGATGTCGAGCGCGCGGTCGGCGTCGGCGCCCGTGGAGAAGATCACCGCGTCGTAGAACTCGTGCAGCTCGTCGAGGCTGATGTCGCCGGGGTAGTCGACATTGCCGAAGAGCCGGATCTGCGGCTTGTCGAGCACCTGGTGCAGGGCGGTGACGATGCCCTTGATGCGGGGGTGGTCGGGGGCGACGCCGTAGCGGATCAGTCCGAAGGGCGCGGGCATCTTCTCGAAGAGGTCGATGGAGACACCGGGGTCGGTGGCGGCCGCGGACTTCAGCAGCGCGTCCGCGGCGTAGATCCCGGCGGGACCTGCGCCCACGATGGCTGTCCGCAGGGGGCGGGGCATGACTGTTTCCCTTCGACCGACAACGAAATGGCTCGTCGGCCACCCTAAGCTTAGGCAAACCTAAGTGACTACCCGCCCCCTCTTTATGACCTCATAAGCCAACCTTATGACATCTCAAAGCTGAGGTGATGGGCGGGTGACGAACGGCGCGAAACGGTCGTCGCGGCGAGGTGTCCGGGAGCCGGTCCGGGGCAAGGGAGAATACAAAGCCTCAGCAGGAGTGGGAGGTTGCCCCTTGACCGTCTACGTGGACGACGTGAAGGACTACGGCGCTCTCGCGCGACGACGAGGTCTGCCGTCCGCGCACTGGTGCCATATGACCGCCGACACCGAGGACGAGCTGCACGCCTTCGCCGCCGCCCTCGGGATGCGCCGCGCCTGGTACCAGCGCAAGGGCCCGCAGGACCACCGGTGGCACTACGACATCACCCCACCGACCCGCGCCCAGGCCGTCCGGCTGGGCGCCCGCGAGGTCGACCGGCGGTTCATGGGCAACCTGATGATCAGCCGCAGCGACGACATACGGGTCTGACCCGCTCTGGTCGAAGCCGCAGGTCGGCGGGGCGGTCAGCGGCCCGGCCCGGTCACCGGCGGGAGAGCACGCCCCGGACGTACGCGGCCTGTCCCGCGTGCTGGAGGCTGTCCGAGACGACGCTGACCAGCCGGACCGCCAGCGTGACCGGCGGGTCCCACGAGGTGTCGACGACCCGGGCGAGCGCCTTGCCGTCGAGCCCCGCCAGATAGCCGGCCGTCTGCGCGTGGACGGCCTCGTGGTACCCGGCCAACTGCTCGGCGGAGGCGCTGACCGAGGCCACCTGGGCCGAGGTGTGCCCCTAGCCGGTGTCCGCCGCCGGCAGCGGCAGCCCGAACCGCTCGGCCCACCCCTGCCCGGTCCACACCTGTTCGAGTCCGGCGGCGTCCGCGATGTGGTCGTCCTGGATCCTGGTCAGGTGCCAGACCAGCCAGGCGATGGAGTTGGCCGAGTCGTCGACGCGGAACGCCAACTCCTCGCTGCTCAGGTCTTCGACAGCGGCCGCGACGGTCTCGCGGATCCGGCCGAAGGCGTCGACGAGGAGATCGGAACTGGTCACTGTGGTCACGGTTGCCAAGCTAGGCCCGTCCCGGCCCCCGTGCACGGGGAAACGCCCGCCCCGGTGTGCCCCAAGGGCCGCGCCGGACGTCCCACGCCTGAGGTCCTAGGACCAAATGGTGACCCCGGCACCGCCTTTGAGCAGAGGTTTCGCCGCCGGGGCCGGGCATAGGGTCGGGGACGTAACGGTTGACCGTCGTGAAGCGAACGACGTTGGCCCCACGGCGTACGGACACACCGGCGCGGGGGTACGGAGGAGGGTGTGCCATGGCAGAGCAAGCGCGCGGCTGGTCGGGGGACCTGTTGGACCTGGACGCCTATCTGGCCCGTACCGGGTACGAGGGGGAGCGCGCGCCGACGCTGGCGGCGCTGCGCGGGCTCCAGCGGGCGCATGTCACCTCGATCCCGTTCGAGAACGTCAACGCGCTGCTGGGCAAGCCGGTCGCGCTGGACCTGGAGACGGTGCAGGAGCGCCTGGTGCGGGGCGGCCGGGGTGGCTACTGCTACGAGCACGTGGTGCTGTTCGCCGCCGCGCTGGAGCGCCTCGGCTTCGAGTTCACCCCGCTCATCGGGCGCGTCACCCTCGGCAGCGACAAGATCCTTCCCGCCACCCATGCGCTGATCGCGGTGCGGCCGGCCGACGACGACCGGCTGTGGCTGTGCGACGTGGGCTTCGGCGCCGGGCCGCTGGAGCCCATCGAGATCGCCGACGGGGTCGAGGTGGACCTCGACGGCTGGCGGTTCCGGATGGTGCGGGGGGAGACCACGCTCGGCGTCGACCAGTGGTGGCTCCACCAGTACGGCCAGGACGGCTGGGCCCACCGGCACACCTTCACGCTCACCCCGCAGTACCCCATCGACTACGCGGTGGGCAGCCACTTCGTGAGCACCCACAGCCGCTCGCCCTTCACGGCCCGGCTGTTCGTCCAGAAGTTCACCGCCACGCACCACCACCAGCTGGACGCGACCACCTGGAGGACGTTTCGCCCGGACGGCTCCGCCACCGAGCGCAAGATCGAGCCGGCCGAGCTGGGGCGCGTTCTCGCGGACGAGTTCGGGATCACGGTGGAGGCGGCGGAACTCGCACATCTGGAGCAGGGCCTCGCCTCGGCCTGAGCGCCGGTCCTCGACGGTCCGGTGAGGGTGCGTGCCGGGCGTCGCCGCGCAGGGGGGGCGAAGACAGGCTCTGAGCCGCCCGCCGGACATGGCGAAGCCGGTGACCTTCGCGGCGGCGAAGATTACCGGCAGCGTCCCCGGCCCGGGGGCCGGGGCGGGGACGGCGAGGCCCGTGAGGGGGCTCAGGAACGCTTGTCCTTGGGCGCCTCGGCGCGCTGCGCGTTCTTCTCCTTGATGCGCACCGCCTCCTTGCGCACCTCGGCCTGGGTGGCGCGCTCCTTCTGCAGCCACTCGGGGTTCTCCTGCTTCAGGGCGTCGATCTGCTCGGTGGTGAGCGCCTCGGTGACACCGCCGCGGGCCAGGCCCGCGATGGAGACACCGAGCTTGGCCGCGACCACCGGCCGGGGGTGCGGGCCGGTGCGGCGCAGCTCCTGGAGCCACTGGGGCGGGTCGGCCTGGAGCGCGTTCAGCTCGGTGCGCGAGACGACACCCTCCTGGAACTCTGCGGGGGTGGCCTCGAGGTACACACCCAGCTTCTTCGCCGCGGTCGCGGGCTTCATGGTCTGGGCGGTCTGGTGCGACGTCATGTGTCAAGGGTATCGAGCGTGTGCGCCACCTCCGACCATCACCGGTAACCTGGCCCGGTGACAGGCTCGCAAGCAACCCCCTCGTTCCGGCTCGCCTACGTCCCGGGCGTGACGCCCACCAAGTGGGTGCGGATCTGGAACGAGCGGCTGCCCGACATCCCGCTGACGCTGGTCGCGGTCTCGGCCGCCGAGGCGTTCGACGTGCTGCGCGGCGCCGGCGCCGACGCGGGATTCGTCCGGCTGCCGGTGGACCGGGCCGACCTCAGCGCCATCCCGCTGTACACGGAGACGACCGTGGTCGTGGTCCCCAAGGACCATGTGATCGCGGCGGTCGAGGAGGTGTCCGCCGAGGACCTGGCGGACGAGACCGTGCTGCACCCCCTGGACGACACCCTCGACTGGGAGCGCCCGCCCGGACAGCCCGCCTTCGAGCGCCCCGCCACCACCGCGGACGCCGTCGAGCTGGTGGCGGCGGGCATCGGCCTGCTCGTCGTCCCGCAGTCGCTGGCCCGGCTGCACCACCGCAAGGACCTCACCTACCGGCCGGTCACCGGCACCCCGGAGTCGCGGATCGCCCTGTCGTGGCCCGAGGAGCGGACCACCGACATGGTGGAGGACTTCATCGGGATCGTCCGCGGCCGGACGGTCAACAGCTCACGCGGCCGCGCACAGACCCCCGCGAAGACCAAGGCCGAGCCGAAGGCCAAGCGCCCCGACGCCTCCGCCGCCCGGCGCAAGCCCGCCGCGGGCAAGCCGGCCGCCAAGAACGCGCGCGCCGGCTCCGGCGGCGCCAAGAGCGGCGCCGCCAAGCGCGGCAAGCCCCGCCGCCGCTCCTAGAGCCGGACAGTCTCCAGCACCTGAGCATCCGTTCCCTCCGCCCCTGACCACCCGTCACCGGGTGAGCAGCTCCCGTACCGCCTCCTGCGACCAGTGCGGACCCGCCCCGGGGCGGGACGCCACATACGCGGCCACCGCGTCGGCGTCCCACGCGCCCACCTCGAGGAGCCCCGAGGCCAGATGGCGTACGTATGCGGCGGACGGCGTCGTCGGCGGGATCTCGTGCACCTTCCACGGGGCGGTGAAGGTGAGCAGCGGAAGGCCGTCCACCCAGCCCGCGCGGATCAGGGTCTCGTAGCGGCCGACGCCGAGCTCCGTGCGCCCCCGGGCCAGCACCTCGGTCAGATCGAGGTCGGCGCCCGGCTCCCGGTACATCTCCTGCGCGGCGATGTCGGCGAACTGGGAGGCCGACACCAGATGGGCCCGCGCCAGGACGCGGCCCTCGGCGTCTGGGTCGTAGAAGGCCCGGCCGCCGCCCCAGACCGGCGAGCGGGTCGCGAAGTACATGACGCCC
The DNA here is from genome assembly GCF_039521265.1 of Streptomyces crystallinus. Classification (NCBI taxonomy): domain Bacteria; kingdom Bacillati; phylum Actinomycetota; class Actinomycetes; order Kitasatosporales; family Streptomycetaceae; genus Streptomyces; species Streptomyces crystallinus. Next base: position 625,975 of record NZ_BAAACA010000014.1, on the reverse strand, counting down.
GGGAGCTCCACGGGGATCGACGCGGTCGGCAGGCTGCGGTCGCGGCAGCCCGGGTAGGCGCGGGTCCCGCCGACCGGGGTCCCGCCGGCGAGGTAGCAGGCGAGCCGGTGCAGGAACATGTTCGAGCCGTACGAGGTGTACCAGACCCGGCCGGGAGCCGGGTCGCCCGGCGGGCCGGACTCGACGGGCCGCGTCGCGGTCATGGGAGCCGCCGTCCCTCCCCCTCGGCGTCGAGGCGCCGTTCGAAGCGGAGTCCCGGGCGGCCGCTCAGCTCGATCTCGCCGCAGCGCGTGAACCCGGTGCGGGTCAGGACGGCTCGCGAGGCGGTGTTGTCCAGGGTGGTCGCGGCGCGCAGCCCGGTCAGGCCGTACTCCCCGGCGGCCAGCGCACAGGCCTCGCGCACGGCCGCGGTGGCCAGGCCGCGCCCGGCAGCGCGCTCGGCGACGCGGTAGCCGAGGTCGGCCGAACCGTCCGCCACATCCACCAGGTTGAACCGCCCCAGCACCTCGTCGCCGTCCATCAGCAGATGGAAGAAGCACAGCCCCGCGCTCTGCTCGGCCAGCAACGCCTCGTGGCGGTCGGCGAAGTGGGCGAAGTAGTCGTCGCCCCGGTCGGGGACCGAGGCGGCGAAGTAGGCGCGGTTCTCTCGCTCGAACGCGAGGAGGGCCGGAGCGTGGTCGGGGCGCAGGAGCCGGAGTCGGGGCATGGCCCGCATGCTACGCATCGGGTCGGCCCGGGTCGGCGGATTTCCGCGTCGGCTGCCCCTTGCGGCGCGGGCGGCCGCCGACGCCGTCACGGGGCCAGGGTGAACTCGTGCACCAGCCGCACGAATGCGTCCTCCTTCTCGAAGAACGCCACGTGCCCCGCGTCGATTTCGGCGTACGTGCTGTCGCTGATCGCCGCGTGCAGGTCGCGGCTGTTCTCCACGGGGACGGTGATGTCCTGGGTGCAGCCGATGACCAGGGTCGGGGCCTCGACGCGGGGCAGCAGATGGCGGATGTCGACGCGGGTGTTGAGGTCGACGTGGCGCAGGGTGCCCGGGGTGGGCGGCATGTTGGGGATGAGGAGCTCGACCTGCTCGCGCCCGATGGCGTTGAGGAAGCCCCGGCTGAAACCCGTCATGGCGACAGCGCGCCCGAAGGCGGCCGGGTCGCACACGCCGAGCCGCGCCCACAGGGTGAACAGGTTGCGCAGGTACTCGTCGCCCTCGGTGTGGGCCCAGCCCGCCACCAGGACGAGCCGGCGCACCAGGTCGGGGCGCAGGGCGGCGACCGCGGCGGTGACCGGGGCGCCCAGCGAGAAGCCGAGCAGGTCGACCGGCCCCTCGGCGGCGTCCTCGATGACGGCGATGACCTGCGCGGCCAGCCCCTCCACGGTCAGCGGCGCACCGTCGTCCACGGTGGCGTCGGTGCCCGACAGGTCGGGTGTGATGACGGTGTGCCCGGCGGTGAAACGGGGCGCGGTGCGGCCCCAGCTGAGGGCGGCGCCGCCCGAGCCGGTGCCGTGGACCAGGACGAGCGCGGGGCCCGAGCCGGCGCGCTCGTAGTGGACCTCGGCGCCGGCGACGGTGACGGTGGCGGAGACGGGGGCGGCGGGGGCGGCGGTGAGGGACACGGTTGCTCCTTGGAGGACAGGCTCTGCGTGGCTGCCGGGGTCGTTCGCTCCGGCCGGACCCACCCTGCCGCCCCGAGGCGAGGGGTGGCAGAGCCCGCCGGGACCCGGGGACCGGGAGTCCCTGGCTGGGGCGCCGGAGCATCGGGCAGGATGATCCACATGACGATCGACCGCCGTGAGCTCGCCGACTTCCTCCGCCGTTCGCGTGAGCGCGTGAGCCCGCCGGAGACGGGGCTCGCCACCGGCTCCCGGCGCCGCACCCCGGGGCTGCGGCGCGAGGAGGTGGCCCAGCTCGCGGGCATGTCGACCGACTACTACACCCGGCTGGAACAGGCCCGTGGCCCGCAGCCCTCGCCGCAGATCCTCGCCGCGCTCGCCCGCGCCCTGCGGCTGAGCGACGACGGGCGCGACCACCTCCATCTGCTCGCCGGCCAGCGCCCGCCCGCCGCCGCCGGCAGGGACGACCAGGTGGGCGCCGGACTGCTGCACCTGCTGGAGCGGCTGCCCGGCACCGCGGCCCAGGTGCTGAGCGACCTGGGTGACGTGCTGGCTCAGAACGACCTGGCCCGCTCGCTGCTCGGCGGGGTGTGCACGGTCTCCGAGCACGGGCGCAACGTGGTGTGGCGCTGGTTCGCCGACCCGGCGGCCCGGGCCGCGTACCCGGCCGAGGAGCACGCGCACTACAGCCGGGTCCACGTGGCCGACCTGCGGGCCGCGGTGGGGCGGCGGGCGGGGGACCCGGCGGCGGCCCGGCTGGTGGAGCGGCTGCGCGGCGCCAGCGAGGAGTTCACCACACTGTGGGAACTGCACGAGGTCGCCGTCCGCCGCCACAGCCGGATGCGCGTGCTGCACCCGGCGATCGGCCCCGTGGACCTCGACTGCCAGGTGCTCCTCGCCCCCGAGGGCAACCAGCGGCTCGTCCTGCTCACTCCGCCGCCCGGCACGGACACGGCCGACCGCCTGGCCCTGCTCGCGGGCGCCGGAGAGGAACGGCTGGTCGGGTGATTCGCGGCGCCGTGCCGTGGAAGCGACCGGACACCGGACATCAGTGGATGGGAAGCCACTGAGAGGGAAGGTGCGGGAGGTGCCCGAGTTCACTGATCCCCTCGTCCATCTCGCACGCCGCCGCCGGGAACCCGCGGTGGCGCAGACCCTGCGCTCCACGGCCGCGGCCGTCATCTCGTACGTGGTCGCGCTCCATCTGAGCAGCGAACCCGCGCCGCTCACCGCCCCGCTGACGGCCCTGCTCGTCGTCCAGGTCACCCTCTACACCACGCTCATCACCGCGGTACGACGGGTGAACTCCGTGGTGGCGGGCGTGCTGCTGGCCATCGGGTTCAGCGCGCTGGTGGGGCTGACCTGGTGGAGCCTGGGGCTGATCATCCTGGCCGCGCTGGTGGTCGGGCGGTTCGTCAAGGCCGGGGAGTTCGTGCCGGAGGTCGCGATCAGCGCGATGCTGGTGCTCGGGGTGACCCGGGTGTCGGCGACCGCCTGGGACCGCGTCCTGGAGACGCTGATCGGCGCGGGCGTCGGCATGCTGTTCAACGTGCTGTTCGTGCCGCCGGTGTGGGTGGAGTCGGCGGGCGAGTCCATCGTGGAGCTCGCCGCGCGGATGAAGCGGCTTCTGACCGACCTGGCGCAGGAGGTCGGCGGCCACACCCCGGTCGCGCGGGCGGCGGCCCGCCTCCACGAGGCCCGCCGGCTCGACCACGACATCGTGCAGGTGGACGCCTCGCTGCGGCAGGCCGAGGACAGCCTGCGGTTCAACCCCCGGGTCAAGGAGGGGCTGCTGTCGCGGGTGGTGCTGCGCACCGGGCTCGACGCCCTGGAGATCTCGGCGGTGGTGCTGCGGGTGGTGTGCCGCTCGGTGACCGACCTCGCCAAGGAGCGCACCGAGGACGACCTCTTCGAGCCCGAGACGGGGGCCGCCCTGGGGGACGTCTTCGCCCACCTCGCCCAGGCCGTGGAGAGCTTCGCCGTACTGATCACCACCCAGGTCAGGGCCAACGCCGAGGAGGCCGAGAACCGCTTCGCCGCCGAGCTCGCGGCCGCCCGCGCGAGCCGCGACCGGGTCGCCAAGCTGCTGCTCGCCCAGGTCCGGCGCGACGCGAGGCAGTGGCAGCTGCACGGCGCGCTGCTCGCGGAGGTCGACCGGATCCTGGACGAACTCGACGTGGAGAAGCGGTCGCAGCGCCTGGTGGAGGAGCTCGACCGGCACTCCCGCGAGCGCCGCGAGCGCTACCCGCTCCTCGCCCGCCTCCAGCGCGGGCTGCGCCTGCGCGAGTCGGCGGACTGACGCCGTGACAGCGGCGGCGGGTGCGCCCTACGTACGCGGTACGCGCAGCTGGGCCCAGGAGACCGGGCCCGGCCAGCCGTCGGCGTCGGCGCCCCGGTAGCCGATCTTCACCTGGAAGCCCGCGTAGGAGCGGCGGTCCGCGTCGCTCCACTGCGGGCCGGGGCCCTCCTCGTACACCGCCACCCGCTCGGCCACCAGCCTGCGGCCCATCGCGGTGACGATCGGGCTGCGCGGTGCGGTGTGGAACCACTGGGCGCCCGGGAACGGCTCCAGGCCCTCGGGGTGGGGGATGGGGGCGGGCGGCGGCCAGGACGGGTCGGCCGAGTCGATGCCACCGGGGTAGTCCGGGTATCCGTACCCGTACACCCGGGCCGACCTGCGCTCCCGCACCCGCCGGTACACCCCGTCGCCCTCGGCGGAGCCGTTCACGTTGGTGTTGCCCTCGATGGTGTGGATGGTGGTGTCGTCGTACCGCTCGACCACGCCCGTGTGCTCCGAGCCGCCCGGGCCGTAGAACACCTGGGCGCCCACCGCCGGATACTCGGAGAAACGGCCGCGCTGCCGGAACCAGGCGACCGCCGTGGCACAGGACGCGGTGCGCGGGAACAGGCCCGCCGCCCCCGCCCGCATCGCCACCCAGGACACGAACGTCGCACACCAGGCCTGGCCCTGCGACCATTCGAGCCCCGGGACCTCCCTGCTGTAGCGCTGGACGTTGTTCCAGTGGCCGTTCTCGCGCCCCTCGTGGACACCGACCTGCCCCGCCGCGGCCAGCAGCACCGCACCGGCGCCCCCCTCGACGAGCCGCCCCTCGGGCGACGACGTATCTGTCTTCACCGGACCCATTCCTCCCCCGTATACGCGCGGACACCAGGCCTGCGGGCTTCGGCCGCGCCAACAGCCGTTCTCCAGAACGGACTTGAGCGTGGCACCCGGGTCGCCGCCGGACCAAGCCGCGTTCCGCTGAGCGGACCGCACACCTCTGGCGGCGCGGCCCGGCGCGCGCCTAGCGTGGGTGGGTACGCCAGGGGTGTACACACCAAGAGGGGGAACCATGGCACACCACATCGGGCGGCGGCAGACGCTGAGGGCGGCGCTCGCCGCGGGCCTGGTGGCGGGGGTGGGGACCGCCGGCACCGGCGTCGCCCGAGCCGCCGGGCCAGGCACCGGGGGCCCCGGCGGGCAGCTGCCGCCGGTCCCGGGGATGCTCGGCGACCGTCTCGCCAACGAGTTCTGGTACGTCTTCGACGACGTCACGCTCTTCAGCCGCGCCCAGGAGCTGGACGACGCCTACACGGCCATCAGAACGTACGCGGGCGGCCTTGAGCGACCGATCATCGAGGCCTGGGCCGACAGATACGGACAGCCCGGCTACCCGGGCACCTTTCGTGACTGGATGGCGCCGATCACCGAGCAGTTACGGCTCGTCTCGCAGGTCCAGCTCGGTGTCGTCGACCGGTTCTACCGGCGGCACGACCCCCGGCTCGTCACCGCCTTCGCCGGGTTCGGCCAGGGGACGCTGTACGACCCGCGCCGCCCGGTCGACGCCCTCCTCGTGCACACCATGAACGGGGAGGCCGGCTACCACGCCTGGCATGTGTACGCCCGCGCGATGGCCCTGCTCGGCATCGACCGGCGGCGGTGGGAGGAGATCGGCCCGCTGGTGGGCTTCGCCTGGGCGCTCCAGAGCATCGCCAAACCGTCCACCCACCTGCCCAACCCGCCGCTGCCGCCCCGCACGGTCCTGCGCCAGGCGGCGTACTGGCTGCCGCGCAGCCTGGAGCGGCAGGACGCCGACTTCCTGTCCTACCCGTATCCCCAGGGCGTCAGCTGAGGTCGCCGCTCCCCGGCGCCTCGATCCGCTCCCGGCACTCGGCCCGGCGCTGCTCCAGGGCCTCGCGGTCGGCGCCGGGCAGCTCCAGGGCGCGGGTGTAGTCGTCGAGCGCCTTCGCCCACTGCCCGGCGCTCTCGTGGACATATCCCCGGTTGTGCAGCAGGTCGGGGTCCTCGGGGCAGAGGGCGAGCGCCGCCGTCAGATCGCGCAGCGCCTCCTCGTGGTGGCCGAGGGCCAGGTGGGCCGAGGCGCGGGTGGCGTACGCCTCGGCGGTGGGGGCCAGGGCGAGGGCCCGGCCGAGGCTGTCCAGCGCGGTGTCGGCGGTGCCGAGCGCGAGCAGGGCGGTGCCGTGGACGCAGTGCAGCAGCGGGTCGTCGGGGGCGAGCTCCAGCCCCTCGCGGGCCAGGGCGGCGGCCTCGGCGGCGCGGTCCTCGTCCAGCCACAGCTCGGCCAGCGCGATCCGCGCGTCGGCCCGGGCCGGCTCCAGCTCCAGGGCCCGCGCGAACTCGGCCGCCGCGTCGCCACCGCCCGCGGCGCTGTACAGGTCACCCCGGTTGTAGTGCAGCTCGGCGAAGGGCGGACTGATCCGCTCCACCTCCGCGTAGTCCGCCAGCGCCTGCGCGAAGCGCCCCTGCTGGTGGTGGAGGACGGCCCGGTCGAAGCGGTACTCGGGGTGGTGCGGATCCTGGGCGACCACCGCGTCGTACTCCGCGAGCGCCTCGGCGCCCCGGCCGAGACGGGCCAGCAGCTGGGCGCGGTTGTGGTGCAGGACCGACTTGTGCAGCTGGTGGCGGCCGGGCGGCAGACCGTCCTCGACCGCCGCGAGGGCGGTGTCGACCAGGCGCAGGGCCTCGGCCAGATCGCCCAGGTGCATGGTGACCAGCGCCTTCCCGTTGTGCATGAAGGCGGTGTGGAAGGCGCGGTCCTCGGCGTCGGGGAGCATGTCGATGAACGCGATGGCGGTGTTGATGTGCGCCAGCGCCCGGACGTGATCCTTGCGGGGGGCGTCGTAGAGCCGGGTGAACAGGACGGAGAGCGCATAGCTGACGGTGGTGTGCACCTTGGGGTCGGTGGTGCGCGAGAGCACGTCGTAGTACGCCGCCTCCGCCTCGGCCGGCCGGTCCAGGAGCGCCAAACACAGTCCCCGCTGGCGCAGTTGGCGGTAGCGGGCGGCCCAGGGCGCGTCCGGGCCCAGGAGCTCGTCCATGCGCGCGTTGAGCTCCAGGGCGGCGGTGTAGTAGCCCATGCCCAGGCAGTACTCGACGGCCCTCTCATGGGCCGCGTGGGCCGCCTCGGGCGAGCTGCCGTGCGCGCGGTGGTACGGGATGGCACCCAGCCGCCACGACCAGGCGTGCGAGGCCTCCAGCTCGTCGGCCCGGCTGTCGTGGAGTTTGGCCCGGGCGGCGGGGTCCAACCGGCGGTAGACCTCGTCGGGTTCACCGGTCCCGTCGGTGTCGACGAACTCCGAGGGGTACGGGGCGGTGACCTCCGGCGCCGTACGGCGCTCGGCGCGGCGGCGCAGCTCGGCGGCGGTGGCGGGGGCGAGCGAGGAGCCGGGGGTGTGGGGGGCGCCGGGTGACGCGGGCCTCTCGGGAGTGTCGTCGTCGGAGCAGACCACGATCCGTACGCGGTCCGGGTCCAGCCGGCGCAGCGCGATGGCCAGGAACTCCGCGTCCGTCGCGTCGGCCTCGTGGACGTCGTGGAAGACGAGCGTGAGGGGGCAGGGGTGGGCGGCGAGGTGGTCCACCAGGCCGTTGGCGATGCGCCGGGTGCGCTCGTGGCCGTACCAGCGGGTGCGCTCCCCGGGCGGGGCGGCGGAGGTGAGCGTGGCCTCGGCCGCGCCGAGCAGGGCGCGGAGTTCGGGCGCGGCGGCGAGGATCGCGAGGCGGGTGCCGCCCTCGGGCAGTGAACCCCGTGCGTGGGCGCGCGGGACGAGGTGCCGCATGAGTTCGCCCGCCCCGGTGTAGGGGCCGCGCAGCCCGCGGTGGCAGTCCACGCCCACCGGGTCCGGGAACGGTAGCGCGGCGGCCGCCGCCTGCCGCGCGGCCCGGGTCGGGCCGGTGATCCACAGGTGTGCCGTCGCCTCACGCACGCGGGGTCTCCTTCTGGGCCGATGGTGGCGATCCGATGGCGCCCCGCGCCGCGGCGGCCCGGCGCAGCCGGTCCCGTACCGCGATCCACGCGGCCACACCGAACTGGGTGCACATGATCAGGGCAGCCACCGCCGCGTCCCAGAAACCCTGGTCCAACGACCCCGAGGACAGCGCCGAGTGGAAGCGGGTGGCGAAGCCGACGAGGACGGGCAGCGCGGCCGTCGCCGCGAGGACGCAGAGCGCCACGCTGCCGAGCACGAGCAGCGGAACGTACCAGCGCAGCACGGCCAGTTCGCGGTCCGTGGCCCGGGCGGTGACGGTGGTGGCGGGGGTGTGGCGGCGGAGCCGGGCAGTCCGTTCACGCAGATACGCCCGGGCGAGCTCCTGGAGGTCGGGCAGGGCCAACGTATGGGCGAACAGATGGTGCAGATCCGTCTCCAGGAAGAACAGGCACTGCCAGGCCATGCGCATCAGCGCGCCGAAGGCGAGCGCGAGGGCGAGACCGCCCCACACCGTCACCTCGTCGTGCGCCAGCAGATCGGCCTGCGCCGCCAGGACGAGCACCGAGGCGACCAGGGCGTCGGCGAGCAGCCCCGCCAGGACCGGCAGGACGCGTTTGCGCCTGGGCACCCCCATGAGTCCCACCAGGGTGGTCTGGAACACCACGAAGTACAGCCGGCGGCCGAGGCTGAGCCGGCTGGGCAGCCCGAGCCGCCGCCCGGCCAGCACATGGAAGGACTCGTGCAGCGCGATGCCCGGGAACTGGCCCAGGAACGAGGCGAGTTCGACTAGCAGCAGCGACGGGCTGAAGAACACCTTGGCGGGGCCCGGGCGCAGCTGGGGGTGGCCGACGGCCACGGCGACGGCCGCCGAGGTGAGGACCGCGTACAGGGCCCAGGCGGGCGCGGAGAAGACGGCGCTGCCCAGACGCTGGAGCGGCACGGTCCGCGGGGCCTGCGGCGATGGCCCGCTCTCGTCGTCGCGGCGGATGAACCGCAGCTCGTCGAGGGTGTCGACGAGGTCCTGGATGTCGGCTTCCTCGCCGTACGCGGCGGTGTAGCGGCGCGCCGCGTCGGCGATCGTGGCGCCGTCGCGCAGCCAGCCGACCACGGCGGCGGCGTCGGCGGGGAACACCGCGAAGGAGTCGATGTCCGAGCGGCCGATGACGACGTCCTCGCCCTCCTCGACGAACGTCAGCGGATGGAGTGCGACACGGACGCCTTCCACAGCCCTCCCCTCGGGGAAACGGGCGTGTGCGGCCCGGTGTCAGCGGGCCGCACACGCCGTGCCCTGGTGCTCAGCACCACCAGTCGTAGACCGACGTACCGCTCGTCAACCGGACCGGACCGGTCTTGCGGATCCTGAACTTCTTCATTCCGGCCGTGGGCTGCTTGAGCTGCTTCATGCCAACCGTCCTTCGCTCCTATGGGGAGTGGGAGGCCGCCGCGCCCGCACGGGTTGGCCCGTCGGCGTCATCGCGCTGTGATGGTGGCCCGCCCCTATCGAGAGAGTCGCGGTGGATCTGACTACTCGTCAATGGGGCTGGTTGAAAGTCCCCGTTGCTTTCATGATCTGTCTCATTCGAAGGTGGCAGGTCGTGGCAAGAGCGGAACTCACCATCCCGGAACGGCGGTTGGTTGCTCCACGATCACTGTGCTGAGCTGGTAGGATTCCCCCACCCTGGGGCGACCGCGGTGGCGACCCAGACCGCCGCGCCGGCGCACCCCCGCCCGGAATCCATCTGTCCGCCCCACGCGGTGTGTCCGTGTACGGCGAAGTCGGGCCACGGCGAGGTGCCCTGGCCTCCCGAATAATCCGGTGCCGCCAACTCGGCCCGCCCCCTACACTCACACCGCGGCGGCCACGGAACCCCTGGCCGTTCAGTGGACCGGTTGAGAGGAGCGCGGCATGGGCGAGCACCCCGCTGTCGTCGTTCTCCCGTCGCGGTACGACGTGATCCTGGTGTCCACCTCTTCCCGGTGACGGCTGCGCGGCCGCCACCGGACGCCCGCGACGAACTCCTGACCTCTGCCCGTTCCGCAGTCCTGCGGCGAGCCATGCGCCTGAGCCATGCGCCTGAGCCATGCGCCTGAGCCATGCGCCTGAGCCATGCGCCGTACGGAACCCGCGGACGGTCCGGGCACCCCTGCCCGCATCCAGGCACGTTCCACTCGTCCGGGAATCGCGCTGCCCCTTTTTTCGCCCCATCCTGAAAGGCCTCGGGCCGTGCGCACCAACCTTCGACCCCACCTCACCCGTCCCCTCGCCGTCGTACGCAATCTGGGCATCCTCGCCCACGTCGACGCGGGCAAGACCACCGTCACCGAACGCGTCCTGTACGCGACCGGCGCCACCCACAAACGCGGCGAGGTCCATGACGGCACCACCGTCACCGACTTCGACCCGCAGGAGCGCGACCGCGGCATCACCATCTTCGCCGCGGCCGTGAGCTGCGACTGGGACGGCCATCGGATCAACCTCATCGACACACCCGGCCATGTCGACTTCGCCGACGAGGTGGAGCGCTCGCTGCGCGTGCTGGACGGCGCCGTCGCCGTGTTCGACGCGGTCGCGGGCGTCGAGCCGCAGAGCGAGTCGGTGTGGCGCCAGGCCGACCGGTACCGGGTGCCGCGGATCGCGTTCGTGAACAAGATGGACCGGGCCGGGGCCGACCTGGACACGGCGGTCGCGTCGATCCGGGACCGGCTGCACACCGTGCCGCTCGTCGTCCAGCTGCCGATCGGCCGGGAGGACGGGTTCACGGGCGTGGTGGACCTGGTGCGTATGCGCGCGCTCGTCTGGGGCGCGGGCGGCGAGGCGCACCAGGAGGACCCGGTCCCGGACGGCCTGCGCGAGGAGGCGCTGCGGCGGCGCCGACTCCTGGAGGAGTCGGTGGCGGAGCTCCACCCGGGCGCGCTGGAGGAGTTCTGCGCCGGGGAGGGGCTGCGCGATGCCACCCTGGCGTCGGCGCTGCGCGATCTCACGCAGGGCGGCGAGGGCGTCGTGGTGCTGTGTGGCTCGGCGTACCGCAACCGGGGGATCGAGCCGCTGCTCGACGCCGTGGTGGCCTGTCTGCCGTCGCCGCTGGACGTGCCGCCGGTACGGGGCACGCTGGACGGGGAGGTGCGGGAGCGGCCCGCCGACCCGGCCGCGCCCTTCGCCGGGCTGGTCTTCAAGGTGACCGCGACCGCCACCGGCCGTCTCACCTATGTGCGGGTGTACGCGGGAACCGTCGGAAAGGGGGACACCGTGCTGGACGCCACGGCCGGGCGCACCGAGCGCGTCGGGCGGATCCTGCGCGTACAGGCGGACCGGAACACCGAGCTGGACCGGGCGGTCGCCGGGGACATCGTCGCCGTGATCGGACCCAAGTCCGCCCGCGCCGGCGCCACCCTGTGCGCTCCCGACGCGCCGGTGGTCTTCGAGCCGCCGACCACCGCGGCACCGGTCGTGTCGGTGGCGGTCGAGGCCCGCAGGAGCCTCGACACCGACAAGCTGGCCTCGGCGCTGGCCCAACTGGCCGAGGAGGACCCCTCGTTGACCGTGCGGACGGACGCCGAGACCGGGCAGACGGTGCTGTCCGGCATGGGTGAGCTGCACCTGGAGGTCGCGGTGGAGAAGATCCGCCGCGCCCAGAGCCTCGAACTGAGCGTCGGGCGGCCCCAGGTCGCCTATCGCGAGACGGTCGCCCGAGGGGTGTCCGGACTGCTGTACCGACACGTCAAACAGGAAGGAGGAGCAGGGCAGTTCGCCCATGTGGTGCTGGATGTGGAGCCGCTCGAGGAGGACGGCGACCAGGGTTTCGTGTTCCGCTCGACCGTCACCGGCGGCCGGGTGCCGCAGGAGTACGTCCGCGCGGTCGAGGCCGGGTGCCGGGACGCGCTGGCCGCGGGTCCGCTCGGCGGCCACCCGGTGACCGGGCTGCGGGTCACGCTGACGGACGGCGCCACCCACTCCAAGGACTCCTCGGAGATGGCGTTCCGTACGGCGGGCCGCCTCGCGCTGCGCGAGGCCCTGCGGACGAGCACGATGGCGCTGCTCGAACCGGTCATCGAGGTCACCGTCACGGTGCCGGACAGCGCGGTCGGCGCGGTCCTCGGTGACCTGGCGGCCCGGCGCGGCCGGGTCTCGGGGTCGGCCGCCCGGGCGGGCACCGCCGTGGTCACCGCGACCGTGCCGCTGGCCGAGCTGTTCGGCTACGCGTCCCGGCTGCGCGGCCGCACCCAGGGCCGTGGCACCTTCACCACGCGACCCACGGGCTACGCCCCGGTTCCGGCCGGGGTGACGGACACCCTGCTGCCCCGCTAGCCGGACGGGACTCGCCGAGGAGTCCCAGGGCCTGGGGCGCCGACGCGAACGCGACGACAGGCACCGGCACCACACCAACGGCCCCGCCCGCACCGGGCGGGGCCGTTCCCCCGCCTCGTACAGTGAACGAGCCGTCGGCGCGGACGGCCGCGCTCATCGATGCCGAGCGCCGACCCGCCCGCCGCGCCCCACCACCCGGAAGGAACCCCCATGGCAGCCACCGAGCCCTTCCCGCTGGAACCCGCGCCCCTCCATGTCCCGGACGCCGTCCTCGACGACCTCAAGGCGCGGCTGCGGCTGACCCGTTGGCCCGACGACGTGGGCAACGACGACTGGTTCTACGGCGTCGGCCGCGCCTACCTCCAGGAGCTCGCCGACCACTGGCTCCACCACTTCGACTGGCGCAAGGCCGAGGCCGCGATCAACGCCTATGAGCACTACCGGGTGCGGGTCGACGGCGTTCCGGTCCACTTCATGCGCAGGCCGGGCGCCGGTCCCGACCCGACGCCGCTGATCCTCACACACGGCTGGCCGTGGACCTTCTGGCACTGGTCCAAGGTGGTCGACCCGCTCGCGGACCCGGCCGCCTTCGGCGGTGACGCGGCCGACGCCTTCGACGTCATCGTCCCCTCGCTGCCCGGCTTCGGCTTCTCCGCCCCGCTGCCGGACCACCCCGACATGAACTTCTGGAAGGTGGCCGACCTCTGGCACACCCTGATGACCGACACCCTCGGGTACGAGAAGTACGCCGCCGGAGGGTGTGACGTCGGCGCGCTCGTCACCGGCCAGCTCGGTCACAAGTACGCCGACGAGCTCCTCGGCATCCACATCGGCTCCGGTCTGCGGCTCGACTTCTTCAACGGGGACCGGGCCTGGGACCTGAGTGGAGGCAGGCCGATCCCCGAGGGGCTGTCCGGGCCCGACCGGGCGCGGTTCCTGTCGCTGGAGCGGCGGTTCGCCGTCCATCTGGCCGCGCAGCTCCTCGCGCCCGCCACCCTCGCGTACGGGCTCTCCGACTCGCCGGTGGGGCTGCTCGCGTGGATCCTGGAGCGGTGGGCCACCTGGAGCGACAGCCACGGCGACGTGGAGAGCGTCTTCTCCAAGGACGAACTCCTCACCCACACCACCATCTTCTGGGTGAACAACGCCATCGGCACCTCGATGCGCTACTACGCCAACGCCAACCGCTATCCGTGGACGCCCTCCCACGACCGCCGGCCGGTGATCGAGGCGCCCACCGGCATCACCTTTGTCGGCCATGAGAACCCGCCCGGTGTCACCACCGCCGAGCAGCGCGTCCAGAGCTGGCTGGGCAGCGACCGGGCCGGCTGGTACCACCACGTCAACCTCACCGCTCACGACAGCGGCGGCCACTTCATCCCGTGGGAGGTCCCCGACGCATGGGTCGAGGACCTGCGCCGCACGTTCCGCGGCCGCCGCTGAGGCTCCCGGCGGGTCCGGCGGCTAGCGGTTCTTGATCTGTACGCGCTTGATGTTCACCGGCAGGGTCGGGAACCCGTCACCGGGCCCGTTCTGGTCGTCCTCGCCGCCCGCCGCGATCTTCTGCAGGACGTCCAGACCGGCCGTGACCTTTCCGAACGGCGTGTAGGCCGGGGAGAGTTTGGTGTCCTTCCAGACGAAGAAGAACTGGCTGCCGTTGGTGTTCGGCCCGGCGTTGGCCATGGCGACCGTACCGGCCGGGTAGGTGGCGCCGGTGAGGTTCTCGTCGGGGAAGGAGTAGCCGGGGCCGCCGCTCCCGGTGCCCGTCGGGTCGCCGCACTGCAACACGAAGATACGGGCCGTGGTGAGCCGGTGGCAGTGCGAGCGGTCGAAGTAGTCGCGCTGGGCGAGGAACTTGAAGGAGTACGTGGTGCACGGGGCCTTGTCCGTCAGCGCCCGGAAGGTGATGGCGCCCTGGCCGGTGCGCAGGGTGGCGCTGTACGGCTTGGCGGCCTTCACCGGGTCGAAGACCGGGATCCCCTTGAAGTTGTCCGCGGGCACGGCCGGCGTGTAGGTGCAGGCGGTCGCGGGAGCGGGGGCGGCCGGGGCGGCGGCTGCGGCCTGCGTCGCGGCGCCGAGGGGCAGCAGGGCGGCGGCGGCGAGCAGGGCGTACGGCTTACGGAGCACGAGACGGTTCCCTTTCGGATCGACACAGGAACGGGTGTGTCGTGGCCGGGTGTGTCATGGCCGCCTCATCCTGCCCGCTGGGGTGCGTGGCATGCGAGGGGTGGGAGGGGATCGCCTCGGTGAGTGGCCGGGAGCCGCCCATGGGCGGGCCCGTTATCTCCGTACCGCCGTGTCCAGGGCGGGGCCGATCACCTCGAAGGCCCGTCGGATCAGCTCGGCCGGGTCCTCGCCGCCGTCGCCGGCGCTCCACCGCCGCAGCACCGAGTCGAAGGCGGTCAGCGTCATCCCGGCGGCCAGTGGCGGATACAGGTCGGTGGCCGGGTCGAGCCCGAGGCGCTGTGCCAGCTCGGCCGTGAGGTCGTCGCGCCACTGGGCCTGGTGCTCCAGGAAGCGTGCGTTGAGGGCGGGGGTGCCGAGGATCAGCTGGACCACCCGCAGCGCCCGGTCGGCGTGCCCGGCGCACTCGGCGAGCGGTACGGACACGGCGTGCCGCAGGGCCGTGGAGGGGAGTTCCCGGGCCGCGCGCGTCGCGAGCTCCGCGCGGATCCCGGCGCCCATCCCGGCCAGGAACTGGACGACCACGTCTTCCTTGGACGCGAAGTACCGGAAGAACGTGCGCTTGGAGACGCCCGCCTCGGTGGCGATCTCGTCGATGGTGACCGCGTCGAAGCCCTTGGTCGCCAGCAGTTGGAGGGCGGCTTCGGTCAGTTCGTTCGCGACGAGCTGACGTTTGCGCTGGGCCAGGCTGCCTTCGGTACGGGTGCTCACCCGGCCATGGTAACCCCATGCCTCGGATGGCACTCAGCAGCATCTTGACACCGAGTGACACGAGCGGCAGCGTATGTCATATGACGCAGAAGCAGCACTGGACCACCGAGCAGATCCCCGACCTCACCGACCGGGTCTTCGTCGTCACCGGAGCCAACAGCGGCCTCGGCCTTGCGACCACCCGGGCGCTCGTTCGCCGGGGCGGGCACGTGATCCTGGCCGTACGGGATGTGGCGAAGGGCCACCGGGCGGCCGCCGACATCACCGCCGGACAGCCGGGCGCGCATTGCGAGGTGCGCCGGCTCGACCTGGCCGACCTGGACTCGGTGCGGGCCTTCGCCCAGGGGATACGGGCCGACCACGCGCGGCTGGACGTCCTCGTCAACAACGCCGGGGTGATGGCGCCGCCCCGCACGCTCAGCGCCCAGGGCCACGAGCTCCAGTTCGCCGGCAACCACCTCGGCCACTTCGCCCTCACCGGCCTGCTGCTCGACCTGCTGGCGGCCGGGCGCGATCCCCGGGTGGTGACGGTGAGTTCGGTCAACCACCGCAAGGGGCGGCTGAGGTTCGACGACCTCGCGGGGGAGCGCGGTTACTCGCCCATGGCGTTCTACGACCAGTCGAAGCTCGCCAACGCGGTCTTCGGGCACGAGCTCCACCGGCGGCTGACCGAGGCCGGCAGCCCGGTGCGCAGCGTGCTCGCCCACCCCGGGTACACAGCCACCAACCTCCAGACGAGCGCGCCCGTCGGCCTGGTGAAGCTGCTCTTCGGCCGCCTCCTCACGCCGCTCGCCCAGCGCCCGGACCAGGGCGCGCTGCCCCAGTTGTACGCGGCGACCGCGCCGGACGTGCGGGGCGGCGAGTTCCTCGGGCCGGACGGCATGGGCGAGCTGCGCGGCGGACCCACCCGGGTGGAGCTTTCCGCCGAGGCGGTCTCGGCCGCGACCGGGCGCCGCCTGTGGGAGGTGTCGGAGCAACTCACCGATGTGTGCTACGAGTTCGCCCCGGCCGCCCGCCGCGACTGAGTCGCGTGGCTCAGGCGGCCCTCGCCTGGCGGCGGTAGCCGCCGGGAGCCTGGCCGTACTCGCGCTTGAAGGCCTTGGCGAAGGCGAACTCCGAGCCGTAGCCGGTGCGGGCCGCGACCGTGGTCAGCGGGGCGTCGGACTCGCGCAGCAGCCGCGCGGCCGTCGTCATCCGCCAGCGCGTCAGATACGCCATCGGCGGCTCGCCCACCAGCGCGGTGAACCGCCGGGCGAACGCGGCCCGCGACAGCCCGGCCCGCTCGGCCAGCGACTCCACCGTCCACTGCGCCGACGGGTCCTCGTGGATCGCCGCCAGGGCGGGCGCCACCGCCGAGTCGCCCAGGGCCGCCGCCCAGCCACGGGCGGCGGCCCCGGGCTGCTCCTCCAGCCAGGCCCGCAGGATGTAGAGCAGCAGCGAGTCGATCAGAGCGGGCACGATGCCGTGCGAGCCGATCCGCGGGTTCTCCAGCTCGGAGCCGAGCAGCTGGACGGCGGCGCTCAGCTCGGGGTGGCGCCCGTGCCGCGTCTCCAGATGGACGACCTCGGGCAGCTGGCGCACCAAGGGGTGCGCGCGGCCCTGGTCGAGGTGGTAGTTGCCGCAGAGCAGGCTCGTCTCGGGGCCGTCGCCGCCGACCGAGACCGACCCGATCGGCGAACTCCCCCCGCACGGCTCGGCCCTGGCCTCCTGCGCCACCGTGGACGGGTGGTCGGCGAGGATGTGGCCCCGCCCGTCGCGCAGGAAGACCACGTCGCCCGGGTTCAGCGGAATGGGCTCGAGATGCGCCGGCGCGTCCTCCAACGGGACCAGCCAGCACGTCCCGTACAGCACCACATGGAATCCCGCGCCCGCCACCGGCGGCAGCCGCAGGCCCCAGGGGGCGCGGCCGTTGGTCCGTACGGACGCCGGGTGCCCGGTGCGCATCGAGGCCAGCGCCTCGGTCAGGATGTCCATACGGCCCCGCCCCTCTCCCTCACGGCCCTCTCCGGTCAGACCGTCAGGACAATCTTGCCCTGTACCCGTCCCGAGCCGACCAGCTCGTGCGCCTTGGCGACCTCCGCCAGCGGGAAGGTCTCCTCGACGTACGGACGGATCCGGCCCGCGTCCACCAGCTCGGCGATCGCCTCCAGCGCCGCCGCGTCCGGTACGACCGAGACGCCCGCGAAGCGCCGCCCGGCCGCCTCGATTCGCGCGGCCACCTCCGGGTCGTGGTGCTCCAGGATGCTGATCAGCACACCGCCGGGGCGTACGGCACCGACGGAGAGGTCGGACTGGGCCGTGGAGTCGAGGAGGACGTCGACGTCCTTGACGGCCTCGGTGAAGTCGGTGGTGCGGTAGTCGATGACCTCGTCGGCGCCGAGGCCGCGGACGAAGTCGTGGCGGGCCGCGCTCGCGAGGGCCGTCACATGGGCGCCGCGCGCCTTGGCGATCTGCACCGCGAAGTGCCCGACACCGCCCGCCGCACGCTGGATCAGCACCCGGTCGCCCGCCTTGACGTCCGCCTCGCGCACCAGGCCCTGCCAGGCGGTGAGGGCCGCGAGCGGGAGGGCGGCGGCGTGTACGTGGTCGAGCGAGGCGGGCTTGCGGGCCATGTGGTCGGCGGGGACGGCGACGTACTCGGCGTATCCGCCCGCCGCGCGGGGGAACAGTGGCATCCCGTACACCTCGTCGCCCACCGCGAACCCGGCGCCGGGGCCGACCTCCTCGACTACGCCGGAGACGTCCCAGCCCACCCCGAACGGCGGCTCGCCGAGCAGCGGGAAGGCACCGGCCCTGACGGCCACGTCCACCGGGTTGATGGCCATGGCGTGGACCTTGACGAGGATCTCCCCGGCCCGCGGGGTGGGCCGCTCGGTCTCGACGACCTCCAGGACCTCGGGGCCGCCGACGGACTTCTGGATGACTGCGCGCACGGTAACGCTCCCTGAGTGGTGTTCTCTTGCTTGATGTCCTTCACTCTAGGAAGATCGAACGAGCCGGAGAATAGTCTTCCGTCTCACTTATATGTCCCAGCGTCTCGCCGACGGATGCTCTCGGTGTGGCTGCCGGTCACCGTAGCCGTGGCGGCGCGCCCGGCTGCCACCGCTGCTGGTAGCGGCTCGCCGAGGCGCCCGCCGTGAACGCGGCCGAGGCGGCGGACGAAGTGCCCACCCGCCAGTCGATCTCCTTGACCGCCTGGTACCAGACGACGCCGATGATGTCGCGGTGGCGCGGCAGCGCCCGGAACATCCCGGTGATCCACTCGGCCTTGCGCCCGGCCGCGTCGGTGGCACCCACCTCGGTGATGACCAGTGGCTCGCGTGTGAAGCGGCGCAGCTCGCGCAGGGACGGGGTGAACAGGGCGTCGAAGGACTGGTAGTTCTCCTTGCCCACGGTGCCGTAGTAGCCGGACAGACCCACCCAGTCCACGTAGGCGTCGCCGGGGTAGAGCCGCTTGAGCGGGGTGGAGTTGGCGTAGCTGATGTTGGGGCTCCACACCCACACCGCGTTGTGCGCGCCCGCCGCGTCGAAGATCTGGTGGACGTGGCGCCACGCCTGGACGTACTCCCCGCGGTTGTTGCCGTTGGACTGCTCGCACCACGGGTACCAGTAGCCGTTCATCTCATGGGCGAACCGGATGGCCACCGGGTAGCCGAGCTTCGCGATGCCCCGCGCCCAGGAGCGTACGTACGCGTCGAAGTCCCCGTCGACGATCCGCGACAGCCGGTAGTCGGGCTGTTCGCCGCGCAGCCTCGGCTCCTTCGCCTCCTCGCGGTGGTCCCACGGCTCCCAGGCGACCATGGGCAGCATGCCGCGCTTGGCCACCTCGTCGACCGCCGCCGCGTCGAAGCGGTCGTGGGCCCAGTCCGCCGAGAACTCGAAGACCTGTGGCCGGTGCCCGGTCTGGCGGGTGAAGTCGGCGGCCTCCGTGAAGTCATGGGTGCCCTGGGAGGTGAAGACACCCAGGAACGCCTTTCCGGCGGCGGGGAAGGGGGTGGCGGGAGGCGCGGAGCTCTCGGCGCCGGGCAGCCGGGTGGTCGGCGGCAGTACGGCGTCGGCGCGGGCGGCCGCCGCCCGGCGGCCCCGGTCGGCGAGGTCCGGGGCCACCTGGAAGGTGTACCAGCACAGCACGACGGCGCAGAGCAGGGCGAGTACCCGGGGCGCGGTGATCCTCACTGTTCGGCCCTCGCCGTGCGCAGCCGCGTGGAGAGCCCCTCGGCCAGGGCGAGCAGCGGCGGCGCCGAACCGGCCGCCAGGCACAGCAGCGTCCAGACCCGCATGCCCGTGTAGTCGTGGTGGTGCAGGAAGGAGGCGGCCAGGAGGCCGCCGGCCAGCAGCGCCCACAGCAGATGCAGCCGGAAGGTGCGCGGCGACTCGGCGCTGCGCAGCTCGCCCTTGGCGGTGACGACGTACGCGAGCGGGCGGCGCAGCAGCGCGTTCACCGCGGCGGCGATGTACACGGGCCCGGCGAACAGCGTGAGCAGGATCCCCGCCGTGCCGATCTCCCGCCGCTCGTGCTCGGCCAGGTGGAACCGGCGCAGCCACAGCCACAGCCCGAACGACCCGGCCATGCCGGCCGACCACAGCAGGAACCAGGGCAGGCCCGGCAGTTGGATGGAGGAGACCCCGAGCAGCATGTACAGGGCGGTGGCGAGGGTGCCGAGCGCCAGGTTCACCGCGATGCTCGGGTAGTAGAACTGCACCAGGTCGTACAGCAGCCGCTGGCGGGGCCGCAGCCGGATGCCGTGGCGCAGCCCGTGGTTGAGCTTGATCTCCCAGATGCCGTACGCCCAGCGCTTCTGCTGGTTGAAGTAGTCGGTCCAGGTCGTGGGGCCCTCGCCGACGGCCACCACGTCCGGGGTGTAGACGCCCTTCCAGCCGTTGCCCGTGGCGGGGTTGACCGTGCCGTGCACCCGCATGCTCGTCAGATGGTCCTCGATGATCGAGTCCTGGTAGCCGCCGATCTGCCGCCAGGCGCCCACCCGGTAGAGATGGTTGGTGCCGATGAGCAGCGGGGCGTCCAGGCCGTTGCCGCCGCGCTCGACGATGCTGCTGAACAGGTACTGCTGTACGGAGGCGCCGTGCGCCACCCAGTTGTCGTACGCGTTGCCGTACACCTGGGGGGCGACCACGAACGCGGTGTCGGGGTCGTGGAAGTAGCCCAGGGTGCGCTCCAGGAAGCACGGCAGCGGCACATGGTCGGGGTCCATCTGGGCGACCACGTCGTAGCGGCCCTCGTGCTCGGCGCGCCAGGCGTTGTGGTTGCCGGACTTGGTACGGGCGCGGAAGGGGCCCGACGGCTGGTTGTACTCGGGGCGGCCCTTGCGGCTGAAGTGGTGGACGCCCAGGCGCGCGGCCATCTGACGGACCGTCGGGTCGTCGCCCTCGTCGAGGATCCACACGTCCACCGCGCACCCCCAGCGCTCCACCTCCAGCATGGCCCGCAGGGTGCGCTGTACGACGGCGAGGGGCTCCTTGGCGGGCACGATCGTCGTCAGCATGGCGACCCGCAGCCGCGCGGGCGGGGTCATGGGGATGGGGTCGCGCGCCCGGAAGGCGAACACCCAGATCGCCACCGCCTGGACGACCTTGATCGCCTCCACCGCGATGACCAGGCAGAACCCGATCCGGGCCAGACACAGCCCCCAGCCGCCCAGACCCGTCACGCCGGGGCCCGGCACATGCTCGGGCAGCAGCAGCCAGGCGATGAAGACGACGTCGGCCAGCGCGGTCGCGGTGACCAGCGCCGTGAGCGAGATCCGGTCACCCGTGCGCAGCACGGAGAGGTACCCCACCTTGCGGCGCGGGTTGGCCAGCGGACCGCAGCCCCGGGCCGCGCGCCGGTAGGCCGTGACGGCCGCGGCGTTGCGGCGCTTCCTCTTCTCGGCGCGCAGGTCCAGCCGGGATGGATTTCTGGACATGTCCCCCCCTCGCTGACCGACAGACATCACTCTGGCGTGAAATGGCCGCTACGTGCGGTGAGTAGGACAGCCGCCGTCCGCTGTCCGGTTCCCGCCTCTCGGTCGTGGTCGGGTGTTCGGGCGCGCGTCAGAGGCGTACGGCGTACAGCGCGCTGTCGTCGCAGCCGAAGTACACCGTGTCCTGGGCGACGGCCGGGGCGTGCACCGGAGCCGGGGCGAGATGGCTCCAGAGCTCGTGGCCCGTCGCGGAGTCCAGCGCGTAGAGCCTGCTGTCGTCGCTTCCCACGTACACCACCGCGCCCGCCACCGCGGGGGTGTGCACATCGCCCGCGGCCATGAACGTCCAGACCGTCTTCCCGGTGGCCGCCTCCAGGGCGTGCAGTTGCTTGCCGCCTCCCGCGTACACGAGACCCCGCGCGATCGCGGGCCCGGCGCCGACCGACGCGCCCTCGAAGCGCCAGACCTGCCGACCGCTGCCCGCGTCCACCGCGTACAGGCTCCCGTCGGTGCTGGCGAAGTGGACCAGGCCGTTCGCCACGGCCGGGATGCCGGAGACGGCGCCGCGCGTGGTGAAGGACCACCGTCTGGCGCCGGTGGCCGCCTCCACCGCGTACAGACGTGTGTCGCTGCTGCCCACGTACACCGACTCACCGGACACGGCGGGGGAGTGGGTGTCGTTTCCGGCGGTGAACGCCCAGCGGCGCTCGCCGGAGGCCGCGTCCACCGCGTACAGCCGGTGGTCGGCGCTGCCGACGTAGACGACACCCCCGGTGACCACCGGGGTGTGGACGATGCCCTGCGTCGTGTACCGCCAGCGGACCGCGCCCGAGCGGGCGTCGAAGGAGTAGAGGACGCGGTCGTCGCTCCCGAGATAGACAGCGCCGCCCAGCACGGCGGGCGCGGAGCCGATGGCCGCGCCGGTCGTGTACGCCCAACGACGGCTCCCGTCCGCCGCGCCGAGCGCGTACAGCGTGCCGTCGTTGCTCGCCGCGTAGACCAGGTCACCGGCGATCCGGGGGTACGACAGGACCGTGCCGGTGGTCGCGAAGCGCCAGCGCGTCGAGCCCGCGCCGGACGGGCCACCGCCCCGCGAGAGCGCCCAGCCGGCCGCCGCCGCGCCGCCCGCGACCAGGGCGCCGACCGCCGAGTACAGCACGCGCCGACGGCCCACCGCCCGGGTGGGCGGCTGCTCGGGCGACGGCGGTACGGGGACGGGCGGCCCGAACGTCGAGGTCGGCGCGTCCGGAAGAGCGGGTTCCGTCTCCTCGCCCTGCCAGGGCTCGGGCAGCCAGCCCGGCGCGAGCAGCTCGCCCGGCGGCCGCCCGCCGGTCAGGGCGTGCAGCAGGGCCGGCAGCTCCGGGCGGTCGGCGGCCCCCTTCGCCAGACACCACGCGATCAGGTCGCGCAGCCCCGTGGGCACCGCCTGGAGATCGGGCTGCTCGTTCACCACCCGGTACAGCAGCGCCGGCACCGAGGCCTCCCCGAACGGGCTGCTGCCCGTCGCCGCGTAGGCGAGGACCGAACCGAGCGAGAAGACGTCGGACGGCGGCTCGACCCGCAGGCCCTGGATCTGCTCGGGCGACATATAGCCCGGGGAGCCGATCGTGGTGCCGGTCAGGGTGAGCCCGGTGTGCTCGCAGAGCCGCGAGATCCCGAAGTCGATGACGCGCGGCCCGTCCTGGGCGAGCAGCACATTGGCGGGCTTGAGGTCCCGGTGGACCAGGGACGCGCCGTGGATCGCGGTGAGCGCCTCCACCAGCGCCGCGCCCAGCGCCCTGACCGACCGCTCGGGGAACGGGCCGCTCTTCTGCACCGCCCGCTGGAGGGAGGGGCCCGCGATGTACGCCGTGGCCAGCCACGGCCGGGGCCCCTCCGGGTCGGCGTCGACCACCCCGGCCGTGTAGAAGCCGCTCACCGCGCGGGAGGCGATCACCTCACGGGCGAACCGCTGCCGGAAGGCCGGGTCCTGGACGTACTCCGGCCGGATGACCTTGATCGCGACCTTGCGGCCGCTGGGGGAGTACCCGAGGTAGACCCGGCCCATGCCACCGCTGCCCAGCCGTGCGACCAGGCGGTACGGCCCCACGGCGGCCGGGTCGTCAGGCTCCAACGCCTCCAAGGCGCCCCCCGGGTCGCATCCAGGACGTCACCACGTCGCTCGCCGGAAAGCGTAGCGCCGGTCAGGCCGCGCCGCTCACCCCCGGCATCACGAACCGCCGGTGCAGCGGCAGAAGTTGGGTGTCCGGCTGCCCCACGATGCCGATCTTCTCGACGGCGGGCGCGAGCCGTTCGGCGAAGAACCGCTCGAAGTCCTCCTGGGACTCCCAGACATCGGTGACGTGCAGGGCGCCCGAGTCGAACCACGCCACGTGCAGACAGCCGCCGTCGGGCGCCTGCTCCTCCCAGCCCACGGCGTCACGCACCGCGTCGTACTGCTCGGGGGTGACCCCGGCCCAGCTCAGCGACAGGACAACCGCCATCACTTACCCCTTCTCCCGGTCTCGCCCGCCTCTTGGGCCGGGCGGGGCAATTCTCGCCGTGGGGGTCGGGTTCTGGACACCTTGTCCGAGGGCGTGCGGCAGCGTGCGGGAGCACACGGGGGAGCCGCACGCCCCCGGGGCCGCCCGTCCGGCCATCACCCGGACGGGTGGCTGCCTTGGCGCCACCCGGACCGGCGGCCACCCGTCCAGCGGCTGTCGGCGCGCCAAGGGCTCGGCCGGGCGCGAGCCTGGGTGGTGCCGACCGACAACCTCTCCAGGAGAACGCCGTGCCCCGTCCCCGACGTCTGTTCCACGGTGTGCTCGCCGCCGCCGTCCTGACCCCGGCGCTGCCCGCCGTGACGGCCGCGGCCGAGGGTCCCACGCCCGGGGCGGCGCGGCTCAGCCAGGTGGAGTGGGCCGAGGGGTCCTTCCGTTCGCTGTGCGGTCCCCGCCGGGGCGCGGCCCCGGACCGCCGCGCCCTCCGGTTCTTCGACGACGCGCCGGTGGAGGCGGTCGCCTCGCGCATCACCCGGGACCGGCAGGGCACGGTGCTGTGGACCGGACACCTGGCGGACCGCCCCGACCGGCCCGTCACCCTCGCCGTGGACGGGGCGTGCGGACAGGGCGTGCCGCGCGTGGCCGGCGAGGTGCATCTGGGCAGCAGGCGGTATGTGATCGACGCCGACCGGCCGGGCGCCTCCACCGTGCGCGAGCTGCCCTTCGCCGGAGCGGGGCACCCGCACGACGACGCCGTCCGGGTCGGGGCGCCGCGCGGGCCCCTCTCCGTACACCTCGCCCAGCCGGCGCCGCGTCCGACGCCCCACCCGGCATCCGAACCGAAGCCGCGGCCGCGCGCCGCCGTCACCGCGCCCGTCATCGACCTGCTCATCGGCTACACCCCGCAGACCGTCCGCAACACCCAGGGCGGGGTGGCGGCGCTCGACCTGAAGGTGAAGGCCGCGGTCGCCGGGACCAACGCCGCCTACGCCGACAGCACCGTCACCGCCCGGCTCAACCTCCTCGGCACCTTCACGACCAAGGAGTGGGCCGGTGACGACGGCGACCCCTTCGGCATGACCAGCGCGCTGTCGGACCCCGAGAGCCCGCGCTACTCCGGCGCGTTCGCCACCGACGCGCGCCGCCGCCGCGACGAGCAGGGCGCGGACCTGCTGCACGTGCTCACCCAGTTCACCCCCCAGCCCGGCACCGTCTACACCGCCGGAGCCGGCAACACCCCGGCGCTGCCCCGGATCGTCCCCGGCGCCAGCGCCTCGTACCGCAGCGACGGCGAGGCGTTCGGGGCCCAGCAGGTCGACACGCTCGGCACCTATCACCTGGCGCACGAGATCGGCCACAACTTCGGCCTCAACCACGACTATCTGACCGACCCGGTCGACCGCAGCGACCCCAACTACCGCAGCGGCAACCTCAACCCGTACTACCCCGACAACCACGGGTATCTGCCCGCCGACCGCACCTGGACGGACATCATGGGATACACCATGGCGTGCGCCGACGCGGCCCGGTGTGAGACGAAGCTGTGGTTCTCCAACCCCCGCCAGACGTACGGGAACGCGCCCCGGGGTGTGCCGCTGGGGCAGCCCGGCCCCGCCGACTGCGTACGCGTCATGAACCTCACCGGGCCCGTGCTCGCCAACTACCGTACGCCTGCTGGCGCTTCGGGTCCGGCGGCCCGGTACGCCCTCGCCGCCGCCCCCGACACCCCGGACCGCGGCACGGTCGCGGTCGCCCAGAGCGGACTCTTCGACAAGGGCGACCAGGTCACCGTGACCGCCGCGGCCAAAGCCGGTTTCAAGCTCGACTACTGGGCGGTGGACGGCAGGATCCAGCCCACCCGGGCGAACGAGCTGGCCGTCACCATGGACGGCGACCACCTCGTGACGGCGAGGTTCATCGGGGCGGCGGCCACCTTGGCCCGGCTCCCGGCGACGACCACCACCGTGCCCCCGGCCGCCACCCAGCCCGCCCGGCCGAGCGCCGCGGCCGTACCCATCGCCCCGGTGGCGAACGGCGCGCCGACCGCGTCCGCCGCCCTCACCCCCACCGACTGAACGGACCTCCCCATGCGCATCGGACACGCCATCGGCGCCGCCTCGGCCGCGGCCGCGCTCTCCTTCTCCTTCGCCGCCCAGCCCGCGGCGGCGGCCGACAGCCTGGAGGCGGGGGTGATCACCGGCTTCGACGCGGCCACGGGTCCCGGCCTGCCCCGGGCGGTGACCTACGACCAGGCCAAGATGCCGCTGGGCGCGAAGGTCACCTTCAAGGAGCGGTCCGCGAACGCCGGCGCCTCCCAGTTCGAGCTGAGCCTCGAGGGCGCCCTGCCCGGCCACACCTACGGTGTCCATGCGCACCGGCTGCCGTGCGGCGCCAACCCCGACGACTCGGGCGCCCACTACCAGAACGTGCCCGACCCCCGGCAGCCGTCCACCGACCCCGTGTACGCCAACCCCGCCAACGAGGTCTGGCTCGACCTGACCACCGACGCCACGGGCGCCGGGAAGTCCGCCACGCAGGTCGCCTGGCAGATCCGGCCGGACGAGGCGCGCTCGCTGGTCTTCCACGAGCAGGCCACCGCCACCGACGCGGGGCGCGCGGGCACGGCGGGCGCGCGGGTCGCGTGTGTCAGCGTGCGCTTCGCGCCCGTTTTCGGCGCGGTGTCGTGGCCGCGCCCCTGGCCGCCGCTAGCCTCGCTGCATGACTGACACCTTTGAGCACAACCCCCGGGTGTGGACCGCGGCGCGTCTGCGCGAGGCCCTCCAGGGGCTGCCGGACGACACCCCCATCCACGTCGGTGTCGCGGACGGGCCGGGCGACTTCGCCGGGTACTCCGAGTACGCGCTGGTCAACCTGGAGCCGGTGGAGAAGGACGACGCCGGGCCCGTCGCGCCCGGCGCTCCGCACGCCGACGTGGAGTACACCCTCTTCGCGGACTTCAAGGCCGGCCAGTACCACTACGACCTGGACTGACCGGGGCCGCCGGACCCGCGCTACTCGAAGCGGGAGGTGTCGCCCGCCCCGCGGCGGACGATCTCGACCTCGCCGCCGGAGAAGTCGATGACGGTGGTCGGCTCGGTGCCGCAGTCGCCCGAGTCGATCACGGCGTCCACCACGTGGTCGAGGCGCTCCTTGATCTCCCACCCCTGGGTCATCGGCTCGGCCTCGTCGGGCAGCAGCAGGGTGCTGGAGAGCAGCGGCTCACCCAGGTCGGCGAGCAGGGCCTGGGCCACGGTGTGGTCCGGGATGCGCACCCCGACGGTCTTCTTCTTGGGGTGCAGCAGCTGGCGCGGCACCTCCCTGGTGGCGGGCAGGATGAAGGTGTAACTGCCGGGGGTCGCCGACTTGATGGTGCGGAAGACGTCGTTGTCGATCTGGACGAACTGGCCGAGCTGCGCGAAGTTCTCGCACACCAGGGTGAAGTGGTGACGGTCGTCGAGCTGTCGGATCGCCCGGATCCGGTCGATGCCGTCACGGTTGCCGAGCTGGCATCCCAGGGCGTAGCAGGAGTCCGTCGGATACGCCACGAGCGCTCCGGAGCGGATGCTGTCGGTCACGCTGCTGATGGTGCGCCGCTGCGGGTTGTCGGGGTGCACGTCGAAGTACTTCGCCATCCGCCGAGTCTACGGGCCGGGCCGCGAGCGGGCCGGGGGCGGCCGTTCACTCGTCGGAGTGGTGCAATGATCACGGTGTGACCAGCACTCTCATGGACAACGCGGATCCCGTCGGCAGGCGCGTCCTCTTCGACGTCGACGGCACGCTGATCGACGCCGTCGAGAACCAGCGCCGGGTGTGGCGCGCGTGGGCGCGGCGGTACGGACTGGACGGCGACGAGGTGTACCGGGTGGCGCTGCGGACCCGTCCGCTGGAGACGTTCGCGCAGGTGGCCCCGGAGCGCGACCCGCACGAGTGTCTGGCCGCGCTGCACGAGCTGGAGGACGAGGACGTCCGCTCCGGGGTGTACGACGCGTTCGCCGGGGCGGCGGAGCTGCTGTCCGCGCTCCCGGCCGGGTCCTGGGGGCTGGTGACGTCCAACTACGAGCACCGGGTGCGCGGACGGTTCGCCCGGACCGGGCTGCCGGTGCCCGAGGTCCTGGTGGACGCCGCCGCGGTGGCGCGGGGCAAGCCGTCACCGGTGCCCTATCTGCTCGCGGCCGAGCGGTTCGGCGCCCGGCCCGAGGACTGCCTGGTGGTCGAGGACGCGCCGTCGGGAGTGCTGTCCGGGCTGCGGGCCGGGATGACGGTGTGGGGCGTGAACGCCCCGGTGGCGGTGGAGGGTGTGCACCGTCACTTCACCAACCTGGCGGAGGCGGGACCGGCGATCCTCGCGTTCGTGGCCGAAGTGGGCGCGGCCCGCTGAACGGGCCCGCCCCCGCGCGGCTGTCAGACGGTCAGGCGCAGGGCCTGGGCCACATCGGCCGTGCGGGCCGAGGACGTGGTGGACTCGTAGCCACCGCGCATCGAGGCGTCCGGGTCCTTGAGGCCGTTGCCGGTGACCGTGACCACCACGCGCTGTCCGGCGTCGAGGCGGCCCGCGCGGTGCTCGGCCAGCAGACCGGCGACACCGGCCGCCGAGGCGGGCTCGACGAAGACGCCCTCGTGGCGGGCGACGAGCCGGTACGCGTCGAGGATCTGCTCGTCGGTGACGGCGCCGATCAGCCCGTCGGAGCCGTCGCGCGCCGCGATCGCGCCCGCCCAGGAGGCGGGGTTGCCGATACGGATCGCGGTGGCCACCGTCTCCGGCGCGGCCACCACCTCGCCGTGCACCAGCGGGGCCGCGCCCGCCGCCTGGAAGCCCCACAGCCGGGGCGCGCGGGTGGTGAGACCGGCGGTGCCGTACGCCTGGTAGCCGCGCCACAGGGCCGTGATGTTCCCGGCGTTGCCGACCGGCAGGCAGTGGAGGTCCGGCGCGTCGCCCAGCGCGTCCACGATCTCGAAGGCGACGGTCTGCTGGCCCGCCAGACGGTGGTCGTTGACCGAGTTCACCAGGGCGACCGGGTGGTGCTCGGCCAGCTCGCGGGCGATGCGCAGACAGTCGTCGAAGGAGCCGGTCACCTCGACGATCTCGGCGCCGTAGCGGACCGCCTGGGCGAGCTTTCCGAGCGCGATGTGGCCCCGGGGGACCAGGACGGCGGCGGTGATGCCGGCGCGGGCCGCGTAGGCGGCGGCCGAGGCGCTGGTGTTGCCGGTCGAGGCGCACACCACCGTGCGGGCGCCCGCCTCCACGGCCTTGCTGACCGCGACCGTCATCCCCCGGTCCTTGAACGAGCCGGTGGGGTTGGCACCCTCCACCTTCAGCCAGACGTCGCAGCCGGTGAGCGCTGACAGATGGGTGGCCGGGACGAGCGGGGTGTTGCCCTCGTGCAGCGAGACGACGGGTGTGGCGTCCGTGACGGGCAGCCAGGAGCGGTAGCCGTCGATGAGGCCGCGCCAGGGCCGGGTCCGTACGGCGGTGCTTGCGGAGGAGCGCTCGTCTATAGTCACGAACGTTACTCTAACCCGAGATTTTTAGAGGTTGCGTAACAATCGTTTCTTCATCGGCGACGGCGGCGGGGGAGTGGCATGGCGAACGACGACGAGGTGGCGGCCCGGCTCGGGGCGGTCTATCCGGAGCTGCCGCGCGGGGAGCAGGCCATCGTGCGCGTCCTGCTCGACGACTACCCCTTCGCCGCGCTGGGCTCGCTGCGCTCCCTCGCGGACCGGGCGAAGGTCAGCCCGCCGACCGCCTCCCGGCTCTTCGCCCGGCTCGGCTGGTCCGGCTTCGCCGACTTCCAGGCCGCGGTACGGGCCGAGGGCCGCGAGCACGACCGCTCCCGGCTGCGCGAGTTCGTCGCCACCGCCCCCGACGGCCCGCGCCGGGCCGCCGAGCAGCTCAGGGCCGGACTCGACGCCACCGTCGCCGCGGCCGGCGAACCGCTGCTCGGCCGGATCGCCGCGCTGCTCTCCCAGGCGCGCGGGGTGTGGGGCATGGGCGGCCCGCTGAGCGAACTCGCCGCCGACTACCTGGTCCGCCAGCTGGCCAGCCTGCGCCCGGGGGTGCGCCGGGTGCCGGACGGGGCGGCCGAGCGGGCCCGGGTGCTGCTGGACCTGGGCCCGGGCGACCTGGTCGTCGCGTACGACTTCCGCCGCTACAGCGACACCACCGCGCGCTTCGTCCGCGCGGCCCGGGCGCGGGGCGCGCGGCTCGTGCTGGTCACCGACGCCTGGGAGTCCCCGCTGGCCGCCCAGGCCGAGGTGCTCCTGCGGCTGCCCCGGGACGCGGCGGGCCCCATCGCGCCGCTCACCCACGAGATCGCGGTGACCGAGCTGATCCTGGTCGCGACCGTCCCGCTGCTCACCGAGTCGCCCGGGCGACTGGAGAACCTCGACGCGCTGACGGCGGAGCTGGGCCAGGACTGACCGGGGCGCGGACGGTCGGCTGTGCTGCGGCGGCGTCCGGCCGGTCAGACCCGCTGGAAGCTGCGTCGGTAGGCGTGCGGGCTGGTGCCGGTCAGGCGCTTGAAGCGGTCCCGGAAGGCGGTGGGGGAGCCGAAGCCGACCTGGCGGGCGATGCGGTCCACGGGGTGGGCGGTGGTCTCCAGGAGGTGCTGGGCCCGGCGGATCCGCGCCAGGTGCAGCCACTGGAGCGGCGAGGTGCCGGTCTGCTCGCGAAAGCGCCGGTGCAGGGTGCGCGCGCTCATCCCGGCGCGCGCGGCGAGGTCGTCGAGGGTGAGGTCCTCGCCCGCGTTCTCTTCCATCCAGCGCAGCAGCGGCTCCATCGTCGAGCCGCGCGGGGCGGGCGGATGCTCGGGGACGATGAACTGGGCCTGCCCGCCCTCGCGTTCCAGCGGCATCACCGACAGCCGTGCCGCGTCGGCCGCCACCGCCGAGCCCAGATCGCGGCGGATCATGTGCAGGCACAGATCGAGACCGGCGGCGGCGCCCGCCGAGGTGAGCACCCGGCCGTTGTCGACGTAGAGCACGGCCGGGTCGACGTCGACGGCGGGGTGGCGCTCGGCCAGCAGCGCGGCGGCGGCCCAGTGCGTGGTGGCCCGCCGGCCGTCCAGGAGGCCGGTGGCGGCGAGCACGAAGGCGCCCGTGCAGATGGAGGCGATCCGGGCGCCCCGGGCGGCGGCCCGCCGCAGCGCGTCGAGTGCCTCGTCCGGGACCGGGGCGACGGGGTCGGCGCAGCCCGGCACCACCACCGTGTCCGCCTCGGCCAGCGCGTCCAGGCGCCAGGGGGCGCGCAGCGTGAACGCCCCGGCGTCCACCTCCTCGACGGGTGAGCACACCCGGACGCGGTAGGCGCAACGGCCGTCGGGCAGCCGGGTGCGCCGGAACACGTCGATCGGCGTGGACAGGTCGAAGGGGATGACCCCGTCGAGGGCGAGGACGGCCACGGTGTGCATGACTCCACCTTAGAAGAGTGCCCAGATCCGGCTTCGCCGCCTTCGATAGTTGCACTCTCAACTGCTATTGGCGCAAGAATCGTTGTTTTCGGCCAGGAAGACCGGTGGATGTGCGGCCAACTTTGCGATTCGCGCGCCGATGTCCCATCATCGTGACCGCGCGTCAGTTCTCGACGCGCCTCCAGGTGTCAGGGGCACGGGGAATCCCCTGTACACCGCACGATCCCGCAGGCGGCGAGCACACGGTCTCGCCTTGCCGCGGTGACTCCCGACCAGTTTCCGTTCACCTAGGCAAAGGCCGCATGTCCGCCCAGCAGCTTTCGGACCTCATCCGGTTCGCCCGTCACAACTCACCCTTCTACCAGGAGCTCTACGCGTCCCTGCCGCCGGACGCCGACCGTCTCACCGACCTGCCGGTCGTGGACCAGGAGACGTTCTGGGCGGCCAACACCCTCGACGACAACCGGGTCCTGACCGGGCCCCTGAGCGAGGCGACCGTCTACAAGACCGGCGGCACCACGGGGGCGCCCAAGTTCTCGGTCTACACCCGCGACGAGTGGCGCACCTTCGTGACCGCCTTCGGCCAGGGCCTGGTGGACACCGGTCTGCGCCCCGGCCACCGCGTCGCGGACCTCTTCTACGCGGGCGAGCTCTACGCCAGCTTCCTCTTCGTGCTCGACTCGCTCGCCCACGCCCCCGTCGACAACGTACGGCTGCCCATCGGCGGCGCCGCGCCCCTCCAGTCGACGGTGGCGACCCTGCGCGACTTCGCGGCCCAGGTCCTGACGGGCACCACCTCCACGCTGTGCCGCCTCGCCGAGCACGTCCTCGCCGCGGACCTGCGGCTGGACGCGGTGGAGCTGGTGCTCTTCGGCGGTGAGGCCCTCTTCGCCGACCAGCGGCGGCTGCTGACCGCCGCCTTCCCCAACGCGGCCGTCCGCTCGGTCGGTTACGCGAGCGTCGACGCGGGGCTGCTCGGCCGCCCGGTGCCCGGCGCCGACCCCCGGGTGCACCGCGCCTTCACCCCGTACTCCGTCGTCGAGATCCTCGACGACACCACCGGCGAGCCCCTCACCGAGCCCGGCCGCCCCGGCCGGGTCGTGGTGACCAGCCTCTTCCGCCGGCTGATGCCCGTCATCCGCTACCCCGCGGGCGACCGCGCCGAGTGGACGGACACCGGCCTCGGCCACTTCCGCATCCTCGGCCGCGCCGAGGAAGGCGTACGGGTGGGACCCGTGTCCCTGTACGCGCAGGACGCGCAGGACGCCGTCGCCCAGGCGGACACCGAGGGCCGCATCGTCGGCATGCAGCTGGTCGTCCGCCGCTGGCAGGGCCGCGACGGACTGGTGCTGCGGCTCGCCACCGCCCCGGGCGACGACGACCCGGCCGCGCTCGACGTGCTCACCAAGGCCGTCGTCACCGAGCTGGAGAGCGCCCGGCCGCTGTACCCGGACAGTGTGAGCGCCGGGTTCGTGCACCCGCTCTCCGTCGAGTGGGCACGCCACCGCGACCTGGTCGTCAACCCGCGTACGGGCAAGCTCGTCCGCGTCCTGGACGAGAGGCCGACCGAATGAGCACCCCCCTCGTGGACGAGGGTCGCCGCAGGCCGCTCGTCCTGCGCAACCGCGCCTTCGGCGCCGTGTGGCTGAGCCAGGTCCTGACCCAGGCCGCCGTCCGGATGTTCCAGGTCGGCGTCTCCTGGTGGCTGGTGGCCTACGCCGTCGACGGCGGACGGGGCCTGGCCTCGGGCCTGTTCATGGCGGTCAGCACCCTGCCCGCCGTGGCGCTCGCGCCCGTGGTGGCCCGCGTCGTCGCCCGCAGCGCCCACCGCTCGGTGCTGCGTACGGCCGCCGCCGTGGCCGGGGCCGTCGCCCTCGCCCTGGCCGTCTGGGCCTGGACCAGCGGGCTGCCGCTGGCCGCCGTCTACGCCGCCACGCTCGCCCTCGCCACCTGCCAGGCCTTCTTCGACCCCTGTCTGACCACCTCGGTGCCCGAACTCGTCGACGACGAGGACATCGAGGCGGCCACCGGGTTCGAGCTGTCCACCCAGTCCCTGGCCGGTCTCGGCGGCGCGCTGCTCGGCGCGGTGACCGTCGACCGCGCGGGCGTGGCCGGTCTCGGCGCGGGCTGCGGAGCCGCCTACCTCGCCGCCGCGCTGCTCGTCGCGGGCGTCCGCTTCCGTACCGCGCCCGGCGCCGACGGCGATGCCGCCGCGACGGACGCGCCCGGACAGCGCACGCTCCGCGCCATCCTGGGCCACCTCCCGTACGTACGGAGGATCCTGGTCTGCTTCACCGCGGCCAACCTCTTCACCACCGCCGTCTTCGTCGTCATCCCGCTCTACACCCGGACCGTCCTCGACGACGGCGGCTCCACCGTGGCCCTCCTGGAGGCGTCGCTCGGGTGCGGCACGCTCATCGGCTCGTTCACCGGCGCCCGGGTCCCGGGGCGGCCCACCGTCACCGGTGCCTGCTGTCTGACGCTGATGGCGTGCGCCCTGGCGCTGCCCGGCCTGTTCGCGGGGCGGCTGGTCTTCGCCGGGTGCCTCGTGGTGGCGGGCTGGTGCGTCGGCGTGATCGGGGTGCGCTTCGTGGCCCTGTTCCAGCGGCTGGTGCCCGCCGCCGACAAGCCGGGCTTCTTCGCGGTGATGCAGGCGGTCCTCGGCGCCTCCTTCCCGGTGGCCTCGCTGCTGTTCGGCCTGGCGGGGGACCACCTCAGCGCGCAGACCCTCTGCCTGGTGCAGGCGGCCGGCCTGCTGCCCGCCACCGTCGCCCTGGCGCTGCTGGGAGACCCCAACCCGCCGACCTTGGAGGCGAGTTCGGGCGACACGGCCGAGCGCGCTCCGCAGACCGTGGGGAGCGAGCGATGAGCGCCCTGGTGGCACCGGCCACCGGCGCCGACATCGCAGAGCTGCGCCAGCTCTACTACGCCGTCTACGGCCCCCACTACCCCGCCGGGCTCGGCACCGACCCCGCCGAGATGGCCCGCCTCATCCAGGACCCCGACTCCCTGTGGCTGGTGGCCCGTTGCCCGGACACCGGCGCACTGGCCGCGTCGGCCGCCATCCACGGCGAGCCCGGCAGCCGGATCGGCCGCCTCGAAGGCCTCGCCGTCCACCCCGACCACCGCGCCGGCGGCCTCGCCGCCACCCTGACCGAGGCACTGTGCGCCGGAATGCTGGACAGCGGGCGCCTGGACTCGGTGTACGCGACGGTCCGCACGGTCAGCGCCGGGCCCCAGCGCGTCGTCGCCCGCAACGGGTTCCGCCCGCTGGGCGTCCTGCCCAACGCCGTGGATCTCAGCAGCCGCGAGAGCCTGGCACTCTACGCGCGTCACTCGACCGGTGTGCTGGAGCGCCGTGTACCGGTCACCGAGGTGCCCGCGCCGCTGCTGCCGCTCCTGAAGGCCGTGGAGAGCTGTCTGGGCGTCAGCTACGGCGACGTCCGCGCCACCAGCCCGCTCCCGGCGGCCGGGCCCGGACCCGTCGAGCGCCTGGAGATGATCGAGGCGCCCGCCTTCGTACGCCGCCGCTTCCACGAGCGCTTCCCCGACACGGCCGGCTGGTTCTACCCGCTGCACACGCCCAACGTGCTGCTCACCCCCGACGACGGCCGGTTCGAGGTGTACGCGTACCTCAACCGCACCGGCGGCTACTGCTCGCTGCTGACCGCCCACCCCGACCCGGCCGCCGCGGCCGACCACCTCGAACCCGTCACCCGCGCCCTGACCCGGGCCGGGGCGGGCTATGTGGAGGCGCTGGTGCCGCTCGCGCACCACCAGGCGCTCTCCGCGTTCCTGGCCCAGGGGTTCGTCGCGGGCGCGCTCTATCCGGCGATGCGCGCGGACGGCGACGGCTTCCACGACTACGTCGTCCTCTCGCGCACCACCGAGCAGATCGACTTCCGCGGCGTCGTCGTCGAGCCGCCCCTCCAGCCCTATCTGGACTGCTATCTGTCGGCCTGGGCGTCGACCTACCTGCCCACCCTAGAGGTTGCCTCATGAACCCCCATCTCGCCCCGGTCGGCGTCCCCGACCCCGCCCTGCTGTCGCATGTGCAGGAGCTGTGCGACCTGAGTGACCCGTACGCCTGCGGGCCCGCCGAGGACGAGCTGTTCGCCGCGGCCATGGCGCAGACCAACGCCTGGCACGCGGAGCGCTCCCCGTTCTTCCGCTCGCTGTACGAGGCGACGCCGCCCGCGCACCCGTACCGCGCCCCGCTGGTGCACGCCAACTTCTTCAAGCGCCACGAAGTGCTGTCCATCCCGCGCGAGGACGTCGACCTGCATCTGACCTCGTCGGGCACCACCGGCCAGAAGTCGCAGATGTTCTTCGACACCTGGACCATCCGCTCGGCCCAGCGCATGGTCGCCCGCATCTTCGAGCGCAACGGCTGGATCACCCCCGACCAGGAGGTCAACTACCTCCTCTACAGCTACGAGCCGGCCCCCGCCCTCAACCTCGGCACCGCCTTCACGGACAACTACCTCTGCGACTTCGCGCCCGCCCGCAGTGTGGAATACGCGCTGCGCAACACCGGCGCCGGCCACGAGTTCGACCCGTTCGGCTGCGTCGCCGCGCTGCGCCGCTTCGAGAGCGACGGCGCCCCGGTCCGGATCCTGGGCTTCCCCGCCTTCCTCTACTTCACCCTGGAGCGGATGCGCGCCATGGGGATGGCGCCGCTGCGGCTGCCCGAGGGCTCCCTGGTCATCCTCGGCGGCGGCTGGAAGGGCCACGCCGACCAGCGCATCGGCAAGGACGAGATGTACGCCCGCGTCACCGAACAACTCGGCATCCCGGGCGAGCGCATCCGCGACACCTTCGGCTCCGTCGAGCACTGCGTCCCGTACATCGAATGCGACCACCACCGGCTGCACGCCCCCGTCTGGTCGCGGGTCGCCATCCTCTCCACCAGCACGCTGGAACCCCTCCCGTACGGCGAGACCGGCTATCTGCACCTCGTCTCCCCGTACATCACCTCCGTACCGGCGCAGAGCGTCGTCATGGGCGACCTCGCCTCGCTGCACCCGGGCGCGGAGTGCGGCTGCGAGCTCGGCACCGACTGGTTCACCGTCCACGGGCGCGCCGGAGTGAGCCGCAACAAGAGCTGCGCGGTGGCCGCCGCCGAACTGATGAAGGGCATGTCGTGACCGTGCAGGACACCATGGACCGGGCTGACCGGGCTGACCGACACCACTACTGGCAGGGCGCGTTCATCGGGGACGAGGAGGCCGGGCGGCGCCTGGCCGACCTGCCCGCCGCCGTGGAGGAGGCGCTGGCGAACCCGCTGGAGACCGAGACGGTGCTGGCCGCCTGCGACGCGCTCGCCACGGCCCTGCGCGATCCGGCGCACCCGGTACGCGAACGGCTCGCCCGGCAGCTGGCCGAGGGCGAGGACCCCGCGCTCCTCGACGAGCTGGGCACCTACTTCAGCCGCACCGAGCTCACCCGCAAGCTCCGCCGCGAACTGGGCGGCACCGCCCCGGGGCGGCTCAACCGGCCCGACGCCCGCGAGACGGTCTACGAGGCCTGGGCGCCGGTCGGCCTGGTCGCGCACATCGCGCCGGGCAACGCGGCCTCCGTCGCCCCGCTCAGCATCGTCGAGGGCCTGCTCGCCGGGAACGTCAACATCCTCAAGACCAGCGGCGGCGACACCCTGCTCACCCAGTACCTGCTGGCCGAGCTGGTCGCGCTCGACACCACCGGCGCCCTCGCCGCCCGTGTCATCGTGCTGCGCTTCTCCTCCTCCCGGCAGGACTGGCTGGCGCTGATGTGCGCGCCCGCCGACGCCGTCGCGGTCTGGGGCGGCGAGAGCGCCGTCGAGGGTGTCTCCGCGCATGTGCCGCCGGGCTGCCGGCTGGTGGAGTGGGGACACCGCATCTCCTTCGCCTACCTCACCCGAGACACCTGGCACGAGAGCGCGACGCTGGAAGCCCTCGCGGACGATGTGTGCCTGTACGAGCAGCAGGCCTGCTCCAGCCCCCAGGTGGTCTACCTCGACACCGAGGACGAGCAGGACGTCTTCGCCTTCGCTCAGCGCTTCGCGGACGTGCTGGCCGCCCGGCCCGCCGCCGCGCCCGCGCCCGGCGCTCCCGACCTCGCCGCGCAGGCCGAGCTGACCACCACCGAACTCGTCGCCCGCCTGGAGGAACACCTCGGTCTCACCCGGGTGTTCGCCGCCGCCGACGGCTCCTGGCGGGTCATGGCCGACACCCGGCCCGCCCTCACCGCCTCGCCGCTGCACCGCAGTGTGTGGGTCAAGCCGCTGCCGCGCGAGAAGCTGATCGGCGCCCTGCGCCCGATGCGCCGCTACCTCCAGACCGCCGGCGTCGCGGCGAGCCCCACCGACACCGCCGAGCTCTCCCGGGCGGTGTTCGCCGCGGGCGTCACCCGGGTCACCCCGCTGGGCGCCATGCTCGACGGGTACTCGGGCGAGCCGCACGACGGCGTGTACGCGCTCCAGCGCTACAGCCGGCGCGTCGCGGTCCAGGCCGACGCCCGGTTCGCCACCACCGCCTGTCTGGACGACCTGGCCCGGCCCGTCGTCCTGCCGCCGCCGACCGGCCCGCTGACCGGCAAGGAGGAGGTCCAGGAGCTCAACCGCCAGGTGTCCAGGGCCGACGCCGAGCTGTACTTCCGCAGCGGCGGCAGCACCGGCGACCCGGCGCTCTCGCTGTTCAGCTACGACGACTACGACACCCAGATGCACGCCGCCGCCCGCGGTCTGCTCGCCGCGGGCTACGACCCGACGGCCGACCGCACCGCCAACCTCTTCTACTGCGGCGGCATGTACGGCAGCTTCATCAGCTTCTTCTCCATCCTCGAGCGCCTGGGCGGCGTCCAACTGCCCCTGTCGGCGGGCCCCGACCACCGGGCCACCGCACAGGCACTCATCGCCCACGGGGCGGACACCCTCTTCGGTATGCCCTCCTACCTGTGGCAGCTGCTGCACGAGGAGGCGGACGCGCTGCGCGCGTACGGCGGCATCCGCAAGGTCTTCTACGGCGGCGAACACTTCACCGACGCCCAGCAGCGCACCCTGCGCGACACCTTCGGCATCGAGGTCGTGCGGTCCATCACGTACGGCAGCACCGACCTGGGCCCGCTCGGCTACCAGTGCGCCGAGAGCGTCGGCGGTGTCCACCATCTGCACGCCGATCTGCACACCATGGAGATACTCGACCTCGAAGCCGACCGGCCGGTGGCGCCGGGGGAGACGGGCCGGCTGGTCTTCACCACGCACGCCCGGCGCGGCCAGCACCTCGGCCGCTATGTGATCGGCGACCTCGGCCGCGCGGTCGACGGCCGCTGCCCCTGCGGCAGCCACGCCACCCGCTTCGAGCTGCGCGGCCGTACGGGTGACGTGATGCGGGTGGCCACGTACTTCCTCAACCACCGGCGCCTAGTGGCCATCGCCCAGGAGCGCGCCGGATACAGCGGCGAACTCCAGACCGTCCTCACCCGCCAGGACACCCGCGAGCGGCTCACCGTGCGGGTGGAACGGGCCGGCGCGGCGCGGCCCGACCAACTGCGCGAGGCCTTCCTCGCCGACTACCCCGAGCTGCGCTCGGCCGTGAGCGAGCGGCTGCTCGACCTCGCGGTCGAGGCGGTCGACGGCGCGTCCCTGGACCGCAGCCCCACCAGCGGCAAACTCCGTTCGGTGGTGGACCTGCGCGGTTAGTGGTCGCTCCCGTGCCCGCCCGGGCAGTGGGTCCGGGCCGGCACGGCAGCCCTCGCCGTCACCTGCGAGCGCCCCGGCAGGATCGGCAGCGGCGCCCGCGCCCCGATATGAGCCGGTCATGATCCCGGTGCGCTCTCGGCGTGCTCCTTGCCGCCCCTACCCGTCGCGGCAGAGCGCCGACCATGCTCATACCTACCTTTCCGACGGCACCCGGCCCGGCTCTGTCCGCTGCTGCCGTACGTTCCCCGACGCCGCACCATGGGCCCTTCGCCCGGTCGCGACAGTCCGCGACGTTCCTTCCCCACTGACAGAACGGAACGCCATGAACCCACGCCCCGTGCCGGCCCGCGCGCTGCGCTCCGACCTCGCCGCGTCCCTCGTCGTCTTCCTCGTCGCGCTGCCCCTGTGTGTGGGCGTGGCGGTCGCCTCCGGCGTTCCCGCCGAACTCGGCCTGGTCACCGGCATAGTCGGCGGGCTGGTCGCCGGGGTGCTGCCCGGGAGCAGCCTCCAGGTGTCCGGCCCCGCCGCCGGTCTCACCGTCCTCGTCCACAGCGCCGTCACCGAGTACGGCCTCGCCGCCCTCGGCGTCGTCGTCCTCCTGGCCGGACTCATCCAACTCGCCCTGGGCGCGCTGCGGATGGGCCGCTGGTTCCGAGCCATCTCGCCGGCCGTGGTGGAGGGCATGCTGGCGGGCATCGGTCTGCTGCTGATCGCGGGCCAGCTGTACATCCTCGCCGACCGCAAGGGCCCGGGCGCGGGGGTGCCGAACATCGCGGGTCTGCCGGGTCTCGTCGCGGAGGTGGCGCGGTCGGCGACCGCGCTCACCGCGCTGGCCGTCGGCGGCGGCACGCTCGTCGTGATGGCCGTGTGGAAGCGGCTGCCCGACCGCTGCCGGGTGCTGCCCGGCGCCCTGGCGGCGGTGGGCGGTGCCACCGCCCTGACCGTGCTGCTCGACCTGCCGGTGGCACGGGTGCGGGTGAGCGGACTCACCTCGGCCGTGCAGCCGCCGGGCTCCTCGGAGTTCGCGAAGCTCGCGGACACGGGGCTGCTTGCCACGGTGCTGGCGTTCGCGCTGATCGCCTCCGCGGAGTCGCTGTTCAGCGCGGCCGCGGTCGACCGGCTGCACACCGGGGCGCGCACCGACTACGACAAGGAGCTCATGGCGCAGGGCATGGGCAACACGGTGTGCGGGCTGCTCGGCGCCCTGCCCATGACCGCGGTCATCGTGCGCAGCGCCACCAATGTGCAGGCGGGCGCGCGGACCAAGGCGTCCCGTGTACTGCACGGCGTCTGGCTGCTGCTCTTCGCGGCTCTGCTGCCGGGCGCGCTCACCTACGTGCCCACCGCCGCGCTCGCCGGTGTCCTCGTCCACGCCGGTGTCACACTCCTGCCGGTGAGGGGCCTGTCGGCGCTCTGGAACACCCACCGGGGCGAGGCGGTGGTGCTGGCGGCGACGGCGCTCGCCATCTTGCTGACCAACATGTTCGAGGGCGTCCTCATCGGTCTGCTGCTGGCCGTGGTGAAGGCCGCCTGGGAGACCTCCCATGTCCACATCGAGGTCACCGACGACGGGAAGGGCCCGGTGAGCGCCCATGTGGTCGGCAACGCCACCTTCCTGCGGCTGCCCCGCATCCTGGAGACACTGGAGAAACTCCCCAAGGACCGGGCCGTACACCTGCATCTGACCGGTCTGCGCCACCTCGACCACGCCTGTCTGAGCGCGCTGCGGAACTGGGCGGAGGAGCACGACCGGGCCGGCAGCGAGGAGGTCCGGCTGGTGCACCCCGGCTGAGCGGCCAGGAGGGCGTCCGGCGGCACAGGAGCGGCGGGCCTGAAACCGCGTCAGGGTGGTACGCGTCATTCTGTGTGCGGCCAGAGCCGTCATGTGGAGTACGAGGGTGAGGAGCCCACCGTGTCGCGTCCTCGAATTCTTCCGCCCGCCGTCGCCGTCGTGGCGGCCGCTCTCATGCTGAGTGGTTGCGGCGACGGCGGCTCGGGGAAGACCGCTGCCACCGGCGCCGCCCCGAGTGCGTCCGCCTCCGGGGCCGGGGGCACCTCCGGCGGCACGGCGCCGTCGCCGTCGAAACCGGCCGCCACCGGGAGCGCCGGGGCGAGTGCCGCCTCCGACGGGCGCTGCCGGACCGCCGGCCTCGGCTTCGCGATCGTGCCGGCGAGCCGCGCCAAGAACCCCAACCTCCAGTACGCGCTGACCGTGACGCTCACCAACAAGGGCGCCACGACCTGTGTGCTGAACGGGTATCCGGGCGTGGACCTGGTGGGCCCGCTGACCTGGTCGCTGGTGCGGCAGACCGCCGAGCGCCCGCACCGGGTGACCGTACGGCCGGGCGCCACCACCACCTTCACCATCTACTACCTGCCGTACACCCAGGGCAGCGGCAACGAGTTCCGGCCGACCCGCATGGTGGTCACCCCGCCGGGCGAGACGCACTCCCACACCCTGCGGTGGCCGGTCGGCTCGATCCTCCTCCAGGACGGGGCCACCCACCCGGGCACCTATGTGAGCCCGGTCGGCGCCAAGTAGCCGCGGCTCGCCGATCGTCCCTCAGGAGAAGGGGCGCTGGTCCGGCGGGATCTGGACCACGATCGTGGCGCGCTTCTCGGCCGGGGTCGCCCCCTGGCGGCTCGCCCACGGCTCGTCCGAGCGCATCCACGCCGGGAGCCCCGGCGGCAGGTCGGCCGAGGGGATGGTGGCGAGGTCGGCCGGGGTCAGCGTGCTGCCGTAGAGCGCGAGCGGCCTTTCGGTGTCGGGGGTGACGACGCCGTGCAGCGCCTCCAGCGCGCTGTTCCAGTTCGTCAGCAGCCTGGCCATGGCCTCTGCGGGGTCGGTCCCGGAGCTCGCCGCGCTGTCGGGGAAGGTGGGGTGCAGGATGTGCTGGTAGGCGCCGTCGAACGCGGCGCCCGAGGGGGTCTCGCGCCAGGTGCGGTACGCCGTGTCCGCGAGCCCGCCCAGCGCGATCACCGCCTCGATGGGCTGATGGCCCACGATGCCGTCCAGCCAGCCGTGCCGGTACGCGGCGATGTGCTCGTCCTTGGCGTGGACGTTGCCGCCCTGCTGCCCGAAGACGCTGTACACGAACGTATTGACCATCACATAGCTCGTGTCGATGCCGAGTTTCGCCAGGAAGCCCTGGAAGCGGCGGCCCGCGGTGCCGACGAGGATCCGGCGGGTGACGGCCTCGTGGGCGGCCGGGTCCTGCCCGATGACCAGCACCCGGGCCGTGCCGTCGAGGCGCCCCCGATGGAAGATCGGCCCCCACTCCACGCGGAAGTGGGCGGC
This sequence comes from Streptomyces crystallinus, assembly GCF_039521265.1. Classification (NCBI taxonomy): domain Bacteria; kingdom Bacillati; phylum Actinomycetota; class Actinomycetes; order Kitasatosporales; family Streptomycetaceae; genus Streptomyces; species Streptomyces crystallinus. Next base: position 584,155 of record NZ_BAAACA010000014.1, on the reverse strand, counting down.
CGGATAGACCTCGGGGCCGGGGTAGTCGCACACGAGTGAGGCGTACGGCTCCTGCGCGTAACCGGGGTCGAAGGGGTGCATGCGGTGCTCCTACTCCATGCGGGCGATCAGTCATGACAGAAGGTGATCAACGGATGACATTACGGCATGGTGTCTATTAAGTGATGTTCATCCGATATGTGGTGTTCATCCGTCCGCCTCGGAAGTGGCGAGAAGGGATGCCGCGATGTCGCCTGGAGCAGACGCCCCGGATACCGGCCGGTTCGCCCTGCGCGGCCGGATCGTCACCCTCGACCCGTCGGACACCGTGCTCGACGACGGGGTCCTCTATGTGTCGGGCACCCTCATCGAGGCGGTGCTGCCCGCCGACGCACCCGCACCGCCCGGCTTCGAAGACATCCACCCCGTGGACACCCGGGGCTCGGTCTACCCGGGGCTGATCGAGCTGCACAACCACCTGCCGTACGACGTGCTGCCGCTGTGGCAGGTGCCGAAGCAGTACGGCAACCGGGCGCAGTGGGGCGGCAGCTCCAACCCCGCCTACCACACCCTGGTGACGGGCCCGATGAAAGTGCTCGGCCAAGACCCCCGCCTCATGCCCGCCGTGGTGCGGTATGTCGAGGCGAAGGCCCTGGTCAACGGCACCACCACCAGCCAGGGCATCGCCCTGTTCAGCAACGCGGGCGCCCGCCGGATGTACCGGGGCATCGTCCGCAACGTCGAGCAGACCGACGCGCCCGACCTGCCCGAGGCGGCCTCCCGGATCGCCGACGTGGAGGCGGCGGACGCCGAGAAGTTCCTGGCCCGGCTCCACCAGCCGCACCGGCTGCTGCTGCATCTGGCCGAGGGCACCGACGCGGCCGCCCGGGCGCACTTCCAGGCCCTCCAGTTCAAGCCCGGCAAGTGGGCGATCACCGAGAACCTGGTGGGCATCCACTGCACCGGTCTCACCGCCGACGACTTCACCGTCCTCGCCGCACACGGCGGCTCCATGGTGTGGTCGCCGTTCTCCAACCTCCTGCTCTACGGGAAGACCGCCGACATCGCCGCCGCCAAGGAGGCCGGTGTGCTGATGGGCCTCGGCTCGGACTGGTCGGTGTCGGGCAGCAAGGGGCTGCTCGGTGAGCTCAAGGCGGCCCGGCTCGCCTCCACCGCCGCCGGATCCGTCTTCAGCGACCAGGAGCTGGTCGCCATGGTCACCCGGGACGCGGCCCGCATCCTGCGCTGGGAGTCGGCGCTCGGGTCGCTGGGCGCCGGGAAGCGCGCGGACCTGGTCGTCGTCGACGGCGCCGAGGGCGACCCGTACACCTGCCTCGTCGACGCCCGCGACAAGGACATCCGGCTGGTCGTCGTCGACGGCGTCGCCCGCTGCGGCTCCAAGCGGCTCATGCACGCCCTCGCCCCGGGACAGACGCTGGAGCCGGTCCCCGGGATGTCGGCGGACCACGTGCTGCATCTGCACGACGGCACCGCCGACACCATCGTCGCGGGGCTGACCCTGGCGGACGCCACCGACCGGCTGACCGGCGCGCTGGCCGACCTCCCGGCGCTCGCCGCCGCCCCGGCCCCGGCGCTCACCGCGTCCCCGGACGGCGGGGTGCGGTGGCAGCTGGCCCTGGACGAGATCGAGCCCACCGGCGCCGAACTGCGCCCGCGCCTCCCGCTGGTGGGCGCCGGCGGCGAGGCGCACCCGACCGGCCCCGGCATCGGCGCGACCGCCGCCGCCCCGGCCGAGCTGGAGCCGGTGGTGCTGGACGCGCTGACCGCGTCCGGCGACCACACCTTCCTGCACACCCTGGCCGACGAGAAGAACCTGCCCGCCGACTACGCCGACGCGCTGTCCCGTCTGCTGACCTGACCCGGGGCACCCCGCGTACCGGCCTTTCGCGCAAGGAGGTTGAGATGGCCGACAGCGACAAGAACCGCAAGGACCGGGACGGCCCGGAGGGCTCTTCGCAGGAGGACGAGCCCAAGACGCCCGACCTGCCGCCGCCGACGTCACCGAAACCCGGCCAGGAGCATGGGCGCGAGGACCCCCGCCGCCGTCCGCGCGAGCAGGGCGACGGCCGCGCCGGGGAAGCCGCCCCGGACGACCAGAACGAACCGGCCGACGAAGTGGAACCGGAGGAACCTCCGGACTGACCCGCGCGTACGGTCCCGGTGGCACACCGGCGGGGACGGTGGACCACCGGGGCGGTAGGCATGACCACCGACCTCATGAGGTGACCCGATGCCTCACTCCTCGCCGCCTGTCCTGACGGCAGCCCGGCCCGTGACCGCCAGGCAGGGGTTCCTGCGGGCCTGGGTGGCGCTGGTCCCGGCGGCGCTCGGCGGCGCCTACTTCCTGTGGCGCGCCCCGGACGTCGACCTCGCCGGCCTCCAGCTCGCGGGGACGGCCGACGCGGCCCAGAAGGCGTACGACGGGCACGCCGCCGCCTTCCAGGACGCGTTGGTGGCCCATATGGTGTGGGTCGCCTGCGGCGCCGCGACGCTGCTGCTGGTGTTCCAGATCGGGCACCACGCGTACTCGGGGCTGCGCGGCCGCCAGGTCGCCCACTGGGCGATCGTGGCCACCTTCGCCGCCGCCGTGTTCGGCCTCGTCGAGAACGGTCTGCTCGTCGGCGCGTTGAACGTGCGCGGCGACGTCGGCGACTGGCCCTTCGCCACGGCCGCGGCGCTGGAGACCGTCAAGTGGCCGCTGCTCGGAGCCTCCACGGTCGTCGGCGCGATGGTGTGGGCGACCACGGTCTCCCGCGCGGGCCGGGGCCTGGTGCAGCGGGCGGCGGCCCCCGAGGCCGACACCGGCCCCGGTGACGGGGATGGCACCGGCCCCGGTGACGGCGCCGACACCGGCCATGACGGCGGGGGCCACGCGGACCACGAGCGCGCAGAGTCGCCGCCGCACCCCGGACACCCGCCCGCCACCCCGGCGTTGGTCCCGCCGTGGCCGGTCGCCGAGGCCGACGGACGGGTCTGGCCGACCGGTGTCGTCCATCCGCACGCCGAGCCCGGGATCCCCGCCGCCCACTGGCGCTACCACAGCACGACGGCCCCCGGCCGCCCGCACGCGAAGCTGGGCTTCTGCGTCTCCGGAGGCGGTATCCGCTCGGCCACCGTCACCCTCGGCGCCCTCCAGGCCCTGCGCCGCTCGCTGCGCGAGGCCCGGTACCTGGTCTCCGTCTCCGGCGGCGGCTACACGGTCGGCGCGATGCAACTGGCCCTCAACGGCGACCTCACCTCCCAGGACGCCTTCGTGCCCGGCTCGCCCGAGGAGGACCATCTGCGGCGCCACTCCAAGTACGTGGCGGACGGCACCGGGCAGTGGATGGTCGCCCTCGGGGTGCTGCTGCGCGGTCTGCTGGCGTCCCTGCTCCTGCTGGCCGCCGCGACCGCCACCATCGGGCTCGTGCTCAGCTGGGCCTACCACCACGTGCCGGTGACCGATCTGTCCCATCTGGCCGAGCCGGGCATCCGCTTCTGCGCCCACTGCACGGCCACGCCCCCGCGGCCGTCCTTCCGGGACCCGGCGCTGTGGACCCTCGCGTACACACTCGTCGCCACCGCCGGGATCTGGCTGCTGTGGCTGTGCGTCTACGTCTGGGACCGCGCCGACCGTACGGCCCGCTGGCTGGCCCGGGCCTTCCAGGCGTTCGTGGTGCTGACGCTCGCGCTGACCGCCGTGGTCGTCGTCGTCCCGATGCTCGCCTGGGCGGCGGTCCACCTCCAGACCCGGTTCCAGCTCAGCCGCCCCGACGCCACGGTGGGCGCGGGGCTCACCGTCCTGGTCACCTATGTCGCGGCGCTGGTGGGCACGTTGTGGCGGCGGCGCCAGACCGTGCGCCGGGGCCTGTCCAAGGTGATGGACGTGGTGCGCGGCCGGTCGGGCCTGAGCCGGGCGGTCCCCAACGGCCTGTTGCAGTATCTGACGGTGTGGGTCGTGCTGATCCTCCTCCTGGCCGCCTTCCTGGCCGTCCTCGGCTGGGCGACCGCCACCGGCTGGGCGTGGCCGCTGTGGCTGCAGATCTGCGTCCCGGCCGTGCTGCTGTCCATCGGCGCGCTCCTGGACCAGACGTGGATGAGCCTGCACCCCTTCTACCGCCGCCGGCTGGCCTCCGCGTTCGCGGTCCGCCGGGAGATCCTGCCCGGTACGGCGGGTACGCAGGTGGCCCGGCCGTACGACTTCGCCAACGAGACCACCTCGCTCAGCGTGTACGGGGCGCGCAAGGAGCACTTCCCCCAGGTCATCTTCGCCGGAGCGGCGAACCTCTCCGGCAGCGACCGGACCCCGCCGGGGCGCAAGGCGGTCTCCTATTCGCTCTCCCACGACTACGTCGGCGGCCCCGACGTGGGGTATGCCTGCACCGCCTGCCTGGAGCAACGCTCCCGGCGGCACATCGCGCGCGACCTCACCGTCCAGTCGGCCGTCGCGGTCTCGGGCGCCGCCTTCGCCTCGGCGATGGGGGCCCAGGCCCGCGCCTTCCAGACGCTGTTCGCGCTCTCCAACGCGCGGCTGGGCAGCTGGCTGCCCAACCCGGGCGCCCTCGCCCAGCAGTGGAACGCGCCGCGCTGGCCCTCACCCCCGGCGCCGCTGATCCGCCGGCTGCCGTATCTGCTGCGCGAGGTGTTCGGGCGCTACCCGATGGACGACCGGCTGCTGCTGGTGACCGACGGCGGCCACTACGAGAACCTCGGGCTCGTCGAACTGCTGCGGCAGGGCGTCCGTACGGCGGTGTGCATCGACGCGAGCGGCGACATCCCGCCCTTCGCCACCACCCTGGCGCAGGCCATCGCGCTCGCCCACGAGGAGCTGGGCATCACCATCACCCTGCACGAGCCGACCGAACTCGTCCCCGGCGGCAGCGAACCGCTCCAGCCCCCGGGTGTCCTCTCCGAACTCAACGCCCGTCTGTCGCGTACGTCGGTGGTCACCGGGGACATCACCTACCCCGAGGACCTGGACATCGACGGCGAGCGGAGCCGCCACGGCACGCTGATCGTGGCCCGCACCACGCTGACCAGGGACCTGCCCTACCAACTGCTCTCCTACGCGGCCTCCCACCCCGTCTTCCCGCACGACAGCACCAGCGACCAGTGGTTCGACCACCAGCAGTTCTACGCGTACCAGACCCTCGGGCGCTGCCTGGGAGAGCGGGTGCAGGAGCTGCTCGACGGGGCGGAGGCGTCCAGGGGGGAGGGCGGCTGAGACGGGGCAACGGTCAGGGCCGCAGGAGGACCTTGACGGCGCCGTCCGCCCCGCTCTCGACGATGTCGTACGCGTACGGGGCCTGCTCCAGCGGCAGATGGTGGGTGGCGAAGTCGTCCACGCCGAGCGGGTCGTCGTCGGCGAGGAAGGACATGATGTCCGCGCTCCAGCGGTGGATGTTGGCCCGGCCCGCGCGCAGCTGGACGTGCTTCTCGGCGAGCGTCATCAGCGGCAGGGGGTCGGCCGTGCCGCCGTAGTCGCCGCCGAGCGAGACCGTGCCGCCCCGGCGGACCAGGGCGATGGCGAGGTGGAGGGCGGCCAGCCGGCCGGCGCCGTTTTCCGGGGTGCGCCCGCCGTGCGGCCGGGACGCCCGCTGGTACTGGGCCAGCTTGTTGAGGAGGCCGTCGTGGGCCTCGGTGCCCACGGCGTGCACCACCGCGTCGGGGCCCCGGCCGAAGGTGTGGGTGCCGATCGCGGCGATCAGTTCGTCCCGGCTCTCGTAGTCACCCGGGTCGAACACCTCCACGCCCCGCTTGCGCGCCCGCGCCAGCCGCTCGGGCACCACGTCGACGCCGATGGCGTGCGAGGCGCCGCGTTGCAGCGCGATCCGGCAGGCCATGTCGCCGAGGGGGCCCAGACCCAGCACGGCCACCGTCCCGGCGGGCGGTATGTCCGCGTACTGGACCGCCTGCCAGGCGCTCGGCAGGACGTCGGAGAGATAGATGAAGCGGTCGTCCGGCGGACCCTCGGGCACCCGGATCGGCCCGAACTGGGCCTGCGGCACCCGCAGATACTCCGCCTGCGCGCCCGGCACCGACCCGTACCGCCCGGCGTGGCCGAAGAGCGCGGCGCCCGTGTCGTGGTCGGGGTCGTGGGTGGTCAGGCACTGGCCGGGCAGGCCCGCCGAGCACATCCAGCAGTGCCCGCAGGCGATGTGGAAGGGCACGACGACCCGGTCGCCGGGCTTCAGCTCCGTGACCTCCGAGCCGGTCTCCTCCACGATCCCGACGGCTTCGTGGCCGAGGACGTCGCCCGGCTTCATGAACGGGGCGAGCGTGGCGTGCCGCTCGTACATACGGAGGTCGAAGTCGCCGAGCCCCGTCGAGGTGACGCGCACGATCGCGTCGGTGCGCTGCTGGATCACCGGGTCCGGCACGGTCTCCACCCGGACGTTCCGCCTGCCCTGCCACGTCACAGCCCTCATCGGCGTCCCTTCCCTGTCGTCGCGCCTGCGTAGCGGGACCGGCCGGGTACCCGGGCCCCGCCGAGGGCAACCCGTGCGGGCCGACGTGTTCACGCCATAACCGTCGCAGCAGCACCGGCGCGTACGCCGGAGCCGGTCGCCGCGCCGGTGCCCGTGCGTTCCTGACGGGCGGTCAACTCCGGGTGCGGGTCAGCACCCGCGTGGTGCTGCCGTCGTCCTCGGTGATGTCGCGGACGTGCGCGAAGCCGAGCCGTTCGAGGAGCGCCAGCGACGCCCTGTTGGGTTCGGCCACGGTGGCGTGCACCTCGGTCAGGCCGAGGGTATCGAAGCCGTGGGTGACGATCGCAGCGGCCAGCTCCAGACCGAGGCCGCGGCCCCACACCTCGGGCGCCAGCGCGTAGATGATCTCGTGCCCGTCGACCTCGTCGGTCCGTTTGATCTCGGCGTGCCCGACCAGCCGCCCGTCCTGGCGGACCGCCCACACGTCGAACAGGTCCCGCGCGTACACCTTCGAGAAGACCCGCCCGAACAGGGCGCGGTCCTCGGCCTCGGAGGTGGTCCCGTCACCCATCCACCGGGACACCCGTGTGTCCTGGAAGAGCGCGACGAAGGCCTCCTCGTCGGCCGGCGTGTACCGGTCGAGCAGCAGACGGTCGGTGCGCAGGGTCGGAGCCGAGGGCGAGGGCGAGGGCGAAGTCACGAGGGGGGACGCTATCCGCGCCCTGCCCGGACCGGCAAGCGTATTGAGGGGGATGACGGGCCGGAGGCGGGAGCCCGGCCGCCGCCGGGAAATGCCGGTGCGGCGGACCTCGGTGATGGGATACAACGGGAGCATGGAAGAGCAGCGGTTGCCGGGGGGCCGGACCGTCGGCGCGGTGCGGATCGGTGACGCGGTCCACCGGGACGCCCAGCCCTGGACACCCGCCGTGCACGCGGTGCTGCGGCATCTGGAGGCCGTGGGGTTCGACGGCGCGCCCCGCGTGCTCGGCACGGACGAGCACGGCCGCGAGATGCTGACCCACCTCGCGGGGGAGACGGCCGGGGAGGAGCTCCCTTGGCCCTCGTGGGTGTACGACGACGCCGCCCTCCGGAGCGTCGGCCGCTGGGCCCGACGGCTGCACGACGCCACCGAGACGTTCGAACCGCCGCCCGGCGCGCGCTGGCTGGCCGGGCAGACCTGGCGACCCGGCCTGGTCATCGGCCACCACGACGCCGCTCCGTGGAACGCCGTGTGGCGCGACGGGGACCTGGCCGGGTTCTTCGACTGGGACACCGCCGGGCCGTCTTCGCGCGAGTTCGACCTGGCGTTCATGGCGCTGACCTGGGTACCGCTGCACGCCCGCCGGTTCGCCCGGCGCACCGGCTTCACGGACTTCGACGACCGCGCCCGGCGACTGCATCTTTTCCTCGACGCGTACGGCTACGAGGGCGACCGGGCGGCCTTCGGGGCGGTCGTCGCCCAGCGGGCCCGTACCAACGCCGAGGTGATCGACCGTATGGCGGCCGGCGGCGACCCCGTCTACACGGCGCTGCTGCCCGTCGCGGCGGAGCTGCGCGAGGCGGCCACCGAAGTGGAGGCGCTGCCCGACGCGTTCTGGCGCGGCGAGGGCACGGCGTAGGCTCACGGGCATACGGGCATACGGGGGGCGGCTCGGGCGTCCGGTTCACGCTCTGCCTGGCCGCCTTCCTTTCGTCCTCCCAGCCGCGTCAGAGATGCGCGGCGGTCATCGCCATGGCGAGGACGATGGTCATCAGCGCCAGGCTCATCATGGCCGCCCGCGCCGAACTCATCCGGTCGCCCTCCCACCCCGTGCCCGAGCCGCCGGCGCGCTGGTGGGCCCGCCGGTCCGCCTCGCGCAGCCGGGTGCACCATTCGCAGTCGGCCCCGGGCCGTGCCGGTGTGGACAGCCAGTAGGCCCCGGTCAGTTCGGCCCGGTGCGCGGTCTCCGGGCTCTGTGCAGCGTCCCTGTCCATGCCCGGTTCAACGGCGGAGCGCGGCCACGGGGAATGCGCGCGTCCGTTTCGCGATCAAATCGTTGCCACCGGGCACCGCCGAGGGGCCGCACACGAGAGCGTTCTCCGCCTCTTTGTACGTGGCCGGGGCGGCGATTGTGGCCGGGGGTTCACTGTCGCCGGACGCGCTCGGCCTGCGATGCTGGCGACAGGGCTTCCAAGCGGCCGCACCCGTCCGTGGGTACGGCCGCGCGCGTGCCGGGGACGCAGGGTTCCCCTCCCACTGCGTCCCCGGCACCCGGCGCCCGCCCCGCCGCGCGCGGGGCGGGCACCGACGGCCCGGCTCCCTGCGGGGGCGCCCACCGGGCACGGCGTGGTGCGGGCCTGGCGGTCAGGATGCGGCTCCAGGCTGTTGTGCGGCCCCGGGCGGCGGGCGGGCGGCTACAGGTCGAGCTGGTACTCGTGCGCGGCGTGCGTCGGCAGATAGCCCAGCGCGTCGTTGACGTGCCGCATGTGCGGGTTGTTGTCCGCGGTGTCGGTCAGCAGTCCGGCGAGGCGGGGGTGGCTTTCGCGGGCCTGTCGGATGGACGCGGCCTTCATCCAGCGGGCGAGGCCGTGGCCGCGGTGCTCGGGCAGGACGGCCGTGCCGTAGTGCTGGCCGTCGCCGGTGCCGTCGCCCGGGACCACGAGCTCGGTGAAGCCGACGATCGAGCCGTCCGACTCGTCGACGGCGGCCACGGTGTGCAGCTTCTCGCCGCGCCCGGCGACGGCCGCGGCCGCCGCCCTCACCCGCTCCAGGTCCCACACCACGGTGCCGAAGTCGGTGGCGCCCATCGGCATGTCGTCCATGGCCCGGCGCGAGGCCACGAACGTGTCGGCCAGCTCGTCGGGCACCGTCCCGTCCCAGGACGTCAGCCGGTAGCCGGGGTGCGGCTCCTCCACGGCCTCGGTGAGGGCCGCGAGGTCCGCGTCGGCCAGCACCAGCCGGGCGTACGTCAGCGTCAGCACCTTGGCGAAGCCGCGGGCGGCGAGGAACGCGTCACCGGGGGAGTCCGCCTCCGCCTGCGCGATCATGCTGCGCCGGCCGTCCTGGCGGGCCGCCTCGACGGCCGCTTCCAGCAGCCGCGAGGCCACGCCCGCGCGGCGCTCGGCGGAGTGGACCTGGATGTCCAGTTCGGCGAGGTGGTCCTGGCCGGGCCGGGTGAACAGCCGCAGGAAAGCGGATCCGACCGGAGCGCCGTCGGCCCCCGAGGCCAGCCAGACGAGTCGGCGGCCCGCGGTGTTCTCGGCGGGGTCGGACAGAGCGGTGATGCGCAGCGACAAGGTGTCTCCATCGCGAGAGGGGTGGGAAGGAGGCCGGTCCGGGGGCGCCCGCGTCGCCCGGCGGCCGGCCGCGGGCAGGGCAGGGCCACCACGTCGGTCCCCCGCCCCCGTCGTATATCCGCGTGCGTGCGAGGCGCCCCGCGGCCTACGCTCGCGGCCATGACATCACATGATCAGCGAGAAAGCTCCCCGATTACCGCCGCCGACGAGGAGCTGGTGATCCGTCAGGAGACGGCCGCGGACCACCCGGCGGTACGCGAGGTGCACGTCCGCGCGTTCGGGCCCGAGCCGGTCCCCGCGCTGGTGGAGGCGCTGCGTACGGCACCGGCCGCGCTGGCGCCGATGTCCTTCGTGGCCGAACTCGGCGGCCGGGTGGTCGGGCACGTGCTGCTGAGCGCCGCGCGCCTGGACGCGCCGCGCCGGATCGTGGATGTCATGACCCTCTCGCCGCTCGGCGTCCACCCCGACGCGCAACGCCGGGGCATCGGCGCCCGCCTCATCGCGCACGCCCTCGCGGCGGCCGACGAGCAGGGGGTGCCGTTGGTGTTCCTGGAGGGTTCGCCGGTGTACTACCGCACGCGCGGTTTCCAGGCGGCGAGCCCGCTGGGCTTCCGCTCGCCGTCCCTGCGCATCCCCGACCCCGCCTTTCAGGTCGCCCCGCTGTCCGCCCACGAGCCGTGGATGACCGGCACCCTCGTCTACTCGGACACCTTCTGGGCCCTCGACTGCGTGGGGCTGCGCGACCCGGAGGCCTGACAGGTCTCCCCGGCCGCGACGACCGCGCCGCGTCCGGGGCCCGCCGACCGCAGGGGCCCGCCGCTCGGCGGGCCCTTTCGCGTGCCCACGCCCTGGCCCGGATCCGCCGAGGCCCCCAACCACCCGGTCCAGTCAGGGGCCTTGACGCCTCCCGGTGACCTTCCTACTGTTTGATGCTGCTCAGTTGAGTTCGCTTGTGATCGAAAATGTGCGTGCTTGTAGGTGATTGCCTCTCAGAGAGGGTCGCACCACGATGAGATCCCTTCCCCGTGCCTTGTTGGCCGTCCTCCTGCTGTGCCTGTCGCTGGCCACCGTTCCGCAAGTGGCCGCCGAGCCGAGGGCCGCTGCGGAAACCACCACCGACATCACCACCGACACCACTACCACCGACATCACCGTCGACGGGGCCTCTCCGGGCCGCCTCTTCGACGGCGTGGGCGCGATCAGCGGAGGCGGCGGCAACACCCGGCTGCTGCTGGACTACCCCGAGCCGCAGCGCGGCCAGATCCTCGACTATCTCTTCAAGCCCGGTTACGGCGCCGCCCTACAGATCCTCAAGGTCGAGGTCGGCGGCGACACCAACTCCACGGACGGCGCCGAGTCCTCCATCGAGCACACCCGGGGTGCGGTCAACTGCTCCAACGGGTACGAGTGGTGGCTCATGGAGCAGGCCAAGGCCCGCAACCCCGGCATCCGGCTCGCCGCGCTCTCCTGGGGAGCGCCCGGGTGGGTGGGCAACGGGAACTTCTGGTCCCAGGACATGATCGACTACCTGATGGACTGGCTCGGCTGCGCCAAGCAGCACAACCTCACCATCGACTACCTCGGCGGCTGGAACGAACGCGGCTTCAACGCCGCCTGGTACAAGAACCTGCATGCCACCCTCGCCGCCAAGGGATACGCCACCAAGGTCGTCGGGGCCGACGACGGCTGGCAGATCGCCACCGCCATGCGCTCCGACCGCGCGCTCAACGACGCCGTGGACATCGTCGGCGCCCACTACCCGTGCGGCTATATGTCCGCCATGACCAGTTGCTCGACCACCCCGGACGCGCTGGCCACCGGCAAACAGCTGTGGGCGAGCGAGAACGGCTCCGAGGACGCGGCGACCGGCGCCGCCCCGATGGCCCGCGCCATCAACCGGGGCTATCTGGACGCCAGAATGACGGCCTTCATCAACTGGCCGGTGGTGGCCGCGCTCTACCCCAACCTCGTGTTCAACAGCATGGGCCTGGTGACGGCCAACCAGCCCTGGTCGGGCGCGTACAGCGTGGACCGCAGCGCCTGGGCGACCGCGCAGACCACCCAGTTCACCGCGCCCGGCTGGCAGTACCTCGACACCGCCTCCGGCTACCTCGGCGGCAACCGCTCCAACGGCAGCTACGTCAGTTACGCCGCACCGGGCCGGACGGCGTGGTCCACCGTGTTCGAGACGATGGACGCGACCGCCGCGCAGAGCGTCACCCTGAAGGTCGCGGGCGGGCTGCCGTCCGGCGCCCTGCACGTGTGGTCCACCGACTTCTCCAGCAACAGCGCCACCGCACACCTGGTGCCCGGACCCGATCTCACGGCCACCTCGGGCACGTACCGCCTCACCCTTCAGCCGGGGCACCTCTACACGGTCACCACCACGACCGGGCAGGGCGCCGGCACGGCCGCCTCGCCGCAGCGCGCCCCGCTCTCCCTGCCGTACGCGGACTCGCTGGCCGGGACCGCCACCGGGCAGGAGGCGCGGTATGTCGCCGCGATGAACGGCGCCTTCGAGACGGCGCCGTGCGCGGGCGGCCGCGGCGGCCGCTGTCTGCGCCAGCAGGCGCCGACCACCCCGATCCGCTGGACCGACGAGTCCACACCGCAGCCGTACGCGCTGATGGGCGACGTCAACTGGACCGATTACACCGTCCGTTCGGACGCGCTGCTCGAACAGCAGGGCGCGGTCGAACTGCTCGGCCGGGTCGGCACCCAGGGCCGCAACAACAACGGCCTCAACGCCTACCATCTGCGCGTCGCCGACACCGGCGCCTGGTCACTGCTGCGCACCGACACCGCCTGGTCCTCCACCACGCTCGCGAGCGGCACGGTCACCGCTCCCGGCCTCAGGACCTGGCACACCCTGGCCCTCACCTTCCAGGGCGCCACCATCACCGCCAAGCTCGACGCGACCACCCTGGCCACGGTCACCGACACCGGATACGGCGCCGGCCAGGTCGGCCTCGGCACCGCGGGCTACTACGGCGCCCAGTTCGCCAACCTCAGCGTCACCCCCGGCACGACGGCGCCGCTCGACGGCACGTACCAACTCGTCAACGCCCACAGCGGCCAGCTCCTGGACGCCTCCGGGCAGGGCACCGCCGACGGGACCCCGGTCATCCAGTGGGCCGGCAACGGCGGCACCAACCAGCAGTGGCGGCTCGCCTCGACGGGCGACGGCTACTACACCGTCACCGGCGTGGCCAGCGGAAAGCGCCTCGACGTGCCCGACCGCAGCGTCGTACCGGGAACCCAGCTGAACCTGTGGAGTGCGAACAGCGGGGCCAACCAGCAGTGGCGCGTCACCCCCGGCGCGGGCGGCTGCCACACCCTGGAGTCCCGGCTCGACGGCCATCTGGTGGACGTCAGCGGCGGCTCGCTCGTCCTGGGCGCCCAGGTGATCCAGTGGCCCGCGAACGGGGGCGCCAACCAGTGCTGGAAGCTGGTGAAGGTGGGGTGACGCGGGGGGCCGGCGACCTGGAGACAGAGGAAACCCGCGCCCTCGAATCAGGGGGAACTGTTGACCTCAACTTAACTGGAGGTCGTACGTTCCTCGTATGAGTATGGAAGCCACCGCGTGGACACAGCTCCACAACGTCATCACCGCGCAGCAGGACCGACGTCCGTTCAACCGAGCCACCCTGCGGCGCATCGCTGTGTTCGCGCGGCCCCACCGCCGCAGGATCGCGCTGTTCCTGCTGCTCAGCGTGGCCACGGCCCTGCTGGCCGTGGCCACCCCGCTCCTCGCCGGCCGGGTCGTCAACGCGGTCGTCGGCGGCGAGGAGACGGGGACCGTCACCCGGCTGGCCCTGCTGATCGCCGCCATCGCACTCGCCGAGGCGGCCCTGGGGCTGGTCGGGCGGTGGCTGTCGGCGACGCTCGGCGAAGGACTCATCCTGGACCTGCGCACCGCCGTCTTCGACCACGTCCAGCGCATGCCGGTCGCCTTCTTCACCCGCACCCGCACCGGCGCCCTGGTCAGCCGCCTCAACAACGATGTGATCGGCGCCCAGCGGGCCTTCAGCAACACCCTCTCCGGGGTGGTCAGCAACCTGGTGACGCTGCTGCTCACGCTCGCCGTGATGCTCGGTATCTCCTGGCAGATCACCCTGCTCGCCCTGGTCCTGCTGCCCGTGTTCGTGCTGCCGGCGCGCCGGATGGGCACCCGGATGGCCCGGCTCCAGCGCGAGGCCGCCGAGCACAACGCCGCCATGGGCACCCGGATGACCGAGCGGTTCTCGGCGCCCGGCGCCACCCTGGTCAAGCTGTTCGGCCGGCCCGCCGACGAGTCGGCCGAGTTCGCGGCCCGGGCCGGGCGGGTGCGTGACATCGGCGTCCGTACGGCGATGGCGCAGTCCGCCTTCATCACCGCCCTCACCCTCGTCTCGGCCCTCGCGCTCGCCCTCGTCTACGGGCTCGGCGGCTACTACGCCCTGCACGGCGAGCTCGAAGCGGGCGCGGTCGTCTCCCTCGCCCTGCTCCTCACCCGGCTGTACGCGCCGCTCACCGCGCTCGCCGGGGCCCGCGTCGAGGTGATGAGCGCTCTGGTGAGCTTCGAGCGGGTCTTCGAGGTCCTCGACCTCAAGCCGCTGATCGCCGAGAAGCCGCAGGCCAAGGCGGTGCCGGAGGGGCCGGTCGCGGTGGAGTTCGACGATGTGCGGTTCGGCTACCCCTCCGCCGACAAGGTCTCGCTCGCCTCCCTCGAAGAGGTCGCGAGCCTCGACACCCGGGGCGGCGCCGAAGTGCTGCACGGCGTCTCCTTCCGGGCCGAGCCGGGCCAGATGGTGGCACTCGTGGGCTCCTCGGGCGCCGGCAAGTCGACGGTCGCCCAGCTGCTGCCGCGGCTGTACGACGCGGACGCCGGAGCGGTACGCCTCGGCGGCGTCGACGTACGGGACCTGAGCGCCGACTCGATCCGCGACACCATCGGCATGGTCACCCAGGACGGCCACCTCTTCCACGAGTCGGTCCGCGCCAACCTGCTGCTCGCCCGGCCGGACGCCTCGGAGGAGGACCTCTGGGACGCCCTGCGCCGGGCCCGCCTCGACGGACTGGTCGCCTCGCTGCCCGACGGGCTCGACACCGTCGTCGGTGAACGCGGATACCGGCTCTCCGGCGGTGAGCGCCAGCGGCTGACCATCGCCCGGCTGCTCCTGGCCCGCCAGCGGGTCGTCATCCTCGACGAGGCCACCGCGCACCTCGACAACACGTCCGAGGCGGCGGTCCAGGAGGCCCTCGGCGAGGCGCTGGAGGGCCGCACCGCGGTGGTGATCGCCCACCGCCTCTCCACGATCCGGGCCGCCGACCTGATCCTCGTGGTGGAGAGCGGGCGGATCGTGGAGCGCGGCACCCACGACGAACTGCTCGCGCTCGAAGGCCGCTACCAGGAGCTCTACCGCACCCAGTTCGAACGGCCGGGAGGCGCGCCGGCCGAGCTGGGCTGACGCGGAGGGTGCCGGGAAGTGCGCCGGCCGAGCCGGGCTGACGCGCGGGGGCCCGGTGCCGCCCGTACCCATGGGCGGCGCCGGGCCGACGGAGGTCACCGGACGGCGGTCTCCGGGTGGATGTGGCGCTGGACGAAGTCGTAGGAGCGCGTGCCGAACTGCGGGCCGAAGTCGGCCGCGGCCCGTACGGCCGACGGGAAGTGGACGCCGGCCCAGACCCGTGTCCTGCCGCAGGTCGTGGCGAAGTCCGTCCAGTTCTCGTACGTCAGCGTCAGGTCCTCGGCCGGGGTGACGCCCGGCTCGATCACCGAGGAACCCGCCTTGCGGGGGATCGCGATGTGCACCTTGTCGCTGCCGAGGAAGAGCCGGGCCGCCTGCGCGTAGGCGTAGCAGGCCGCGGTGGAGCCGGACGGGTACTCGGGGTGGTTGGTCACCGGCAGATAGCTGCGCCACTGGTTGCCGGTGATGTCGTGGACCGTGCCCTTGCCCGGGCCGCCCCACGCGGTCACGGGGGTGTCGCCGTACAGATGGCGGATCGCGCTGAAGGGCCGTACGGAGTCGTAGACGGCCTTCTGCTGCCACACGGCGATGGTGGTGTCGAAGAGGGCGATCTCGATGGTCGCGATGAACTGCACGAAGCCCTCGACATCGAGGTGGGCGTCCTGGATCACGGCGTTGCCGGGGGCCTCCGCGAGGGCCATGAACTTGTCGCCGAAGAACTCGGCGGCCATCTTCCGGTAGTCGTTCAGCCCCGCGGACGCGGCGAGGATCTCGTCCGCCTGCCGCTTGTAGGCGCGCCGGTGGTGGTAGTCGCTGTTGACCGGCGGCGGCACGTGGAACCGCGTCGGGTCCTTGTAGGTGAACGGGGTGGTCAGCCGCATCTGCGGGGTCACGAACTTCTGGATCTCGAAGGTGCCGTCGTCGTGGGTGACGACAGCGGGCTGCCAACGGGAGGGATCGCGCAGCTCGTACGCCGTGTTGACCGGCTGGTACCCGGTGTAGTCCGCGTACGGCGCCCGCTGCCGCCCGCCCTCGTCGCCGTAGCGGTTCATCCCGTCGTGCCACCGGGCTTCCAGGACGCGCCGGGCCGCCAGGTTGCCGATACCGGCCGGGGTACGGGTGTTCTCCCGGCGGTCGTCCGGGTCGAGCCCGACCGAGACCATCATCTCCCGCCAGGCCTTGGCGGCCTGTGGGATACGGGTGTTGAAGATGCGGTACGAGGTGTAGAGGATGGCGGTGTTCTTGTTCCGGGTGGTGCGCTCGGCCAAGGGACGGCGGCCGAGATTGGAGTAGATGCCGACCGCCGAGCGGTGGTACGGCGCGATGGAGTCGAACCAGGACGTCTCCAGGAGCATGCCGTAGTCCACGATCAGGGTGATGTCGGAGCCGTCCTTCGAGATGGCGGTCCGCTCCTGCTGCTGGAGCGCGGGGTACACCACTTCGAGCGCGGCGTTCCCGTGGTCGAAGTCGAACGCCCGCGCCGTGGCCGGGGCCCGGTCCGGCGTGGGCTCGGCCGAGGCGACGCCCGCCAGCGACCCGAGCAACAAGGTGACGGTGCAGGCAGCCGCCCACCGCCGAAAACGCACACGCCGCAGCCGCCGATTTTCCCTCATGGATCGGTCTCCCTCCGATGGGAACTGGCCAATGAGGCACGGTAGAACCCGGCCAGCACGCCGGGTACGGCGCTATCCGGTCGTGTTGGCGGCGGCCGCCCGTCCGCGCGTCCGAGCTGAACGGGGCGCGCGAGGAAGGTGTCCGACGGGGACCCGTGAAAGGCCACCCCAGAGGCCTCGATCCCCCCTGGCCGGACTACTGGTAGGAAACCTTCCCATCCGCTACGCTCCCCGGCGGTGGCTTGGCGCGGTGCCCCACCCCCGTGGGCATGACGCGCTCAGCGAGAGCTCTGACCCGGCTGCCGTGGCGCTGCCGGCTGCCCGCGCGGGCAGCCGGTGGGGTCGCGCAACGGTGTCCAGCTCTCGCCGTCATCCAGCCCACGGAGTCCGGGTATGCGCCTGAACATCCCCGCACCACCGCGCCTCTCGCGCGGCAGAAACCTTGCTCTCCTCGCCGTGTTCGCCCTCCTGGCCGGGCTGTTGCTCGTCTGGCCGGGGCGGGCCGGGGCCGCCGCCGACCCGCTCATCTCGCGCGGGAAGCCCGCCACCGCCTCCTCCACCGAGACCTCCTCCCTCGCCGCCAAGAACGCCTTCGACGGCGACCCCGCCACCCGCTGGGCCAGCGCCGAGGGCAAGGACCCGCAGTGGATCCGCGTCGACCTCGGCGCCACGGCCACCATCAGCCGGGTCAGGCTCAGTTGGGAGGCCGCCTACGCCAAGGCCTACCGCGTCGAGGTGTCCCAGGACGGCGCGTCCTGGACACCGCTCGCAGAGGAGAAGGCGGGCAACGGCGGCACCGACGAGTGGACCGGGCTTTCCGGCAAGGGGAGGTACCTGCGCGTCTACGGCACCGCGCGCGCCACCTCGTACGGCTACTCGCTCTACGAGGCCGAGGTGTACGGCACCGTCGACGACGGGCCGCCGCCCGGCGGTGCCTTCACCGTCGTCGCGGCCGGTGACATCGCCGCCCAGTGCACGGCCTCCGACAGCGGCTGCGCCCACCCCAAGACCGCCGCGCTCGCGCAGCGGATCGACCCGAAGTTCTATCTGACGATGGGCGACAACCAGTACGACGACGCCCGGATAGCCGACTACCGCGCCTACTACGACAAGACGTGGGGCGCCTTCAAGGGCAAGACCCACCCCGTCCCGGGCAACCACGAGACGTACGACCCGGCAGGCGCGTTCGCGGGATACAAGGCCTACTTCGGCAGTGTCGCCTACCCCCAGGGCAAGAGTTACTACAGTTTCGACGAGGGCAACTGGCACTTCGTCGCCCTGGACTCCAACTCCTTCGACCAGTCCGCCCAGATCGACTGGCTCAAGGCCGACCTCGCCGCCAACCGCAAGCAGTGCGTGGCGGCCTACTGGCACCACCCCCTCTACTCCTCCGGCGGCCACGGCAACGACCCGGTCTCCAAGCCGGTGTGGAAGATCCTCTACGGAGCCAAGGCCGACCTGGTCCTCAACGGGCACGACCACCACTACGAGCGGTTCGCCCCGCAGGACCCCGACGGCAAGGCGACCGCCGACGGCATCGTGGAGGTCGTCGGCGGGATGGGCGGCGCCGAGCCGTACCCGATCGAGCAGGTCCAGCCCAACAGCCAGAAGCGGATCAGCGGCCAGTACGGCGTGCTGAAGCTGGAGTTCACCGACTCCGGCTACGGATGGACCTACGTCGGCACCGACGGGCAGGTCAAGGACACCAGCCCCAAGTACGGCTGCCACTGATGTACCTGGCCACCACCGGCCGTCCGGACGCGCCGCCCCGCACCTTCGGGGCGGGGCGGCGCGTCCCGGGCACCGTGCTCGCGCTCGGCGCGGTCAGCCTCGTCACCGACGTCTCCTCCGAGATGGTCACCGCGGTGCTGCCGCTCTACCTCGTCCTGGGCCTCGGCCTCTCGCCGCTCCAGTTCGGCTTCCTGGACGGCATGTTCAACGGCGCCACCGCCCTGGTGCGGCTGCTCGGCGGGCGGCTCGCCGACCGCGGCGGCCGGCACAAGCGGGTCGCCGGCACCGGCTATCTGCTCTCCGCGCTCTCCCGGCTCGCCCTGCTGCTGGCCGGGGGCGCCACCGCGGGCATCGCCGCGGCCCTCGCCGCCGACCGGCTCGGCAAGGGCATCCGCACCGCCCCGCGCGACGCCCTCATCTCGCTCAGCGGCCCGCCGGAGACGCTCGGCCGCTCCTTCGGTGTGCACCGGGCCATGGACACCACGGGCGCGCTCCTCGGCCCGCTCGCCGCCTTCGCCGTCCTCCAGGCGACCACCGACGCTTACGACGCGGTGTTCGTCGTCAGCTTCTGCACCGGGCTGCTGGGCGTGCTCCTGCTGGCGGTGTACGTCCCCTCGGCGCCCGGGGCGGCGCTGCCCGAACCCGCAACTCCCCGTCCACGTACGGCACTTCGCGACCCCGCCTTCCGCCGCGTCCTGTACGCCGCCGCCCTGCTCGGCGCCGCCACCATCGGCGACGCCTTCGTCTATCTGCTGCTCCAGCGCGACCTGGACCTGCCGGCCACGCTGTTCCCGCTGCTGCCGCTGGGCCCGGCCGCGGGCTATCTGCTGCTCGCCGTCCCGGTGGGCCGGATCGCCGACCGCACCGGGCGGCGGCTGCCGTTCCTGCTCGGGCACGCCGCCCTGCTCGGCGCGTACGCCCTGCTGCTCGCTCCGCTCGCCTGGCCGACCGCCGTGGCCGTGCTCGCCCTGCTCGGCGTCTTCTACGCCGCCACGGACGGGGTGCTGATGGCGCTCGCCGGGCCCCTGCTGCCCGCGCGCGGCCGGGCCGGCGGCCTCGCGGTGCTCCAGACCGGTCAGGCGCTGGCCCGGCTGGTCGGCGCGGCCGGGTTCGGGGCCGCCTGGACCCTGTGGGGGCAGCGGCCCGCGCTGTGGCTGGCGGGGTGTGCGCTGGCCGCCGCGCTCGCGGCCGCCTGGCGTGTCCTGCCCGCTCCCGCACCCGCCCTGGAGGCGTCGTGAAGCCCGTCCGCCGCGGCCTGCGGCTCGCCCTCGTCGTCGCCGCCGTGCTCGTCCTGGCCGGCGGCTCCCTCGGCTACGTGCTGCACGCCCGCCAGCGCGAACGCCCCGCCGAACAGGCCGCGTCCGACGACTCGTTCGGCCTGGACGTGCCGGGCCTGTACTTCCGGGACTCGGCCACCGGGAGGGTCGCGCGGCTGCCCGGCGACGGCGCGCCGCGCGTCGTCGGCGGCCCCTCCTGCGAGCGGTTCCACGCGGCGGGGGAGCGCGCCCTGTGCCTGCGGAAGCTGCCGGGGCTGCCCGCCCGCACCCAGGCGCTCGTCCTGGACCGGCGGCTGCGCGAGGTGCGCCGGGTGACCGTCCCCGGCATCCCCAACCGGGCCCGCGTCTCCGCCTCCGGGCATCTGTTGTCCTGGACGGCGTTCGCCGTGGGCGACTCGTACGCCGCCTCCGGCTTCTCCACCCGCACCTCGGTCCTGGACCTGCGCACCGGCTATCTGATCAAGTCGATCGAGGACATCCCCCTGACGATCGGCGGGACCCGCTACCACGCGCCGGACGTCAACTACTGGGGCGTCACCTTCGCCCGCGACGACAACCGGTTCTACGCCACCGTCTCCAGCCGGGGCCGCACCCATCTCGTCGAGGGCGACCTGCGGAACTGGTCGGCCAGGGCGGTGCGCGAGAACGTCGAATGCCCGTCGCTGTCGCCGGACAACACCCGTATCGCCTTCAAGAAGAAGGTCTCCGGCGACCCCCGGGCGCCCTGGCGGCTGTACGTGCTCGACCTCGCGGGGATGCGCGAGCACGCGCTGGCCGAGCGGCGCGGCGTCGACGACCAGGCCGCCTGGCTGGACGACAGGACCCTGGCCTATGCGCTGCCGGGGCGCGACGGACGCGCGAGCGACGTCTGGTCCGTCCCGGCGGACGGCACGGGCGCTCCCCGCCTGGTGGCACCGGGCGGCTCCTCGCCGGTGGCCGTGGGGCGATACCCGTGAGGTCTACGCCCGGTCGCCGACGTCGGACTCCCTGGCGTGGCCGGTCACCAGCGCGCCCAGCAGCCCGGGGAAGACCTCCTCGAACTCCTCGCGGCGCAGGGCGTTCATCCGGGAGGTGCCGACGTAGTACTGGCGGATCAGCCCGGCCTCACGCAGTACATGGAAGTGGTGGGTGGCCGTGGACTTGCTGACCGGCAGGTCGATCGTGCCGCAGCTGAGGTCCTCGCCGGCGGCGTGGAGCTCGCCGACGATCCGTCGGCGCACGGGGTCGACGAGGGCTTCGAGCACCTGCTGGGTGCTGATCGCCCGGACGTCGGGGTGGGGCGGAACGCGCCCCCGCTCGCTCTGTCGCGCTGCTGTCATCGGCTTACGACCTCCAGAGGCCACAGCGTACGACAGCCATCGAAGTACGGCCACCATCAAAGTACGATCGCGGTCGAAGTTTGACGGCGATCGTACTTCCTGCTTGGCTGGGGCCCGGCGATGTGGTCACCGCGTCGCCGTCAACTCGCTGACAGGGGAGGCATGATGGCCAGGACGGTGCGGTTCCATGAGCTCGGGGGCCCCGAGGTGCTGCGGATCGAGGAGGTGGAGGTCGGTGCGCCCGGGGCGGGTGAGCTGCTGATCCGGGTGGACGCGTTCGGCGTCAACCGCGCCGAGGCGCTGTTCCGCAGCGGCACCTACATCGAGCAGCCCAAGGAGTTCCCCGCCCGGCTGGGCGCCGAGGCGGCCGGAGTGGTCGAGGCCGTCGGCGCCGGGGTGACGGGCTTCGAACCGGGTCAGCCGGTGAGCGTGGTGCCCGCCTTCTCGATGAACGCGTACGGGGTCTACGGTGAGCGTGCGATCGTCCCGGCGGCCGCGGTGGTGCACCGGCCCGAGACGCTGGACGCGGTCGGCGGCGCCGCCGTGTGGATGCCGTATCTGACGGCGTACGGGGCGCTGGTGGAGGTCGGCGGGATGAAGGCCGGGGACACGGTCGTGCTCACCGCCGCGTCCAGCAGCGTCGGCCTGGCCGCGATCCAGGTCGCGCACCGGGTCGGGGCGGTGCCCATCGCCACCACCCGGACGAGCGTCAAGAAGGACGCGCTGGTCAAGGCCGGGGCTGCCGCGGTGATAGCCACCGCCGAGGAGGACGTCGTGGAGCGCGTGCTCGGCCTCACCGGCGGCCGGGGCGCCGAGTTCGTCTTCGACGCCGTCGCCGGGCCCGGCGTCCTCGACCTCGCCCGGGTGGTCGCCCCCGGCGGCACGCTCTTCGCGTACGGGGCGCTGAGCGGCGAGCCCACCCCGTACCCCGGGTTCGCGCTGGGTATGCCCGCGCTGAACATGCGTACCTACACCGCCCTGGAGACGACCACCGACCCGGAGCGGCTGCGCCGGGCCGAGGCCTTCGTCACCTCCGGCCTGCGCAGCGGCGCCTTCGTGCCCACCGTGGACCGCGTCTTCGCGCTGGACGAGGTCGTCGAGGCCCACCGCTATATGGAGGCGGGCGCCCAGGTGGGCAAGATCGTCGTCGCGGTCGACCACTGAGGGTGCGCGGGCGGGCGGAGCTGCTGGGCGACTGCCGGGAGTAGGGGCCGCTCCCTGTCCCCGGCCGCCGCCCCCGTTCAGCCGTGGGAGACGGTCAGCTTGTAGAAGCCGACGCGGGCGCCCCTGGTGGTGCTGTCGGACGACGACTGGTTGTACGAACCGGCCTTGAAGTACTGCTTGTAGGCGTTGAACGACGACGGTATGGCGTAGTGGGTCGTCGTGCCGTTGACCGTCAGGTCGATGGTGTGTCCGCCCGAGACGCCGATGGTGTAGCTCCATGTCCTGCCGACCGCCACATGGCCCACGGTGTGCGAGGTCTGGCCACCCGAGGGTGAGTTCTCCGTGCCGAGGACGATGTCGCCACTCGCGCGGTAGTAGAGCTCCAGCAGCGGCTTGGTGGAGGGGCCGCCCGTGCCGAGGTGGATCTGCCCCACACAGACGTTGGACGTCACGGACACCACGCGCAGGGTCGCGTCGAGCCGGTGCGTGCCGTTCAGCGACCAGTTGGCGGCGCTGCCGTCGCGGTTCATCTCGCGCAGCTCGGAGCGGGCGTAGTGGGAGTTGGGCGTGGTGACGCCCTTCTCCGGCGCCCAGAACGTCATCGCGCCGTCACGGGAGTCCGTGAAGAAGTACGCGTCCTGGAAGCCGTCCGCGCCCTTGAGGCGGGAGGGCGGGATGGTGGTCGGCGAGCCGGGGGAGCCCACCGGCTCCTGGAGCTGCCACACGGAGAGGTCGAAGTTGCCACCCGGCGCGACGGACGGGTCGGCGAGACTCCCCGCCGTGGCCGACGAGGTGGGGGCGAGCAGCGCGAGACCGCCGGACGCGGCGGCAGCGGTCACGTATATGAGCAGCTTGCGAAGGCGCATGGGGGGATTCCTGTCGGGTGGGGGGAAGTTGCTCGGCTCAGTGCACTCAGTGCTCTCGTTCTCGATGACGGATATTCACATCCTTGACCGTCGTGTGGTGATGTGAACTCGGAGAACCGTAGAGCGCTGGCGGGGCCGCGTCAATGGCTGGAAACGGCGGTTTGCTCGGGGCCGCCCGGCCGGATGCTGTCAGGGGCGCGGTGGGGCGGACCGGTACGAGGGGGAGTCGGTGGCGGACGGGGGAGTGGGTACGGGGCGGGCTCCGGCCGTGTCCGCGGCGGTGGGCGGACCGCCACGGCCGGAACCGGGCAGTGCGCCCTGGCGCGGCGCCGCGGTGGAGTGCGCGCTGACCGCGGTCATGATGTTTCTCGTGGTGACGATGGTGCGTTGGCTTCTCGATCCGGCCTCGCCCGTCTTCGTCGCGGAACTGCGTCCGGCGCTGGGCGCTGTCGGTGCCCTCGTCGCGGTGATGCTGGTGGGGCTGATCCTGAGCCCGGCGGGCCGCCGCTCGGGTGCGCACCTCAATCCGGCGGTCAGCGTGACCCTGTGGCTGATGCGGGCGTTCCCGGGACGGGCGGTACTGCCGTACACCGTCGGCCAGTTGCTCGGCGGTCTGGCCGGGACCGCGCTGGGCCGGCTGGTGTGGGGGCCGGTGGTGCGGTCGGCGGCGGTCAGTTACGGACTGGCCCGCCCCGAGCCCGGCCGGTCCGCCTTGTCGGTCTTCGTCCTGGAGGCGGCGAGCTTCGCGGCGCTGGCCCTGCTCATCGGCTTCTTCGTGGCTCACCCGGCGCTCACCCGGCCGATGCCGTACGCGGTGGGGCTGGCGGTGGGCCTGATCATCGCGCTGCTCGGCCCGGTGAGCGGCGGGGCGGCCAACCCGGCCCGCCAACTCGGCCCGGCGCTGCTCTCGGGGAACACCACGGCACTGTGGGCCTACCTCACGGCACCGCTGCTGGGGGCCGCGCTGGGGGTCGTGGTCTTCCACGTGTGGATGCGAGGACGCACCAAGTCGGCCGTCAACGGGCCCAGTTGACGGCCCTCGGATCGAGCGTCCCTCGGTGTCACCGTTCGTTCAACGGCAGTACGGGCAGGGTGTGGTCCTGCCAGATCCGGCGGGAGGTCTCCTCCGGGTACGGCGCGACGACCGGCCGGGTGTCGAAGAGCCGCACCAGGCGCTCCCCGTTCTCGTACGCGGGCCAACCGGGATCACCATGGGTGGCGAACGCCGTCCAGTCGGCGCGCATCCGGGCGGAGAGCTCCTCGGCCTCCTGAGACGGTTCCTCACCGATGAGCAGGGCGGGCTGGCCACGGTCCAGGTTGCCGAAGACGAGCGGTACGTCGAGGCCGTGGCAGGCACCGAGCGCGCCGCCCATGCCCGGGGCGTCCCAGGTCAGCTCGTAGACGTGGGCCTGCCCGCCGCCGGTGGTCTGGGCCTGGGCGAGGAGGAGGCTGGGCATACGGAATGTCCAGTCCGACTGGACCAGTTCGTACAGCTCGTCCGGGCTCGCGGCCGGGAAGCCGTCGCGGTAGCGGCGGGCGCCGTCCTCGCCGGGGGCGTAGACGTCCAGGGCGGCCGCCGCCTGCTCCTGGGTCACCTGGCCGAGCAGGCCCTCAAGCGCCGTGAACAGCCGCTGTTCGTCGCGCGTGTGGCCGACGAGGAGCTCGATGCCGCGTCCCGCGCCCTCGGCCAGCGCCTGCCAGGGGGTGGCCGGCAGGGTGTCGCCGTCGACGACCGGGGCGAACGGGATGGACTTGTGCGCGACCGCGCCCCAGCGGTGGGCCCACTGGGTCATCTTGGCGCCGACCGCGTCACCGGCGCCGGAGAGCCGGACGGGTTCCACCGCGCGCAGGTCGGCCACCGTGGGCCGCAGCCCCAGCTCGGCCGCGCACGCGGAGGCGATGTCGGCGGCGAGCTCCGGCGAGAAGAACGTGCCCTGCACGCTCTGTGCGACGGCCCGCCGGAACAGCCCGGCCGCGCTCGGCATCGCCAGCAGCGCGGCGACCGACCCGCCGCCCGCCGACTGGCCGAAGACCGTGACGCGGTCCGGGTCGCCGCCGAAGGCCCGGATGTTGTCCCGCACCCACTCCAGCGCGGCCACCTGATCGAGCAGGCCCCGGTTGGCGGGTGCTCCCTCGAAATGCCCAAAACCCTCGGGCCCGACGCGGTAGTTGAACGTCACCACGACGACGCCGTTCTCGCGCGCCAGGCGACCGCCGTCGTACTCGGGCAGCCCCGACATGCCGATCACATAGGCGCCGCCCTGGATCCACACCATCACCGGCAGCCCGGCGCCGGGCCCCGGCTCGGGCGACCATACGTTCACCGTCAGCCAGTCGTCGCCCACGGTGTCCCGAGCCAGCGCGTCCATGCCGAAGTGGCCACCCTGAGGAGGCGGTGGGCCGTACGCCGCTGCCGTACGCACCCCGTCCCACCCCCGGACCGGCCGGGGCGCGGCGAGACGCAGCGCGCCTACGGGCGGCTCGGCGTAAGGGATGCCCCGGAACACCGCGACTCCCGTCTCCAGGCCACCGCGCACCGCCCCGGCCCCCGTACGGACCTCGGGCCACGGCCCGGACGCGTCCACGCTCATCACGACTCCCTCTCTGGGCAGGCCGGAGCACGGCCACGGAGGTGCGCGCCGGCCCGGACACTTCGGATGATCCCGGCGGGCCGGGGCGAGCGCCACTCAATTACGCCGACCGCAGGAACTCCCCTACCAGCAGCGCGAGTTCAAGGCTCTGGGCGCGGTTGAGGCGGGGGTCACAGGCCGTGGTGTAGCGGTGGGGGAGGTCCGGGGCGGTGAGGTGTCCGGGGCCGCCCAGGCACTCCGTCACATCGGCCCCCGTGACCTCCACGTGCAGACCGCCCGGGTGGGTGCCCAGGACGCGGTGCACCTCCACGAAGCCGCGTATCTCGTCGAGGACGCGGTCGAAGTGGCGGGTCTTGTAGCCGTTGCGGGACCGTACCGTGTTGCCGTGCATCGGGTCGCACTGCCAGATGACGGTGTGCCCGGACGCGGCGACCTTCTCCACGATCGGCGGCAGCACGCGCCGCACCTCCGCGCTGCCCATCCGGCTGATCAGCGTCAGCCGGCCCGGCTCGTCGTACGGGTCGAGGCGTTCCACGTACGCGACGGCCTGCTCCGGGGTGGTCGTCGGGCCGATCTTGACGCCGATCGGGTTGGCGAGGAGTTCGGCGAACGCGATGTGCGCACCGCCCGGTTGGCGGGTGCGCTCGCCGATCCAGAGGAAGTGTGCGGAGAGGTCGTACGGCTTCGGCTCGCCGCGTTCGCGGCCCTCCACCACCCGTGACATCGCCCGCTCGTAGTCGAGCAGCAGGGCCTCGTGGCTGGTGAAGAAGGCGCCGCTCGGGTCGAACGCCCCGGTGGCGTGCAGCGCGCGTACCACCGCCATCGCCGAGGCCGAGTTCACATAGGCGCGGAGCATGCGGTCCGGGTCGGGGACGCGGGCCTCGGCGGTCGCCTCGCGGCCGTTGACGATGTCGCCCCGGTAGGTGGGCAGCCCCGAGGCGTCGGTGGGGAAGGAGCGGGGTTTGGCGTACTGGCCGGCGAGCCTGCCGACGGTCACCACCGGCAGCCCCGACGCGCTCTCCAGTGACGCCGCCATGCGGTGCAGGGTGTCGACGGTTCCCGCGATGGACTGCTCGGTCGTGGCGGCGAAGGTCTCCGCGCAGTCGCCGCCCTGGAGCAGGAACGCCGTACCGCTCGCCACGGCGGCCAACCGGGCGCGCAGCCGGTCGACCTCCTCGGCGCTCACCACCGGCGCCACCCGCTCCAGCACGGCCCGAACCCCCCGTACGGCCTCGGGGTCGGGCCACTCGGGCTGCTGGGCGGCGGGGCGGGCGAGCGCGCGGTCCACGGCGGCGCCGAGGCGGGCCGGCAGCGGCCGGGGCGGTGACGGTGGGACCGGCAGCGGCCGGGCCGTGGCCGGGCGAGAAGCCGTGGGCGCTTGTCCGTTCAACGATCCCCCTCGTACGGCTCGGCACGACGAGAGGTGCGAGCCGATGGCGTCATTGCGGATGCGGGCGAGATGCGAGGTGGTTTTCTCGATCTTAGCGTCCGCGCCGCACATCACAAACGCCGTCTGAACAGCCTGAGTTGACGGAACTGGACACCGTGAACAATGCCGCCCGCCTCGCTAGCGTGGGTCAGATAGGACCCCTCGGGGCGCCTGTCGGGAAAGGACTTGTACGTGAGTGGACTGATGCGGGGCAAGGTTGTTCTGGTGACCGGCGCGGCTCGCGGCCAGGGCCGTGAGCACGTCGTGCGGATGGCGGGCGAGGGCGCCGACGTCATCGCCGTCGACCTGTGCGCGACCCTGCCCGGCGTGGCCTACGCCTCGTCGGAGCCGACCGACCTCGACACCACCGTCACGCTGGCGCAGCAATCCGGGCAGCGGGTCCTGCCCGTGCTCGCCGACGTCCGTGACCTCGCCGTTCTGCGCGACGCCATCGACGGCGCGGTGGAGGAACTGGGCCGTCTGGACGCCGTCGTGGCCAACGCGGGCATCTGCATACCCCGGGCCTGGGACGAGGTCACCGAGGAGATCTTCCGCGACACCATGGACGTCAACGTCACCGGTACGTGGAACACCGTGATGGCGACCGCGCCGCATCTGGTGACGGCGGGCGGCGGCTCCATCGTGCTGATGAGCTCGTCGGCCGGGCTGAAGGTGCAGCCGTTCATGATCCCGTACACGACCAGCAAGTTCGCGGTGCGCGGGATGGCGAAGGCCTTCGCCGCCGAGCTCGCGCGGTTCGGGATCCGGGTGAACAGTGTGCACCCGACCGGCGTCGACACCGCGATGGGCAGCCGGGCCATGCTCACCCAGGTGGCCAAGGCGAGCATGGCCGATCCACGGCTGCGCGGAATGCTGGTCAACATGCAGCCGGTGGAGGGCATCTCGGTCGAGGACGTGGCCAACGCGGTGCTGTTCCTGGTGTCCGACGCCTCCCGCCATGTCACCGCGCACGCCATGGCCGTCGACGCCGGGGTCAGCGAGTTCTGACCGGTACGGCTGCTCAGCTCCTGCCCGAGGGCACCAGGTTCTCGACGGTCGCCCGCAGGTGTGTACGCAGTACTTCGGGGCGGGTGACGTGCAGGGTACGCATGCCCAGGCCCCGCGCCGCCGCGACGACCGCCGGACGGTCGTCGATCATCAGCGCCTCGTGCGGACCGGCCCCGCAGCGGTCCAGCGTCTCGGCGAAGTAGGCGGCGGAGGGTTTGACCTGGCCGACGCGCCACGACGAGCACAGGTGGTCGAACAGCCGGTAGTGGCCGTGGTGTCGGTCTTTGAGGTGGTCCCAGTGCTCCGCCTCGTTGTTGGCCAGCACCAGGGTGAGCTCCGGGCGGGCGCGGGCCACCTCGGCCAGCTCCACGAGGTTGGCGCGGTGGCAGTGGACGTGGGAGGCGTACAGGCGGTCCACCCACTCCCCGTCGAAGGCGTCCGCGAGGGGACTGCCGGCCTCCTCCAGGAGTTGGCGCAGGACGTCGTGCGCGTGGGCGGAGCCGCTCTCGTACAGGTGGGCCGACGCCAGTACGCCGACCAGCAGCCGGTTCTCGTCGACGGCATAGCGGCGGGCGATGTCCGCTATGAAGGAGGTCTCCTCATTGATGTTGTTGAACAGAATTCCGCCGGCGTCGACCAGGAGCACGCGCATCATTTCCTCTGTCCCGTCTCGGTAGTTTCCGCGTAGGTAATTTCTTGGAGCTGAGTGATGGCGCTCTATCACGATCTCGTCGGGCGGACCTGGGATTCAGGAACCCGCCACTGGACCTTTTCGGACACCTCTCTCTATGCGCTCGGAGTGGGCGCGGGCGGCGACGACCCGGGCCGCGAGCTGGAGTTCACCACGGAGAATTCGGCGGGCGTGCTGCCCTCGGTACTGCCCACCTTCGCGGCCACCCTGGTCTCCCGGCGGACCGAGCCCGCCCTGGGCGACTTCGATGTCTCACGGCTGCTGCACACCCAGCAGTCCCTGACGTTGTACGGCCCGCTCCCCGTCGAGGGCGAGGCCGCCACGACCTCGCGGCTGACCGCGCTGCGGGACCGGGGCGGCAGCGCGCTCGCGGTGATCGAGTCCTCCTGTGTGGACCCGGCGACGGGCCGGCCGCTCGCCGAGGTCCGCACCGGCCTGACCATCAGGCACGAGGGGGGCTTCGGCGGCGAGCCGGGCGAGGACGAGCCGTGGCAGCGCCCGCAGGAGGCGCCCGACCACACGGTGGACTACCGGACCGCGCCCAACCAGGCTCTGCTGTACCGGCTCAGCGGCGACCCGAACCCGCTGCACTCCGACCCCGCGATCGCCGCCCGGCTGGGCTTCGGCCGGCCTCTGCTGCACGGGCTGTGCACGTTCGGGTTCGCGGGCCGGGCGCTGCTGCACACGCTCTGCGGGGGCGACCCGGCCCGGTTCGGGACGATGTCCGCGTGCTTCACCTCGCCCGTCTTCCCGGGCCAGGAGCTCAACGTACGGATCTGGGAGCGCGGCGAGCGAGCGCTCTTCGACGTGCGCTCCCACGGCAGGGCCGTGGTGGACCGGGGCGTCTTCGTGCGGCGCGGCACCGGCCCGGCGACGGACTGAGCGGCGGGCTCGGCGACGGACTGAGAGACGGACTGAGCGGCGGGCCGTTTCCGCGGGTCAGTGGGCACGAGGCCGGCCGTCCGCCGTCGCCAGGGCGTCCGCGTACCAGCGGACCGTGCTCCGTACGCCCTCCGCCAGCCCGATCCGCGGCTTCCAGCCGGTGGCGAGCAGCCGGGAGACGTCGAGGAGCTTGCGCGGGGTGCCGTCGGGCCTGCTGGTGTCCCAGGTGATCCGGCCGGTGAAGCCGGTGGCCTCGGCCACCAGCGCCACCAGCTCCGCGATCGTGAGGTCCTCGCCGACGCCGACGTTGACCGGCGACGGGTCGTCGTAGTGCTCCAGCAGATGCAGACAGGCCGCCGCCAGGTCGTCGGCGTGGATGAACTCCCGCCGTGGCGTGCCGGTGCCCCAGACGACGACCTCCTCGGCGCCGGAGCCGGCCGCCTCGTGGAAGCGGCGGATCAGGGCGGGCAGGACGTGCGAGCGGGTCGGGTGGAAGTTGTCGCCCGGGCCGTACACGTTGGTCGGCATCGCGGAGATCCACCGGCGGCCGTACTGCCTGCGGTACGACCGCACCGCGGTCACCCCCGCGATCTTCGCGATGGCGTACGCGGTGTTGGTCTCCTCCAGCGGGCCCGTGAGCAGGGCGGACTCCGGGATCGGCTGGGGGGCGTGCTTGGGGTAGATGCAGGAGGAGCCGAGGAACAGCAGCCGGTCCACGTCCGCCGCGTGGGCCGCCGCGAAGAGGTTGGTCTGGATGCGGAGGTTGTCGTCGAGGAACTCCACCGGTTCGGCGTCGTTGGCGGCGATCCCGCCGACCCGCGCGGCGGCGTCGATCACCACGGCGGGGCGCAGCGAGGTGACGTAGTCGAAGGCCGCCCGGGCGTCGGTGAGATCCACGTCGGAGGAGCGGATGCCGACGGCGGACGTGAACCCCTGGGCGCGTAGCCGGCGCAGGACGGCGGAGCCCACGAGCCCGGACGAGCCCGCGACGAGCACGGTCGCGGAGGGGTCGAGGGCGGGGAGAGCGACGGGCATGGGCCTTCTCATCCTCGGTCGGCGGACGTGGCGGGGGCGGGGGACGTGACGGGGGCGCGGGAGGGGAGTTCGAGGCCCCGGCAGTGCAGCGCCCCGAGCAGGCGCAGCAGCGACACGGGTTCGGGCGTGGCCCGCTGTCCGGAGGCGATGACCAGGGGATCGTCGATGCCCTCGGCCCGCAGGGTCTCGCGCAGCGCAGGGATCAGGACCGGGTGCGGCCCGATCTCCACATACGCCCTGACGCCCCGGCGGGCCAGCGCCGACACCGCCTGGGTGAAGCGGACCGGGCGGCGCAGATTGCGCGCCCAGTAGTCGGCGGTGGCGAGCCGGGCCGGGTCCGGGTCGGCGTCGACCGTCGAGATCCACGGGACCCGGGGCGCCGCCGGGGCGAGGCCGGCCAGCTCGGCGCGGAGGCGCGGGAGCACGCTGTCCACGAACGGGCTGTGCGAGGCCGCGTTGATCCGGATCAGCCGGCAGCGCACCCCCTCGGCCTCCAGCTCGGCCACCAGCGCCCGGGTCGCCTCGCTGTCGCCGGTGACCACGGTCTGGTTCGGCGCGCTGTGGGCGGCGACGACCACCGTCCCGGGGATCCGCTCGCACCGGCGCGCGGCGGTGTGCCGGTCGAGGCTGACCGTGGCCATCGCCCCGCCGCCCGCCGCCTTCGCGAGCAGCCGGGAGCGTACGGAGACGACCCGCGCCGCGTCTTCGAGGGTGAGGGCGCCGGCGACATGGGCGGCGGCGACCTCGCCGAGGCTGTGCCCGACGACCGCGTCCGGCCACAGGCCCAGCGACCGCAGCCACGCGGCTATGGCGACCTGCACGGCGAAGATGAGCGGCTGTGTGGTGTCGGGCGGGCCGAGCTCCCCGTCGGCCGCGCTCCTCAGCGGTTCGAGCACCCCGTGGGGCAGCAGCGCGTCGAGTTCGCCCAGTACCGCGGCCGCCTCCGGCGACCAGTCCAGCAGGGCGTTCCCCATGCCCGGCCACTGGCTGCCGTGGCCGCCGAAGCACCAGGCGACCCGGTCGGTGGCGCCGTCGGCCCGGCCCGACGTCCAGCGCGGGCTGGGCAGTCCGTCCGCGAAGAACGACAGCCCCTCGATCAGCCCCGCCGGATCGGCGGCGGCGACCGCGAGCCGCTCTGCATCGTCTCCCGCGAAAGAAAGCGCTTCGGGCCGCGCGCCATCGGCCAGTAACGCTGCCGCTGTTCGGGCGGAATCCGTCAACGCGGCCCTGTCGGTGGCGGAAAAGGTCAGCAACCACGGCGGGGGAGGCGGTACGGCGTCGGTAAGAGGCACGGTAACTCCCTGGGTTACGGAAAAGGGGGATCGGACAGATCGTCGGCAGTTGCTACGATCACCGGGCTGGCAATATCGGACCGTCGTACGGGCCGTTGGCCGACAACGCGACAAAGGAGTAGAGGAAGCATGCCGGAAACCTCCTTCCAGGGCCAGATCGTTGACTCCGAACCCGCCTCCGACGTATTTCTCGTCATCGGCATTCCCGGGTCCGGGAAGAGTTCGGTGTCGGCGGCGCTGGCCCGCCGGTTCCCCCTCGGCGCGCACATCGAGGGCGACCACCTCCAGGACCTCATCGTCGCGGGCGGCCATCTGCCCTCGCCGGAGGAGGACCTGGAGGCGGACCGCCAACTGCTGCTGCGGGCCCGTAACGCGTCGGTGCTGGCCCGCAGTTTCCACGCCGCCGGTGTCGTCGCGGTCATCGACGACGTGGTGGTGCGGCGGGCCCATCTGGAGTACTACCGGGAGCAGTTGAAGGGCCTGCCGCTGCGGCTGATCGTCCTCGCCCCGGCGGCCGAGGTCGTCTCGCGGCGGGTCGCCGAGCGGGACAAGGTGCTTGCGGACGACTGGTCGTTCCTGGACGAGGCGCTGCGCGGCGAACTCGCCGGTGAGGGCACCTGGTTCGACAGCTCCGACCTGACCCTGGAGGAGACGGTCGACGCCATCCTCGCGAAGGGCTGAGCGGCAGCCGAACCGGTCCGGCGCGGGCGGTCCCTGGAGGGGACCCCCGCGCCGCACCCGTATCCTCAGCCGCCGTCGACGCGGCGCACCGCGCTCAGCCAGGTCCGCATCAGATAGGCGCTGCGGTGCAGGAACGCCCTCGCCTCCTGGGACCAGGCCGTGCCCCTCGCCTGCTCGGCGAAGTCCTCCAGGCCGTGGCTGAGGGACTCGTAGGCCTCCCGGTAGTCGCTGCCTTCGAGCCGGAACTCCGTGAGCCACGCCAGGAGTTCGTCCATGAAGCGGATGGCGGGCAGTTCGATGGCGAGGTCGTCGAGCAGGTCGTGTTCATTGCG
The DNA here is from genome assembly GCF_039521265.1 of Streptomyces crystallinus. Lineage (NCBI taxonomy): Bacteria > Bacillati > Actinomycetota > Actinomycetes > Kitasatosporales > Streptomycetaceae > Streptomyces > Streptomyces crystallinus. The sequence continues at coordinate 551,111 of NZ_BAAACA010000014.1, read as the reverse complement.
CTCGTGGTTGACCAGGGGGCCGCCGAAGCGGACCGAGTGGCCGAGGTGTTTGGCGCAGGCGGCGACGAAGTAGCCGCTGAAGATGTCGCCGAAGCGCTCGACCGCGGCTCCGCCGATGGGCTGGCCCATCCGCAGGAAGTAGTAGGCGGGCAGGGCGTCGTGGTGCACGGCGGTGTTCTGGGAGTTGACCGGGCACCAGGTGTCCTTCGCCAGTACGGCGGGCTGGCCGTGGTAGGCGGTCACCCTGGGCCGCACCGCGAGGCGGGTCACCGCGTCCACATCGGGGTCGTCCAGCCAGAGCCCCGCGTTCACGCGTACGTCGGCCGTCTCCTCGGTGGTGGTGACCTCGGCCGGGGCCGTTCGGGGGCCGTAGGGGAAACCGCGCGGGAAGACCCGGCAGGGGCTCACTTCGAGCAGGTCGCAGGCGTTGAACCAGCCGTTGCGCGCCGACACCGTACGGTGGGGCACCGGGCCTTGCAGGACGACCCGGTGCTCGTCGAAGAAGGGGCGGTCGACCGGCAGGTTGTCGTCGTCCATGGAGACCGCCATCGCGCTGCCGTTGAGGTAGGACAGCAGATACCCGATGTTGCGGCGGTTGTCGGAGTCGTACGGGATGAGGTCGGGCACACCGAGTCGGGCCAGCAGCCGGTCCTGTTCCGGTATGTCGGGGGAGACGACGTCGGCGCCTCGGGCACGGGCCTTCTCGCAGGCCTCGTAGAACGCCTTCGGTGTCTTGCGGTCGGGGATGACGACGAGCCGGGCGCCGGTCTCGGCGAGCGTGTCGGCGTAGTGCTCCAGGAACGACCCGGAACCGATGGTGGTGATGACGATGTCGGTCGTCTCAGACATGAGTGGTCACTCCACGGTAGGGATGTCCCGCCAGGACCGCAGTCGCGAGGACGCGGTGATGAGCGGGGCGCTGAGCCAGAGGAACATCACGACGGCCAGCCCGAGTCTCGGGCCGAACAGGGTGCCCAGGCCGCCGCCGACCAGGCCGCCGAAGAAGAGCATGCCGCGACTGATGAACCGGACGCAGGCGACGGTCCGTTGCAGCAGGTCGGGCGGTGTCAGCAGTTGGACGAGGGTGGCCTGGCCGACGGTGAACACGGAGAAGCCGGCGTGGAAGAGCAGGGCGCCGCCGATGAACAGGACCAGCCCGGGGCCCGGCCGGGTGAGCGGCAGCAGCAGCCCCGCCGGGGCGAGGACGGCGGCCGGGATCCACACCGCGCGTGCCGTGCCGAGGCGGCGGCTGACGCGGCCAGCGCCGAACGCCCCGATCAGCCCGCCGATGCCCACCGAACCGAGCAGCATGCCCAGGGTGCCCGGGGCCACCCCGACGTCGTGGGCCAGGAAGATGACGACGAGGGCCTCGTACGCGGCGAAGCAGCAGTTGCCGACGGCCGAGCCGGCGATCGAGGCGAGGATCACGGGCCGCCGGGTGACGAACCGTACGGCCTCCGACAGTTCGGCCCACATGCCTTGGACGGCGGACGACGAGGAGCGGGCCTCGAAGTGGGTGCGCATCAGGAGGTTGCACGTCACGGACGCGCCGAAGCCGGCCGAGTTGAGCAGCGGGGCGTGCTCGGGGCCGAGCACCTGCACCGTGAACCCCGCCAGGGTGGGACCGAAGGCGAGCGAGACGGCGCGGGCGATCTGGAGGCGGATGTTGCCGTAGACGAGTTTGTCCTTCGGCAGCATCCGTGGCGGCATGGACAGATACACGATCTCGTAGAACACGGTCGCGCAACTGACCAGCACATTGGACAGATAGAGGTGCCACAGGGCCAGCTGCCCGGCCGCGGCGAGGATCGGCACCATGGTGACGATCAGCGCGCGGCCGAGGTCGGCGAGCAGCAGCATGGTCCGTGGCGGCAGCCGTCCGCTGTACACCCCGGCGGGCAGGGTGAGGATCAGCCAGGGCAGATACCCGGCCGCCGTGATCAGACCGACCTCGCCCACCGACGCCCCCAGCGTCTGGGCCGCGAGCAGCGGGAACGCCACCACCGTCGACATCCCGCAGAGCTGGCTGATGCCGCTGCCGATCCACAGCAGCCGGAAGTCCCGTTCGCGGACGGACTCGGTCGCCAGGGCGGCGGGAGCGGACATGACGGGTGCCTTCTTCCTCCTCGGTCATGCAGGGGGCGCGGAGATGAAGGCCTCGACCGCGTCATGGGCCTCCGAGTCGCGGTACTGCTCGGGCGGTGACTTCATGAAGTACGACGACGGCGCGAGCAGCGGACCGCCGATACCCCGGTCCAGGGCGATCTTGGCCGCGCGCACGGCGTCGATGATGACACCCGCCGAGTTGGGCGAGTCCCACACCTCGAGCTTGTACTCCAGCGACAGTGGTACGTCCGCGAAGGCGCGCCCCTCCAGGCGCACATAGGCCCATTTGCGGTCGTCGAGCCACGGCACGTGGTCCGACGGGCCGATGTGCACATCGCCCGTGCCCAGGGTGCGGTCGAGCTGCGAGGTCACCGACTGGGTCTTGGACGTCTTCTTCGAGACCAGCCGCTCGCGTTCGAGCATGTTGCGGAAGTCCATGTTGCCGCCGACGTTGAGCTGCATGGTGCGTTCGAGGTGGACCCCGCGGTCCTCGAAGAGGCGGGCCAGCACCCGGTGGGTGATGGTGGCGCCGACCTGCGACTTGATGTCGTCGCCGATGATCGGCACCCCGGCCTCGGTGAACTTCGCCGCCCACTTCGGGTCGGAGGCGATGAAGACCGGAAGGGCGTTGACGAAGGCGACACCGGCGTCGAGGGCGCACTGGGCGTAGAAGCGGTCGGCCTCCTCGCTGCCGACCGGCAGATAGGAGATGAGGACGTCGGCCCGGGTGTCGCGCAGTACGGCGACGACGTCGACCGGGTCCTCGGCCGACTCCGTGACGGCCTCGCGGTAGTAGTGGCCGAGCCCGTCCAGGGTGGGCCCGCGCTGGACGTCCACTCCGGTGGGTGGGACGTCGCAGATGTGGATGGTGTTGTTCTCCGAGCGGGTGATGGCGGCGGAGAGGTCCTGTCCCACCTTCTTGGCGTCCACGTCGAACGCGGCGACGAACTCCAGGTCGCGCACGTGGTAGCCACCGAACTCGACGTGCATCAGACCGGGGACGCGCAGGGCGGGGTCCGCCTGCGCGTAGTAGTGCACTCCCTGTACGAGCGAGGCGGCGCAGTTGCCGATGCCGGCGATGGCCACGCGGATCTTGCCCATGGTTTTCCCTTCGCGGAGGTGTCGAGGACCAGCGGTGGTGGGTCAGCCGTCAGGGATCGACAGCCGTGGGTCGAGCGGGGGTTGGTGTGAGGGAGCCCCGGCCCCTGTGTCAGAGCGCCACCGGCACCGAACCCGTCCTGGCCGAGCGCTCCGCCGCGAGCGCGCAGCGCAACGCCTCGTACGAGTCGCGCCAGCCGCCCGCCGACGAGCTGGCGGGGCCGCCCGCGGCCTCGGCCAGGAACGCCCTGACCTGTTCGCGGTAGGCGAGGGCGAACCGGTCCCAGTAGCCCCGGAACCGCGAGGTCTCCACACTGCCCGCCCCGGGCGGCTGCGCGCCGGTCAGCCCGGCCTCCAGATTGCCCTTCTCGCCGAGGACTTCGGCCCGTACGTCATAGCCCACCGGCTGCCAGCGGCCCGCCGAGAGCGCGGCGAGGGTGCCGTCGTCGAGGCGGACCGCCGCCGTGACCGTGTCGAAGTCACCGATGTCGGCCAGGCCCGGGCCGGAGAGCGCCGAGCCGTCCGCGACGACCTGGACGATCCGGCGGCCGGTGAGCCACCGCACCATGTCGAAGTCGTGCAGCATCAGATCGGTGAAGATCGAGCCGCTCTCGCGCAGCCGGGCCAGGGGCGGCATCGACACGTCGTGCGAGACCAGCCGGAGCAACTGCACCCGTCCCAGCTCCCCGCTCGCGGTCCGGGCCCGCAGGTCGGCGAAGCCCGGGTCGAAGTGGCGCTGGAAACCCACCCACAGCGGCACGCCGCGCTCCTCGGCGCGAGTGCCCAGCGCCTCGGTGCGGGCGAGGTCGATGGTGAGGGGTTTCTCGCACAGGGTCGCCACCCCGGCGTCGATCAACGCGCCCACGAGCTCCGGGTGGCTGGTGGTGGCGGCCGTCACCAGCGCCGCGCCACAGCCGAGGGCCGGCAACTCCTCCACCGAGTCGGCGACGGTCCGCGAAGCCGCGCCCCGCGCGAGTTTCTCGGCGCGGGCGCGGTCCGCGTCCACGCAGACCACCCGGTAGGGGCCCAGTGTGTCGAGGTGGTCGGCGTACATCGCGCCGATCTGACCGCAGCCCACGATCCCGACGACCGTCTGCGCGCTCATCGGCCCGCCTCCGTCGTGTCCCGTACGGCCGAGTGGGCCAGGGCCACCAGGTCCGCCGCCTGACGGCACTCGCGCAGCCGGGCACCCCAGTGCTCGGCCCTCCGGGTGAAGGTGGGGTCGCCGAGCACTTCGGCGATGCCCTTGCGGATGTCGCCGGTGCGCACGCACGGCTGGTCGGACGGGCCCGAGTAGCGGTCGCCGAAGGCCAGCCGGCCGTACGGGGTGGTCTCACTGGTCCGCAGCAGCACCCCGGAGCCGGTGTCCTCGACCAACTGCCGGCCGTTCATCTCCTGTTCGGACATGAACGGCATCACCACCTGCGGCTTGCCGTGCAGGAGCGTGGCGAGCACGGTCGCCGAGCCGCCGTGGTCGACCACCACGTCCGCCCACTCCAGCGGTGTGTCCAGACCGGTGAAGCCGGCCACCACGACGTTGCCGGGCACCTGGAGGCCGCCCTCGAAGGCGAAGCCGCTGGACACGTACACGCTCCACGGCTGGTCGGCGCAGGCGTCCAGGACGTTCTGCAGCGCCTGGCGGCCCACGGTCCCGCCGCTGCCGATGGTGACGTACACCTTGGGCCGGTCGGTGTGCGGGGGAGGAGGTGCGTCGGAGACCGCAGGCGGGTTCCAGTACATCGGTCCGACGTAGTGCAGGGTGCCCCGGTGCGGCGGCCCGTCGAGCGGCTCCAGGGCGGACAGGCTGGACACCAGGGTGACCTCGCCCCACAGCAGGTGCTCGGCGCGCTCCACCGGGCCGAGCCCCAGCTCGCGCGAGACCCGGTCCCACACCGGCAGGCTGGAGGGGTGCGGCAGCAGGTCGCGCGGCGCGACCGTGGACCACGGCATCCAGCCGTTCCCCCGGGGGGTGATGAAGTCGGCGTCCGCGAGGGAGACCACGGGGATGCCCGCGGCCCGGGCGGCGAGGGCCGCGGTGGGGCACATGTCAATGACGACGAGGGTCGGCCGGTACGCCTCGATCAGCCGGGCGTCCGCGGCGACCCGGCGCCGCACCCGCTCGGCGCGGTGGTAGGTGGCGGCCACCGCGAACACGCGCTCCACGTCCGCGAAGGGCAGATACGGCGGCATGGGGTGCCGGTCGGGCGGGCGGGGTGCCTCCGGTTCGGAGTCCAGGACCGGGAAGCCGGCCTCGCGCACCATCGTGGTGATGCCGCAGTCCGCGAACGCTACCTCGTCGCCCGCCGCGGCCAGCGCCGAGGCCAGGGCGAGACAGCGGCCGGTGTAGGCCGCGCCGCCGCCCCAGCCCCAGGGGAAGAACAACACTCGCTCGGTCACATGTCCTCCTGCTCGTCGGTCGCCTTCATGTCGTCAGCCCGCCGTCCACCGCGATCACTTGCCCGGTGACGTAGGACGCCGGGGGAGAGCACAGGAAGGCCACCACCGAGGCGATCTCGTCGGCCCGGCCCGCCCGGCCGAGCGGGGTGCGCTCCAGCACCCCCTCCCGCGCCCGGGAGTTGAGGCCGTCGTGGGCGGGGGTGTCGGCGATCAGCCCGGGCGCCACGCAGTTGCAGGTGATCCCGTACCGGCCGTACTCCCTGGCGGTCGTCCAGGCCAGCCCGTGCAGCCCGGACTTGGTGGCCGCGTACGCCGCCTGGCCCGGCTGGCCGCGCAGCCCCGCCACCGAGGAGACGAGGACGACCCGGCCGCCGCCGTGCCGTGTCATGGCCCTCACCCCGGCCTTCAGACAGCGGAAGGCGCCGCTGAGGTTGACCGCGAGCTGGTCGTGCCACTCGTCCTCGGCCACGTTCAGGAGCAGCCGGTCGCGGTGGACCCCGGAGTTGACCACCAGCGCGTCGAGCCGGCCGAACTCCTCCACGACCTTCTCCACCAGGTGTTCGCCGCTGTGCGGGCGGGACAGGTCGGCGGTCAGGGCGAGCGCGGCGGCGCCCGCCTCGCGCAGCTCCTCGACCACGGCCGCCGCTGCCTCCTCGTTGCGGTGCGCGTGCACCCCGACGGCGTACCCCGCCTGGGCCAGGGAGTGGGCGATCGCCCGGCCGAGGGGGCCGGAGCCCCCGGTCACCAGGGCCGCCCGGGCGCTCATGGCGCCGCTTCCTCGCGTACGGGGAAGCAGGTGCTCTCGATCTGCGCGAACCGGTCGCGCAGCCGGCCGGCCGCACCCGGATCGGCCGGCCCCTCCCGGCCGCCCGCGGCGACCAGGGCCGCGTGCAACCGGTCGAGCGCGGCGCGCAGCGGCCGGCCCAGCTCCAGGACGCGTGGGTAGACCGCGAGCGGATCCGGTTTCTCGTGCGCCGCGATCAGCGCGATGCCGAGCCGCTTGGCGTGCACCCGGGCGTCGAGGGCCGCCTGCCGCACCGCCGCCAACTCCGGTGGCAGCGCCAGGGGTTCGCCGGGTGCGGGGGCCACGGCGAGGGCGTTGGCGTAGATGAACAGCTGCGGCTGGATGTCGCCCAGTACCAGCACGTGCAGGGCTCTGGCGGTCACCGCTTCGAGGCCGGTCGCGGTCAGTTCGTCGAGGAGGGCGCCGAAGGCGTCCGCGCCCACCGACAGCAGGGCGGTGTCGCGGTGCAGTCGTTCGGCGAAGTACTCCCCCGGGTCGCGGTGATCCGGCGCGTCGGTGACGGTCACCGTGCCCACCCAGGTGAACAGGGCCCGCAGGTCGGGCGTGAGCGTCCAGCGCCTGCGGAAGCCGTCGGCCGGGTCGGCGTCGGTGTCCAGGACCGTCATCACGCTGTCGGCCGCCGACCAGTCCACCGCCAGGACCGCGTGGTCGTGGAAGTGGAAGCGTCCCTCGTACACATCGCCCGGCAGGTGGAAGCGGTCCGGCAGCACCATCACCGGCTCGCCCGCGCCGAGGCGCTCCAGGACGAACGGAACGTTGCGGCCGCCGTCGTCGAACTCGGTGCGGTACTCCACCCGGCAGCCGTCGAAGTCCTTCGCCAGGTCGCGGCCCACCGGGTCGAGCGGCCCGTTCAGCGCGCGGGCGACCGCCAGCGGGTCCAGGCCCCGGAAGTGCAGTACGGACTCGACGCAGCGCAGTACGCAGTTGAGCCCGTCCAGCGCCCGGTCCTGCCACCCCAGCGCCCCCAGCTGGTCGAACCGCGGGGTCGTCGTGGCGGTCACCGCAGCTCTCGCCCCGCCGTGCGCGCGCGGGCCACCAGGGTGTCGGCCAGGTGCCCCAGGTTGGCGAACGCCGTTCCGTCGGTCTCCTCGCCGCTGTAGGGCACACCCCACTTCTCCTCGAAGCGGGAGAGGACCACGATCAGGTCGAGCGAGTCCATGCCTATCTCGTCGAGCGTGGTGGTCTCGTCGAGCCGGTCGGGCAGATGGGGGCGTTCGGCGAGGACGGTCGTGATGAGCTCCATGACGCGCTCGCGGTCGATCGGCTGTGCGTCGGCACTGTGGGTCATGTCCTTCTCTCCCTCTTGCTGTCGCGCGGTGGTGTGTCGGTGGGCCGGGTGGGGGTGCGGCGCCCGGGGGCGTACGAGCACCCCGGCGGTGTGTCAGGCGCCCTCCTCGATCAGCAGGCCGCGGCGGATCTTCCCGCTGCCCGTGCGGGGCAGCCGGTCGACCCGGCGGATCACCGTGGGCACCTTCACCGTCATCAGGTGCTCGGCCGCCCGGCGGCGCAGCGCCGCCGCGTCGAACTCCTCGGCGCCCGCCTCGACGAAGGCCCACACCTGGTTCTCGCCGGAGGGCCCCGGCCGCCCCACCACGGCGCAGTCGTCGACGCCGGGCAGGGTCCGCAGGACGTTCTCCACCTCCAGCGGGGAGACCTTGTTCCCGCCGATGTTGATGAGGAGGTCGCTGCGGCCGGTGAGCCGGAGCCCGTCGTCGTCGAGCACCCCGAGGTCGCCGGTGGCGACCCACCCCTCCTCGTCGGTGAGCGGCACCGCCTGCCCCTCCTCCATCCGTACGGGGGACAGCCCGGGGAAGCACGCGAGCACCGGCCCCGGCTCGTCGCCACCCGCCTTGAGCTTGACGCCGGACAGCGGGTGTCCGACGCTGCCGCCGCCTCCGGCGGGGTGCAGGGTGAGCTGGCCGAGCTCGGAGTTGCCGTAGTGGTCGTGGACGGCGATGTCCGCGGCGTGCCAGGCGGCCACGGCCTGGGCCGGGAGGGCCTCGCCCGCGCTGACGCACCGCTTCCAGGAGCCCGCGCGCGCCACCCCGCCCCGGCCCCACCAGTCCAGGACCAGCGGAACGCTCTGCAGGACGGTGGGCCGGTGGCGCTCGACGAGGGCAGCGGCCCGGGCCGGGGTGAGCGGCCCGGACGGGATGAGCTGGCAGGCCCCGGCCGACAGCACGGCCAGGGTGCCCGCCTCGATCGCGTAGCTGTGGCCCAGCGGGCTGGTGGTGAGCACCACGTCGTCGGCGTCGATCCCGAGCCCCCGTGCGAACGTGGCCGAGTTGTGCAGGGTGCCGGACCACTCGCGGGCGATCACCTTGGGACGGCCGCTGGTGCCGGAGCTGGTGACCGCGAAGGCGGGTTCGCCCGTGCCGGGCGCGGACGGCCGCAGCCGGGTCACCCCGAGCGCGTCGATGCCGAGTTCGGCGCCGAAGTCGGCCAGCGCGGCCGAGCGCTCCGCCTCGCCCGCGCGCTCCTGGAGGACGAGTACGGCCGCGTGCAGCGAGGTCGCGGCGGCGAAGTCGACCACCGATTCCAGCGAGGAGGTCAGCACGACGCCGGTCCGGGTACCGGCGCCGACTCCGGCCCCCCTCAACTCCCGTACACGACGGGTGACTTCGCGCTCAAGCTCCGTGTATGTCACCGTGCGCCGCTGGTCCACCAGGGCCGGGCGCTCGCCGCGCCCGGCGCGGCGGTGGCCCGCGAGGACGTCCGCCAGTGTGTCGTCCACGGTCATCCCTCCTTGTACGCGGTGCAGCGGTAGCCGTGCCGGCGCCCCGCCACCGTCACGGTCGCCGTGCTGGATGCGCCGTCGCCGGTCAGCAGCTCGGCAAGCTCCGCCAGGGGCGCGGTCGCGCGGACGTCGGCCGACTCCCTCGGCGGCGGGCACGTCCGGACGGGGTCGAGCCGGGCCAGCACGCGGGCGCCCCGCTCCCGGGCCCGCGTGGCCCGCTCCAGGACCAGGAACGCCGCCCAGCCGGTCACCGGGCCGCCGCCCATGGCACGCGCGGCGGCCGGGCTGAGCATCTCGTACGCGCCGCACAGCACCGGGCCCTCGTCCGCGAGGCGGAGCCGGCGCTGTGCGACGGCGAGGGCCTGGAGGCCCGCGCCCGGGCCGAGGACGGTGGCGCAGTAGCCGCGCAGCCGGTGGCGCAGACAGATCAGCGAGGTGACGCCGTGCGCGTTGAAGTACAGGAAGGACTCGGGTGCCAGCGATGAGCGGGCGCCCGCGTCGAGCCGGGCGCGCATGGTCTCGGCCACGTGCCCCGCCCCGTACCCCGAGCCGATGACACAGGCGGTCCCCTCCGCGTCGGGGGCTCCCGCCCCGGCGAGGGCGTGGCCCGCCAGCTCGGCGATGCGCTCGGGCAGTTCCCGCGTCCACTTGTTGACGTCCTGCCGGCCCTCGGCGCCCGCCGCGTGCGCCTCCCACAGCTGGGCCGTCTCGACCTCGCCCGAGGCCACGGCGGTGATCACGACCTGGTCGTCCATCAGGGCCTCCGGAAGACGAGCGCGGTGTTCATCCCGCCCAGACCGCAGGACACGCTGAGCGCGGTCCGCAGGCCGGGCAGCGGCCGGGGGCCGTCCTCCAGGACCAGGTCGAGGCCGGCGCAGAGCGGGTCGACCGGCTCGGCGCCCCAAGTCGGGGTGACCGCGCCGTGCGCCAGTGACAGCACACAGGCCATGGCCTCGACCGCGCCCGCGCCGCCCTGGAGGTGCCACAGGACGCCCTTGACGCTGTTGACCGGGATCGCGGACAGCCGGGGGCCGAACACCGCGCGCAGCGCCTCGATCTCGGCGGTGTCGCCGCGGCGGGTGCCCGGCCCGTGGGTGTTGACGAAGTCGATGTCCTCGGGGGAGAGGTCCGCGTCGGCCAGCGCGAGCCGCGCGGCCAGCTCGATGCCGTCGGCGCCGGGGGCGGCGAGGTGGCCGGTCGCGTTGGTCATCCCGCAGCCGGCCAGGACGGCCAGGGGTGCGGCGTCCGGCCCGGCGTCGCCGAGCGGTTCCAGGCGGAGCACCGCGGCGCCCTCGGAGACGCCGATGCCCCGCCGCTCGGTGCTGAAGGGCCGGCAGCCCTGCGGGCCGAGCGTGCGCAGGGAGTTGAGCCCGAGGAAGGCCATGTCCGTGACCGCGTCGGCGCCGCCGACCACGGCCGCGGGCGCCTCGCCGAGCGCCACCAGGTCGCGGGCGACGGCGATGGCGGCGGCGCCCGAGGCGGAGGCGTTGGTGATGGTCAGGGCCTCGCCGCCGAGCCCGGTCCGCTCGGCGCAGGCCCCGGCCAGATCGCCGGTGAGGTGCCCGGGCCTGGGCGGCACGACCCCGGGGTCGGTGGTGCCGAGGACCAGGGCGACGCGCTCGCGGTCGACGCCGTCCAGGGCTTCCAGGACGGCCGTCTCGGCGAGGTCGAGGGTCCGCCAGACGCCGTCCCCGCCGGTGTGGCCGGGCACCCGGCCCGCGGCGGTCAGGGTGGCCCCGGTGGCGTCGAAGTCCGTGATCGGCGGGTGGTGCGCCTGCCCGGTGGCCAGCGCCTCCCACAGCGCGGGTACGCCCACGCCGCCCGGGCCGCACACACCGAGTGCGGTGACGGCGACCGCGCTTGTGCCGCTCATCGGCGCGCTCCCCGGGCCAGCGCGGTGGCGAGCGAGCTGATGCTCGCCGACTCCAGTACGGCGTCGTCGGGCAGTGCCACTCCCAGCTCCTGCTCCAACTGGCCGATCACCGCGATGAGTTGCACCGAGTCCACTCCCGCCGGTGCCAGTGGTTCGGTGTCGCTGAGCCACGGCAGGCCCGGCTCCTCCTGCAACTGCTGCGCGAGTTCGGCCCGTACCCGGGCCCGCATCGCCTGCTGGGCGTCCATGCTCAGGCCACCTTCGCCGCGGCGCGGAAGGCCTCGTCGCAGGCCGCCAGGGTGTGGTCGAGATCCGCGTCGGTGGTGGCGCCGCAGATGAACCAGTGGTGCGTGGGGTGCAGCAGCACGCCCCTGCGGGTGGTGTTGGTGAAGAACGTGTCCTGCGTGAGCCGTGCGCGGGCCGGGTCGGGGTGGGTGAAGGTGAGGAAGGGCATCTGCGGCACGCCACGCACCTGGGCCGGGACACCGTGGCGCCCGATGAGCTCGCCGAGGCCGGTCTGGAGCCGGACGCCCAGGCGCCGTACGTGCTCCAGGACGCTGCCGTCGGCGAGCCGGTCCATGGTGGCGACCGCCGCGGCCATCGCCACGGTGTTGGAGTAGAAGGTGGAGGAGATGTGGGTGCGGCCGACCATGGCCATCACATCGGCCCGGCCGGTCAGCGCGGACACCGCCCAGCCGTTCGCCATGGCCTTGCTGAAGGTGGCCAGGTCGGCCCGGACCCCGAACAGCTCCTGGGCGCCGCCGAGGGCCACCCGGAAACCGGAGCGCATCTCGTCGAAGACCACCAGCGCCCCGTGCTCGTGCGCCAGGTCGACCGCGCCCTGGAGGAAACCGGGCTCGGGGCTGTCGAGTTCGAACGGCATCAGCAGCAGACAGGCCACCTCGCCGGGGTGCGCCCGGAAGACCTCGCGCAGGCTGTCCAGGTCGTTGTACCGGAAGGTGTCGACCTGGGTGCGCACGGTGTCCGGGATGCCTCCGGGGCGCTGCGCGGCCCAGTCGTGCCAGCCGTTGTAGCCCCAGCGCACCACCCGGTCGCGTCCGGTGAAGGCACGGGCCAGGCGCACCGCCGCGCTGGTGGCGTCCGAGCCCGTCTTGAGCAGGAACACCCGCTCGGCGCCCGGGACGATCTGCACCAGCCGCTCGGCGAGCTCGATCTGGGTCCGCTTGCGCAGGGTGATCGAGAAGCCCTCCTCGATCTCGCGCAGCGCGGCCTCGGTGACCACCGGGTCCGCGTGCCCGAGGATGATCGTGCCGTACGCCAGGATGTAGTCGAGGTACTCGTTGCCGTCGGCGTCCCAGATGCGGGCGCCCCTGGCCCGCTCGCCGTAGACGGGGTAGGCGCCGTCCACCAGCCGGTCCCGCTCGATCACATAGTCCTTCTCGGACAGCGTCGCGTCCACGAGACGGCCGCGGGCGAGCAACTTCATGGAATTGTCGAGCCGGAGCGCTTCGGAAACGTCGGTCACGGCGTGGTCCCCTCTGTAGCTTGACGTCCTTCGTTGTCCCTCTGACCGGTACGGCGCCCGGGCGCGCTCACCGGGCGGTCCGGGCCGAGCGGGTGCCGCGCACGAGCCTGCCGGGCAGTGCGCCGGTCGCCTCGCCGTCGCGGAAGGTGATCTCGCCCGCGACCACCGTCGCCGCGTAGCCGTCCGCCCGCTGGATCAGCCGTCCGCCGCCCGCGGGCAGGTCGTGGACGAACTCGGGGGAGCGCAGGCTGAGCCCGTCGAGGTCGATGACGTTGACGTCGGCCCGGTAGCCGGGGCGCAGCAGCCCGCGGTCGCGCAGCCCGTACAGCCGCGCGGGCTCCCAGGTCTGCTTCCTGACGACGTACTCCAGCGGGAGCCGCGCGCCCCGGCTGCGGTCGCGCGCCCAGTGGGTGAGCATCGACGTCGGTGTGCTGGCGTCGCAGATGAGCCGGCAGTGCGCGCCGGCGTCGCTGAGGCCGAGGACCGCCTGGGGGTGCAGCAGCATCTCGCGGATCGGGTCGAGGGTGTACTCGGTGTAGCCGAGGAGCGGGCGGAAGATCATGCCGCTGGTCTCCTCGGAGGTGAGGAAGTCGTAGATCAGCGCCTCCGGGTCCTGGCCGGTGCGCCGGGCGAGGGCGTGGAAGGACTGGTCGGCGGCGGGCTCGTAGTCGGGCGCGGTCGCGGTCATCGGGAAGTGCCGCTCGTAGCCCTGCGGGAAGAGCGCGGAGCGCGGGTCGGCGTTCTCCGGCTGTTCGGCGAGGATCCGCTCGCGCAGCGCGGGGTCGCGCATCGCCACCCGGCGCTCGGGAGCGGGAAGATGGGCGATCTTCTTGTAGGAGGGCCGTTTGTGGAAGGGGTGGGTGGAGTCCAGGCTGATGATGACGCTGAACGGGCGCCCGGCCACCTGCGGGTGCAGATCGGCCCCGTCCGCCACCGCGTCCTCGGCGATCTGGAGCAACTCCCGCCAGCCGTCGCGGTCGTTGTCGTTCTGGAACAGCCCGAAGGTGACCGGGCGGCCGACGGCGGCCGACAGGCGGCGCATCCACGTGATCTCGCCGAGCGGGTCGTCCACCTTCTCGCCGCCCGCCCCCAGCGGCACCAGCTGGAACACGCCCGTCCCGGCCTCGCCGAGCACCCCGCCGAGCGCGAACAGCTCGTCCTCGGCGGCGAAGGTGCCGGGCACCGGGGCGCCGGTGATGGCGAGATGGGTGAGGGTGCGCGAGGTGGAGAAGCCGATGGCGCCCGCGTCCAGGCCCTCGCGCACCAGCGCGCGCATCCGGTGCAGATCGTCCTCGGTCGGCGGCTCGTTGTCCGCGCCCCGCTCGCCCATCACATAGGCGCGCAGGGCGCCGTGCGGGACCTGCGCGGCCACGTCGAGCACCCGGGGCACGCGCTCCACCGCGTCGAGGTAGTCGGGAAAGCTCTCCCACTCCCAGGTGATGCCCTCGGAGAGCGAGGCGCCGGGGATGTCCTCCACGCCCTCCATCAGACCGATCAGCCAGTCGTGGCGGTCGGGCCGGGCCGGGGCGAACCCCACCCCGCAGTTGCCCATGACCACCGAGGTGACACCGTGCCAGCAGCTCGGGGTGAGCTGGGGGTCCCAGCTGACCTGCCCGTCGAAGTGGGTGTGGATGTCGACGAAGCCGGGGGTGACGAGGTGGCCCTCGGCGTCGATCTCGGTGCGGCCCCGGTCGGTGACCCGCCCGACCCGGGTGATCACACCGTGGTCCACGGCGACGTCGGCGGTGCGCGCGGGGATGCCGGAGCCGTCGCACACCGAGCCGTTGCGGATGATCAGGTCATGCATGGTGATGCGGACTCCTCGTGTCGGGTGAGTGCCACTGGCCCGCCGGTGCGAAGAGCAGGTTCTGGTACTCGTAGTGCTTCTGCGGCCGGTGGGGCACGGGGGTTCCGCCGCGCAGCTCCCACGGCTCGTACCCGGCGGCCGTCAGGGTGTCGACCAGCTCCCGGCTGGAGGGCGCGCCGGCCACGTCGAGGTCGCCGACCTCCAGGGAGATGACGGGCCGCTGCTCGTGGAGCAGGTCGTGCATGCCGGTCAGGACGTGGGCCTCCGCGCTCTCGGTGTCGATCTTCACGAAGTCGACGGCGAGGCCCTCGGCCCGTACGAAGGCGTCGAGGCTGAGCGCTTCGACCGTGAAGGGCTCGGAGGGGATCCGGGCCCGTACCGCGTCCGGCAGCCGTGCCTCGAAGGCGGAGTTGTAGGCGCTGTAGCCGAGGCCGTGGTCGAAGAAGACGAGTTCCTCCTTCCTGGACCAGGCCGCCGCGGCCACCACCGAGGCGTTGGGCAGCCGGTCGGCGTTGGCCCGCAGCACCGAGAGCGTGGAGGGGGTTGGCTCGAAGGCGACCACCGTGCCGGTGGGGCCGACCAGGTCGCTCGCCCACATCGTGTAGTAGCCGATGTGGGCGCCGACGTCGAGCACGGTCGAGCCGGGCCGCAGATGGGAGAGGAGGAAGGCGGTGAGGTCGTAGTCCACGAACCCGTACCGGTGCAGCGAGATGGACACCTCCTCGGGGAGCGCGATGGACATCTCGCGGCCCCAGAAGGTCCGCGCGGTCGAGGGCGCGCCCTCGCCGCGGTGGCGACGCTCGCGCAGGGCGCGGGTGGTGGGGAAGGTGGTCCTGACCGGGTGGCGCAGCCGCTGGGCGAGGCCGCGGACGCCGGAGGTGTGCGCGCGCCGGTCGAGCGCTGCCCGCCAGGCGGCGCGGTCGGGTGGTGGGGTCACAGCCGGCTCCGTGTCTGCTCGTGGTGGGCCCGGGAATCCGCGAAGGGGAGGGCGGACACCGGTTCCCGGCCGCTCGACCCGAGCCGGGCGAGCTCGGCGTCCACCATGATCTGGGCCAGCCGCTCGACGGAGGTGCGCGCGCTCCAGCCCAGGGCGGTACGGGCCTTGGAGGCGTCGCCGATGAGCGAGTCGACCTCGGTGGGGCGCAGATACGCCTCGTCGTAGCGCACATGGCTCCGCCAGTCGAGGCCGACGTGGGAGAAGCAGTGCTCGGCGAACTCCCGCACGGTGGAGCCGACTCCGGTGGCCAGGACGTAGTCGTCGGGCTCGTCGCGCTGGAGCATCCGCCACATGCCCTCGACGTACTCGGGCGCGTATCCCCAGTCCCGGACGGCGTCGATGTTGCCGAGGTAGAGGTGTTTCTCCAGGCCGTTCCTGATGCGCGCCGCCGCCCGGGCGATCTTGCGGGTCACGAAGGTCTCGCCGCGCCGGGGCGACTCGTGGTTGAAGAGGATGCCGTTGACCGCGAACAGCCCGTACGCCTCACGGTAGTTGCGCGTCATCCAGTAGCTGTACACCTTGGCGGCGCCGTACGGGCTGCGCGGGTGGAAGGCGGTGTGCTCGTTCTGCGGCGGCGGGGTGGCGCCGAACATCTCCGAGGACGAGGCCTGGTAGTAGCGGATGTCCCGGGCGCTCATGAGGATGGCCTCGAGCAGCCGGGTGGTGCCGATCCCGGTGATGTTGCCGGTGTTCTCCGGCTCGTCGAAGCTCACCCGCACATGTGACTGCGCGGCCAGGTGGTAGACCTCGTCGGGCCGGATGCGGGCCAGCAGGGTCACCAGCCGGCTGGCGTCGCTGACGTCGCCGTAGTGCAGGATGAGCCGGCGCCCGGCGTCGTGCGGATCGCGGTAGATGTGGTCCAGGCGGCGGGTGTTGAAGGTGGAGCTGCGCCGGACTATGCCGTGGACCTCGTAGCCCTTGTCCAGCAGCAGGTCGGCGAGATAGGAGCCGTCCTGGCCGGTGATTCCGGTGATCAGTGCGCGCTTCACGCCGACTCGCTCCGGAACGGGGATGTGCGGAAGGAATTCATGTCCGTCAGCCGTCCTTTTCCTCGGGTTCCAGAGATTCACGGGATTCCAGCGGTACGAACCGGGGGTTGAACCTTTCGTGTACGTACACCCGGCCCGAGCCGCCGCAGTCGATGATGTATTCCTTGCTGACGCAGGCGGGAGAATCGCCGCCGAGTGGCCAGGTGTCCCGTGACACGGCGAGCGGTTCGCGTTTCAGTGCCAGCCCCACCTTCTTGAGATAGGGGCCCAGGAGTTCCTCGGGCGGCGGCACCAGGCGGTCGCTCTCGCGTCCGGCTATGACGACCCGGTTCACGCTGATGACTTCTTTGCCGGGGGTGAGGATCCTGGTCTGGCGGTCGACCACCAGGGCGTCGGGTGCGGCGCCGAGGATGTGGCACCCGATGCGCCGGACCTGGGCGGCGGGCACCTGTTGTTGGTGGTCGACCCGTACGCTGAGCCGCTCGCCGACCAGGGCGTCGAGCAGCAGGGTCGTCGATCCGTCCGCGCAGACGAGCATTCTCGTCTGCGGCGGAGCCGAGGAGAATTGATTCAGCCGTTCCGTCATATCACGACCGTTCCACGCCGAAAGGCGGACCAGAAAACGTGAGTCGCACTGCTGATTTCTTCGATGATCAAGTGCCAAAAGGCTAAGAGCCGGGGAAGTGGAGGGTCAAGCGGTGTTCGACTGCACAGAGTTGTGCAGTCGAACACCGGGAACGCCTCGCGAAAACCGGTCCGGTAACCGGTCTAGCGCTGCTCGAGTTTCGTCGCGAACTCCTCGAGATGCGCCATGCATACGCGCATGGCGCGCGCCGCGATCGCGGAGCAGTGTTCGGGGACGCTGTCCACGATGAGGGTGTGGTTCTTGCTGACGGCCGTGGTCAGCCGGAGCCACTGCACCAGCATGCGGCCGGTGTCGGTGTGCCGTACGGACGGGTCGCGGGCCAGCAGCTCCAGATGGCGCAGCTGTTCCGGGCCGGAGCCCGCCCCGTCCACCGCCGACAGCGCCGGCGGCTGCCGGGACTGGGGGTCCGGGGCACTGGGCCGGAGCGTGGCGCGCCGCCGTACGTCCTGCGCGGTCGAGGGGGAGATGTTGGCCGCTCGGGCTATCTCCCGCAGTGAGGCGTGGGGGTTCTCACGGAGGTACTCTTCGGCGATTCGGCGGTTCTCCTTGGGGTTCACGGGCCGGACGCGACCGTCGACGCCGATACGGGCCTCGCCGGACCTGGTGGGGGGAAGTCGCTGCCGGATCCGGGCGACGGTCTGCTGGGCGAGTCCGGTGAACTTCGCCAGCGCCCGGTCGGACATCGAGGGAAAGGACTGGATGATCCTCTCCGCGGCGGCTCTGCGGTCCTCCCGGCTCAGGGGGAGGCCGTGTCTCGTGTTGGACTGGACGGCGAAGAGGAAGGCCTCGCTGTCGCTTCCGGTGAAGTAGCGGGCCCGGATGGTGGTGTCACCGCGCTCGGCCCGGGCCCGCAGACGGTGCATTCCGTCGATCACCCGCATGGACTGCTGGTGCACGATGATCGGTTGCGGTTCGTCGTCCAGCTCCGCGAGGAGCCGTATGTGCTCCATGCTCTCGCCGTTGAGGCGGGGGGAGTCGGCGGGCAGCAGCGATCCGATGGGAAGGGACACACAGTGCTCGCTGATATAGCGCTGGAGCGGAAGGAAGTGATCGGCGCGGTCCTCGTTCGCTAAGTCAGGAACTGTCGACATGATCCCCCATGCGATGGTGACGACGGTGTCGGTGACGGTGTCATTTCGGCCATGGCAAGTGCGGGCGGTCGTCTTCCGGCGTGATGGGACCGGGTGCCCTCGCACCGGTGCTTGCCACGCCCGCGGGGGCGACCCGTGGAGGCAGTGGAGACCACTGAGCTCCCCTTTCGCATCGGTGAGTACTACATTCAACTTTCCCGAGGGCGTAGAGGAGGCGCAAGTTCCGATTCGGACAGTCCTGATCATCCGGGCAACCGGATTCTTTTCGGCCGCTGGTGGGGACCAGTACGGCCGGTGGAGCGGGTCAGGCCCGGCACTGTTCGCCCGGGGACAACTGGACGGCGGCCGAAGGAAGTTAACCTTTTGCGCGACGCGCTCGGCCGAGGCGCGACACGAAGGGACGAGCCATGCCGCAAGCCCCCACCCGGACCGCCGTCGGCATAGTCGGCGCGGGCCCGGCCGGCCTGATGCTCTCGCAGCTGCTCGCCCGCGCCGGGATCGACTCGGTGGTCGTCGACCACCGCACCCGCGCCGAGATCCAGGGCACCAGCCGCGCGGGCATCCTGGAGGCCGACAACGCCCGGCTGCTGACCGAATCCGGGGTGGGCGACCGGGTGCTGCGCGAGGGCCGCCCGCACGACGGCATCGCGCTGCGCTTCGGCGGCGAGAGCCACCGCGTCGACTTCCGCGCCCTGGTCGGCGAGAGCGTGTGGCTCTACCCGCAGACCGATGTGTTCGTCGACCTCGCCGACGCCCGCGCCCGCGACGGAGGTGACATACGCTTCGGTGTCTCGGACACCCGGGTGGTCGACCTGACCGCCGAACACCCCGGGATCCTGTTCACCGACGCCGACGGGGTGGCGCGGGAGATCCGCTGCGACATCCTGGTCGGCGCCGACGGCTCGCGCGGGGTGTGCCGGTCCGCGGTGCCGGAGGCTGCGCGCACCCACTTCTTCCGCGAGTACCCGTACGCCTGGTTCGGCGTCCTCGTCGACGCCCCGCCCAGCGCCCCCGAGCTCGTCTACACCCACTCCGCACGCGGCTTCGCCCTCATCAGCCAGCGCACGGAGTCCGTCCAGCGCATGTACTTCCAGTGCGACCCGGACGAGGACCCGGCGGCCTGGCCGGACGACCGCGTCTGGGCGGAACTGCAGGAGAGGGTGCGCGGCACGGACGGCTTCACCCTGAAGGAGGGCCCGGTCACCGACCGCTCGGTCCTGCCCTTCCGCAGCTTCGTCTGCGAGCCGATGCGCTACGGCAACATGCTCCTCGCGGGCGACGCCGCCCACACCGTCCCGCCCACCGGCGCCAAGGGCCTCAACCTGGCGCTCGCCGACGTACGGCTGCTCGCCGAAGCCCTGGAGACCGCGCTGGCCAAGGGCGACCGCGGCGCCCTGGACACCTACGGCCCGCGTGCGCTGCGCCGCGTCTGGCGCGCCCAGCACTTCTCGTACTGGATGACGACGATGCTGCACCGCACCCCCGGCGCCACCGACTTCGACGTCCGCCGCCAGCTCGGCGAACTGGCCGCGGTGGTCGACTCCGCGGCGGGCTCCACGTATCTCGCGGAGGCCTACACGGGGTGGAGCCGGAGCCGCCCGGCGCCGCCGCGCGGGCACGGGGCGCAGGAGGCGCGGCTGTAGCAAGTGCCGTTTCCGGCAGGCTTGTTGACGCCGAAGGGGCGGGGGCGGCATCAGGCGTACGCGGGCGGTCCCCCGGAGCGAGGGCCGCACCTCTCCAGGTTGACGGAAAGCCTACTGTGGCGCGGCGCCGGTGCCTCCGTAGATTCGGGGGGCGATTCTGGGCGAGGGGGCAAGGGGACCAAGCCGGAATGACTGACCGCGAGATCGTTCTGATGACCGACCACAGCTCCACGGAGGGCAGTCGGGCCGCCCTGGCCGCCGCGGTCGAGCTGCTGACGGGACGGCCGCCGGTGCAGGTCGACGCGCGGCACTTCCTGACGGGCGGCCCGGGCCGTACGCACGTCGTGGACTCCGAGGTCCGGCTGGAGGTGCCCTCCGAAGGCCTCGCGGTGACCCCGTCGGCCGTGCTCGTCTACGAGGTGCAGCCACCCGAACGCCGCCGCTTCGAGCCCTTCCAGAGGCTGCTCAAACGGTACGGGACGGTCTCGCTGGGAACGGATGCCGACGCCTGGCGGGCGGCCACCGACAAGAACCTCACGACGGCGCGCTTCGCGCTGCACGGCATCCCGCACATGGAGACCGTCACCCTGACGCGGCCGAGTCTGGACGCGGCGGCCGCCGCGTTCGACCGGCTGGGCCGGGACGTCTGGGCCCGGCCCGCGGTGGGGACCTGCGGCGACGACGTCATGCATATCACCACGTACGCCCAGCTCTTCCAGGCGCTCGCCCGCTACGCGGAGTCGGAGCAGGACTGGCTGATCTCGCGCGACGCCCGGAACTTCAACGCCGCCGGGCAGCGCCACCAGTTCCGGGTCTCCGTGCTCGACGGGCGCGCGGTGCAGGCGTGCGAACACGTCCAGGCGCGCCCGGACGCCCCGTGCAACGAGGCCCAGGGCGCGGCCTGCACCCCCATGCCGGTGGACGACCTGCCGGTGGACCTCTGCGAACTGGCGGTCGCCGCCACGAAGTCCGTGGGCCTGCGCTTCGGAGGCGTCGACCTGGCCGTCGAGAACGGCGGCGCGGTGTTCGAGGTCAATGTGCACCCGATGCTCGGCGCGGCCCACCCGGCGGAGTCCGTGGCGGTCCCGTATGTGGAGGCGCATCTGGCCATGCTCTGACCCCGCGCGTCACCCCGGGGCCTGCTACGCCCCGCCCGGCTCCGTACGGGTGGCCTGTCCTGCGGGGATAGCGGTGAGTGACGCTTCCGGATGCGCTCGGTGCGCGGTGCTGATTCGCTGTGGGGGTCAGCTCCACCACAGATCCCAGGAGTGATCATGAGCATTGCAGACGAGACCGGCGGCCGCGCCCGGCAGATGCGCCAGAAGGCGGAGCAGCTGGAGCAGGCCGCCGAGCGCGCCACCGACCCGGCCGAGCGTGACCGGCTGAAGGAGAAGGCGCGCCGGCTGCAGGAGGAGAGCAAGCAGACGAACCAGATGGGCAGTGGCGGCATCGACCCCATGTGACGCCGCCGCGCATGGGTTCATGCGCAGGACCAGGCCGGCCGGTGGCCGCCCCCGCGATGGCGCGGGAGCGCGGTGTCACCGGCCGGCTTCTGGCGTCATCGGCTTCTGGTGTCACGGGAAGGGGCCCTCTCAGGGAGCGCTCGCCCCCTCGGGTGTGAACGCCCGGCGGGCCGCCCGGCGCCAGCGGTTGGCGGGCAGCGACGGACGCAGTACGGCGAGGGCGCCGCAGTACTTGGTGAAGACGGCGGGCCGCACCTGGTGGGCGTGCAGCAGGCGGTCCGCCTCCGTGAGGTGCTCGGCGGACTTCGTCTCGACCAGGACGAGGCCGCCGTCGCAGCGCACGGTCCGCCCGGTGCGCGGGTCGACGCAGACCAGCCCGGCGTCGCAGGTGATGCGCTGCCCGTCGGCCACGAACGTCGAGCGGAGGTAGTCGGTGCTCAGCGAGGGCCCCAGTACGAGGGGCGGGGCGATCGCGTAGGCGTGGTGCAGGGTGTCGGCGAGGAACGCCCGGGCGGCGGTGTCCAGCGGGGTGTCGGCGCCCGTCAGAGGTCTGCGGTGTTTGACGGTGTCGCCCCGGCGGCCCTTGAGCTTGATCTCGAATTGCCGCTCACCGCTGTCCGCGTAGAGCCGCTCACGGATCTTGAAGCGGAGGCGGCGGCCCTGGCGGTGGTCGTGGAAGGAGCGGAGTTCGGGGGTGTCGTAGTAGACCGAGTGGTAGCGGAAGGCGCGGCGGCCGTCGATGGCCAGCGCCCGGAACGGCACCGCGTGGGGGGACGGCCGGGTGAGATGGCCGATCACACGCAGGAACGTGCCGGTCGGCACCAGATAGCTGCGGTCGAAGCGGGAGAGCAGCGCGGAGCGCTCGTTGAGCTCGTCGAGCGAGAGCGGCTCGGCACGGTGGGCCGCCTCCTCGATGGCCCGGGCGGCGGCTGTCCGCGTCGGTGTGCGCAGGTCGGTCATGCCGCGTCCAGCACGGGCTCGGGGCGGCGCACGGTCTCGCCGCCACGCCGACGGACCGCGCTCGCGCGCGGCTCGCGGTAGCGGACGTCGACGACCATCAGGTCGCGTACGAAGTCGATCTCCATGACCGTCCAGTGCAGCGGCTCGCCCAGCCGCCGCGCCAGGTCCGCGCGGAGCGCGTCGGGTTCGGTGTGCACCACGTCGAGGGTGATGACCGCGCGCCGCACTCCCGACAGCAGCCTCGGGTGGTCCGCCGTGTAGACGACCAGCAGGAGCACGGCGCTCAGCGCTGCCGCGAGCCCGAGGCCCAGGTGCGGGAGCCCGCAGAGCAGGCCCAGGACGAGCGTGGTGAAGTAGTACGCCACCTCCTCGTGCTGCACGGCGTCCGAGCGCAGCCTGATGATCGACAGCACGCCGAAGAGACCGAACCCGAGCGCCGTGCCGCCGCTGCCGCCGACTTCCGCGAGGGCCGCGACGATGGTGAACAGGGCCACGTTCAGGGCGAGATACGCGGGCACCAGGTCGCGTCGCCGGTGTCTCGGGTAGTAGATCGCGAAGGTCAGCAGACATATCGCGGTGAGGTCCAGACCGAGGTGGGCGGTGAGGTGGCGCAACGAATCCATGGCTCCGCTCCCTGTGAGTTCGGGGTGGGACGCCAAGACTCTAGGAGTACGGAGGGTGAACAGTCGGCAACTTGTCGATGAACAACACGGATCGTTGACGGTGGTGGTAGGTATGTGGCCGATACCGCACGTCAGGTGTCGTGTTCGGTGCCCTTGCCGGAACGGCCCTGATACCGGTCGGAGGCCGTCGCCGTCACTCCGGCGCCGGGCGCGCGGTACTCCTCGGTGAGCGAGGGGCTGTGCAGCAGGTCGCCCGGAGTGACGAAGTTCGGGTCGGCCTCGGTGAGGCGGATCTGCTCCAGGGACTGGTGGGGCGTGAGGGGTTCGGCGCCCTCGGTGTCCGCACCGGCGGCCTGGTGCAGTGCGGTGCCGAACGCCGTCATGGACGCCAGCAGCTCCTCGTCGCTGGGGTCGGTGAAGGCGCCGACGCCGGGCAGGCGCGGGGCGGTGGGAACGCCGTTCGCCTCGCCGACGGCCGCGCGGTAGGCGGAGAGCACCGGGGCGAGGGCCGCCTCGACGCCGACGTCGTCGTACGCTCCCAGCGCGGCGGGAGCCGTCAGCGGGACGAAGGGGAGCAGGGGGTGGGCCTCGGCCCACTGGAGGAGGGTCGGCCCTTCGGCGCGGTCGAGGGCGGCGCTGGTCCGCAGCCGCAGCGCGTACGGGGCCGGGGGCTGGGCCTCCGAATGGCAGCGGTAGACGAACTCGGAGCAGATCATCGGCTGTTGGCCGCGCTCGGCCATCGTGTTGAGGACCCCGGCGGCCTGGTCGAGGACCGCCCGCACCATGCGTTTGCCGCCCGGCGGCAGCGGGATGCGGCGGGTGACGGCGAGCACCGCGAGCAGCACGATCTGCTGGTGGGCGTAGGCGTGTCGGGAGCCGAGGTAGCGGTGGGCCACGTTGAGGACCGGGGACATCTCGGCCGGGTGGGTCAGCGTGCGTCCGACGACGAGGTCGTGCGCGTCGAGGGCCTTGGCGTAGGTGATGGTGCGCAGACCCTCGCCGACGCACTCGGCCAGGGCGTCCGGCCCGACGGCGAGCGCGGCATGGCTGACCTCGGAGCCGTCCAGGAGACAGATGGCACGGGAGAGGTGTCCCGTGCCGCGGGTCAGGACGACGTGACCGGCTCTGAGCTCGCGGGGGAGGGGCATGGAGGTGTTCCCGTCTCTCGGGTGCCGCTGTGGCCACTGGTTCGCAGCTGCCATGCCCACCGCCGCCGCGTATCCGACATGTGGGGCGGAGGATCACTCCCCTGGGCGATGCAGTATCGGTCCTGCTCACCGCGGGGCCCGCCGGTGAGCCGCGGCTACCGCTCCCGCGCCGTCGCCACGAGCCGGTCCACCACCCGCATCAGTTCGGTGGGGCCGCCCGCCGACTTGAGGTCGGTCCGGTACTTCCCGTTGACGAGGAAGGCGGGCACGCTCTGCACCCCGGCCCGGCTCGCCTGGGCCTTGGCGGAGGCCAACTGGCCCTGCACGCCGAAGGAGTCGAGGACGGCCAGATAGCGGGCCCGGTCGACGCCGAGCCCGGCCACGAAGTCCGCCTGCTCCTCCGGCTCGGCCAGCCGCTGCCCCCGGTGCTGCACGGCCTCGTACACCGCGCCCATCGTCTCGCTGTCCGCGTGCGCCAGGGCCTCCAGCGCGAAGTGCATCCGCGCGTGCGCGTCCCACCGGCCGCCGAAGGGGGCCGGGACGCGGACGAACGTCACCCCCGTCTGCCGCCCCGCCCAGCGGCGTACGGCCGGGTCGAGGGCGTACGAGAGCGGGTCCCCGTACCAGAAGAACTCCCACACCTCGACCGTGCCGGCCGTGGTCCTCGGGGCGGGTGGTGAGAGCTCCACATACCGCTCGCCCGTCGCGATCTCGTCTGCCATGGGGTGCTCTTCCTTGCCTCTGAATCCGTGCCGGGGGCGGTGCGCTTGCGTTGGAGTGCGCTCCAGGATCTAGTTTCGGTCATATGAACAGCGCACAGAACTCCACGACCGCATCCTCCGTCTCCCCCGCCGCCGCTGCCACCGCTGACACCGACGAGCGCTTCGAGCGCGGGCTCAAGCTGCTGCGCGAGGTCGGCGGCGAGGAGAGGCCCGCCGTGCTGGACAGCCTCGCGGACATCGCCCCCGACCTCGGCCGGATGACGGTGTCCTTCGGATACGGCGAGCTCCTGGCGAACGACCGGCTCACCCTGCGGCAGCGCGAGGTGGCCACCGTGGCCGCGCTGTGCGCGATGGGGACGGCCGCTCCCCAGCTGCGCTTCCACATCGACGGCGCGCTGAACGTGGGAGTGACCCCGGCCGAGGTCGTCGAGGTGATCCTGCACACCGCCGTCTACGCGGGCATACCCGCCGCACTCAACGGCCTCACCGTGGCCCGCGAGGCCTTCGGCGACCGGCCCGGGCTCAGCTACGAGCCGACCGACACGGGCGAGCGCGAGCGGCGGTACGAGCGGGGGCTCGCCAAGCTCGCCGAGGTGGACGGGCACGCCGGCGACGCCGTGATCGCCTCGCTGCGCGACATCGCCCCCGACCTGGGGCGCTACATCATCGAGTTCGCGTTCGGCGACATCTACTCCCGCCCCGGCCTCGACCTCAAGTCCCGCGAGCTGGCCACCGTCGCCCTGTGCACGGCGCTCGGCACTGCGGCCCCGCAGCTGCGGGTGCACATCCACGGGCTCCTCAACGTCGGCGGCACCCGCGAGGAGGTCGTCGAGGTCATCACGCAGATGGCCGGATACGCCGGATTCCCGGCGGCGCTCAACGGCGTCGCCGCCGCGCGTGAGGTGTTCGCGGAGCGCGACCGCTGATCCGCCCCCCCGGGGCGACGCCCCGGCCCCGCCCCGAGCGGTGGGACCGGGCCGGGGGGGCGGGGCGCCGGATCAGCGACAGACCCCAGCGCTCGACAACATCTCCGCGCCCGACACCTCAGTCATCGACATCTCAGCGCTCGTCCGCGAAGGCCACCCGCATACTGCGCTTCAGCGCCTTGCCCGTGACGCCCACGTGCTCCTCGGCGCCCTTGACCAGCACCTTCTCGACGGGCGGCCAGCTCCGCTCGGCCAGCAGGGCGTTGACCCGTGACCGCAGTTCCGCCAACTCGGCGTCGGAGGACGGCACGTCGATGGTCAGGACGGGTATCTGGTGGGAGCCGTCCCCGCTGTCCACTCCCACCACCGAGCAGTCGACGAGGTCAGGGAAGTGACGCAGTATCAGCTCCTCGGTCTGGGCGCTGTAGAGGACGCCGTTGACGGTGGTGATCCGGTCCGTGGTCCGGTCGACGTGGTAGTAGAGGCCGTCCGCGCCGCGGTAGGCGAGGTCGCCGGTGAGCCAGTAGCCCTGGATCCGGTTCTTCTCGCTGAGCAGGCTGTTGTTCCAGTAACCGCCGGTGATTGTGGGCGACTTGAGGGCCAGGCGGCCCACCGTCCCGGGCGCCACGGGCTCGTCGTCCGCGTCGAAGATCTCCACCTCCACCCAGTCGAACGGCCGCCCGATGCACCGCTGGTAGCGGTCGCTGGTGGGGGTGTGCACCGTACGGAACATGGCGAAGCCGAACTCGGACGAGCCGAAGTTGTCGATGAACAGCGAACCGGGGCGCGGGGTCCCGTCCCGGTCGACGTGGTTGCCGCGCGCCACCAGTCGGCGGATGTGCCGCTCGTGGTTGGCGTCGCCGGTCGACATCCACCGGGAGACCGAGGACAGGTCGTACGCGTCCAGGTCGACCCGGCACAGGTCGACGAAGGTCTTCGGGAAGCCCGCGACCAGGTGGGGCCGGAACTCCTGGATGGCGAGGGCGATGTCCTCGGGGCCCCGGCGGGTCGCCAGGAGGGTGGTGGCGCGCCGGGCGACCGCCGACATCAGGACCGAGATCGCCGACGCGTGGCTCTGCGGCAGGGCGGAGAGGATGCGGGTGCCGAGGTCCGCCCTTATCTGCTGTCTGACCCCGAAGAAGAACCCCATGTGGTTGAACTGCACGGCCTTGGGGATGCCCGTGGTCCCGGAGGTGTGGGCGATCAGGACCGGGTCGTCGTCCTCGTGGGTGAAGAGCTTGAAGTCGCCCTGGCCGTAGGGCTCCTCGGTGTAGTACGTGATCGGCAGCCGGTCCTCGGCGAGCCGCTCGGGGTCCGAGACGACGGCGGCCGCGCCGACGTGCTCGATGAACCGCGCGGCGATCTCCGGGGCGAGCGAGCTGTTCACGAAGACGGGTATGGCGCCGATCTTCGTCAGCGCGATGTAGTGCACCAGGTAGCGCACGCTCTCCGCCACGAAGACCGCCACCGGGTCCTTGGGGCGGATGCCGTCGGCGTAGTACCCGGCGGCCACCCGGTCGGTGAGCTCGTCGAGCGCCGACAGGGTGAGTCTGTCGTGGAGGGCTCCGGAGGGAGCACGATAGGGCTGGTCGAGCTCGATCACGGTCTCGGTCGTCTCGCTCGCGGCCGCCGCCGCCAGGCGGAAGAAGTTTCCGGCGCCGAGCCCATCGGTCTCGATCAGGCCGATCAGGTCGGCGGCCACGTCCCTGCGGTCGGTCGTCATGTGTAACGCTCCATCGCTGTACGGATGTCCTGAGGGATGGGGATCGGGCCGTGTCCGTCGAGTGACGTGGTCACGAGCACCGCGCGGATCCGGGCGCGCACGTCCTGCCCGCCGGGCCCGGCGCACTCGTACCGCAGCTCGAACGAGGACTTCCCGATGCGCTGGACGGTCAGCGTGATGTCCAGCGGGTCGCCGAGCCGGCTCGGGGCGAGGAAGTCGCATTCGAGGCGGACGGTGGGAATGCCGATCCGGCGCTCGGCGAACAGCCCGGCGTAGCCGACGTGCAGCCCGGTCTCGAACCAGTCCTGGAGCACCTCGTTGACGAGCAGCAGGTACTGCGGGTAGAAGACGATCCCCGCCGGGTCGCAGTGGTGGAAGAAGACGCGCTTGCGCTGGGTGAAACCGGCCGGGCCGGGCTCAGACGGAGGCGGAGTCACCGCCCACCCCCTCCCGTCCGGCCGGCTCGGAGGCGACGGCGCCGCGCAGCCGGAAGCGCTGCACCTTCCCGGTGCCGGCCCGGGGGAGTTCGGCGCAGAAGACGATGAGCCGCGGATACTTGTAGGGCGCCATCTCGGTCTTGGCGAACTGCTGGAGTTCCAGGACCATTTCATGCGACGGCGTGTATCCCTCGGCGAGCACCACATGCGCCTGCACCACCGTGCCGCGCTCGTCGTCGGGCGCGGCGACCGCCGCACACTCCCGCACCGCCGGGTGGCTCAGCAGCGTGGCCTCGACCTCGACCGGCGAGATGTTGTACCCGGCCGACACGATCATGTCGTCGAGGCGGGCGTGGTAGTGGAGATAGCCGTCCTTGTCGGCCCAGCAGGCGTCGCCGGTGAGGTTCCAGCCGTTGCGTACGTAGTCCACCTGGCGCTCGTCGTCGAGGTAGCGGCAGCCGGTGGGCCCCTTGACGGCGAGTGCGCCGACCTCGCCGTACGGCAGGGGGCGGCCCGCCTCGTCGACGATCGCGGCGAGGTAGCCGGGCACCGGGCGCCCCAGCGCGCCGGGCCGGGTGGCGGCCTCTTCGCCGCGCATCGCGATGAAGATGTGCAGCATCTCGGTGGAGCCGAGCCCGTCGATGAGGTCGTGGCCGGTGCGCTGCTTCCACATCTTGCGGGTGACCGGAGGCAGCGGCTCACCGGCCGAGACGCACTCGCGCAGCGAGGACAGGCCGTACGGCGCCGGGTCCATGCACATCGCCCGGTACGCCGTCGGGCCGCTGAAGCAGACAGTGGCGCGGAACTCGTCGATGGCGCGGGCCAGTTGCGGCGGGGAGGCGCGGTCGAGCAGCACCACGGAGGCGCCGATGTGCAGCGGGAAGAGCAGCAGTCCGCCCAGGCCGTAGGTGAACGCCAGCGAGGGGGTGCCGATGAAGCGGTCGTCGCTGCCGGCCCGCAGCACGTGCTGGGGGAAGGAGCGGCATACCGCCATCACATCGCGGTGGGTGTGCACGGTCGCCTTCGGCATTCCCGTGGTGCCGGAGGTGAAGGCGACCAGACAGGGGTCGCTGGCGGCGGTGTCGGCGGGCGCGAACCGGTCGGGGCGTCCGGCCATGGCCCGGTCGAGGTCGGCGCCGGTGTCCGGGGCCGCGCCGTCGTCCGCCCCGCCCTGGAAGTACATCGTGCGCGGCCCGCCGCCGTCGCCCCGCGCAGCCTCCAGCTCGGCGCGGAGGGCGGTCTCGCACAGGGCGTGGGTGATGCGCGCCTTGTCGATGACGTACGCGAGCTCCTTGGCGCGCAGCAGCGGCATCGTGGCCACGACCACCCCGCCCGCGCGGATCACCGCGAGCCAGGCCGCCACCAGCATCGGGGTGTTGGTGCCCCGCAGCAGCACCCGATTGCCCGGCACCAGGCCCATGTCCTCGGTGAGTACGTGTGCGATGCGGGAGGCGGTGGCGAGGAGTTCGGCGTAGGTCCAGCGCACCCCGTGCGGTGACAGCACGGCGAGCCGGCCCGCGCGGTCCGCCGGTCCCGAGGGGCCTTCGAGGAGCTCGGTCGAGCAGTTCAGCCGGGGCGGGAAGCGGAGGGTGGGCAGGTCGAGCAGGGTGTCGGGCTGGAGTTCCGGGGGCGGCAAGTGGTCCTGGACGAAGGTGTCGAGGTGCCCGGTGGCGAGCTCCGGTGGTACGGCCGCGGCGGCGGGCGACGACGGTAAAGGGGAGGGAAAAGGGGATGGGGTGCTCAACTGCCTGCCCTTCGCTGTGACTTCCGGTCGACTGACGCCTCATTCAACGGGCGACGGCAGGGGAATCGCCTTGACGATGCGTGCACGGTGGTGGCCTGATCGTGCGCGGACCGCGGGTACCGTCCCCGGTGGCGTGGAGGTGCCGCTACGGGGGAGTGGGGGGGCAGGTGGTCGGGAAAAGGGGCGGGTGCCGTCCCGCACACGCTAGGGCGCATTTCGGCGCTGCGTAATCCCGCAGTTTAGGGATTGCAAAATGACGCGGAGGGTGAGGTCGTGGGGAGGGGTGTGTGGCCGAAAGCCGTCCGCGACGGGCGCGTTGGGCCCGGCGGCCGGTTGGCCGGAACGGCGCGGAGCCCGGCCGGCGCCGTCCGCCGGGCCCCCTGTCCGGAAGTCTCCCCCCCGGCCCGACGCCGTCTTCGCGGGCCCGCCGGACCGTGAACCAAACGCCCAGCTCTGCACTGATTGCCCGGAATGCGATCTTCGTACGTATGTGCGACCCTGGTGAGGTTCATCCTCCGAGGTCTCAGGTCTCTCTGAAGGAGGCATCGTCGTGGGTAAGAAGCAGACCCGGCAGAACCGCGGCGCCCGCACCGGCGGCCATGAGCGCAGTGCGACGACGGAGACGAAGCAGCCGACGAGGTCGCCCGCCGCACCGGAATCGGCGCGTCCGGCCCCGCAGGAGGTCTCCCACAAGCAGTCGCGGAAGTTCGGGCACAACTGAGGCACAACTGACCGCCCGGGTGCTCCCCACGGGCGGAAGCGGACCGCCGACCGTCCCGACCGTCCCGTCCACCGGAGTTGACGGGGAAGGCGGTGCTGCGTCTAGGCTCACCCCCGCCAACAAACGATCATGCGGGGGGTTTGTCGTGGTGGACGACAACAAGCAGGCGGTACGGGGGTTCTTCGAGGCGGTCAGTGACCGTCGGCCGGCGGACCTGCCACGGTTCATGGCGCACGACGTCGTGGACCACAACAAGATCATCCATGGTGAGGCCGACGAGCCGGGCGCGGCCTTCGAGGGTCTGCGCCGGCAGCTCGCCGCGTTCGACCCGCTCACCGTGCACATCGACGAACTGATCGCTGAGGGGGACCGCGTGGTCGCCCGGGTCACCCAGCGCGGAGTCCACGGCGGAGCCCACCCCCGGATGCCCGAGCCGACCGGCCGCGGCTTCGACGTGGAGGCCATCTGGATCTTCACCCTGGCCGAGGGGAAGATCACGGAGATCCGCGCGGTCAGCGACCGGCTCGGCCTCTTCCTCCAGTTGGGCTGGGACTGGCCGCAGATCTGATACGTGGATCGGAGGCCCGGCTATGCCGTGCGGCGCAGCCGGGCCGAGAGGTGGTGCTGGAGCGGCTGCCCCACCGCCGCGAGGTCGTGCACGAAGGTGAGCGTGTCCTCGTCGGTCAGGGTGTAGCGGCGCCGGGTCGCGTTCACCTCCTTGGCGGTGGGGGTGAGTGCCACCTGGTCGGTGGAGAGGTCGATGGTGTTCTCGCCCGCGTGGCCGACCGCGAGTTCCGCGATGCCGGTGGGCTGGGTGATCAGCGCCTCGACCCGGCCGTCCCGCTGGAGCCGCCACCAGCCGCTCTCCCGGGCGGACGGCCGCAGCGGGGTGTCGTCGACACCGAGCAGCCAGGCCCGGGCCTCGTAGCGCAGGAACGGGCGGCCGTCGTGGCTGAAGGTGACCTCCTGCGCGTAGGAGAAGGTCCCGCTGATCGTCGGGTACTCGCCCTGGCCCCGCCCGTGCCAGGTGCCGAGGAGCCCGAGCACCGGCGCCAGCAACTCGTGCGGCGCGGGCACGTCGTCGATCCGCCGGCTGTCGGGGTACGGGTTGTCCAGTACGGGGTCGAACACGGGGTGCGCTCCTGGGGTCGGGGTCGGCTGCCGGGCCGGTACCGGGTGAGTGCAGCCTAGAACGTGTACCCCCCAGGGGCGGCCTCACCGCCCCGCCCTGGTCGGACCGGGCCCCCGCGCCACGACGCGGTCACCGCCCCGACCGGAGCGCGGGCACCCGATGGTTCCGCCCTGACGGGAGCGCTAGCGCCCGATGGTTCCGCTGCCGCGCGGATCCACCGGTGTCAGCACCCCGAGCCGGTCCTCGACCGCCTGCGCCGCCTCCAGGCACAGGTCCTCGCGGAAGGCGCGGCCGATGATCTGCACCCCGCAGGGCAGCCCGTCGCTCAGCCCGGTCGGCACGGCCACCGCCGGTACGCCGACGAAGCTCGTCGCCGTGCACAGGCGCATGCCCGAGGCCACCCGGTCCCGGCCCGCCCGGTCCCGCGACTCCAGGCCCGGCTCTACCGGCGGCTCGGTGAACGACGGGCCGAGCGCCAGTGGGTAGGCGTCGAGGAACTCGGCCCACGAGCGGCGGATGTTCATCCAGGCGCCCATGAGTTTCATGAGCTGGTCCACATCGGTGACCGGCGGGGTCCGCTCCATCGCCATCGCGATATAGCGGTGACCGCCGTCGCCCAGGAGCGTGCGGACCACCGGCCAGTTGGGAGCGAACTCGGTCACGGTGATCCGGTTGTACGCCTCCAGCGTCTCGTCCAGCCTCGGTACGTCCGCCACCTCGCGCACGTCGTACCCGGCGTCCCGCAGCGCCTCGGCCGCGCTCCGGACGGCCGCGGCGATCGCGGGGTGGACGCCGTGGCCGCCCGGGTCCGCGACGACGGCCACCTTCACCGGTCCGGGCAGCGGGGCGCCGTGGGCGGGCGCCGGAACCGTGCGCGGGTCGCGGGGGTCGGTCCCGGCCAACGCCTCGTAGGCCAGGCGCAGATCGGCCACGGTCCGGGCCAGCGGGCCGTCGGTGACCAGCATCTGCGTGGCCGGGCCCGGGTCGTCCGGGCCGAGGACGCGGTGGTCGGCGGGGAAGCGGCCGGGCGTCGGCTTGAGGGCCGTCACCCCGCAGAACTGGGCGGGGATACGCACGGACCCGCCGGAGTCGTTGCCGAGGCCCAGCGCCGCCATACCCGTGGCGACGGCCACCGCGTCGCCGCCGCTGGTGCCGCCGGGCGTCCGCGCGCGGTCCCACGGGTTGGCGGTGTCGCCGAACAGCTCGCTGCGGGTGTGCATACCGGCCAGGATCAGGGTCGGCATGTTGCTGTGGCCGATCGGGATCGCGCCCGCCGCTCGCAGCCGGGCCACCGGGGGCGCGTCGTCGGCGGCGACCAGGTCGGCGAAGCGCCGCACGCCGAAGGTGGTCGGCACGCCCCCGATCGGGGTGGACTCCTTCACCGTGAACGGTACGCCCGCGAGCGGCCCCAGCACCTTTCCTTCGGCCCGCCCGGCGTCGGTCCGCCGCGCGGCCTCGCGGGCGCGCCCGGCCAGGAGCTGGGTGACGGCGTTCACCCGCGGGTTCACCTCGGCGATGCGCTCCAGATGGCTCTCCACCAGCTCGACGGCGGAGACCTCCCCCCTCCGTACGGCCGCCGCCTGCGCCGCTGCCGACCTCCGCCACAAAGCGTCCTGCATGGTGCGCACTCTCCCGTACTCGTTCCGATGCGGTTGCATCGAAACAGTAACCCGGGTTCCGATGCAATCGCATCGAATAAACTGCGCGGAGCGCGACGGGCGCGCTGAGCACGGCTGACGGAGGCGAGCGGGGCATGCCCAGACAGGTGGACCACGAGGGCCGGCGGCGCCAGATCGCCGAGGCCGTGTGCCGGCTCGCCGACGAACGCGGTCTGGAGGCCGTGACCCTGCGCGATGTCGCCGCCCGGGCGCAGGTGTCGATGGGCGCGGTGCAGCGCTGCTTCCGCACCAAGGAGGAGATGCTGGTGTTCGCCCTCGGCGCCGTCGGCGAACGCGTCACCGCGCGCGTACGGGCCCGCCTCGTCGCGAGCCCGGCGCAGTCGGCCGCGTCCGCCCTCGGCCACGCGGTCACCGAGGTCTCGCTGCTGGGGGAGGAGCACCGGGCCGAGGCCAGGGTGTGGCTCGCCTTCGTCGCGCAGGCGGCGGTGAGCGAGGCGCTCGCGGGCACACTGAAGGCCAACTACGCGGCGCTGCACGAGGCGTTCGTACGCCTCATCGCGGAGGCCGACGAGAGTGCCGGTCACGTGGAGCCCCTCGATGCCCAGCACGAGGCCCGGGTACTGCTGGCCCTCGCCGACGGCCTCACCGCGCACGTCCTAGTTGGCCATCTCACCGCGCGCCAGGCCCAGGACGTGCTCCACACCCATGTGGGCCGCCTGTGGCAGCGGCCGACCGTCACCCCGGGCTGAACGACCAGCGGCAGGACCGGTCCCGGTGAGGTGTGTGGTGCGAGGGCGGGCGCGGAGTCGTCCGGCCAAGGCGTGTCTGGGTACGGTGTCGTGGGCCGGGTGCGCCGCACCGGCCGGAAAGAGGGAGTTGCGTAGTGGAAGCGTCACCATCCCCTGGTGCCGACCGCAGGGTCGGCAGCATGGTCGGACTCTTCTGGATCAACGGGGAAGAGATATACCTGGGCACCCCGCCGGCGGCGGAGGGATCGGGCGTGCTGCTCACCCCGGCGGGGGTGCGGATCACCGGGGATGCCTCGCGGGAGTGGCCCTGGCCGGCCGTGCTGGACCTGCGGGTCGAGGACGTGCCGGTCCGCTCCGCGGTCGTGCGGTGGGCGAGCCGGGCCGCGTCGGTGGCCGCCGCCGCCCTCGACGCATGGGTGCCCGACGGCCCGCCGGAGATGACGGTGGCCCTCACCACGGCGGAGGGGGAGCGGACCGAGACGCCGGTGTACGCGGCCGCCGCGACCGCCTACACCCAGCGGGAGGTCGACCTCTCGCTGGGGCTGCTCGCCCGGTTCACCCGGGGCGAGGCCTCGCCCGCCACCCTGACGGCCTGGTGGAACGAGGTCCGGCCCGGCGAAGTCCTGCGCTCCCGCGACCGCGAGGCCGTACTGGAGAGCTGGCTGACGGTGTGAGTCCGTCAGCCTGACGCCTCCGTACCGGCCGGTGTGTTGCGGGCCGTGCACGTCATGTGCAGCGGGCCCGGCCCCAGCGTGCCGCGCACCCGTACGCGCAGCGTGGCCTCCGGGTCGGGGGTCAGCTCCCAGCGGGCGCACACCGTGGCCAGGGCCAGCGTCATCTCGGTCAGCGCGAACTGGTCCCCGATGCACTTGCGGTTGCCGCCGCCGAACGGCACATGGGCGCCCCGGGGCAGGGCGTCCACCTCGGTGGCGGCCCAGCGGTCCGGGTCGAAGCGCTCGGGATCGGGGAACAGATCGGGCTGGTGGTGCAGGAGGTAGGCGCTGTAGAGCAGCGCGGTGCCCTTGGGCAGGGGGTGCCCGGCGAGGGTGGTGTCGGCCGTGGTGACACGGGTGAAGAACCAGCCCGCCGGGTACATCCGCATCACCTCGTGGATGATCCGCTGGGTGTGGGCGAGCCCGTCGAGGTCGGCGGGTGTGGCGGTGCGGCCCGCCAGCGTCGCGTCCACCTCGGCGTGCAGCCGCTCCCGTACCCCGGTGTCCTGGCTGATCAACCACAGGGCGAAGGCGAGGGTGTTGGCGGTGGTCTCGAAGCCCGCGCCGATCATCACCATCAGCTGGTCGCGGACGTCCTCGTCGGACATGGGCTCGCCCGTGTCGTCGTCGTGGGCGTTCAGCAGCATCGACACCAGGTCGTGCTCGCCCGGCTTCGCCCGGCGCTCGGCGATGATGGCGTCGATGGCGCGGTGCAGCCGCGTACAGGCGCGGCGGTAGCGCCGGTTGGCCTTGGTGGGCAGCCGGTAGAGCGGTCCCAGCGGCAGCATCACCCGCTGGTAGATGCCGTCGATGACGGTGTGCAGGCTCTCCAGGACCTCGGCCACCGCCGAGTCCTCCGCCTCCGCGGCCAGCACGCTGCGGGTGACGATGCGCAGGGTGAGGGTGGTCAGCGCGGCGGTGACGTCCAGGCGCTGTCCGGGCCGCCAGGAGGTGGTCATCCGGTTCACCTCCTCGCCCATCACCACCGCGTACCCCTCGATGCGGCCGGGCTGGAAGGCGGGCTGCATCTGACGGCGCTGCCAGCGGTGTTCGCGCCAAGGGGCCATCGGCAGACTGCTGCCGAACAGCACCCGCGCCTTGTCGAAGAACGGGCCGCCCTTGTCGAAGGTCCGCGAGTCGGTGAGCATCTGGTGCGCCGCGTCCGGGCGGCAGACGACATAGGCCGGCCAGGGCCCCATCCCGATCCGTACGAGGTCCCCGTGGGCCGGCAGCGAGGACAGGAACTCCAGCGGACGGGCGTGGAGTTGCCAGGCGTGGCCGAGCAGCGGCAGGCCGCCGGGCGCCACACCGGCGCGCGCCGGTGAGGGGGTGGTGGTCACAGCAGGACACCTCCGTGGGAACGTGCCGGACGCCGGGCGTGGCAGGCCGTCGGCTTCCGACTATCCTCCCCACGCACCCGTACGGGAACCCGGCGCGAAGCAGCCCGCGAGGGCGCGGCCGGGACGGACAGCAACCCCTGGTCCGACGGGGGCGGAGGTGGCCGTGGCGGCCCGGCGGCGGGGACCCCGAACCCCTGGCAGGTCCACATCAGCGGTTCTCTATCCTCCCGGTATGGAAAATCGTCTGCGCCTCCCGCGGCTGCTGGCTGCCGCGCTGATCGGGGCGGTCCTGCCGGCCCTGTTCGGCGCGCCCGCCACGGCGGCCGCGCCCCCGCTGCCCAACACCTCGAAGTCGGCCGGACAGCAGTGGGAGCTGCTCTCGCTCGCCACCGCCAAGTACGTCTCGGTGGAGGCGGCCAACGGCGACGAACTGCACGCCCGGGCGGGCACCCCCGGCGTCACCGAGCAGTTCACCCTGCACACCGACAACGTGGCCAAGGGGGCGACGGTCTCCCTGCGCTCACAGGCCAACGGCGAGTACGTGGCCGCGGAGTTCGGCGCCGGGGCCGAGGGCCGGTACGGAAAGCTGCGGGCCCGCACCGACGGTCCGCCCGCCGGGTGGGAGAAGCTGGAGCTCGTGCCGCAGCCCCAGGCGGGCGCCGACGTCTACGCCCTGCGCTACCACGACGGCACTCAGGAGCGCTATGTGACCGCCGACGCCTCGGCGACCGGCGACGGGCTGCTCCAGGCCCGGGCCACGGCGGTGGCCTCGTGGGAGCTCTTCCGTCTGGTGGCCGTCGCGCCGCCCGCCGACCCGTCGCCGCCGCCGGCCGCCTCTCCCCGCGCGATCAAGGCGATGACCTGGAACGTGTGCGGCGACAACAACAACGCCTGCGGTTTCTACCACACGGCCGCGGGCCCGCTGGCGGACCAGATCGTGGCCCGTGCGAAGACCGCGGGAAACGCCGATGTGATCATGCTTGAGGAGTTCTGCGAGAAGTTCGCCAAGCCCGTGGAGCTGGCCCTGGAGACGCAGTTGGGCGGCGGCTGGGACGTGCGGTTCGCGCCGGTCCAGTACGAGGTGCCCGGCACGAAGGTCAAGGCGCAGAAGAACTGCCGGCCGGACGCTGCGGGAGCGGACCGGGGAGCCTACGGTGTGGCGCTGGCCGTGCCGGAGGAGAACACCTGGTACCGGGCGGTCGAGCTGCCCTCGCCGCCCGGTGTCGAGCAGCGCACCGGGCTGTGCGCCACCGTGGTGTCCTGGGCGGCCGAGGTGTGCGCCGCGCACTTCAGCACGGGCGGCCCCACCTACGACGACCCCGACCGCACCTACCAGCCCCAGCAGGCGGACGCGCTGCGCCGGGCCGCGTCGCTGCCCGGCTACCGGCCGCTGCTCGGCGGGGATCTGAACGCCGCGCCCGCCACGGGTGTGCCGGCCGCGCTGTACGCCTCGTACGAGGAGTGCGACGCGCACTCGGCGACGCCGAACCGGCCGACCGCGGGCAGCAGCAAGATCGACTACCTGTTCGGCGGCGGCACCTGGAGCGGCTGCGGTGTCGCGACGGACACCGGCTCCTCGGACCACCGGGCGGTGTGGGGCACGCTCACCCTGTCCTGACCCGCTCCGGTTGCGGCTTGCGGTTGCCGCAACGTCAACTTCTAGTGTCCTCGGTGTGGCCGGAAAGACCGGCCCGGTGAAGGGAGGCACGGCGATGGCCTGGTCGATCGCGGACGTGGCCCGGATGTCCGGAGTGACGTCCCGGACGCTGCGGCACTACGACGAGATCGGGCTGCTGCCGGCCGCGTGGATCGGTTCCAACGGGCACCGCCACTACGAAGAGGCCGACCTGCTGCGGCTCCAACAGATCCTGCTGATGCGGGAGTTGGGCCTCGGACTGCGTGAGATCCAGGCGGTCCTGGACAGCCAGGTCGACCGGGTGGCGGTGCTCCGCGAGCACCACCGGCGGCTGCTCGCGGAGCGGAACCGGCTGGAGACGCTCGCCCGGACGGTCGGGCGCACCATCGCCGAACTGGAGGAAAGCGAGGACGACGCCGTGACGAGGATCAACAGGCCGGAGAACCTGTTCGAGGGGTTCGAGCCCACCACCGCCGAGACGGAGGCGGAGGTGCGCGAGAAGTGGCCGCAGGCCTGGGAGCAGTCCCGGCGGGCGGTCGAGACGATGACCGCCGACGACACCGAGCGCTGGCAGCGCGAGGTGACGGCGCAGATGATCCGCTTCGCGGAGTTCATGGTGGCCGGCACACCGGTCGGCGACCCGGCGGTGCAGGCCGAGGTGGAGCTGCACTACCAGGGCGTATGCCGCTTCTGGACGCCGAACGCGGCCGCGTACAAAGGCCTGGCGCGGACCTATGTCGACGACCCGCGGTTCCGGGCAAACTTCGACAAGATCGCTGACGGGCTCGCGGCCTACCAGCGGGACGCGATGGACGTCTACGCCGACGCCCGGCTGGACTGACCGGCCCGAGGGGGGCTTCACCGGGGCGGGCGGGCCGGGCGGTGCGCCCGGCCCGCCCGCCCCGTCCGTCGCTAGCGCTGCGGCTCCAGGCCCCAGATGTTCTTCGGGGTGATGACCTGTGTGATGGCCGTGCCGAGGACGGTGCTGGGCTCCTGGCCCTTGTAGAGGATGTCCGTGTTGAGCAGGGCCACCAGCGTCGCCTTCTGCTCCGGCAGATAGATGGTCAGGCTCTCGTACCCGGGCAGTGAGCCGTTGTGGCCGGTCCATCCGTTGACGTTGACGATGCCCAGCCCGTAGCCCGCGCCCGGAGTGCCGGTGGGGAGCACCTTGAGCCGCTCCGCCTGGGTGGCGCGCGAGAGCAGGGTGCCGGTGGCCAGGTCCCTGGCCCAGTGCTTGAGGTCATCCAGGTCGGAGATCATCGCACCCGCCGACCAGGCCCAGCTCGGGTTCCAGTGGGTGCTGTCCTCGACCTTGCCGGAGAGCGTCTGGTTGGTGTAGCCGTGCGGGTACGGGCGGGGGAACTCCTTGCCCCGGGGGAAGAGCGTGTGGTCGAGGTGGCTGGGCGCCAGGACCCGGTGCTCGATGACGTCCCGCACGCTCCTGCCGGTCACCTTCTCGACGAGCAGACCCAGCAGGATGTAGTTGCTGTTCGAGTACTGGAACTTGGTGCCCGGCGCGAACACGTTGGGGTGCCGGTACCCGTACGCCAGCAGCTCCTTCGGTGTGAAGACGCGCTGGGGGTTGCTGAGGAAGTCGTGGATGAAGCCGTTGTCCATGCTGTACGGGAACAGTCCGCTGCGCATGTCGAGCAGATCGCGCACCCGGATGTGGTGCCCGTTCGGGACGCCCTTGATGTACGTGGAGATCGGGTCGTCCAGACGGACGCGGCCGTCGTCGACGAGTTCGAGGACCGCCGTGGCGGTGAACGTCTTGGTCTCGCTGCCGATGCGGAACCGCATGTCACGGGTGATGGGCGCGCCGGTGCGCTTGTCGGCGACGCCGAACGCACGGACGTAGCTGCCCTTGCCGGGCAGCCACACACCGACCTGGACACCCGGGATGCCCGCCTTCTTCATGGCGTCCCGCACCGCCCTGTCGAGCCTGGCCCGCAGCTGCGGGCTCAGCTCGCCGCGCGGGTACAGATAGTCCTCGCCTGCCCGGGCGAAGGGGCCGCCGGGCGGGGCGGCCTGGGCCGGGGCGACCGCCGCCGGCAGCAGTCCCACGGCGGTGAGCGTCGCCGCGGCGAGCCCGAGGGCCGCCTTCGTCCGGCGGGACAGGGAGGGTCTTGTCATGGTCGGGCCTCTCGTTCTTCCGTTCGTCTGCCGAGCAGATCGTCCGCGATGAGAGGCTCGCCTCCGTGTCGTTCGGGCGGGTGATACGGGTGAAATCACGGCGATCCACCCGATCGGCCCTCGTACGCGCGGGTGGGCACCGCCGGGGTGGCGGTGCCCACGGGTTGCCCGACGTGTCAGGCGTGGGGGAGGGGGAAGTAGTTGAGGTCCTCCTCCGCCAGGGGGTGTTCGCGCCAGCCGAGGCTGACCGGCATGTCCTGGATGCGCCTGCGGCCCAGGAACGGGAAGGCCGCGGGGAAGTTGGGGACGAGGCCGGGGATGAGGACGCGCAGGACGCGGAATCCGGTCTTGGCGACGTCCTGGGTGGTGATGTCGACGTAGATGATCTCGTAGCCGCGTCGCTCGACGGTCTTCTGGTACGTGTCCAGGCCCCGGTCGGCGAGGCGGGGCAGCGAGTCCATCGAGCGGCTGGTGGGGGCGTCGACCCAGGGGCGCACGATGTCGGCCGCGCGCGGGTCGAGGAAGATCTGCTCCTGGCAGAGCAGGTCGTTGACGTCGTGGAAGTCACTGGCGTAGTCGTCGAGGTAGGCGCGGTCCTCGCGCCACGGCTTGACCCGGGCGCTGGTCCAGCCCGCCGCGACCGCCTCCCGGAACAGCCCCTGGGGGTCGTCGAAGTCGCGGGTGCCGTCCTGGAGGGTCAGGCCCTCGCCCCAGGCCTTGCGGGCGGCCTCCACCGGGTCGGGGCGGGCGCCGAAGCCGATGGAGAACAGCTTCTCCACCTCGTTCTCGACCACCCCGGCCATCACCGGCATGTCGAACTCGTTGTCCAGGTGGATGAGCCAGCCCCGCTGGCCGAGCTCGGTGGGGCGCCCGGCCCAGAGCGCGGCGAGCTCCGCGGTGGGCTCGACCTTGGGCAGCGGGTGCCGGTTCATCCACCAGATCATGGTGGCGTCCCGCTCGATGATCTCCTCGATTCCCGAGACCAGGGCGTGCTCCAGGCTGCGCCCCGCGGCCAGGCCCGGGTAGTAGAGGAAGTTGGTGGGCGGCACCTGGGCGTACTGGTCCATGTACCAGTTGACGTACACCAGGCTGGCCGGCACCCACATCGGGCGGTCCTGGGAGAGGGAGTGGCCGCGCACCCAGTGGGTGGTCCGGTCGTGGGTGAAGCGGACGAACGGGAAGCCGGGGCTGTCGTAGAGCCGGTCCGAGTAGAGGACCAGCCGCTCGGGGTCCAGGGCGCGCTCGCCGGAGCGCCGCAGCTCGCGGTAGGAGGCCTCGCGCACCTCCACGGAGTCCGTGACGCAGTTCCCGCAGTACCGCTCGACCGCCTCGCCGATCGCGGCGCCGCGCGCGGCCCGGAAGTCGCGGAAGGAGGTGCCGCCGCAGACGACGTTGCTGGACCAGGTGTACAGCCGCCGCATGTCGGCGACGTTGGTCTGTACGGTGACCAACTGGTCCGGGACCGAGGGGTGGTGGTCGAAGACCTGGTGGGTGGCGATGAGACCGGTGCGGTCGTCCAGGAGGTAGCGCTCGCTCAGCGGCGGGGTGTCGTCGTCGATGGGGCGGTCCGGCAGCGGCAGCAGGGGGTGGCGGGAGGTGGTCAGCTCGACCGGGTCGAGCTCGATCTCCGCCCACAGCGTCAGCGCGGTGACCCCCGCGATCCACCGCTCCACGTCGATGAGCAGATACGAGAGCATCCACAGCAGTTCGGACTGGGTGGGGCGGGCCGCCTCGCCGAACACCGCGTCGCCGGTGAGCGCGGTGTGCACGTCGACCCGCTCGGCCACGGTCAGACGCCGCCCCAGCAGGTCCCGGTAGTCCGGGGTGCGCCCGGGCGCGACGGTGGGACCGGCCCAGCCGCGGCCCTGGCTGAGGTGGAACGAGGACCAGTTGACGCCCTGCTCGGCGCAGAAGTCGTTGAGGTACTCCAGATAGTCCAGGTCGAAGCGGTCGCGCAGGGCCAGTACCAGCGGGTCGCGGCCCGAGTGCGCCTCCAGCGCCCGGGCGAGCCCGCCGGTGGTGGTGACCTCGACGGAGGCGAAGTGGGCGGCGGCCGGGCACTGCTGGAGGACCTCGGTGAGCTCCGCGTCGCCGGTCAGGATCAGCGGGGTGGCCGCCACCCGGTCGGGCTCGGGCCGGGTGCCGTCGGCGAAGCGCAGCCAGCGCC
Organism: Streptomyces crystallinus; assembly: GCF_039521265.1. Taxonomy (NCBI): domain Bacteria; kingdom Bacillati; phylum Actinomycetota; class Actinomycetes; order Kitasatosporales; family Streptomycetaceae; genus Streptomyces; species Streptomyces crystallinus. The sequence continues at coordinate 509,480 of NZ_BAAACA010000014.1, read as the reverse complement.
CCTCGCCGTCGAGGGGGGTGCCGCGGCTCAGGGCGCCGAGCTCGGTCAGCTTCTCCAGCACCTCCCGGTACCCGGCCGGGTCCGAGGTGGCCTCGGTGACCTCCTCCGCCGTCCTCGTACCGTCGCAGCGGGTGAGGACCGCGGCCACGTCCTCGGGTGACGCCTTGATCTCGAAGAGACCGCCCCGGGGGGCGATGGCCAGGGTGTGCCGCGGTGCACCCGGGCCGGGTGGTACGAGCGGCCGTAGTTCGCAGTTCACCAGACGGAGCCCACCGGTCCGCGGTGTATGACTGACTGCCAGGACCTCTGTCACGACTTCCTCCAACCTCCAGAAGTCCCGGGAGCCGCCGGGGACGACGGCTCCCGGGACCGGCCGCCCGAGCGGTCAGTCCTTCTTCCAGGTGAACACGGGAGCGATACCGGAGTGGTGGTGTGCCGGCGGGTACATCCGGCGGGCCCGCTGGAACTCGACCTGCTTGATCATGGGGTTCTCCTCTCGGATACGCGGCTCACGTCAGATACGTATGTCGCCGCACGCTGCGAAGCGTCCCCGGAAGGCTATGGCAGGCCGTCACACGGGCCGTATCCCGAAAACTGGGGGATGGCCCCGGCCGCGAGGGCCGACGTATAAGTCAACAGGCCCTGGGCGCGGCGGGGTTGAGGGCCGGCCGTCGCGGTCGCCGGCCCGGCCCGGAGGACTCCGCCAGGTCCGTCAGACTCTGAAGACCACCGGGTCCGTCAGCGCCTGAACACCATCAGCCCCGTCAGAGCCGGAACACCACTCCACGCCAGACCCACCCCGCGCCCAGGACCGCACCCCGCAGTGGGTCCTTCATCCGCGCGAAGTCGAAGCGCGCCCCCTCCGACTTCGTCAGGCGTCCGTCCTCGCCGCGCTCGATCGTCCAGTCGCGGGCGGTGGTGGTCAGCTGCCCGCGCGAGTACTCCCGCGTCCTCGCGTCCCACTGCTCGTTGAGCGCCCGCACCTCGTGTTGCTCCGGCACCAGCCGCATCCGGGTCCGCACGGTGATGCCCAGCTCCCGCACCCGCCACATCGCCACCAGGTCGGCCCGCTCGGTCGGGACACCGTTGCGCACGACGAACGGCACGTCCGGCCCGTTGACCGCGAGCAGCGCGGCCCGCACCTCGGCCGCCGAACGCACCGCGACACCGGTGTCGGGGTATCTGGTGCCGGTGAGTCTGTCGAGAATGCCCATCGGGACAACGTACGGATGCCGGGTTGCCCTGCACAAGATCGGGTAACTCATCCGTCCTGATGGGGCAGGTCCACCCGGACGGGGCATCCTCTCCACCTTCGGCGGGCAACTCGCTCGCACCGCCGCTATGTTGGCCGCTCCATTCGGCATCCCGGAGTCGCCATGGAGGCGCCGTGAAAGTCTTCTGGGTCCTCTTCGCCCTCGCCCTCACCGCGCTCGCGCTGGGCGGGTTCATCAGCGCGGTGAAGGACGTCGACAAGGCGAGCCGGATCGGCGACCTGGTCACCAGCGCCGTGCTCGCGCTGGCGGCCCGGGGGAGCTGGAGACGCGTGGGGGCATGAGGGCCTCAGGGCGGTGAGACCGGGACGGACACCGTACTCGCCCCGCTCCCGGGGGAGTTGTCAGTGGTGGGTGTCACCATCGGGACATGATGCGATTCGAATGGCGGCCTTTCCTAGAGCGTTGGAGTGCCGAGTGGGCCGATGCGCAGGACCCGGACGTCGAACCGGGAGACGGTGAGCGGGCAGCCCGGGAGGCGCGCTGGCTGGGGTTCGAGGCCGTCGACGAGGAGCGGCTCGTGGCGCTCGAGGAGCGGCTCGGACGGGCGCTGCCCCCGTCGCTGAGGTCGTTCCTCCAGGTCAGCGACGGCTGGCGGAACGCGGGGCACTTCGTCTACCTGCTGGCCGGGGCCGAGCGGATCGACTGGTGCCGGGATCCGCACGGGCTGGGCGACATCTGGCGCGAGTCGCTTGCCGAGGACGCGGACGACGAGGAGGCCCGGGAAGCCGGGCTGTGGGAGCGCTCGCTCCAACTGGCGGCGGAGTCCGACATGGTGGACGTCCTGCTGGACCCGGAGGACGTGGACGAGCGCGGTGAGTGGGCCGTTTATACGTACGCCGGCTGGCGCGGGTCGCCACCCCAGCGGCACGGGTCGTTCAAGCACTTCATGGAGGACATGTACGAGGAGTTCCTCGCCATGTCCGCAGGCCGGCCCGGCTTCGCCAACGACACCACGCGGGCCCTGGACGCCGGGGTGGAGCGGGCGCGCGAGGACGCCCTGAGCGGTGCGTACGAGGCGGCGGCCGGGGCGCTGGCCGAGGCGATGGCGTGCGGGCGCCCCCGGGCCGCGCGGATGCTCGGGCAGATCCAGACGCTGTCCGGGACCGGCGGCGGCTCCGAGGACGGTGCCTCGCTGCACGACCCGTACGTCGCCCGCGAGGCGATGCCGCTGAGCTGCGCGGACCAGGTGCGCTCGGGACGCGGCGACGACACGTGGTTCCTCAGCCGGTATCCCGAGGAGGACCGCGAGGCGGTGGCGCGCGTGCTGGAGCGGATACGGGAGGGGACGTACGCGTACGAGGCGTCCGGCGCGTTCGGCGAGGCGGTCGTCGCGGCCCGCGAGCTGGCCCGCCAGGCCCGGCCCGAGGCGGCCTGGCGGACCCTGGCGGCGGCCGTGCCCGCCTGGCTGCCCGTCGCCCCGGACCACATCGCGCCCGTGGGCCTGCTGGCCGACTCGCTCCTCGGCCCGGTCCTCACCCCGGACCGGGGGCGTGCGCTGCTGGCGACCGCACGCGCCGGAGCCGGGGCGCCCGCCGCGCTCCGCCCCGGCCCGGCGGCCGTCCCGGCGGCGGAGGCGGCCCCGCCGGACGCCGACGGCCTGGGCTGGCTCGCAGCCCCCGAAGCGCTGCGGCTCGGGTTCCGGCTGGTGCTGGTGGAAGGGGTCGACCCGGCCGGGCTGCATGGGCGCATGGGCTCGGGTGAGCCGGTGCTCCCGGCCCTGACCGGCTTTGACGCCGGATTCCGGCACCGACCCCGGGATGCCGAGAAGTGGGAGGACAGGGTGGTCGTCCGCACCGGCAGCGCGGGCGCGGGCTGGAGCTTCGCCCATGCCGCGTGCGGGACAGACGCTCGCTCCTCGCGCTTCGTCTCCCCGGCCGTGGCAGCCTCCCACGGCACCCGGGCGCTGACGGTCGTCGCCGACAGCGCGAGCGACCAGCGCGACGGCCGACCGGAGACCTTCCACCTCTCCCTCGCCGAGGACGGCCGGCTCGTCCACTCCCTCACCGTCCACGGCGACGAGGTGATCTCCACCGGTCACCTTCCCCCGTATCTCGCACCGGACGGGACCGGCTCCGACCTGCGCCGGGCCCTCGAGACGACAGCCGAGGCCTTCGGGGTGAGCGTGTCCGAGGAGGCCGTGCTGCGCGGGCGCCTGGACGGCTTCAAAACGGTCTCCTGGCTGCGGGAGCCCCGGGAGGGGGAGGCCTGGGTGTACATGACCGTGAGCCGGGCGGGGGACTGAGCGGGGCGGGCGGCCGCCGCCGGTGGGACGGCAGCGGCCGCCCCGGCCCCTCGCACGCCCCCTGGGTAGGGTGGTCGCGACAGCACCCCGTGAAGCGCAATGAGGAGCAGACGTGAGCGAGCCGGCGTCCATCGCCCTGCAGCAGGAGATAGCCCGGGACCTCCAGGTCGCCGAGACCTTCGAGGCCGAGCGGGAGATCGAACGCCGCGTGGCCTTCCTCGCCGAGCGGCTGACCTCGACCGGGCTGCGCTCCCTCGTGCTCGGCATCAGCGGCGGCGTCGACTCCACCACCACCGGCCGGCTGTGCCAGCTCGCCGTCGAGCGGGCCCGGGCCGCCGGGCACGAGGCGCGCTTCTACGCGATGCGGCTGCCGTACGGCGTCCAGGCCGACGAGCACGACGCCCAGCTCGCGCTCGCCTTCATCCAGGCCGACCATGTGCTGACCGTGGACATCAAGCCCGCGAGCGACGCCGCCATGGAGGCCGCGCTGGCCGCCGACGTGAGCTTCCGCGACCCCCGCCACCAGGACTTCGTGCACGGCAACATCAAGGCCCGCCAGCGCATGATCGCGCAGTACGCGGTGGCCGGTGCGCACGACGGCCTGGTCGTCGGCACCGACCACGCCGCAGAGGCGGTCTCCGGCTTCTTCACCAAGTTCGGCGACGGCGCCGCCGACCTGGTCCCGCTGACCGGTCTGACCAAGCGCCGGGTGCGCGCTGTGGCGGACGCGCTCGGCGCGCCCGCCGAGCTGGTGTGGAAGACCCCGACGGCCGACCTGGAGACCCTCGACCCGGGCAAGGCCGACGAGGACGCGCTCGGCGTCACGTACGACGACATCGACGACTTCCTGGAGGGCAAGCCGGTCGACCAGCGGGCCTTCGAGACGATCGTCCGCCGCTACCGGCTGACCGAGCACAAGCGCCAACTGCCCGTAGCCCCGTAGCCCCGTAGCGACGTCACCCCCCGTAGGCGGGGGTGTGGCCCCGGGAGTGCCCCAGGCACTCCCGGGGCCTTTTCGTTTCTCCGGGCGCCGTCTGCGGGAAGTGTCTCCCCCCTGTTTCTCCGACGCGCAAGGACGCGGCGTTCACGAAGCACCACCGAGGCACACCGCGAACCGTTGCCCGGTCCCTCGCCGCGAGGGTTTGATCGGAGTGCCTGGTCAATCCGCCGGTGACGGGAAGGTGTCACCGGCCACGCCGTTGCCCGGTCTCCCCGTGCGGCAGCGGCCGTGGGCGAGCCCGCCTGACCAGCCGAAGGCGCGTCACGGTCGGACCACGCCGGATCCCCGGCGCCCCCTGACGACCTCCCGGCATGCCACCGGAGCCGTGACGCGCTGCCCCGCTCCGACCGAGAGGCACACCCATGCTCGACAAGCTGGCCGCGCTGGTGACCGTACGCCGCAGACTCGTCCTCCTGGTGAGTGTGCTCTTCTGCGTGGTGGCGGGCGGCCTGGGTGCCTCCGTCGCGACGAAGCTCTCCGCAGGCGGCTTCGACGTACCGGGCGCCGAGTCCACCCGGGCCGCCGCCACCCTCGACCGGCGCTTCGGCAGCGGTGAACCCGACCTGGTGCTGCTCGTCACGGCGCCGGGCGGCGTCGATCGCCCCGATACCGTACGCAAGGGAGAGGAGCTGACCGCACGGCTGGCCGCCGAGCCCGGTGTCCAGGAGGCGGTGTCGTACTGGACGCTCGGCAAGGCCCCCTCGCTGCGCGGCGAGGGCGCGGCCTCGGCTCTCGTGCTCGCCCACCTCAAGGGCGACGAGGACCAGGTGGGCAGGTATCTCGACCAGCTCCGACCGCGCTACGAGGACGGCTATCAGGGGCTGACGGTGGAGTTCGGCGGGCGCGCCGAAGTCGCCCGGGAGCTCAACGAGCAGATCCAGAAGGACCTCATGCTCGCCGAGGCGCTGGTGCTGCCCCTCACCCTCCTCCTCCTGGTGTTCGTCTTCCGGGGGGTGATCGCTGCCCTGCTGCCGCTCGCCCTCGGCGTCGTCGCGATCATCGGCGCCCTCGCCGTGCTGCGGCTGCTGACGCAGTTCACCGATGTCTCGGTGTTCGCGATGAACCTGACCACGGGCCTCGGCCTCGGCCTGGGCATCGACTACAGCCTGTTCGTCGTCAGCCGGTACAGAGAGGAGCTGGCCACCGGCGCCACCGTGAGCGAGGCCATCGCCACCAGTGTGCGCACCGCCGGGCGGACCGTCCTGTACTCAGCGGTCACCGTCGCCCTGTCGCTGTCGGCGCTGCTGCTGTTCCCGATGTACTTTCTGCGCTCGTTCGCCTACGCGGGCATCGCCGTCGTCGCCTTCGCCGCGCTGTCCGCCCTGGTGCTGCTGCCCGCGCTGCTCGCCGTCCTCGGCACCCGCGTCGACAAGTGGTCCTGGAACAAACCCAGGAAGGCGCCCGGCGGGCAGAACCTGTGGTCCCGTCTGGCCGCCTTCGTCGTCCGCCGCCCGGTGCCCATGGCGACGGGCGCGATCGCCGTCCTGCTGCTGCTCGGAGCTCCCTTCCTGGGCGTCAAGCTCAACCTCGCCGACGAGCGGGCGCTGCCCGCAGACGCCGAGGCACACCGGGTCAACGCCGCTCTCCTGCGCGACTACCCGGCCCGCGAGACCGATCCGCTCCTGGTCGTCGCCGAGAACTCCGGGGCGCCGCGCAGCCGTGCCGACGACATCGACGCGTACGCGAGGCGCCTGTCGGCGCTCGGCCATGTCTCGCGGGTGGACGGCTGGACCGGCTCCTACGCCGACGGCCACCGGATCGCCCCGCCCACCGCCTCGCGGCAGCGTTACGCGGCCAAGGAGGGCACCTGGCTGTCGGTGGTGAGCTCCGTCGACCCGTACAGCGAGGAGGGACAGGCGCTGGTCCATGACGTCCGTACGGCCGAGGCGCCGTTCGACGTCACCACGGCGGGGACGGCCTCGGCCTTCCGCGACACGATGGACGCCCTGACCGGCCGCATGCCCTACTGCCTGCTGCTCATCGCGGTGACCACGTTCGTCCTGCTCTTCCTGCTCACCGGCAGTGTGGTGATGCCCGTCAAGGCGATCGTGCTCAACCTGCTCAGTCTCACCGCCACCTTCGGCGCCCTGGTGTGGGTCTTCCAGGACGGCCATCTGCGGTGGCTCATCGGTGACTTCACCCTCACCGGGGGTGTCGTCGCCACCACCCCCATCATGGTGTTCTGCCTGGCGTTCGGCCTCTCGATGGACTACGAGGTGTTCCTGCTCTCCCGTATCAAGGAGGAGTACGACGCCACGGGTGACACCGTGGGGTCGGTCGTGCGGGGGCTGGGCAGGACCGGTGGGATCGTCACCGCCGCGGCCGCGCTCGTCGCCCTGGTCTTCCTTTCCTTCCTGACCTCCGGCATCACGTACATGAAGATGCTCGGCCTGGGCCTCGCCCTCGCGGTGGTGGTGGACGCCACGCTGGTGCGCGGGGTGCTGCTCCCCGCGTTCATGCGGCTGGCGGGGCGGTTCAACTGGTGGGCGCCGGCCGCTCTCGTACGGGTGCACCGGCGCATCGGGCTCCACGAGGGCGCCACTGAATCCCGTACACGCTGACCTCTCGCACACACCCTGATCTCCCGCACGCAAAGGGACCGCCGCCGAGTTCATCGGCGGCGGTCCGTTGCTGTGGAAGGGGGCTCAGCGTGCCTCGGCCGCGCCCTCCCCGTCGAGGCGGTCCGCGCCGACCGACTGCCCCGGGCACGTACGGGCCGGGCACTCCCGGCAGGCCGCCCGGTGGCCGGCGTTGCGGCGGGGGCGGCGCCGGCCCCAGTGCCGCATCATCGGGCGTTCCACCCCCACGTACAACAGCCAGGCCAGCAGCAGTGCCACGGCGAACAGCGGTCCCAGGACGACGACCTGGTCCACCAGGGCCATACCGCTGAAGTGCGGGATGCCCAGCAGTTTGGCGCCGTAGTCGATGACCGGCTTGTGCACCAGATACAGGGCGAAGGAGATCTCACCGAGCCGGACGAGGTACGGGTGGCGCAGGGGGGAGGGGCGTCCCTCGACGTCCGCGACCGCGCCCGCGCAGATCAGCATGGCGATCGGGATGACCGTGGCGGCGGAGAAGGAGTACAGGCCGGATCCCATCGACAGCCAGTAGGCGAGTACGAACAGGACCGCGGCGGGCGCCATGCCGAGCTGGACCCACCTGCCCGTCGCGACGACCCGGGCCAGGACCATGCCCAGGGCGAACTCGAAGGCCCGCGCGAGCGGGAAGAAGCCCACGAACCAGGCGTCGTTGTCGAGGTAGGGGAGCAGCGGGGACATCGGCTTGCCGTTGGGGACGAAGTGCTCGGCGACGGTCGGCAGGGTGAAGATGACCGCGACCAGCGCGGCGGCCGCCCACCACAGGTATCTCGGGGGGATGCGGCGGATCTGCGTCAGGAGCAGGGGGAAGGCGAGGTAGAAGAACACTTCGCAGGAGAGCGTCCAGCTCACCGGGCTGACCGCCGTGGTGAGGTCGAAGCCGGGGATCCACGACTGGGTGAGCGTCGCCGTCGGCAGGATCTGGGCCGCGACGATCGCCTTGCCCGTCAGCAGCATGAGACCCGCGTGCGCCGCGCCGACCAGCAGGTGGTTGGGGAAGATCTTCGCGGCGCGGGCCCGCCAGACCGCTCGCGCCGGGGTGCCGGGCCGGGCCGACCAGGTGAGGACGAAGCCGCTGAGGACGAAGAAGAACGAGACGCCCACCTGACCGAGGTTGCGCCAGAAGTCCGGGTTCCCCCGGATGTAGAGCGAGAAGTGGCAGAGCAGGACGGCGGCCGCCGCCACGAAGCGCATTCCGGTGAGCGTGGGAAGCCTGCGGGCCGGGCTGTCGTGTGCGGCTGGGGCTGTGCCGGGTGAGGTGAGCTCCTGGGGAAGCGACATGGGTTTCTCCTTGTCCACGGTTGGTCTGTCGGGGAGTTGGGGTGGGGTTTCTCCGGGGGTGGTGCTTGGTTCCGCTCCCGCGCCGCGTATACGTACGCACCCGCCACGGGAACGGAAGGTCAGGGGAGGACCGGCGGGCGCCAGGTCCTGCGTCGGGAGCGGTGTGGGGTGGCCCACCGCTCGTTCTGCGCGGCGATCGCCGCGCGGACGGAGTCGGCCAGCCCCGAGGGTGTGGGCGCCGGGTCGTCGGCGCCGAGGTGGCGTCGCAGGGTCCGGCGCAGCTCGGCCGTAGGGTCGCGGGTGCCCTCCGTCGGCCGGGTCGGCAGCCGCAGTTCGGCGCCGACGGCCGCGGCGAGCCCGGGGGAGTCGTCGCACACCACGTACTGGACGGAGGCGAGGCCCAGGCCGTGGGAGCGCAGCCCGGCCAGCAGGCGGGACCACGCGGCGGAGCCGTCGGGGCCGGCCACCTCGAAGCCGATGACCTCGCGGCGCCCGCGCGCGGCGACCCGGGTCGCGGTGAGGATCTGCACGGCCTGGTAGCCGTCGCCGCCCCGGACGACGGCGGGCAGGGTGTCGAGGCGCAGGACGGCGGTGCGGCGGGGGTGCCGGGTGCGCGGTGCGCCGGGGGTGAGTGTCGCGGCGGCGACGGCCGCGAGGAACAGGACGCCGGAGGTCAGGAGCGTCGTGCTGTGCAGGGCCGAGGCGTAGTCCGTGGCGCCGCCGGGCCGGGCGGACTCGGCGGTGGGCGGGCCGCTCTGACGGCTGATCAGCGCTCCGACGGCGGCGCCGCCGAGGAGGCCGCCGACCTGGCGGCTGGTGTTGAGCACGCCGGACGCCGGGCCCGCGTGCCGGCTGTCGACCGCGTCCATCGCGATCTTGGTGAGCGGGGCGAGCGCGGAGCCGATGCCGAGATCGGCCAGGAGCATCGCCGGGAGCAGCTCCCAGGGGTCCATGCCCGGCCGGGCCTGCGCCCCCAGCAGGGCGAGTCCGTACGCATAGGTGAGCAGACCGGCGATGACGAGGGGTTTGCCGCCGATGCGGTCGGCGAGGCGGCCGGAGATGTGGGCGGCCGCCGCGGCGGCGAGCGGGGTGGGGGCGGTGAGGAGGGCGGATCGCAGCGCGGTGAGGTGCAGTTGCTGTTGCAGCAGGAGCGCGATCGGGGTGGCGCTGCCGATGACCGCGAAGTGGACGGCGGCGCCGATCCCGTTGGCCACGGCGAAGTCGCGCCGGGCGAACAGGGCGTGCGGCAGCAGCGGGGAGCGTCTGTTGCAGCGCTGCTGTACGAGGAAGAGGACCAGGAAGGCGACGCCCGCGCAGAGGGCCGGTCCGCGCAAGGGCTGTCCGCTGCCGAGGAGGGCGAAGGTGAGGGTGGTGAGGCCGGTGGTCACCAGGGCCACGCCGAGCAGGTCGGTGCCGCGGCGGCCGGTCGGTGGCGGCGCCGGGAGCAGAGTGGCGGAGAGGAGGAGCACCGCGATGCCGACGGGCACGTTGATCATGAAGATCCACTGCCAGCCGACGCGGGTCACCAGCACCCCGCCGAGGAGCGGACCCGCCACGATCGACAGGCCCATGACGCTGGTGAGGGCGCCGAAGGCGGCTCCGCGTCGGCGGGTGGGGAACAGGGCGGCGATGAAGGCGCCGATCTGCGGCGTCACCAGGGCCGCCCCGAGGCCCTGGAGGGCGCGCCAGGCCAGGAGTTGGCCCACGCTCGCGGCGCAGCCGCACAGGGCGGAGGCGGCGGTGAACAGGGCGAGCCCGACGAGGTGGACCCGCCGGGGGCCGTAGCGGGTGCCGAGCCGCCCGGCCGGGATCATGAAGACCGCGTAACTGATCAGATAGGCGTTGACGACCCAGAGGACCTGGTCCAGGTCGGCGGCCGTCGCGCGCATCATCGCCGGGATGGCCACGTGCACGATCGTGGTGTCCAGCACGATCATGAAGAAGCCCGTGCAGAGGACGCTCAGCGCGACCCAGGGCGCGCGGCCGTGGTCCTGCTCCATCACGACTCCTCGGGGGAAGCGTCACAGGGCGGTGAAGCCGCCGTCGACGACGAGTTCGGTACCGGTGACGAAGGACGCGGTCTCACAGGCCAGGAACCGCACCGCCGCGGCCACTTCGTCCGGGCGCGCCGGGCGGCGCAGAGGGGTGCGCGCGGTCACGTCACCCACGAACTCCTGGGGCACCGACGCCGTCATGGGGGTGGCGACCATGCCGGGCGAGACGGTGTTGACGCGGATGCCGAAGGGGGCCAGTTCGACGGCGGCCGCGCGGGTCATGGCCCGTACGGCGCCCTTGGCCGCGTGGTAGGCGAAGGCGGCGCCGGAGCCGACCATGCCGTAGATGGAGCTCACGTTGACGATGGAGCCGCCCCCGGCCGACCTCAGACAGGGGGCGGCGGCCCGCATCCCGAGCCAGGTGCCGCGCTGGCAGGTGTCCACCACACGGTCCCACTCCTGGGGGGTGCAGCCCTCCAGGCCGTGGATACCGAGCGTTCCGGCGTTGTTGACGAGGACGTCGAGGTGGCCGAAGCGGCGGCGGGCGAACCGGGTGGCCCGCTGCCAGGAGTCGGGGTCGGTGACATCGAGGGGGTGGCCGACCGCGTTGCCGGTGGTGCGGCCGTCGTTGAGCTCGACCGCGGCCGCCCGGCAGGCCTCTCCGTCCAGGTCCGTGACCACGACGCCCATGCCCTGGTCGAGCAGGGCCCGGGTCACGGCGCCGCCGATGCCGCCGAGCGCCCCGGTGACCAGCGCCACCCGGGCGTAGGGGCCCGGCGCGCGCATCACCGCTCCCCGCCGGTGGGGAACCAGGCGAGGGCCGCCGCGTATCCGCGGGCGTGGGTCAGCGAGACCCGGGGTGTCGCCAGACCGCGCTCGCCCATCCAGCGGGCCAGTGCGCCACGGACGCGCAGGACCGGTGCCTCGTCCGGGCCGCGGCGGACCTCCATGTCCTGCCAGGGCGGGCGGCCCGGCCAGCCCAGCAGGTGAGCGGCCGCCTCCTTGGCCGCCTTGCGGGCGGACAGGTGCTCCTCGGCGCGGGCCAGGGAGTGCGCGTAGGCGAGTTCGGTGTCGGTCAGCCAGTCGCTCCAGCGCGGGTCGTGCCGCTCGGGGCAGTGCCGGGGCGGGCTGACGCGGACGACGGGCCCCTCGGGGGCGGGGTGGCTCATGCCGCCTCCTCGGTGGTGTCCGTCTGCTGCCAGGGGGCCAGGACCAGGGAGACGTAGGTCCCTCCCCAGTTGGCGGCGGTGACGACACATGCCTTGCCGGCGGTCCTGGGGGCGGAGTCGAGGTAGGGGCCCATCCCGTCGAGCGGCTGGGCGAGGCCCGGCAGACGCGGGCTCCAGCCGGTGCGCAGCGTCTCGGTGGCGCAGACGGCCGACATCAGCGCCGAGGTGCTGGGCACATGGCCGGTGTACGGGCTGAGGTTGGTCAGCCGGACCGTGCCGGGCTGCCACACCTGGGCGACCGCGGCCGCCTCGGCGCGGTCGATCGCGGCGGTGCCACGGGCGTCGCCGAAGACCGTGCCCACGTCCGAGGCGGCGACACCGCCGTCGGCCAGGGCCCGCCTGAAGCTCTCCGCCCAGGCCTCGCCGGACGGGTCGTTGCCCGCGACGCGGTGGCCGTCGCTGGTGATGGCGTGCCCCTTGACCTCGGCCAGGATGGTGGCCCCGCGCGCCAGCGCGTGCTCCAGGGACTCCACGACCAGGGCCGTGCTGCCCGCCCCGAGGACGGCGCCGGTGGGGGTGGCGCTGTAGGGGCGCGGGCTGTCCTCGGCGAGTAGGCCGACCCGGTCGAACCCGAAGTGCAGCAGCGGGGTCAGCTCGTCGGCGCTGACGGCGAGCATCACGTCCGCCTCGCCCCGGCGGATCAGGTCGGCCGCGTACCCGAGACCGCTGAGCCCGGAGGCGCAGCCGGTGGCGAGGGTGGACAGTGGACCGCGGATCTGGAGTGCCAGGCAGGCGTGTCCGGCGGCGGCGTTCATCACCGAGTTGGGGAAGAGCCGGGGGTTGACGCGGTGCGGGCCCTGGGTGCCGATGGTCTCGCTGAGCTGCTCCACGGTCTCGACCGGTCCGCTGAAGGTGCCGAACACCATGCCGATCCGGCCCGCCTCCGCCTTGGTGACGCGCAGTTCGGCGTCGTCCAGGGCCAGTCGGCTGGCGGCGAGGGTGAGCAGGCCGATCTGGTCGAGCCGGCGGGCGTAGGCGCGGTCCACGTGGCGGCGGCACTCGGCGGTGTCGACCTCGGCGGCCAGACCCGTACGGGAGCGGCTGAAGTCGCTCAGCTTGGCCGGGCCCACCGCGCTGCGGCCCTCGCGCAGCGCGTCGAGGAACGCCTGGCGGCCGCTGCCGAGCGCGGTGACCGGGCCCGCGCCGGTGATGACGACGCGGTGCGCGGCCGGGGTGCGCGCCGGGGCGGGCCCGCTGCCCAGGACCAGGGAGCAGTTGTTGCCCCCGAACGCGAAGGAGTTGGAGACGACCACGTTCAGTTCGCGCGGCCGTGACCGGTTGGGCACGATGTCGCGGGGCAGCTCGCGGGTCTCGTCGACGTTGACCGTGGGCGGCAGCACACCGTCGCGCAGCGCCATCACACAGGTGGCCGCCTCCATCGCCCCGGCGGCGCCGAGCATATGACCCACCTGCGACTTGGTGCTGCTCATGGGCGCGGCGGTACGGCCCTGGAACAGCGCGTCCACCGCTTTGGTCTCGGCGCTGTCGTTGGTGGGTGTGCCGGTGCCGTGCCCGTTGACGTAGTCGATGTGCTCGGGGCCCAGACAGGCCTGCGCCAGACCGGCGCGCATCGCGCGGTTGGCGCCGTCGCCCGCCGGGTCGGGGGCAGTGGCGTGGTAGGCGTCGCTGGTCAGCGCGTACCCCAGGACATAGCTGAGGATGTCGGCGCCGCGCCCGCGGGCGTACGACTCCGATTCGAGGACCAGGAAGGCCGCGCCCTCGCCGAGGTTGAGGCCGGTGCTGCGGGAGTAAGGGGCGCACGGCTCGGAGTCCAGCGCGTTGAGGCTGTCGAAGCCGGCCAGGGAGAGGATGTCGAGCACGTCGACGCCCCCGGCGATCATCACGTCCGCCCGGCCCTCGCGGATCGCATCGGCGGCGAACCCGATGGAGTTGGAGCCGGCGGCGCAGGCGTTGGAGATCACCACCTTGGGGCCCTTGAACCGGAACGCGATGCTGAGCGCGTCCGCCGAGGTGTACAGGGGGTAGGTGAAGAGCAGGTCGGCGCGGGTGGACCCGGGGCCGTCGCGGAGCAGGTCCCAGTGGAACTGCTCGCCGTGGTCGAGACCGCCCACGGAGGTCCCCACCGCGATGCCCATGCGGTACGGGTCCTGGCCGTCCTCGGGCAGCCGGGCGCTGTCGACGGCCTCCTGGGCGGCGGTCAGGGCCAGCGAGGTGGCCCGGTCCACGCGCCCGCGCAGCCGGGGGTGGGAGGAGGGGGCGGCGGCCGCCTCGCCCGAGTACTGGCAGCTGAGCGTCGACACGTCCAGCCGCTGGGTCTTGGCGATGCCGCTCTCGCCGGCGCGGATGCCGCGCCAGACGTGCTGTGCGCCGTTGCCGAGCGCACAGCTCAGGCCTATTCCGGTGATGGCCACGCCTTCGAGGCGGTGGTTGCTGAGGCTCATGACTTCTCCTTGCGTGCCGAGAGTGGTGTGCCGAGGGCTCGGCGTGCTCGTGAGCGGGGCGCCGGGGGAGGGCGGGGCGGGCCGGTGCCCGCCCCGCGTACCGCGTCAGTCCAGCGCGACGTCGAGGCTGGTGGCGGTGAGGAAGGGGGCGGAGACGGTGCGCAGGGCGGTGCCGCCGTCGGCGAGGGCGAACTCCTGGCCGGAGGCGGCCACCGCCGCGTCGACCTGGGCGGTGCCGATCACCCGGCTCAGACGTGGCGACCAGACCGCGTGGGTGACCACCCCCACCTCCGCGTCGCTGACCGCCAGGACGGCGCCGTGCGCGGGGCGCTCGGTCATCTCCTCGGCACCGACCCAGCAGACGGGCCGGCGCGGCTGGTCGGCTGCGCCCGCCGGCTCCTTGCCGGGCTCGATCATCCACTGGAGACCGAGGTCGAACGCGGTGGCCCGGCCGTCGGCGGCCTCGTGCTCCACGCTGGCGAAGCGGACCTCCATCCGGCACACGTCGACCGCGTCCTTGCCGCACTCCACCGCGCCGAGCCCGGTGAACTCGGCCCGCAGCGCCTCTCCGGCGCCGGCCGGGGCGAAGAACTTGTAGCCGTACTCACCGGTCACCCCGGTGCGGGAGACGGTCAGCGAGCGGCCGTCGTGGTCGGTGGTGACGAAGCTGCGGTACCCCATGGAGGCCACCGGGAAGGGGAGGTACTTCTGCGCGATGCGGAAGGACGCCGGTCCCTCGACGGCCAGCACGTCGTACTCCTCGCTCACGTCCTGCACGGTGGTGTCCGGGGCGAGGGCGCCACGGGTGAGCAGGTGCTCGGTGGCCTCCGCCGCCTGGGCGGGCCAGATCTCCACCAGGTAGTGGCCGGTGTGGCAGTGGACGAGCACCTCGGACAGGAGCGTGCCGTCCGCGCGCAGCAGCAGGGCGGTCATGCTCTGCCCCTCCAGGAGGAACTCGACGCCCCGGGTGGCCACTTGGCCGAGGAAGTCGGTGGCCCCGGGGCCGGAGACCCGGACCAGGCCGATGTCCGCGTAGTCGAGCAGCCCGCACGACTCACGCAGTACGGCGTACTCGTCAGGGGTGTTGGTGTAGGCGGTCTTCATGGGTGCTCCTAGGGAATTCGTGACGACGTGAAGTGGGGGTGGGGAGTCAGGCTTCGCGTTCGGTGACGGCCAGCCGGACGGTGAGCACCGGCTCGCTGCCGACGGAGGCCTGGCCGGTGACCGAGATCAGGCCGCCGACGCGGGGGCCGCTCTGGAGGCGGAAGACCACCTGGTCGCCGGGGACGACGGGCTTGAGGAACTTCGCCTGGCGGATCTCGGCGAGGTAGCCGACGCGGTCGGCGACGTCGCCGACGATCTCGCCGGTGGCGCGCAGGGCGCCGGCGGTGCCGTAGACGACGGCGGCGAGCTGGGCCACACACTCCACGAGCAGCACACCGGGGTAGATCATGCGCCCGGGGAAGTGCCCGGCCAGGACGGCGTCGGACGAGGTGATGTTCTTGATCGCCTCGGCGCTGGTGCCCGGCTCCAGGGCCGTGACCCGGTCCAGCAGGAAGAACGGGTGGCGGTGCGGCAGCAGCCGGGCGATGTCGTCGGCGCTCAGGACGGCGCCGCGCGCCGGGGTGGAGTGCTCGCTCATGACTGCTCTGCCTGGATGTGGTCGAGCAGCCGGTTGAGGGAGAGCAGGCTGTGGGTGTCGTCGTCGGTGATGGTGACGCCGAAGGTGTCCTCGACGGCCATCGCCAGTTCCAGGGTGTCGATCGAGTCGAGCTCCAGACCGCGGCCGAACAGCGGCTGGTCGTCGCCGATGGCGGCCGGGTCGACGTCCAGCGCCAGCCGGTCCACCAGCAGCGTCTTGACCTCCAGGGCCAGCTCGTGCCGACGCGCGGCGTGGGTGGTGGCTTCTTCCAGGGACATGACCATGGGGTGTCTCCGATTCCGGTGAGGGTGGGGATAGGGGATAGGGGGATCGTCGGTGGGCGGGCCCGTGGCTCAGCTGATGAGTCCGCCGTCGACGACGAGTGAGGTGCCGGTGATGTACGAGGCGGTGTCGCCGAGCAGGAACCGCACGGCGGAGCCCACCTCCTCGGGGCGGCCGATACGGCCCAGCGGGATACCGTCGAGGCTCTCGGCGAGCCGGTCGGCCGGCATCTGGCGGGTCATCGCGGTGTCCACGAACCCGGGGACCACCGCGTTGACGCGTACGCCGTACGAGCCGAGCTCCTTGGCCATCGACTTGACCATCGCCAGGACCCCGGCCTTGGAAGCCGCGTAGTTGGCCTGGCCGGCGGGCGGGTTGAAGGCGCTGGTGGAGCAGACGGTGACGATGGATCCGCTGCGCCGGCTCGCCATCATCCGCCCGGCGGCCCGGCAGCAGAGGAAGGCGCCGGTGAGGTTGGTGTCGATCACCTGCCGCCACTTGGACTCGCCCATCATGACCGCGTAGCCGTCCTGGGTGATGCCCGCGTTGTTGACCAGGGCGTCCAGGCGCCCGTACCGCCGGCGGATGTCCCGGTACATACGGTCCACGTCGTCCGGGCGGGAGATGTCGGCCTGGACGAGCTCCGCGTCGGGCCGCACCTCCCGCACGGTGTGCAGGGCGGCCTGGGCCTGTTCGGGGTTGCCGCGGTGGTTGAGGAGGACAGTGGCGCCGGCCCGGGCCAGGTCGGTCGCGACGGCGAGTCCGATTCCCTTGGTGGCCCCGGTGACAAGCGCGATGCGTCCTTCGAGTTCGGTCACGAGCTGTCCTTCGTTGTCGCGGTGGTCAGGTGGGTGTCGACCGGGTGGCGGGGGGAGGTGCGCAGGGCGTCGTGGACGCCCAGGTGGGTGGCCTCACGGGCGCTCTCGCGCCCCAGCCCCGCCAGCACCCGCCCGGGTCCGGCCTCCACGAAGAGGCCGACTCCCCGCTCGCGCAGGGTGGTGACGGTGCGCCGCCACTGCACGGGGCGCAGCATCTGCCAGGGCAGTTCGTCGTGGTACTCCTCGATGTCCTCGACCACCCGGCCGGTGGTGCTGGAGACGAGGGGGGTGCGGGGCGGGTGGAGCCGGGCCCGGGCCAGCTCGGCGGCGAGCGGCGGCAGCGCCGGTGCCATCAGGGGGGAGTGGTAGGCCCCGCCGACCGCCAGCTGCCGTGCCCGCAGCGCTCCGAGGGCCTGCGCCCGCTCGACGACGCGCCGCACCGCCGGGGTGCTGCCGGAGACGACGGCCTGGCGGGGGGAGTTGACGTTGGCGACCGTCACCAGGTCCGTGTCGTCGCACGCCTCCCGGCACATCCCGCGGACCAGGTCCAGGGGGAGTCCCACGATCGCGGCCATGGACCCCGGGGAGAGGCGGGCCGCGTCGCGCATGGCCCGGCCCCGGCAGGACACCAGCCGCAGGGCGGTGTCCAGGTCGAGGCTCCCGGCCGCGTACAGGGCGGTGAACTCCCCGAGGCTGTGCCCGGCGACGTACGAGGGCCGCAGCCCCTGGGCGTACAGCCGGGTCAGTGCGGCCGCCGACCAGACGAAGACCAGGACCTGGGCGATCTCGGGGTCGGTGAGGGTGTGCGCGTCGGCCGTGGACATCAGCTCCGCGACCGGCAGGCCCGTCACCTCCTCGGCGCGGGCGACGACCTTCGCGGCCTCGTCCCCGAACCGGTCGGACTCGCGTCCCATGCCGGGGAACTGGCTGCCCTGCCCGGGGAAGACGAAGGCGGTGCAGGCGCCGCTCATGGGGTGCTGCCCTCCGGCTCGACCGGGGTGCGGGCGGCGGCCCACGCGGCGGCCATGTCGTCGCCGATGTCGTGAGCGCCGCCCACCATCTCCACCCCGCGTTCGGTGGCCCAGCGCTCCAGTTCGCCGTGCAGGCGGACCGGCCAGGCGGGCTCGCCGGGCGCGACCTCGACCTCGATGTCCTTGAACGCCGCGCCCTTCGGCAGCCCCCCGACGGCCTTGACGACACCTTCCTTGACACCGAACGCCTTGCCGAGGAGCCGCTGGTGCGGTGTGTCCGCGTCGGCGCCGTCCTCGGCGGCCCGGCGCTCGGCCAGGGTGAAGACGCGCTGCAGAAGCTCCCCCTTGGTGCGGGCGACCGCCAGGTCCCAGCGGCACAGGTCGACGAGGTCGATGCCCGCCGCGTGGACGTCGCGGGGCATGGCGCGAAGAATTTCTGACATTTCCATCGACGACTCCTGTCGCTGCGCGATGGCGGAGAAACGGAAGACGGGACCGGGGGTGACCGGAGGAATTGTTTTCCCAAGAGGAAATGGAATTCCTGGAGGGAGAACAGGCTTTCCGGGTGCTGTTCGGCGTCCCGTCACAAGGAAGAAGTTAGGGACCGCCCGGCATGCGTGTCAACCGATCTGTCGCGGTTGTCCCTTTCTCTTACCGGCCGTGAAAGCCCTCTTTTCCAGGGCTGTAAGGGATGACAGAAACGCGTAAGATTTCGCAGCTCAGCGTCATGATGGAAGGCGTTGAGTAATGCTTTCAAGGCCTTGTTGACGGGCTCGTATTCCTCTGCATAGCCTGCTGATGTCGATGCGGCTCGGTTCCGCATTTCGGCGCTCGTCGAGGAATTCAACATTCCTCCGGGCGTGCCTTTTCTGAACCCCTGTGAGAGAAGAGAGGCGTCATGCCGCGCTGGGTTGAAACGGTTTCCGCCATCGAGGGCTGGAATCACATCGATACGACCGCCCGGGTCCGCTGGGGCGAGTGCGATGTGCAGGGCCATGCCTACTACGCCAGCTACGTTCCCTGGTTCGACCTCGGGCGCGAGGCGTTCGCCCTCGCCGTGGGCGTCGACTTCTGGAACTACACGATCACCACGACGAACTTCCGGGCGCGCTTCCACGAGCCGGCCAAGTACCTGGACGACCTGACCATCCGGACCTGGGCGGTCACCCCGCGGCGCCATCTGGAGTGCCACTACGAGATCTACCGCACCAACGGCGGACGCCTCCTCGCCGAGGCCCATTCGGTGCACTCGCTCGTCGACCCCGCCACCGGCCGACTGATGCGCGCCACCGACGAACTCCACGACAAGTTCGAGGAGTTCATGGAGCGCCGCCGCGCCGAGGCCGCCGCCCTGCACGCCTGACCGCCAGCACGCCTGACCGTCAGCACCGGCGGGCCGCCGCGGCACCCGCCTTCTCCCCGAACGCCGAACGCCCCAGGAGGCAAGGCATGAACTCCCCCGCCCTCGACCAGTTGCGCGCCGCGCTGCGCGGACAGGTGATCACCCCGGACGACCCGGAGTACGACACCGTGCGCCGCGTCTTCAACGCGATGATCGACCGTCGGCCCGCGCTCATCGTGCGCTGCCTCGGCACCGCCGACGTCATCGCGGCCCTGGCCCACGCCCGCGAGGCGGGCCTGCCGGTCGCCGTGCGCGGCGGCGGGCACAGCATCGCCGGCCACGGCACCTGCGACGGCGGCCTCCTCATCGACATGTCCCTGATGCGGGCGGTGCACGTCGACCCCGCGCGCCGCACCGTACGGGCCCAGGCCGGGGCGACGCTGGGCGATGTGGACCGCGAGTCCCAGGTCCACGGCCTCGCGGTGCCCAGCGGCCAGGTCTCCGAGACCGGCATCGCGGGCCTCACCCTCAGCGGCGGTATGGGCATGCTCCAGAGGAAGTACGGCCTGACCTGCGACAACCTGCTCTCGGTGGACATGGTCACGGTGAACGGGGAGCTGGTGACCGCAAGCGCCGAACAGCACACCGAGCTGTTCTGGGCCGTGCGCGGGGGCGGTGGGAACTTCGGCGTCGTCACCTCCTTCGAGTACCGGGCGCACCCGGTGGGGCCGATGATGCTCGCGGGCATCGTCGCCTACCCGGTCGAAGAGGCCCCCGCCGTCCTGGAGTTCCTGCACCAGGAGATCGCGAAGACACCGGACGAGCTGAGCACCGACGTCGTCTTCCTGCGGGTGCCGCATCTGGAGTTCTTCCCCGAGGAGCACCAGGGCCGGCCCGTCGTCGGCTTCTTCCTGCGGTACGCCGGTGACGTGGAGGACGGCTGGGAAGTGGTGCGGCGCTTCCGCGAGTTCGGCGAGCCGCTCATCGACGCCATCGCCCCGATGCCGCTCGTGCACGTCCAGTCGATGCTGGACCCCGCCAACCCGCGGGACCACCAGCAGTACTGGACCAGCGAGTTCCTGCCGGAGTTCGGTCCCGCCGAGCGGGAGACGGTGGCGCGCATCGGCGCGGACCTGCCCTCGCCCGAGACCGTGCTCCAGGTGATCCCGTTCGACGCGGAGCCCACCCGGATCCCCGCCGACGCCACCGCCTTCGCCCACCGCGAGGAGAGCTGGCTGATCCACATCGTCGGCCAGTGGGCGGACCCGGCCGACAACGACCGGTGCCGCGCCTGGGTGCGTGACGCGGGCGCCCGGCTGCGGGCCTTCGGGACGGGCGCGGCCTACCTCAACCTGCTCAGCGAGGACGACGCGGACATGCGGGTCAGCGCGTTCTGGAACGACGCCCGGCTGCGGCGCCTCGCCCAGGTCAAGGCCCAGTACGACCCGGACAACCTGCTCCGCTTCAACCACAACATCCCGCCCGCCCCGGCCGGGGACGAGCGGTGAGCACGGCAGCCGCCGGACGGCGCGTGAGGGTCGCCGTCGTGGGCGCGGGATTCGGTGGCCTGGGGGTGGCCATCGCCCTCAAGCGGGCCGGCCACCACGACTTCGTCGTCCTCGACAAGGCGCCCGGGATCGGCGGCGTCTGGCGGGACAACACCTACCCCGGCGCGGCCTGCGACGTGCCCGCCTCCCTCTACTCGTACTCCTTCGGCCCCCGCTACCCCTGGTCGCGGAGGTATGCCCCGCAGACCGAGATCCTCGACTATCTGCGCTCGTGCGTGGCCGCCCACGGCCTCGGCCCCCATCTGCGGCTGGGGCAGGAGGTCACCGAGGCCGTCTTCGACGAGGACCAGCTGGTGTGGCGGCTGCGCACGGCGGCCGGGGAGACCGTCGAGGCGGAGGTGTTCGTCGCCGCCTGCGGCCAGCTCAACCGGCCGGTCGTGCCCGCCATCCCCGGCGCGGAACGCTTCACCGGACGCGCCTTCCACTCGGCTCGGTGGGACCACGGACACGCGCTGCGCGGCCGGCGGGTGGCGGTGGTCGGGACCGGTGCGAGCGCCCTCCAGATCGTTCCGGCCATCGCCGACGAGGTGGAGCACCTGACCGTCTTCCAGCGCTCGGCCCCCTATGTCGTCCCCAAGTGGGACCGCGTCCTGGACACCTCCCGGAGCCTGCCCCGCCCGGTGCGGGACCTGCGGCACAAGGCCGCGCGGCTGGGCTGGTGGCTCTTCAACGAGTCACTGGTGAGCGGGCTGACCCGGCGCTGGCCCACCATCGGGCTGACCCGACGCGGCAGCGAGGCGCAGCTGACCAAACAGCTCACCGACCCGGTGCTGCGGGCGCGGCTCACCCCCACCACCGCCATCGGCTGCAAACGGGTGGGCATCTCCAGCACCTACTACCCGGCGCTGCAACGGCCCGACGTCACCCTGGTGACCGAGCCCATCACGGAGCTGACCGAGACGGCGATCCGCACCGCCGACGGCGTCCGGCACGAGGTCGACACCATCGTGTACGCGACCGGGTTCGCCACCACCGACTTCCTCGGCCCGCTGAGGGTACGCGGACGGCGCGGCGCGGAGCTGTCGCGGCTGTGGAGCGACGGGGCCCGCGCCCATCTGGGGATGACGGTGCCGGGGTTCCCCAACCTCTTCCTCGTCTACGGCCCGCACACCAACATCGGCGCCGGGTCGGCCGTCTACATGATCGAGAGCCAGATCCGGTACATCAGGGCGGCGGTCCGCGAACTGGTCAAGGGCACCCGGGCCTACCTCGAAGTGCGGCCCGAGGTCGCCGAGGCCTTCGACGCCGAGATGACCCGGCGGACCCGGCGCTCGGTGTGGGCGACCTGCACCAGCTGGTACCGCCACCCCTCGGGCCGGGTGACCAACAACTGGCCCGGCCAGACGGTGGAGTACCGCCGCAGGACCGCGCGCCTCGACCTCCGCCACTTCCGCCCCGCCGTGCCCCGGCAGCGCCGGCCGTGACGCCGCACCCGTCTGCCCCACCGCAAGGAGCGCCATGACCACGCACCCCCCACCGCACCCGCACCCGTCGTCGGACGCGCAGTCCATCCTGGACGCGCTGCGCGCGCAGGGGTTCCCGCCGCTGGAGAGCGCCGACGTGCCCGAACTGCGGCTGCTGGTCGGCCGGTTGCGCCAGGCGCAGGGGGAGCCGGAGCCGGTGGCCCGCGTCCTCGCCACGTTCGTACCGGGACCGGCGGGCCTGCTGCCGGTACGGGTCTACCAGCCGGAGCCGCGTCCGGGCCCGCGCCCGCTGCTGGTGTTCTTCCACGGCGGCGGCTGGGCCGCGGGCGATGTCGACCTGGTCGACCGGCCACTGCGCCAACTGGCCAACGCCACCGGCGCGGTCGTCGCCGCAGCCGGGTACCGGCTCGCCCCCGAGACCCAGTTCCCCGGGCCCGCGCACGACGCGTACGCGGCCCTGTGCGCGCTCGCCGCACGCGCCGCCGAGCTCGGCGCCGACCCCGGCCATCTGATCGTGGCGGGGGAGAGCGCCGGAGCGAACCTGGCCGCGGCCGCCTGCCGCACGGCCCTCCAGGAGGGCGGCCCCCGTCCCGCCCTGCAGATCCTCATCTGCCCTCCGCTGGCGCCCGCCCGGCACACCCCCTTCGCGTCCTACCGCGAGAAGGCCGAGGGCTATCTGAACACCCGCGCGGCGATGGAGCGCTTCTGGGAGCTGTACGTGCCCGATCCCGAGGCGGCCCGCAGCCCGCTGGCCGCGCCGCTGCTCGCCGACGACTTCTCCGGGCTGCCTCCCGCCCTCGTCCTCACCGCCGAGCACGACCCGCTGCGGGACGAGGCCGAGGAGTACGCGCGGCGGCTGGAGCGCGACCAGGTGCCCGCGACGGTGCGCCGACTGCCCGGTGCGCTGCACATCTTCTTCCTGCTCCCGCACCTCACCGCCTTCCGCACGGCGCTGCGCCACATCGAGCACGCCGTGCGGAGCCACCCGCCCGCCGCGCCGCGAAGCCGGACCGAAGGCGCGGCGTCATGACCACTCCCACCCCGCCCTCAGGAAGGGGCAACGGTATGCACCACCGCCACATCTACCTCGACGGCGCCTGGACCGCCGCCACCTCGCGCTGCGTCATCGACGTGATCGAGCCGGCCACCGAGAAGGTGATCGGCTCGGCGCCGGGCGGCGCACCCGAGGACGTCGACCTCGCGGTGCGGGCGGCACGCCGGGCCTTCCCGGGCTGGGCCGACACCCCCGCCAAGGAGCGGGCCGCGTATCTGCGCCAGGTCGCCGACGGCATCGAGCGCCGCGCGCCCGAGCTCGCCGAGCTGATCGCCCGTGAGGTGGGGACGCCCATCGGCTTCGCCCGCATCGCCCAGGTCGGCCTCGCGGCCCTGGCCTTCCGTACCGCGGCCGACGTGGGCGAGACCTATACGTACGAACAGAACCAGGCCCAGTCGCTGCTCATCCGGGAGCCGTTCGGGGTCGTGGGCGCGATCACACCGTGGAACTACCCGCTGTACCAGGTCGCGGCGAAGGCCGCCTACGCCCTGGTGGCGGGCAACACGGTGGTGCTCAAACCCAGTGAGCTGGCGCCGCTGAGCGTCTTCGCCCTGGCCGAGGTCATCGACGAGGCCGGGCTGCCCGCCGGGGTGTTCAACCTGGTGAGCGGGACGGGGCCGGTGGCGGGGCAGGCGCTCGCCGCGCACCCCGACGTCGACTTCGTCTCCTTCACCGGCTCCACGGAGGTGGGCAGGACCATCACCCGGGCCGCCGCGGGCACCGTCAAGCGGGTCTCGCTCGAACTCGGCGGCAAGAGCCCCACGGTGCTGCTCCCGGACGCCGACGTCGACGAGGTCGTGCCGCGTGCGGTCGCCGCCGCCTTCCTCAACAACGGGCAGACGTGCTGCGCCCTGACCCGTCTGGTGGTGCCGCGCAACCGCAAGGAGGAGGTCGAGCGGGCCGCCGCGAAGGCCGCCGAGGCGACCCGGGTGGGCCACCCCCTGCTGCCCGGCACCCAGCTCGGCCCGCTGGTCTCCGCCGGTCAGCGCGACCGGGTGCGCCGCCACGTCCAACGGGCCCTGGGTCAGGGCGCCACGCTCGTCACCGGCGGCGCCGAGCCCCCCGGGGACCAGCCCTACGGCTACTACGTCCGCCCCACCGTCCTGTCCGACGTCACCACGGCGATGGACGTCCAGCACGAGGAGGTCTTCGGCCCGGTGCTGGTGATCGAGTGCTACGACGACGAGGACGACGACCAGGCCGTGGCGCTCGCCAACGCCACCCCGTACGGCCTGGCCGCCGCCGTGTGGTCGGCCGACCGCGAGCGCGCCCTGGCCGTGGCCCGGCGGATCCGCGCCGGGCAGGTCGAGGTGAACGGCGGGGGCTTCAACCCCCGTGCGCCCTTCGGCGGTTACAAGCAGTCCGGGAACGGCCGTGAACACGGCGTCTTCGGCCTGGAGGAGTTCCTCGAAGTCAAGTCGCTCCAGCTCTGACCCGCTGTCCCGTTGTCCCCACCCCCCTCGCACAGAACAGGAACCGTTCCCATGCTCCGCACCATGTTCACTGCCAAGATCCACCGTGCCACCGTCACCCAGGCGGACCTCCACTACGTCGGCTCCCTCACCCTGTGCGCCGACCTCATGGACGCCGCCGGTCTGCTGCCGGGCGAGAAGGTGGACATCGTCGACATCAACAACGGCAACCGGCTGTCCACCTACCTCATCGAAGGGCCCCGAGGCACCGGCGTGGTCGGCATCAACGGGGCCGCGGCCCGGCTCATCAGCCCCGGTGACCTGGTGATCATCATCGCGTACGGGCAGGTCGAGGCCTCGGAAGCGGCCAAGGTCGAACCCAGGGTGGTCTTCGTCGACGCGGACAACAAGGTGGTCTCCCTCGGGTCCGACCCGGCCGAGGCGACCCCGGACGGCACCACCCTGCGCGGCGACCACATCTTCGTCGACTAGTCCTTCCCTCCCCGCAGCCGCCACCGGGGCGAGGCCGCGCCCTGACGCCGCCCCGCCCCGGTGGTGTGCCGCACAACCACCCCGGAGACAACAGATGTGCGGAATCACTGGATGGGTGTCGTACGACGGTGACCTCACCGGACGACGTGAGCTGCTGGAGCGGATGACCGCCACGATGACCGGCCGGGGGCCGGACGCGGGCGGCACCTGGGTCGAACGCCACGCCGCCTTCGGCCACCGCCGGCTGTCCATCATCGACCTGGCGGGCGGCGCCCAGCCGATGACCGCCACCACCGCCGACGGCACGGTGGCGCTCACCTACAGCGGCGAGGTCTACAACTTCCGGGAGCTGCGCGCCGAACTGCGCGCCCGTGGCCACCGGTTCAGCACCGCGAGCGACACCGAGGTGGTGCTGCGCGGCTATCTGGAGTGGGGCGACGCCCTCGTCGACCGGCTCACCGGCATGTACGCCTTCGGTGTGTGGGACGGCCGCAGCGAACGGCTGCTCCTGGTCCGCGACCGGCTCGGCATCAAACCCCTCTACTACCACC
Source organism: Streptomyces crystallinus (assembly GCF_039521265.1). NCBI lineage: Bacteria > Bacillati > Actinomycetota > Actinomycetes > Kitasatosporales > Streptomycetaceae > Streptomyces > Streptomyces crystallinus. The sequence goes on along the minus strand of NZ_BAAACA010000014.1, from coordinate 483,905 downwards.
CCACGTCCGACGGTGTGCTCTTCGGATCCGAGCCCAAGGCGCTCCTCGCGCACCCGGACGTCCGCCCCGCCGTGGACCTCGACGGGCTGCGGGAGATCATGCTGGGCGTCAAGACGCCCGGCGCCGCCGTGTGGAAGGGCATGCGCGAACTGCCGCCCGCCCATATCGCCGTGCTCGACCGCTCGGGGCTGCGCGAGCGGTCGTACTGGGAGCTGCGCGCCACCGAGCACACCGACGGCCGCGAGGCCACCGCGGGCCGGCTGGCCGCCCTGCTCGAAGGCTCGGTGAGCGAGCAGCTGGTCGCCGACGTACCGCTGTGCTCCCTGCTGTCCGGCGGCCTCGACTCCAGCGCCGTCACCGGGCTCGCCGCCCGTGAACTCGCCTACGGCGGCGAGCCGCTGCGCTCCTTCTCCGTCGACTTCGTCGGCCACAGCGAGCACTTCGTGCCCGACGGGCACAACGTCAGCCCCGACACCGCGTACGCCGAGGCCGTGGCCGCGCACGTGGGCGCCCGCCACACCAACCTGGTCCTGGACCCGGCGGCGCTCGCCGACGAGGAGGTGCGGCGGGCCTGTGTGGCGGCCCGGGACCTGCCCGTGGGGCGCGGCGACATGGACCACTCGCTGCTGCTGCTCTTCCGCGCGGTGCGCGCGCACTCGACCGTCGCGCTGTCGGGGGAGGGCGCCGACGAGATGTTCGGCGGATACTGGTGGTTCCACGACCCGGCGGTCAGCGCGAGCGCCGGTTTCCCCTGGCTGACCGCCGCCACCGGGGCCGCCCGGCAGGAGCGCGGCTTCCTGCGCTCCGATCTGCGAAGGGCGCTGGAGATACCGGAGTTCGCCGAGCACCGCTACCGCGAAGCCGTCGCCGCCACGCCCTTCCTCGACGGCGAGGACGCGGCCCGGCGCCGCACCCGCGAACTCCTCCACCTGCACCTCACCCGCAGCCTGGGCGGAATGCTCGACCGCAAGGACCGCCTCAGCATGGCCGCCGGCCTGGAGGTCAGGGTGCCCTTCTGCGACCACCGGATCGTCGAGTACGCGTACAACATCCCCTGGCCGCTGCATGTCTTCGACGGGCGGGAGAAGAGCATCCTGCGCGCGGCCACCCGCCACGTCGTGCCGGAGGTCGTCCAGCGCCGTACCAAGAGCCCGTACCCCATGACGCGGGACGTCCGCTACGTCGAGGCGTTGCAGCGGCAGACCAAGGACGTCCTGGCGGAGCCGGACGCGGCGGTGTTCGCCCTGGTGGACCGCGCGGCCGCGCGACGAGCGGCCGAGACGCCGTGCGGCGCCTCGGGGAACGCGCCCGGACAGCGCCTTGTGCTGGAGAAGCTCCTCGACCTGCACGTCTGGCTCGACCTGTACAAGCCGGAGCTGGAGATCGGCTGAGACCGTAGCCCCGCGCAGGGCACGGGAAAGGGCCCCGGTTCGGTCTGTGTGACAACCGAACCGGGGCCCTTCCGCATGCCCGCGGAGGTTACTCGTACAGCGATTCGTACAGCTCGCGGAAGCGGGCGTGCACGACCGGGCGGGCCACCTTCATGGAGATCGTCAGCTCTCCGGTCGCCATGCTGAGGTCACGGTCCAGTACGTGGAACGCCTTGGCGCGGAAGTACTCCTGAAGGGTGGCGTTGGCGTCGTCCACCGCCCTGCCGACCTCGTCGAGCAGGAGCGGGTGTGCGGCCAGGGCGCGCGGATCGGTGGGCAGACCGCGTTCGGCGGCCCACCGGGAGGCCTGCTCCGCGTCCAGGGTGAGCAGCGCGACCAGATGCGGTTTGGCCTCGCCGTAGAGCACCGCCTGGGAGAGGAGGGGGTGGGCCCGCAGCTCCCGCTCCAGCGGATGGGGAGTGACCGCCATGCCGTTGGAGAGCTGGATGAGTTCCTTCTTGCGGCCGGTGAGGTGCAGATAGCCGTCCGCGTCCAGCCTGCCGAGGTCGCCGGTGTGCAGCCAGCCGTCCCGGACGGCGCCGAACTCGCCCTCGTCGTACCCCCAGTAGCCGGGGAAGACGTTGTCGCCCCTGATGAGGACCTCGCCGTCGTCGCTGATGGCGATCTCGACCCCCGGAAGGGGTGTGCCGACGCTGCCCAGACGGTTGGTCTCGGGGGAGTTGGAGGTCGCGGCGGCGGCGGTCTCGGTCATGCCGTAGCACTCGACCAGGGGGACCCCGCAGCCGACGAAGAACGACAGGATGTCCGGGGAGACCGGCGCTCCCGACACGGTCGCGCGGCGCAGATTGCCGCCGAACCGCTCACGCACCTCGGCGAACAGTGTGCGGTCGGCCTCGTCGAACCACTCCTGGACCACCGTCGGCACCGGCTCGCCCGCCGCCCGCATCCGACGTACCCGCAGACCCTCGCGGGCGGCGTCGACGAGCTCGGCGCGCTCACAGGCGCTACGGGGGGCCAGGACCGAGCGGTGGATCATCTCCAGGGCCAGGGGCACCAGCGGGACGATGGCGGGCGCGGCGGCCCGCAGCTCGGCGGGCATGGTGTCGGGCGAGCCGCCGTTGAAGCTGCTGAAGGTGTATCCGGACCACCAGCTGAGCAGCTGCATCAGGAGCGCGATGGTGTGGGGGCCGGTGACCACGAAGACCGTGCCGTGCGAGGCGTCCGGTTCCTGTGGGCGGCCCGGTGGCGTGGGGTGGGCCCGTAGCACCGCCACATAGTTGCGGTGCGAGAGGGCGCAGCCCTTCTTCGGGCCGGTGGTCCCCGAGGTGTAGATGATGACCAGCAGGTCGTCGGGTACGACGGCCGCCCGCCGCCGGGCGAGCGCGGCGGCGGGAACCGCGTGGGTCCCGGCGCGGCGGAGAGCGGCGAGCGTCGTCGGGGGGTCGGCGACGCCGGGCTCCTCGTCGATCACGACGATGTGGCGCAGCCCCGCCAGCCCGGGCAGGGCGGTGCGCAGCTTGTCGAGCTGTTCGGCGTCCTCGCAGATCACGACCTTGGCGTCGCAGTCGTTGACGACATGGACGATCTCCTCGGGGACCGTGGTGGGCAGCAGCGACACCAGGACCAGCCCGCAGGAGGCGGCGGCCAGGAGTGTGAGGGTCCACTCGGGGCGCAGCCGGCTCTGGATCGCCACCCGGTCGCCGGGGGCCAGCCCCAGGGCGAGCAGCCCCCGGGCGATCTCGTCGGAAGCCCGGTGGGCTTCGGCGAAGGTGAGCTGGTCCGTGGTGCCCTCGGCGGTGCGCCAGCGCAGGGCCGGGGCCTGCGGCCACCGCTCGGCGCCGCGAAGCGTGAGGCCGGCGAGGGTGAGGGGGGCGCTGGGCGTCTCCACGGTGCTCACTCCCCGCCCGGGGTACGGCGGTGGGCGGCCTGGGCGTCCGGCTGGGTGTCGAGCATGTAGCCCTTGCCCCACACCGTCCTGATCACCAGGCCGAGCGGCGCGAGGCGGCGGCGCAGCCGCAGGACGCGGACGTCGAGCGCGTTGCGGCGGGGCAGCTCGCCCTCGGGCCACATCAGCCGGGTCAGGTCCTCGCGGCCGACGGTCCCGCGGTAGGAGGCGAGGAGCACCCTGACCAGGTCGGCCTCGCCCTGGCCGAGGGGCACGGCCTGGCCGGCGAAGTGCAGGATCCCGTGGTGGTCGAGGACCGGGTCGCGGGGGGCCGCCCGCACTTGCAGGGCGGCCTGCCGGGCCAGGACGTCCTGGGGGTCCGCCGGGGTGCGGATCCAGTCCTCCAGTTGGTCGACGCAGTGCGGGGGAGGCGCGGCCGGTGCGACGAGCAGCAGGCGGGGGACGCCCTGGGCCCGGCACTGGTCGAGCTGGTGCGACTGCTCGGGCCAGCGCAGGATGCGCACGGAGCCGTGCGGTCTGCCCGGGGCGACGCCGGAAGCGGGCGGGTGGGAGGGGCGGGGAGGGCTGGGGAGGGTGAGCGGGAGAGTCACGGTTGCCTTCCTTGGACGGGAGACGCGATCGGCTGGACCGTTGAGGAGGGGAGGGGCCACCCGGGCGTGGCCGGGAGGGAAGGGGGGCATCGCGGCACAGGACTTACACAAGCGGCTCGCGGGAGGGGATTCCAGAGGCACGGGTGTGCCCCCGGTGTGCCTGCGCGCCCACCCCCGTGGCCGGCAGGGCGTCCTCGGCGAAGGTGTGGCGGACCAGGACGCCCAGCTCGGTCGCGGTGAACTCCTCTCCCGACGGGAGGCGTTCCGTCCGCTCCAGCAGGGTGTGGGCCGCCCTCAGCGTGGCGTCCACCAGGGCGGGCAGCGGGGAGCCGGCGCGTACGGGGGCCAGGGGCGGCCGGCCGGCCGGGGCGAGGAGCCGCAGCGCGTTGGCCGGGGCGCCCTGGCCCGCCTGCTGGACGGCGAGCAGCAGCAGCGCCCAGAGCCCGAGCTCGCCGTCCTGCGCCGGGACACTGGCCCGCAGCGCGGCGACATAGGCCGTCTGCGCGCGTGCCTGGTCGCCGAGTTCGTACGCGAGCAGGCCGCTGAGACACGCGGCACGGGCTGCGGCCGCCAGCAGCCGGGCGCCCAACTCCGGCCCGTAGCGGGCCGTGTGGAGGAGCTCGGTGACCGTGCGCAGCTCGGCGTCCGCCAGGACGCGTCCGGTTGCGGGCGCCTCGGCGCGGCACAGCTGTCGGAGCCGGCGGTGGCGGTCCTCCAGGGCGGTCATGGTGGCGTCGGAGAGCGGCAGGCCCTCGTGTTCCAGCGGGGAGCAGGCGGTACGGGACGACTCCTGCCAGCGGGCGAGCAGTTGGTCCACCGATCCCGCGCAGACGGTGAAGGAGCCGTCGTCGAGGGCGGCCGTCCGCGGCGAGCGGGAGAGGGCGCGCAGCGAGCGCAGGGCTTCCTCGGCGGTCCAGGCCGCGCAGAGCGGCACGGACTCTCCGGCCGCGATGTGCAGCCAGTGCGGCCAGCCCAGGCGCAGCACCTCGGCGCGGGGCACACCGTGCAGCCGGGCGATCGTGAACTGCGCGGTGAGCTCGGGGACCACTTTTCCCGACTCCCAGCGCGCGATCTTCTCGCGGCGGGCGGCCATGCTGCCGAAGCCGAGTTCCGCGTGCCTGCGGGCGACGAGCTGGGCGTAACCGGCGTGGGAGAGGCCCTCTTTCCTGCGCAGCGAGGCGAGCGGGTGGGTGAGCGGGCTCTTGCGTGTGGGGCACATCGGCAGGCGCATCTCGTGGGGGGAGGGGAGTGGTGCTGCCCGGTGGGGAGTTGCTCCCCGACCGGTCTCGGCAGCTCGTGTCCTCGAGCCTGTCAGCGGCCGTGCGCCATGTCCCTACGGTCACCACCACAGAGATACGCGGGTCCGCGCTCCGGTGTTCTTCGGTACTCAGGGCCGCCCGCCCTGGGGTACCGAAGGCGAACCACCCGCCCGGCGCCCCGAATCTCTGGGGTGCACCCGTAAAGACACCGCGGTCCCGCCACGGCAGCCTCTCCGTGGCGGCCGGTGCTCCGGCCGCGCACACCCCCGCCGACCGGCGGGGTCACTGCGGCCGGTGTGCGGATGAAATCAACTCATTCCGGGCGGAGACTGAGGTGTGGAAAGCGCACACGCTCCTCGGGCCCGCCGCCCGGCGCAGACTCCCCACGAAAGAGTTCTCCCATGACGCGTGAGCTGACCGCTCCTCGCTCCGCCCTCAGCCGCCCACGTACGCCGCTGATCGCCCGCAACACCGTTTTCGCCCGTGCCTGGGCCGCGCAACTGCTCAGCCAGAGCGCCACACGCATGTACCAGATGGGCGCCCTGTGGTGGCTCCTGGGACAGGTCGCCACCGGTGACCGGGGGCTCGCCTCCGGGCTCTTCCTGGTGTGCGCGGCGCTCCCGCCCGTCGCCCTCGCCCCGCTCGTCGCACGGGCGATAGCGGCCCGCCCCAGCCGGACCGTGCTGGGGGCCGCCGTCCTCGGGGGCGCGGTGCTGATGGCCGTCCTGGCGGGTTACGGGGCACTGGCCGACCTGCCGACCCTGGCCGTCTATCCCGCGATGTTCGGACTGGCCGCCTGCCAGGCCCTGTTCGACCCGTGCCTGACCAAGGCCATCCCGGAGCTGGTCGCGGACGACGACATCGAGGACGCCACCGCCTTCGAGCAGTCGAGCTACTCCCTGGTAGGTATGGCCGGGGCCCTCTTCGGGGCGGTCCTGGTCGACTGGATCGGCCTGACCGGTGTGGTCCTGGTCAGCGCGTTCGCCTACGTGGGCGCCGCCGCCTTCGTGGCCACCGTCCGCCCCCGCGCCCACTCGGCGGGCGAGGACGAGGCCATGGAGACCGGCATCCTGCGCGCCTGGCGGCTGCTCGCCGGGCTCCCCTTCGTGCGGCTCGCGCTGATCTGCTTCGCCGCGGCCAACTTCTTCATCACGGCCACCTTCGTGATCCTCCCGCTGTACACCAAGAACGTGCTGCACGCCCCCGCCCTCACGCTGGGGCTGCTGGAGGGCGCGCTGTGGCTGGGCCTGCTGATCGGTGTCTTCACCGGCAAGCACCTGCCCGGCCACCCCGCCTTCATCGGCAGCGGCTGTGTGGCGCTCTTCGGGGCGGCCGTCGCCGTACCGGCGCTCACCGCCGAGCGCACCGCGGTGCTGGTGGCGCTGGCCGTGGCGGGCTGGGCCGTGGGCGCCACCAACGTGGTGTTCGTCGCCGCCTTCCAGCGCGCCGTGCCGGCCGCCGCCAAGGCCGCCTTCTTCTCGGCGATGCTGGCGCTGCTCGGCGCCGGCTTCCCGGTCGCCGCGTTCTTCTTCGGCCTGGCGGGCGACCTCGTCCCGACCCAGGCCCTCTTCCTCGTCCAGGCGGCCGGTCTGCTGCCGATCGCCGCCGTCCTGGCGCTGCGCGGCCACTCGGCCCCCCACCCCGCCCCCGTGAGCCCCGGCCGCCCGGCCACCGACACCCCGAAGGAATCACGATGACCGCCACGCTGGCGCGCCCCGCCACGCACACCAGGGTCCTCGTCGACACGGCCGTCGCCGACGACGTGGCCGCGCTGCGGGAGCTGTACCGAGCCGTCTACGGCGACTGCTACCCGCTGCGCCTGGGCACCTGCCCGGTCGCCATGGCGGACGCCATGGCCGACCCCACCGTCCAGTGGCGGGTCGCGCGCGACCTGGCCACCGGAGAGGTGGTCGGATCCGCGCTGCTGCGCATGGACATGCCCCTGCGCATCGGCAAGGTCGAGGGCATCGCCGTCCACCCCGACCACGGCGGCGCCGGCATAGCCGGGTCGCTGCTCGAGGCGCTGATGGAGCCGGCGTTCGGCGCCGAGGGGCCGCTGGAGTCGGTGTACGCCACCGCGCGGTGCGTCTCCCCGGCCCCGCAGCGGCTGCTGCTGCGGCACGGTTTCCACGCCCTGGGCGTGCTGCCGGGCGCGGTCACCCTGCGCGAGGTGGAGACCCTGGCCCTGCTCGTCCGCTACCGGGACGGCATCCCCGCCCACCGCCGGGCGCCGGGCACCGTACCCCGCGAGGTGGCGCCCCTGCTGGAGGCCGCGCGCGGCCACGGTGTCGACTTCGACGGCCTCCAGGTGGCGACGGAACTGGTCGCCGCCCGGGCCCGGACGGACACCGACCTGGAGGTGAGCCACGACGCCGGACTCGTCCTCGACCGCTACGCGCGGGCGACCTCCGGGGCCGCCCGCACCCTGCCGCTGCACCGCCCGAACACCCTGCTCATGACGGCCGACGGCCGCTTCGAGGCGTACGCCGTCATCGACGCCGTCGCGGGCAGCGGTCTGCTCCTGGACGGGTGCTCCTCGCCCGAGGACCCGGAGGAGGCGCTGGGGGGCGTCCTGCGGGCGATGGCCGACCGCGGGGCCTCCTACATCGAGGCCGTGCTCCCCCTGCACGACAGAAACCGGATCGAGCAGCACCTCGCCCACGGCTTCACCCCCACCGCCCTCTACCCCGCGATGCGGCGCGAGGACGGGGTGTGGCACGACTACCTGCTGCTCTGCCACACCAGCGCGCGCGTGGACGCGGACGCGCTCGACGTCGACGAGCGCTTCTCCCCGTACGTCAGACAGCACAGCCATGTCCGGACCCCGGTGGGCCCGGATCCCTCCGACACCGTGAAGTGAGGGTGAGTCATGACCATCTCCACGGCTCCGGACGCGCGACCCGCGCATCTGAAGTACTTCGACCCGCTGCCGGTGCCGGACGCCACCGCGCTCGGCCAGTTGCAGCGGCTCGGTGACCTGCGCGACCCGTACGCGACGGGCCCCGCCGTCGACGAGCTGTTCGCCGCCGCCGTCAACGAGGTCACTGCCTGGCACGCCGAGCGCTCCCCGTTCTACGGGCGGGTGTGGCGGGACCATCTGCGCCGGGGCGCGACGCCGCTGCGGACGGCGGACGACGCCGTCGGCCTGCCGCTGATCCACGCCAACTTCTTCAAGTCCCACGAGGTGACGTCGATCCCGCCGGAGGACGTCGCCGCCCATCTCACCTCTTCCGGCACCAGCGGCCAGAAGTCGCAGATGTTCTTCGACCGCTGGTCCATCGGCTCGGTGATGCGGATGGCCGCCTTCGTGCTCGACCACTACGGGTTCGTCACCCCCGACCAGCCCGCCAACTACCTGCTCTACAGCTACGAGCCCACCGACCGGCTCCAGTTGGGCACCGCCTTCACCGACAACTTCCTGTGCGACCTGGCCCCGGTCAACCGACGCGCCTACGCCCTGCGCGCGGTCGGCGACGAGCATGTCTTCGACTCCTTCGGCTGTGTCGAGACCCTGCTCCGCTACGCCGAGGAGGACCTTCCCGTACGGCTGCTGGGCTTCCCCTCCTTCCTGTGGTTCACCCTGGAACGGATGCGGGCCATGGGCGTGCCGCCGCTGACACTGCGCCCGGACTCCTTCGTGTACCTGGGCGGTGGCTGGAAGGGCCACACCGGACGCCAGATCGGCAAACAGGAGCTGTACGACCGCGTCGAGGAGCAGCTCGGCATCCCCCACCACCGCGTCCGGGACAGCTACGGGGCGGTCGAGCACGGGGTGACCTACGCCGAGTGCGCCCGGCACCGCCTCCACGCCCCGGTGTGGTCGCGGCTGTTCGCCCGCGACGTACGGACGCTGGCCCCCCTGCCGTACGGGGAGCGGGGGTATCTCCACTGCGTCGCCCCGTTCATGACCTCGGTGCCGGTGCACAGCGTCGTGATGGGGGACCTGGTGTCGATCCACCCGGGCGAGGAGTGCGGCTGCGGCCTCGCCACCCCCTGGTTCGAGATCCACGGCCGGGCCGGGACCAGCACCAACCGCAGCTGCGCCGTGGCCGCGGCCGAGCTGCTGAACAAGGAAGCGTCATGAACGGGATGAGCGATGTGAACGGCCTCGCGCACGACCACCTCTGGCAGGGCACCTGGATCGACGACACGGAGGCCGACAAGCGCCTCGGGGACCTTCCCGCGCTGGTCGCCGACGAGCTGACCCGGCCGCTGTCGGCCCGTCAGGTCATCGCGGCCTGCGACCGGTTGAGCACCGCCCTGACCACACCCGGCCACCCCGTCCGCGCCGACCTGGCCGGCCACCTCGTGGCCGCCGGGCAGGACCGGGCCTCGGCCGAGCGGAGTCTGGCGGAGATCGCGGACTTCCTGCGCCGCGACGGCCTGGAGCGGAAGGTCACGGCGGAGCTCGGCGGCACCGCGCCGCAGAGCCTGGCGCGCACCGACTTCCGCACCCCCGTCTTCGAGTCCTGGCAGCCCGTGGGCTTGCTGACCCACGTCACCGCCAGCAACGACCCGATCGTGGGGATCTTCAGCGCCGTCGAGGGGCTGCTCGCGGGCAATGTGAACCTCCTCAAGGTCAGCGGCCAGGACTCGCTCTTCACCCACCACCTGCTGAAGGCCCTGGGCACGTGCGACCCGGACGGCCGCGTCGCCGAGCGGCTCATCGTGCTGCGGTTCCCCTCCTCGCGCACCGACTGGCTGCGGCGGGTGTGCGCCCCCGCCGACGCGGTGGCGGCCTGGGGCGGAGAGGCGGCGACCGCCGGGGTGGCCGCGCAGATACCGGCCGGGTGCCGGCTCATCACGTTCGGCCACAAGATCTCCTTCGCGTATGTGGCCCCCGAGCTGTGGAGCGACCGTGAGACGCTCGACGGGCTCGCCGACAGCGTCTGCCGCCTCGACCAGCAGGCCTGCTCCAGCCCGCAGGTCGTCTATCTGGACACCGCCGACCGCGAGGAGCTGTCCGCCTTCGCCCGGCGTCTGGGTGAGGCGCTGGACCGGCGCGCGGGGGAGCAGCCACCGGCCGAGCCCACCGTCCACGAACAGGCGGAGATCACCACCACGGTGCTCGTCGCGAGGACGGAGGAGCACCTGGATCTCACCCGCGTCCACGAGAGCCCCACCGGAGCCTGGCGCATCCTCGTCGACCACCGCAGCGCGCTGCGGGCCTCCCCGCTGTACCGCACCGTATGGATCAAGCCGCTGCCCCGTGAGCGGATCGTCGCGACACTGCGCCCCATGCGCCGCTTCCTCCAGACGGCGGGCCTCGCCGCCACCCGGGGCGACGTCCCCGACCTGTCGGCCCGGCTGTTCACGGCCGGCGCGCTGCGCGTCACCCCGGTCGACTCGATGCTGGACAGCTACGCCGGTGAACCGCACGACGGGCTCTACCCCTTGCAGCGCTACAGCCGCCGCGTCAGCGTCCGGCTCGACGAGCGCTTCACCCACGACACCTGCCTCGACGACCTGCGCCCACCGGCCGACGCCGAGCCCGTCCCCGCGCTGTGGCAGCGCCCCGACCCGGCGAGCCCCGTCCTCACCAAGGCCGACGTGCAGCGGCTCAACACCTCCGTCCCATCCGACAGGGCCCAGCTCCACCTCGCCAGCGGCGGCAGCAGCGGAACCCCGGCGGTGTCCCTGTACGCGTACGCGGACTTCCGCACCCAGACCCGCCGCGCCGGTGAGGGGCTGGTGGCCGCGGGCCTGGACGTACGCACCGACCGGGTGGCCAACCTGCTGTACGCGGGCGACATGTACGCCAGTTTCCTGTACGGCCACGGGCTCCTCGAAGCGGTCGACGCCGTCCAACTGCCCATCTGCGCGGGCAGCGACTACGAACGGGACGCCCGGCTCATCGTGCGCCACCGCGCGAACACCCTGCTCGCGATGCCCTCGTACATCTGGCAGCTGTTCCGGCACGCCGGGGACATCCTGGCCGACTACGGCGGCGTCAAGAAGATCTTCTACGGTGGCGAGCACTTCGGCGCCGAGCAGCGCGCCCACCTCAAGGAGCGCTTCGGCGTGGAGCTGATCCGTTCCTTCGTGTACGGCGGGACGGACCTGGGGACCATGGGCCACCAGTGCTCGCACGCCGAGGGCAGCGTCCACCACCTCTTCAGCGACCTGTTCACGCTGGAGATCCTCGAAGTCGACTCCGACCGCCCGGTCGCCGAGGGCGGCACCGGCCGGCTGGTGTTCACCCCGCACACCCGCGGCGCCCCGGTCATCACCCGCTACGAACAGGGCGACCTCGGACGGTGGGTCGAGGGCGCCTGCCCGTGCGGTCGCACCACACCGCGCTTCGAACTGCTCGGCCGCACCGGGGACGTGGTCCGCGCGGGCACGTACTTCGTCAACTACCGGCGCATCGGGCACATCGCGGCGGACCACCTCGGCTACTGCGGCGAACTCCAGATGGTCGTGGAGGCGGCCCCGGTGCGCGAGAGGATCACCGTCCGGATGGAGGAGCACAGCGGCATCGACCCGGAGGTGGTGGCCACGACCCTGCTCGCCCACTACCCGGAGCTGAACGCGGCGGTCACCACCGAGCGGCTGCTGGACCTGTCGGTCGAGGCGGTCCGCTCGGGGGACTTCGAGCGCAGCGCGGCGAGCGGGAAGCTGCGCACGGTGGTCGACCGGCGAGTGCCGGCCTGACGCACGAGGGGCACCGCCCGGCCGGCGGTGCCCCTCGTGCCCAGGGAGCTCAGAGAGCGGCGGCCCCGGCCATCGCCGGGGCTCCCCCAGCGGCCACGGCGTCGCCGGTGAGCAGCAGCGGACCGAGCCCCTGCCGCTTCACCCCGAGCTTGCGGTAGGCGCTGGAGAGGTGGAACTCCACGTTGCGGACGGTCACGCACAGACTCTGGGCGATCTGCCGGTTCGTGGCGCCGCGCGCGGCGGCCAGCGCGATCTGGTGCTCCTGCGGGGTGAGGCCGTGGGGGGCCCGCCGCCCCTTGCGCCGACCGCCGCCGAGCCCGGCGAGCAGCTGCTCCCCGCGCCGTACCAGCGGCTCTGCGCCGCACTCGGACGCCAGGGCGACGGCCTGCTCCAGCAGGGCCCGGGCTTCGCCCTGCGGGTGCGCCAGCGCCGCAAGGTCGAGCAGCGCCGCCGCGTGACCGAGGCGGCGGGGCGAGGCCGCGAGGCGCGCGACCGCCGCCGTCAGCAGCTCCTGCCCCTCACTGCCGCCCACCGCGTTGGCGAGCGCGTGCTGGGCGACGCCGATGACGCCGTCGGTGCCCCAGGCCAGGGCCAGGTCCAGCTCCTCGCGGGCCAGTTCGCGGGCGCGCTCGCGCTGCCCGAGCGCCAGATGGGCCGCCACGGCCCGGGAGCGCCACGGCACCACCGCCGGGTTGTGCATCTGCCACACCTCGGCCCGCCGACCGCACTCCTCCAGATCCTCCACCGCGCCCCGCGCATCCTCCTCGGCCAGCCGCAGACGGCCTCGCGCGTACAGCAGGAACGTGTGCTCCAGGGTCTGCGGCACCTCGTCCGACCCGTCCAGATGGCGGGCCAGCAGCTCACGCGCCCGGTCGAGCTGTCCGAGCGAGACGAGGGCGTCGGTGAACCAGACGGCACAGGTGACGGCGCAGTGGTCGCCGCGCACGTCGACGCCGTAGTCCTCGAAGGAGGTGAGGGCCGAGGCGAAGCGCCGGGCGGCCTCGTGCAGGTCGCCCGAGTGCAGGGCCCTCAGCCCGTGGGCCATGGACATGATGGCGACGGCCCGGGGCCAGCGGCTGCCCTCGGCGATCCGGTCGCCGACGGCGTACACCTCGTCGACCGCGGCCGAGGCGTCGGTACGGGCCAGGGCGAACAGGGTGTAGTAGGACGGCGGCCGGAAGAAGTTCTGGTCGGCGCTGAGGATCGCCTCGCGGGTGCAGCGCACCACCTTCTCCCGCTGCTCGCCGCGCCAGGCGGCCATGGTGGCGAGCATCCCCTGCTGGGCGCGGCGCAGGGCCAGGTCACCCAGGGCCGGGCGGCTCATGCGCGCCACCCGGCGCAGGGCGGTGGGCGCCGTCGACAGCCGCAGGAACTCCGGCATCATGGCCGCCGCCTCCAGCCGCCACGCGAGGTCGGGGTCCTCGTCGCCGAGGTCGGCCAGAACGGTGTCGGCGATCTCGGACGCCTCCTCGTGCGCCGCGAGCATGCCCAGCGCGGGCACCAGCTTCAGCGCCGCCTGCGCGGCCTGGCGGGCGTCGGTGGCCGCCGCGAGGGCCGCGCGCAGATGGCCGATGCCCTCGTGCGGCGCGTACGACAGCTCGGCGGTGCCGAGCTCGCACAGCGTGGCGCTGTGCTCGGCCGGTGACGACGGCTGCTTCAGGGCGTGGCGCAGATAGGTCGCCGCGATGTCCGGGGCACCCCGGCCCGCCGCGAGCTTGGCCGCGCGGCGCAGCTCCTCGCAGGCCCAGGGCGCGGCCGAGGAGCCGGAGCGCAGCAGATGGGCGGCGACCTGCTCGGACGGGGCGTGGGCGGCGCGCAGCAGGTGCGCGGCCCGCCCGTGCGCGGTCAGGCGCGCGCCGACCGGGATGCTGTCGAGGACGGCGTTGCGTACGAAGGTGTGGGTGAAGCCGAGCGGGTGGGCGTTGGGCACCACGGACATCGCCGCGAGGGTGTCCAGGGCACGCGCGGCCTGGGCCGGTGCCAGACCCGCGAGGTCGGCGGCGACGTCGAACTCGGCGCCGTCGCCGAGGACCGCCACGGCGTGGGCGAGGGCCTCGGTGTCGGGGCGGGCCCGGAAGCGGGCCCGCAGCCGTGCCGCGACGGCCGGGGAGCCCAGCAGACGCACCTCGTCGGCGTGCAGCGCGTCCGGGGAAGCGCCGGGCCGGCCCAGCACGCGCAGCAGCTCGGTGAGCAGGAACGGGTTGCCGCGGGTCACCTCGGTGCAGGCCGCCACCACGTCCGCGCTCGCGGGCCCCACCGACCGGTGGACGACCTCGGCCACGCCCGCGCCGCTGAGCGGCGCCAGCCGCAGCTCGCTCGCCCGGCCGGTGAGCGCGAGCAGCGGCTCCTCGGCGTACGGCTGCTCGCCGTCCGTGGTGGACAGGAGCACCGTGACGGGGTGGCCGGAGAGCCGGTGCGCCGCGTAGGCGAGGAAGCGCATCGAGGGGGCGTCGGCGGCGTGGGCGTCGTCGACGACCAGGAGCAGCGGGGAGCGCTCGGCGAGCTTGACGACCAGCTTGTACAGCGCGTGATGGGTGGCGTACGTGCTGGTGCGCCGGGTCTGGAAGGAGGCGTCGTCCACCACCAGCCGCGCCGGGGGGCCCGCATGGTCCAGCAGGGCCCGCCGGGTGGGCTCGTCCGTCTTCGCGAGGAGGTCGCCGAAGAGCCTGCGGACCACGCCGAAGGAGAAGTCCCGCTCCAGCGGGGCGCCGCACGCGCTGCCCACGAGGACCGGCACGTCGAAGCCCGAGCCGGTGAGGGCCTGGATCAGCGACGTCTTCCCGATGCCCGACTCGCCGACCAGGTGGACCAGGGCCGGGTGCCCGGCGGCGGAGGTGCGGACGGTCTCGCGCAGTGCGTGCAGTTCTTCGGCGCGCCCGGAGAGCGGGAACGCGTCGTGCCGGTGCTCCGTCGCCGGAGCGCCACCTGTGTGCGACATACGGGCTGCCTTTCCTCGCCGTCCCGTCGCTGCGCCCTGAAAGGTATGGCGCCGAGCGGGCGGTGGTCCTCGGCCGGCGGTCGACGCCTGCCCTGTGGGGAGGCGTTTGCCGGGAGGCTGCCAGGCCGGGGGAGCCCGAGGAGAGGTGGGCGGTGGGAGCCTGGGGTGGTGGGGCCGCTGATCAGGTCCTACAGGGATACGTAGGGCGGTGCGGGACCACATCACCACCATGGCCCACAAACGCCCGCCGACGGATCCGCCCGCTGTCGGCTCCCGCCCCCGCCACCCGGCGGGGGTGAGCACCGGTCTTCGAAGCTCCGCCCGCGCCCCGGCGCCCGGTACGCGCGCTCGCCGCGCGGCGGCCCGCCGGGATGCGGCCTACAGTCGGACGCGTGGGACCGGAACGGGAAGACCGGGCGATCCGGGTGGTCGTCGTCGACGACGAGCAGCTGGTCCGCTCGGGCCTGCGGATGATCCTGGGAGCCGCGCCCGACATCGAGGTGGTCGCGGACTGCGCCGGCGGCCAGGCGGTGGACACCGTCCTCGCGCAGCGGCCCGACGTCGTGATGCTGGACATCCGGATGCCCGACGTGGACGGGCTGACCGTACTGAGCCGGCTCACCGCAGCCCTGGGGGACCGGCTGCCCGCCGTCACCATGCTGACCACGTTCGACACCGACGAGTACCTGGCCACCGCGCTGCGCGCGGGCGCGTCGGGCTTCCTGCTGAAGGACACCGAACCGGAACAGCTCGCCCGGGCCGTCCGGGTGCTCGCGGCCGGCGGAAGCACCCTGGATCCGACCGTGGCCCGTACGGTGATCGGCGGATACGTGGACGGGGCCGGGGGCGCCGAACAGGCCAAGCGGGCGCTGACGGGGCTCACCGAGCGGGAGCGCGAGGTGCTGGTGCTGCTGGGGCAGGGGCTCTCCAACGCGGAGATCGCGGCCCGGCTGCACCTGGCTCACGGCACCGTGAAGGACCACGTCAGCGCGCTGCTGGGCAAGCTGGGCGGAGTCAACCGCGTACAGGCGGCCGTGATCGCGGAGCGGGCGGGGCTGGTGGGGGGCCGGGGGGAAGGGCCCGGGCCGCCGCGATGACGCTCACTGCGGCTCAGCGGCGTGTGCTGGTCGTCGTCGGCCCGGTCGTGATGGCGGTCGGTGACACCTTCATCATGGAGGGCCACCAGAGCACTGTGCAGTGGGCGATCTCGATCGGGGCGGCGCTGGCGCTGGTGGCCCGGCTGCGGATGCCGGTGATCACCCTGCTCCTCACCCTCCCGGGTCAGTACATGGGCACCGCCTGGCTCGCGGGGCTGACCGCCCTGTACACCGTCAGCCGTCTCAGGCTGAACCGCTTGCTGCTCACGGCGTGCACGCTGCTCATGTTCGGCGCGCTGTTCCTGCCGTACCCGCTGGGCGGGGCGGCACTGCGCGACCTTGTCAGGGACCCGATCTGGTGGGAGAGCAGTCTGGGCGTGGTCGTCGCCGCACTGGCCCTGGGCCGGGCCGTCGCGCTGCGCGCCGAGCTCGCCCAGCGGCTCAGGGAGCTCACCGAGGGGCGCGGCAGGGAGGGCCGGCTGCTGGCGGAGCGGGTGCTGGCCGCCGAGCGTACGCAGCTGGCCCGCGAGATGCACGACGTCGTGGCCCACCAGGTGAGCCTGATCAGCCTCCAGGCCGGGGCGCTGCGCATGAGCAGCAAGGACTCCGCCGCCCGGGAGAGCGCCGAGACCATCCGGACGCTGTCCGTGCGCACCCTGGAGGAGCTGCGCCACATGGTCGGTGTGCTGCGGGCCGCGGGCGGCAGCGGTCCGGTGGAGCGCAGCCCCCAGCCCCGCCTCGGCGACCTTCCCCGGCTCATCGCCGAGAGCGCCCTGGAGGTGGACGCCGACATCGGCTACCGGACGTGCGCCCCGTGCCCGGAAGGCGTGGAGCGGGCCGCTTACCGAATCGTCCAGGAGGCGCTGACCAACGTACGCAAACACGCGCCCGGAGCCAGGGTCCGCCTCCGGGTGCGGTGTACGGGCGACGAGCTGCGGGTGGAGGTCCGTAACGCGGCGGCCGTGCCCGGCGCCGCCCCGCTGGACCTGCCCAGTGGCGGGCACGGCCTGCTCGGGCTGAGCGAACGCGTCTACCTCCTGGGAGGTTTCTTCGGCGCGGGCCCGGACGACGCCGGCGGCTTCGTGGTCAGCGCGGTCATCCCGATGGCATCGGGGTGACCGGGCGCCTGTGGGGGCCAACCGGCCCCGACCGGCCTCCGTCCGCGCCGCCCCGGCGCCGGAAATGCGAGCCGAACGCCGGGTGCCTCCCCAGTACGCTGACCGGGTGACCACGCACCACAGGGTCGACGTGAGTGTCGACGCGATGATCGAGGACCTCCGCACACTCGTCGAGGTGGAGTCGCCCTCCCGCGACGTCCACGCCCTGCGGGCGTCCGCCGAGACCGTCGCGGCGGTCATCGAGCGCCGCCTGGGCGGCGAAGCCGTTCTCGTCGAGAGCGAGGCCGGGCCGCACGTCCACTGGTCCGGCGGCGGCGACCCCCGCGTACTCGTACTCGGCCACCACGACACGGTGTTCCCCCTCGGCACGCTCGAACGCCGCCCGTTCCGGGTGGCGGACGGGCGGGTGACCGGCCCCGGGGTCTTCGACATGCTCGGCGGCCTGGTGCAGGCCGTGCACGGTCTGGCGGCGCTCGACGACCTGTCGGGCGTGGAGATCCTGGTGACCGCCGACGAGGAGGTCGGCTCCCGCTCCTCCCGCGCGCTGATCGAGGAACGCGCCCTCGCCTGCGGCGCGGTACTGGTCTTCGAGGGCGCGGCGGACGGCGGAGGCCTGAAGACGGGCCGCAAGGGCTGCGGCACCTTCCGCGTCTCGATCGCGGGCCGGGCCTCCCACGCCGGCCTCGAACCCGCGGCCGGGGTCAACGCCCTGGTCGAGGCGGCACACCAGGTACTCGACATCGCGGCGCTCGCCCGCCCCGAGATCGGCACGACCGTCACCCCGACCGTGGCGTCCGCGGGCACCCTGGACAACGTCGTCCCCGCGCAGGCGACCGTGGTCGTGGACGTACGGGTCGAGTCCGCCGAGGAGAAGCAGCGCGTCGAGGCGGCGTTCGCGGCGCTGGCTCCGCACCTCGACGGGGCACAGATCACGGTGGAGGGCTCGGTCGGCCGCCCGCCGATGCCCGAGTCGGCGTCGGCCGAGTTGTTCGCGCTGGCCCGGAAGCTGGTCCCCGGCATCGAGGGGGTGGCGGTCGGCGGCGGCAGCGACGGCAACTTCACGGCCGCGCTGGGAGTGCCGACACTCGACGGCCTGGGAGCGGTCGGGGGCGGCGCCCACGCGGACCACGAGTATGTGGTGGTGGAGACGATGGCGGAGCGGGCGAACCTGGTGACCGGGCTGGTGACGGCGATCCGCAGCGCGTAGCGGGGGCGCGGTGCCCAACCGAAGGCGTCGGGCACACAACGCCGTTGAGCACACCCAACGACGACGTCGCACCCGTCCCTGGCCAGCCATCAAGTCCCGTGAGGTGACTGCCGGGTCGGCCATGTGCCACACACGAATGGGGTTCCCGGCCTCGGCGTGAGCCCGAGGCGGGCGAGAGCCCCCCTGACGGCCCACCCGGCGAGGGGGTAGGAGATGCTGCCTCTCATGCACACCGACATCGACATCGACGCCGACCTGGTGCGGTCCCTGCTGCGTGAGCAGCATCCGTACCTGGCCGGGCTCGATCCGCGCCCGGTGGACGGGGGTTGGGACAACCAGCTGTGGCGCCTGGGCGACGAGCTGGCCGTACGCCTGCCGCGCACCCCGCGCGCACCGGATCTGCTGCGCAGGGAGTGCCGCTGGCTGCCCGAGCTGGCTCCGGGGCTGCCGCTTCCGGTGCCGGTCCCCCTGCGTGTCGGACAGCCGTCCGCGTTGTTCCCGGCGGTGTGGACGGTGGTGCGATGGGTGGCCGGTGAGCCGCTCGACCGTGTTCCGGTCACCGAGGGTCTTCACGCGGCGGACGCCCTGGCGGGCTTCCTGCGGGCACTCCACCGGGACGCACCCGCCGGGGCGCCGGTCAACCCCGGGCGCGGGGTCCCCCTCACCGACCTCGTACCCCATCTCGACGAACAGCTCGAAGTCGTCTCCTCCCCGGTGGCCGCCGGGGTCCGGGAGGTCTGGGAGGCGGCGGTCGCCGCCCCCGCCTGGGACGGTCCGCCGGTGTGGCTGCACGGCGACCTCCATCCGGCGAACGCCGTCGGCTCACACGGAACGCTCACCGGTGTCATCGACTTCGGTGAGCTCTGCGTCGGAGAGCCGGCGACGGACCTCGCGGCGGCGTGGCTGCTGCTGCCCTCGGGTGCGGCCGCCCGGTTCTTCGCGGCGTACGGCGACGTGGACGAGGCCACCGTCCGGCGTGCGCGCGGCTGGGCGGTGCTGCGGGGTCTCGGCCTCATCGGGATCGGGCAGGCCTGGGAGCGGGGGCTGCCCGGGGGCAAGGAGACCTGGGGCCCGGCCGGGCGGGCGACGCTGGACCGGGTCCTGGCGTCCGCCTGAGCCGAAAGCCCGTTGAAGTGGTGGCGTACCGTGGGCAAGACTCCGTGGCCATGGAGTTCTTCTGCTACCACCGCGACCGGCCCGGGTCCGGCAAGCTGCGCGGCGAACTGATCGAAGCCCACTGGTCCTACATGGACGGGTACGAGAAGGAGCTGATCGCGCGCGGTCCGACGTTCGCCGCCGACGGGGAGACGCCCACCGGCAGTGTGCACATCGTGGACCTGCCGGACCCCGCCGCGGCGCGCGCGTTCGCCTTCGACGAGCCCAACTACCAGGCCGGCGCGTACCGGGACGTGCTGGTGCGCCGGTGGCGCAATCTGCTGGGGCGCACCATGTGGGAGTTCCCGGGCGGCCGGACCGGCGGCAACCGGTATCTGGTGCTCGGCCTGGGTGCGGGGGAGCCCGCCGACCTGGTCGTACCGGCGGACCGGGAGGACCTGATCGCGTACGGGCCGCTGCTCTCCGACGACGGCGCCACCTGGGTGGGCACGGCGGCCCTGGTCCGGGCCCCGGACGCGGAGACCGCCCGCGCGCTGTTGAGCGCCGAGCGGTACGCCGACATCGAGGTGCACGACTGGGAGTGCGGCGGGCGGCGGTAGCGAACGAGAGGTGAACCGGCGGCGCCCGGCCGGACGGTGCGCCGCCGGTGCCGCCGCCTCACACCCCCCTGACGCCGTCGATCCGCTCACGCAGCAGGTCGGCGTGGCCGTTGTGGCGGGCGTACTCCTCGATCATGTGGATGAGCACCCAGCGCAGCGAGACCCTGCCGCGCCAGGCGGTGTCGTCGGCCTCGACGTCGAGATGGGGCGCCTGCCGCGCGAACTCGTCGGCGTACGCGACCTCGGCCCGCCAGGCCCGCCACGCCTCCGCGACCGCCGCCGGGTCGTATGCGGCGCCGTCGAAGTCCCCGTCGGGGGCGTCCTCGGAGGTGTACAGCCGTGGTACGTCCTGCCCGCCGAGGACGCGGCGGAACCAGTGGCGTTCCACATCGGTGAGGTGCCGGACGAGGCCGAGCAGCGAGAGCGTGGACGGCTCCACGGCCCGTGCCGCCAACTCCTCCTCCAGCCCGGCGCACTTGAGCTGCAAAGTGACGCGCTGATCGGTGAGGAAGGCGAGGAGTATACGCCGCTCCTCGCCGGTCGCCGGCCCGCTGAACCTGCGCCGGGGTCCGTCTTCGGCCAGCACGTCGGATCTTCTGGTGTGGGTGGTCATACGCGTCATGATCCCCCGCGCACGGGGCGGTTGACCCTCACACCGTGTCAGCCTGGAGCACCTGAAGCTGTGACTAAGGGACGAGCACGTCCAGCGTGCGAGTGGCGGTCAGCAGCCTCCGTACGGCTGCGCTGGTGGCCCGGACGCGGAGCGTCTTGCCGTCGCGCACCGCGCGTCGGCGGATACGCAGCAGCACGTTGAGGCCGGAGCAGTCGCAGAAGTCGACCTCGCTCAGATCGAGGTCGATCCCACGGCGCGAGCGGTGGAGCGCCGCGCCCAGGGTGCTCTGGAGCAACTGGTCGGCGTCGATGTCGATCTCGCCGCTGACTCTGACGAGCTGGCGCTCGCCGGCCGGCCGCACCTCGATCTCCAGGTGTGGCAGGGGTCGGCCGCTCGGCGCGTGCGGCGGTGCCGTGTAGGTGGCGCCCCCGCAGATCTGTACGGGTATCGCGTGCTCTGGCATGGCAGTGGCTCCCAGGCGTCCGCCGGCCTGATCGGGTCCTCTTCAGACTCCGCTTCCGTTCCGGATACGTCAAGAGATACATGAAAATAATTTCGTCTATTTGTTTGCGTGAATCGAGCGTCATATCCTGGGCGGATGGGTGCTGTACCTGAACCGCACGCGGGGTGGACGTTCCTGACGAACCACGCCCGTGTGCTTGCCGCGATCGCCGATGACCCCTCCATCCGGATCCGCGACATCGCCGCGCACTGCCGGCTCACCGAGCGGGCTGTCCAGCGGATCATCGCGGACCTGGAGGAATCCGGATATCTCTCCCACACCCGGCAGGGGCGCTCGAACACCTACCGCATCGAAGCGGGCAACCCCCTGCGGCACCCGGCCGAGGCCGGGCTGACCGTGGCGACCCTGCTCGCGGTCCTGGCCCAGCACGACCAGCAGCGCGGGCAGCAGCCTCAGCACCGGTGAGCGCGGCCGGACGGACCGAGGCCGTCCGGGCGGCAGGGCGATGAGTTTTCGCGCCCGCGGGAGTCAACCGGGAACCAGAAAGACTCCGCAGGGGAAAGGCAGTGCCATGAGCACCCTCATCGTCACCGCGTTCGTCACGCTGGACGGCGTCATGCAGGCCCCGGGTGGCCCCGGCGAGGACGTCGACGCGGGCTTCGAGCACGGCGGCTGGCAGGTCCCGTACGCCGACGACGACTTCTCGCGCCTCATGGTCGACATCTTCGAGCAGACCGCCGACCACCTTCTGCTCGGCCGCAGGACGTACGACCTCTTCGCCTCCTACTGGCCTCACGTCACCGACGAGAACAACCCGATCGCCGTGAAGCTCAACTCCATGCCGAAGTACGTGGCCTCGCGCACCCAGCGCGAGCTGGAGTGGAACAACTCCCATCTGCTGGCGGGCGAGGCCGCGGAGACCGTCGCCCGGCTCAAGGAGGAGCTGGACGGCGTGATCATGACGCAGGGCAGCAGCGACCTCATCGCCACCCTCCAGCGGCACGACCTCGTCGACGAGTACCGGCTGCTGGTCAACCCCGTCATCATCGGTACCGGAAAGCGCCTGTTCAGCGAGGGCGCCAGCCCCTCGGCCTGGGCGCTCAAGGACTCCCTGACCACGAGCACGGGCGTGCGGTACGGCGTCTACGAGCGGACGGGGAAGCCCGAGTACGGGACCTTCGCGCTGGACGAGGAGTGAGCGACACCCCCTGCTGATCAGCCCCGGTCGGCGAGGTCGCCGGGGTCGGTGTTGGCGCCGCACAGGACGACGGCGACCTTCTCGCCCGCGCCGGGCCGGTAGCCACCGCTCGCCGGGGCGTCCTCGCCGGGCCCCCGCTGTCCGGCCGCGGGGAGCGCCGCGAGCGCGGTGGCCGCCGCGTGCTCCACGGCCACCCGGTGGTGCTCCCACAGCGCCCGCCGGGTGCGCACGATCTCGCTGTCGGGGACGAGTACGGAGCGCACATCGCCCTGCTGGGCGGCGTGCAGGGCCATGGGTGAGACGCGGCGCGCGCCGAGCGCGTCCGCGGCGACCGAGTCGACCGTGACGTCGACCGGGTGACCGGCCGCGATCGCGGCGTTCAGCGCGCGGCAGTTCTCCGGCTCGACGGCCACGACGCGTACCCCGTGGTGGCGGGCGGCGGTGGCGACGCCCGCGAACAGGCCCCCGCCGCCGACCGCGACCACCACCGTGTCCAGGCCGGGGACCCGCTGGAGGATCTCCTCCAGCACGGTGCCCGCCCCGGCCGCGATGAGCGGGTGGTCGTACGCGTGCGAGGCGAGCGCGCCGGTCGTGGCGGCGAAGTCCGCGCAGGCGGCCAGGGCGTCCGCGTACTCGGCGCCGACCAGCCGGACGTCGGCGCCGAAGCCGCGCAGCCGGGCGACCTTCACGGCGGGCGCGGTGGTGGGCAGGAACACGGTGGCGGTGACACCCTGCTGCCGGGCGGCCCAGGCGCACGCCAGCCCGGCGTTGCCGCCGGAGGCGATCGTCACGCCCGCGTCCGGGAGGGCCCCGCTCTCGCGGTGGGCCTGGAGGAAGTTGCGCGCGCCACGGGCCTTGAACGAGCCCGTGTGCTGCATGAACTCCAGCGCCAGCCACAGCTCGAACGGCTCCTTCGCGCGGTCGCCGTGGGCGGGGCCGGCCTCACCGGGGTCCGCCTGGGCGAGGGCGACGGGCCGGACGTGTCCGGCGATGCGGTCGGCGGCGGCTTTGACGTCGCCGTACGTGAGCTGGTGCATGTCGGGGCTCCCAGGCGGGTGGAGAGGGTGTTCAGGACCAAGTGTCGCGGCGGAAGCCGCCGGGCGTGCGGCCGGTCTCCCGGGTGAAGAACTTGCCGAAGTTGGTCGCCTCGGTGAAGCCGAGCGCGCGGCCGATCGCCGCCACGGGCCGGTCGGTGTGGGCGAGCAGCCGCTGCGCCTGCAAGGCGACGCGGGCGTCGACGAGTTGCTTGGCGCTGCGGCCGGTCGCCGCCCGGCAGGCGCGGGTCAGGGTCCGGGCGGAGTAGCCGAGCCGAGCCGCGTACTCCTCGACGGAGCGGGTGGTGGCGAAGGAGCGCTCCAGCTCGCGCCGGAAGGCGAGGTACACCTCGGTGCCGGGCACGGGGACCGCGGCCGGGTCCGGCAGCCGTGCCATACGGATGAGCAACGCGCCGAGGAGGTGGCGCAGCAGGGCTTGGGCGAGCTCGGTGTCGGCCCCGTGGGTATCGGGAGCGCGCTGATCCCGCAGGGCCCGGTACTCGGCGTCGATCTCCGTCACGGCGTGCTGGAACACGTCGAACCGGCCGGGCGCGAGCCGGTGGGCCACCGGGCCGAAGCCGTCGAGCGTCTGACGCGTCGTGGACAGCGGTGGCGGGAAGTCGGCGGTGAACATCAGCAGGACGGCGTCGAGGTCGGCGGGGTGACCGTCCGTGCCGTACGGCAGCCGTTGCACCTGCCCGGGCCGCAGATGCAGCAGCGTGCCACGCGTACACGGGTAGGTGACGAAATCGACCATCGCTGTGCCCTCGCCACCGCGTACGAGCATGACCTGGTGGAAGTCGAGACGGCTCGGGCGGCGGGCGACCGACCGTTTCAGACGCGGCTTGAGCGCGTCGAAGGCCAGCACCTCGATACCCGTGTGCAGGCGGTCGGGGTTGTCGTAGGCGATGTCGACGACCTCGCGCTGTCCGTTTTCGACCATGTCGGGTCCGGACTCTACCTCGTCCCAGGGGCCAGCGCAGGGAGAAGGTGGAGCCACATTCCTTCGGAACCCGCGAAAAGTAAGGACCCGACCATGTCCCCTGTCATCACCGACCCCGCGAAGCTGCCGATCCTCTTCCAGAACGCGTTGAACGCCGGCGACATCGACGGTGTGCTGGCCCTGTTCGCCCCCGGTGCGGCCATGCGTACCGTGACCGGTGAGCAGCTCACCGGCGCCGAGGCGCTGCGGGCCGAGATCGCCACAACCGTCGCCGCCGGCGGCAGGCTGACGAACGTTCAGCGGCATACGCTGATCGGCGCGGAGACCGCCCTGCTGGTCACCGACTGGACGATGGAGATCGACGGGCCGGGCGGCGAGCGGATCGCCCCGACCGGCACCACCGCCAACATCGCCCGCCGGGACGCCGACGGCGACTGGCGCTTCGCTCTCCTCAACCCGCTCGGCACCGTCTGAGCACGGAGGCGTCGCGGTGTGGGCTCCCGGGTCTGCCCGGGAGCCCACACCCCCCGTTCGCCGGATGGTCAGAAGCGGCCGCCGTGCACGGCCTCCCGGTCGGTCGGTGCGATCGCCGCCCCGGACGCCTTGGCCGCCGGGGTGGGCTCGACATAGAGCGGTGCCGGATCGGCCTCGGGGGCGCAGGTCTTGGCGATGAGTCCCTTGCCGCCGGGGAGGGTTCCGTCACGCAAGTACGCCACGAAGGTGTCGTCCAGGCAGGCGTTGCCGTGGAAGAGGATCTCGTGGAAGCTGCCGCCCTTCTGGACGACCAGCTTCGAGTGGGGCAGCGCCTTGCGCATCGCGACCCCGCCTTCGTACGGGGTGGCCGCGTCCTCGGTGGCCTGGAACAGCAGCACCGGCGGAAGGCCCTTGCCGGTGATCTTCATCCGGCCCGGGCCGCCCTGGTAGGGCCAGAACATACAGGCGGCGTTGTACCACATGTTGTTGTACGTGTAGAACGGCGCGACCGCGTTGACCTTCGCCTGGTCCTTCTTCCAGAACTCCCAGTCGCGGGGCCAGGCGCTCTCGGTGCACTGTGTGGCGTTGTAGTTGGGGAAGGCCCCGTCGTCGGCGCCGGGCGCGGCGTACCGGTTGTAGGCGATGGCGAGCGGCCGGGTGTCGTGGCGGGTGAGGTAGGCCGAGAGGACCGTGGCCATCCGGGGCCAGCGCAGGAAGTTGTAGCCGCCGCCGTAGAAGGTGTCCTCGAACTCGGCCGGGCCGATCTTGCCGGGGGCGGGCGCCGCGGACACCGGGCTGGTGCGCAGCGCGTCCTCCACGGCGTAGTACTTCTTGGCCACGGTGTCCGCGTCGGTGCCCAGGTGGTAGACGGAGTCGGCCTTGGCGGTCCACTCCGCGAAGGCGTTGAAGCGCCGCTCGTGCTCCTTGTCCTGGAGGATGTTGTGGTCGTACCAGGAGATGGTGGGCCCGACGATGCTGTCCAGGACCATGCGGCGCACATGCGAGGGGAACAGCTGGCCGTAGGTGGAGCCGAGCGAGGTGCCCCACGAGCCGCCGTAGAAATTGATCTTCTTGGCGCCGAGCGCGGCCCGGATGCGGTCCATGTCCCGCGCGCTGTCCGCCGTCGTCATGTGCGGCAGGATCCAGCTCCAGTCCGCCGCGCAGTCGGCGGCGTAGGTCGCGGCCTTGGCGAGCCACGCCTTCTCGGTGCCGTGGCCGGGCTGGTAGTCGGGCCGCGCGCCGTCGAAGTAGTGGGCGTCGCAGACCACATGGGGTTCGCTGCCGTTGGTGCCGCGGGGGTCGAAGCCGATCCAGTCGTACGTCGAGGCGACGTCGGCCGGGATCTGCCCGGCGATGTAGGCGGGCATCCACAGCCCGCTGTCGCCAGGGCCGCCCGGGTTCAGCAGGATCGGCCCCTGCCGCTTGCTCTCGGGGGCGGTGGCGGGCAGCCGGTTGAGCTTTATCTTGATCTTGCGCCCGTCCGGGTGGGCGTGGTCCAGCGGGACTTCGAGCATCCCGCACTGAAGCGCCGGGGTGCTGGTGTCGCCGCAGGACGTCCACGCGATCCGGCCGCCGTCGCCCTCGGGGCTGTCGGGTGCGGCGGCGACCGGGACCGCGCTGCCCAGTAGAACGGCCGAGACCGCAACGGCCAGCAGTGCCAGAGGTCTTCGCATGTGCCCTCCTCAGTCGGCGCGCCGGGGCGACGCGACGGGGTCGGGCCCGCCACGGTGGCGAAGGGCCCGAGATGAATGATGTGACATGTGCAATGGCACATGTCACACGCGTGCATTACTCGTTATGTGACCGTGATTCAGGCGCCCGGGATCGCCTGGCACCTGTGGCTGGCGGCGTGTCCGGATGTGACAGGGGATCGTCATTGCGGTCATCGGGGGCGCCGGTGAGGATGTGTTCATGCCCCTCACCCACCGCGTCGTCATCGCGGTCTTCCCCGACGTCGACCTCCTCGATGTCACCGGCCCGGCCGAGGTGTTCGCCCTGGCCAACCGGGAGACCTCGGGGCGGGCCGGGTACCGGGTGCGGCTGGCCGGGCCGGTGGCGGGGGAGGTGCGGACGTCGGCGGGGGTGCGGCTGCTGGCCGATCTGGGCTTCGCCGAGGTCGGCGCGGAGGTGGACACCCTGCTGGTGCCCGGTGCGGTCGACGTGACCGACGAGGGGCCCGTCGCCCGTATCGACGCCGACGTCGTGGCGTGGGTGCGGGAGACCGCCCCGTACGCCCGGCGGGTGGCCTCGGTGTGCGTGGGCGCGCATGTGCTCGCGGCCGCCGGGCTGCTGGACGGGAAGACGGCGACCACCCACTGGTCGACCGCCGCCCAGCTCGCCGCCGACCACCCGGCGGTCACCGTCGACCCGGACCCGATCTTCGTACGCGCCGACCGGGGGCGGCTGTGGACCGGGGCCGGGATCAGCGCCTGCCTGGACCTCGCGCTCGCCCTGGTGGCCGAGGACCTGGGCGAGGACGTGGCGCTGGCGGTGGCCCGGCAACTCGTCATGTACCTCAAGCGGCAGGGCGGGCAGAGCCAGTTCTCCGTCCCCCTCAGCCGGCCCGCCGCCTCTCGCCGTGACATCGACGAGCTGCGGCTGTGGATCGCCGAGCACCTCGACGAGGACCTGTCCGCCTCCGTCCTGGCGGCCCGGATGTGCCTCAGCGAGCGGCACTTCGCGCGTATCTTCACACAGGAGACGGGCGCCAGTCCCGCCACCTATGTCGAAGCCGCGCGGGTGGAGGCGGCCCGGCGGCTGCTGGAGACCACCGACTGCCCGCTCGACCAGGTCGCGGCCACGGCCGGACTGGGCTCGGCGGAGACCCTGCACCGGTCGTTCCGACGCCAACTGGCCACCACACCCGGGGCGTACCGCCGCCGGTTCCGCACCACCTGACCCGCCTGCCCCTTCCACTCGTCCCCCTCTGACGCGCGAGCGCGACACGGCTCGCCGCGCCATGCCCGATTCACCCCAGAAAGGCTTCTGATGAACGCGAACAACCCCGTGGCCACCCAGCCCTCCGCGACCCTGCGCGCGGTGGTGGGCCTGGACGACCAGCCGCCCCGGCTGAGCGAGTCCGTCCTCGTCATGGTCGACTTCCAGAACACCTACCGCACCGGCGTCATGGCCCTGGAGGGCGCGGACGAGGCCGTCGAGGCCGGTGCCCGTCTGCTGGCGCGGGCCCGCGCCGCGGGCATCCCGGTCGTGCACATCGTCAACGACGGCGGTGAGAACACTCCGTACGACATCCGCGCCCACGTCGGTGCCATCGTCGACGAGGTCGCACCGGTGGACGGCGAGCCGGTCGTGGTCAAGCAGGTCCCGAACGCCTTCCACGCCACCGAGCTGGAGAAGACCCTCACCGCCCTGGGCGCCGCGCCGGGCAGTGGCAAGGATCTGATCCTGGCCGGGTTCATGACGCACATGTGCGTCAACTACACCGCCCAGGGTGCCTTCTGCCTCGGCTACCGTCCCACGGTCGTCGCCGAGGCCACCGCGACGCGTCCGCTCGCCGCGCCCGACGGCACGCTCGTGCCCGCCTCCACCCTCCAAGCCGCGGCGCTGACCACCATCACGGACCTGTTCGGCGTCGTGGTCCCCACGGTGGAGGCCCTCCCCGCCTGACCTCTGCCACGGGTGCCGGCTCCTACAACACGCCCTCAGCCAACGGCCGTTGCGGCCCCGCTCCCGGCGGGACGAAGAACACCGCCGAGCCGTAGTGCTCGACGAACGGGCCCAGCGCGTCATGGCCCGCCAGGCGGCGCTGTACGCGGGCGAACAGGTCCGGGTCGTTCATATAGGCCAGGAAGAGCAGGCCCTGGTCGTCGGGGGCGTTGTCGTAGGAGTAGCCGCGGCGCAGTATCCGGGCGCCGCCGTCGAAACGGGGGTGGGCGAGGCGGACGTGGGCGTCGGCCGGGAGCAGATAGCCGCCCTGGCTCGTCTTGGCGTAGAGATCGGGCTCGGCGTGCTCGGGGCCGCCCTGGAGAGGGCCGCCGTGTGCCTTGCGGCGGCCCATCACACGTTCCTGGCGTTCCACGGGCAGCTCACCGAACTCGGCCGTCGCCAGGCGGATACGGCGTACCACCAGGTAGGTGGCGTTGTGGTGGGGGCCCGGACCGAGCCACACCCACCGATCGGCCTGTTTCGCGTTCGGGTTGGCGGTGCCGTCCTTGAAGCCGAACAGGTTGCGCGGGGTCTCCCCGCGAGGCGTCTCGGGGAGGAAGCCCGCCTGCTGCCAGCGCGGGCGCAGCACGCCGGGCGCGGTCCGCTCCAGCCGCCGTGCGAGGTCGGCGCAGGCCGCCGGGGAGGCCGCGCAGATCTGGAGGAACACCTGGCCGCCCCCGGCTTCGGGGCGCAGCCGGTCCCCGGCGAAGGCGGGCAGATCGCGGAGCGCCTCCGGCGCGTGCGCCCCGAGACGGGGGAAGAGGGCGGGCCCGAGGCCGACGGTGACGGTCGGGCCGTCGCGGGCGGTGAGCAGGGGCGTCCAGGCGGCGAACATCCGGCGTACGGACTCCCGGCCCGCCGGGCCGTGGACGCCGGGGCTCACGTCGTACGACAGCAGCAGGGCCCGGGCGGGCTGCGGGTCCGTCACGCCCGGCTGGCGAGGGGGAGGGGAGGGCGCGGCGGGGGCCGGGGACCGGGACCCCTGACAGCCGGCCAGGGCGGCGGCCGTACCCAGAGCGGCCAGCCCACCGAGCAGCCCGCGCCGGGCGGGCCCGCCGGCACCGACCGATCGGGCCGGGTCGGTGGGCTGGGCCGGATCAGTGGGCAGGGCCGGGCAGGGTGGCTCGGCCGGACCGGTTGGTCGGGCCGGACCGGTTGGCTGGGCCGGACCGGTGGGCAGGACCGGGCAGGGTGGCTCGGCCAGACCGGTTGGCTCAACCGGACCGGTTGGCCGGGCCGGGCCGGTTGGCTGGGCCGGGCTGGTCAGTTGGGCCGGGCCGGTTGGACGGCATGTATCCGTTGGCTGGGTCAGGTCGGGTGACAGGGTCACACCGTCAGGCTCGCTGTTCATCCCCGGCCCCTCCCCGCCCTCACGTGGCAAGTAGTCGTATAAGGGGTGTAGTTCGCATTCGCGGCGCTTGGCACGATACACCTGGCACCGTGTTCGCTCTCGCTTCTCGTCTTGCTCTGCCGCGGCGTCGGCTCGGCCTGCCCCTCGCCGCGCTGCTCCTGCTCGTCCCGGCGTGTTCCGGCCCGGTGGACGACTCCGCGCCGCCCAAGCGGGGCCCGGCCGCCACCCTGTGGGTGCCGCGGGACTTCCGGACCATCCAGCAGGCGGTCGACCACGCCCACCCCGGGGACCTGGTGCTGGTCGCGCCCGGCGTCTACCGGGAGAGCGTCACGGTCGCCGCACCCCGGGTCGTCCTGCGCGGCGCGGACCGCAACCGTACGGTCATCGACGGCGAGTTCCGCCGCGCCAACGGCGTCACCGTGACCGGTGCGGGCTCGGCCGTGGAGAATTTGACGGTCCGTAACCACCTCGCCAACGGTGTGCTGTTCACCGGTGTCACCGACGCGGCCCGGCACACCGGCGGTGCCGGGGGAGCGGGCTACGAACGGCTGGACACCAAGGCGTACCCACCGCTCAAGGGCTTCCGCGCGTCCTTCGTGACGGCCCACAACAACGCGCTGTACGGCATCTACGCGTTCGACGCCCGCGAGGGGCTCATCGAGGACTCGTACGCCTCCGGCCAGGCGGACTCGGGGATCTATGTGGGCCAGTGCCGCCCCTGCCTCACCACGGTGCGGCGCAACACCGTCGAGCACAACGCCGTGGGCATCGAAGTCACCAACGCCTCCGAGGAGTTGTACGTCCTCGGGAACACGGCCCGCCACAACCGGGTCGGGGCGACCGTGAACTCCAACGACCTGGAGTCCCTGGCGCCCCAGCACCGCGCGGTGTTCGCGGGCAACGCCCTCACCGACAACAACGACGCCCGCAGCCCCGAGCAGGCCGACGGCGGCTACGGCATCGGGATCGGAGTGGGCGGGGGCACGGACAACACCGTCGAGCGCAACCTCATCAGCGGCAACCGCCGAGCGGGGGTGCTGCTCTCCGACGTCACCGGGTATCCGGCCGCCCGCAACGCGGTACGGGGCAACCGGGTCACGGGCAACGGGGCCGACCTGGTGCTCGCCACCTCCGCCCTCGCGGGCAACTGCTTCGACGCCAACCAGCTGGAGCGGGTGTCCCCGGCGGGCCTCACCGAGGCCGCGCGCTGCGGGCGACCCGCCGGGCGGTGGCGGGTGCCCGGGTCGGTGCCCGCCGTCGCCGCGCCCGCGGGGCTCTCCTTCCGGCTCGTGCCCGCCCCGGCGCCGCAGCGGTCGATGCCGCACGCCTCGTCCGCGCCCGCCCGGGCGGCCGTGGGCCTGCCCGGGCGCCCCGACGCCCAGCGCTACCTGCTGCCGTCCGGGTCCGCTTAACGGCGTCAGGGCCGCGCCGGGCCCGCCGGGGCGGGCCAGGGCCCCGGCGGCAGCGGTGAGCGGCGCCCGGTGAAGTCGACGGTGACCGGGTCGGCCCCGCTGGTGAGGACGGCCTCGACGCGGCCGAGCGCGCCCGTCTCGTCGATCCAGTACGTCACGGGGGAGACGGGCGGCTCCGACGGCGCCGTACGACCGGGCCCGTGGGGGGCGGGGCGGGGGCCGGCGAACAGCGTGTAGGTGTGGCCCCGCAGCCGTCGCTCGCCCAGCCACCGGGGACCGGACTGGGCCAGGAGCTGGGCGTTCTCGGGCCGGTCGCTGCCCAGGGCGAGCACCAGGCGCAGCGCGCGGTCCACCGGGTCGCGGGTGTAGGCGCGGGTGGACCAGCGGGTGGCGGCGCCCCGGCCCCCCGGATGGCCGTGGCCCGGTGCGACCGACACCCCGGCCGCGTCCCAGGCGACCCTGCCCTCGCGGCCCAGGGCGCGGTAGCTGCCGAGCGCGCGGTGGGCCGCGTAGTCGACGACCGCGTCCACGCCCACGTCGGTGTCGGCCGCGGGCACCCGCAGCCGGACCGAGGCGGGGCCGCGCTCGTACACCGACAGCCGGGCCAGGGCGAGGCGCTGGGCCTCGTCCGGCGTGAGCGGCCGGTGCTCGTCCGGTGTGCCGCACGCCGTGGTTCCCATCAGCAGCGCCGCCGCGAGCAGCGCGGCGCTTCCGCCGTGGCGCAGGGCGCGGCGGACCGTATGTCCCATCACCGGCTCAGCACACCACCGCCGGCGCGCGCCGCGGCGCCGTGACACGGCCGGGTGGGCCGTTCAGGCGCGGCAGCCGTGGCGCGGGTGACACCCGGATGGCCCCTTCGCCACGGTGGCGCCGGGTCCGGCGTGCTCGAATGGCGGACAGGGCGACGGTGCCCGATGCCGTCGCCGCAGCCAGCAGGAGCCGCCGTGACCGCGCTCATACGCCGCCGCCCGCGGGTGCCGATACTCGTGGCCGCCCTCGCCGCCCTTCTCGTCGGGGTCGGCGCCCCGACCTCCTCGGCCGCCGCGCCGGCACCCGCGTGCACCGCGGACACCGGCCCGTACCAGTGGGAGTTGGAGCAGTATCTGCACCTGCCCGCCGACGGCCGCCAGTCCGAAGCCGACTGCGTGGCGATCCGCGCCTTCCAGGAGCGCAACGGCATCGTCCCCGCTGACGGATTCGCCGGTCTGGCCACCTACCGTGCCACCCTCGTCATCGAGGAGCGCCGCGCCCCGAACAAGAAGGGCGAGTGCCCGACCCGACAAGAGCGGCTCGTCTGCGTCGACCTGGGGCGCCAGCTCCTGTGGGTGCAGCGCGGCGGCCAGGTCGTCTACCCGGCGGTGGCGGTCCGCACCGGCCGCTGGGGCCAGCAGACCCGCAACGGCTGGCACGAGATCACCGAGCGCCGTATCGACGACCACTCCGAGCTGTACGACAACGCGCCCATGCCCTACGCCCAGTACTTCTCCGGCGGGCAGGCCTTCCACGGCGTCTACGGCGACCTCTTCAACGGCGGCGGCTCGGCCGGCTGCATCAATCTGCGTCTGCCCGACGCCCAGCTGCTGTGGAACACCGTCGACGTCGGCGACGCCGTCTTCATCTGGGGCCGCAAACCGGCGACGTGAAGGACCGGCCGGGTGAATCCGCCGTGGCACACGGGTGAGCCCTCGGCATGATCACTTCTGTCGATCAGGCCGGAGCGGCGGTGTGATGTTCATTCGATTCGTCGTATCAGGTGACGGCGAAATGAGACATCACCATGCACCATCCCGCACGGTCCGCCTCGGGCCGGATCCGGTACTGGGCGGCAGGCGGCGCCGCCCTCATGCTGGCCGCCCCCCTCCTCGCCGCCACCACGTCGGCGCACGGCTCCTCGGGCCGCGTCGACGGGACGGTCGACGTCACGGTGGTACGGGACGTGGACTCGGACGGCAGCTGGACCCCGGCCCTGGAGGTTGGGGAGAGGGGCATCCCCGTCACGGTCACCGATGCGGCGGGCACCACCCGTACCGCGGTCACCGCGGACGACGGCAAGGTGCACTTCGCGCCCTCGGCCCTCGGGCTGACCGGCGGACGCTACCGGGTGGAGGCGGTCATCCCGCCCGACAAGCGGTTCCTGCGCCCGGCGCAGGCGGGCGGGCCCGCCCCGGCGCTGTCGTCGCTGGTCGAGTTCGTCGACGTGACCGACGGCAAGCACGCCTCGGTGGTGACCGGCGTCCATGTGCCGGCCGACTACTGCCAGGCCAACCCGACCCTGGCCACGCCGTGTTCACACCAGAGCGCGCCCGGCGCGGTGGGCACCAAGGCGCTGGTGTCCTGGCCCTACGACCGCACCGGCGACAGCCCGCCACCGGCCGACGAGGCGACGTTCGAGCAGATCGGCGCCACCTACGGCCTCGCCCACAAGCGCGACACCGACCAGCTCTTCGTCGGCGCGCTCACCAAGCGGCTGATGCCGTACGGGCCGGCCGGGCCGGGCGGCATCTACGTCGTGGACCGCGGGACGAAGCAGACCTCGCTGTTCGCGACCGTCCCGGACGCCGGGGACGCCAAGCACTCCGCCGACCTGACCCGCGACACCATGGAGATCAACGACGCGGTCGGCAAGGAGGGGCTGGGCGACCTCGACCTCTCCGACGACGGCCACACCCTGTACGCGGTGGGGCTCAAGGCCAAGAGCCTGTATGTGTACGACACCACCGGCGCCGGACCCGGCAGGCCCGCGGCCCGGCCCCAGCGGACCGTCCCGATCCCCGACCCCGGCTGTCCGAGCGGCCCGGAGGACTGGCGTCCGTACGGTCTGGGCTTCCACGACGGCGCCCTGTACGTGGGCGGCACGTGCAGCGCCGAGTCGTCGCAGAAGGACGCGGACCTGCGGGCGTATGTGCTCAAGCTGAGCGGCGGCTCGTTCTCCACCGTCGTCTCGCACGACCTCGCCTTCGAGCGGGGCATGGGGTACTCGTCGGTCAAGGGCGACACCCACTGGCGGCACTGGCTCAGGACCTGGGACCCGTACGCCTGGTTCCAGCAGGCCAACTTCCCCCAGCCGCTGCTGTCCGACATCGTCTTCGACCGCGACGGCTCGATGATGCTGGGCTTCCGGGACCGGCTCGGCGACCAGGCGGGCTACCAGGCCCTGCCGCCCGAGGGAGCCACCAACGACACCGCGCAGCGCTCGCTGTTCCCGGCGATGGGCGACCTCACCCGGGTGTGCAGGAAGGGCACCGGGTGGGTGTGGGACAGCGAGTCGCCGGACTGCCCCAACCACTTCGTCAACGGCAGCGCGCCGCCGCAGCAGGACGGGGTCAGGGAGTACTACTACGGCGACTCCACCCTCGGCCAGCTCGCGGAGTCGCTCCAGGGCGGCCTCGCGTTCGCTCCCCGCTTCACCAAGACCGTGTCGACCATCGTCGACCCGCTGACGATCTTCTCCGGCGGGGTGCGCAAGCTCGACAACGCCACCGGCGCGCCCTCCGATGACTACCAGGTGGACGGCGGGACCGGCTCGTTCGGCAAGGCCAACGGCCTGGGCGACCTGGAGCTCCTGTGCGACGAGGCGCCGGTGCAGATCGGCAACCGGGTCTGGTTCGACCGCGACCGCGACGGCATCCAGGGCCCCACCGAGGAGCCCATCCCCGGTGCGACGGTGACGCTCCTCGACAAGGACGGCGACGTCGTCGACAGCACCCGGACCAATGGGCGCGGCGAGTACTACTTCCAGGTCAAGCCGCACACCGAGTACCGGATCAAGTTCGATGTGACCACCGCGAACACCGGCGGCATCCCCGAGCGGCCCGCGCCCGGCGACCTCGTACCCACCGAGCGGGACCAGGGACACAACCGCTCGATCGACTCCGACCCCGACCCGCGCACCCAGGTCGACCGGCTCACCACCGGGGCCGCGGGCGACAACGACCACACCCACGACGCCGGGTACTACATCCCGCCCAAGGGCCGGGTGAGCGTCGTCAAGCACGAGGCCGGTACGGGACGTCCGCTGCCGGGTGCGGTCTTCCAGCTGTGGCGGGAGACCAACGGGCAGAGCGGACTCCAGACCGGCGGCGCCACCCCCGACACCCGGCAGGGCGCCGTGTGCACCACGGGCGGGAACGGCACGTGCACGGTCGCGGACCTGCCGCTCGGGACGTACTACTGGCAGGAGACCAAGGCTCCGGACGGCCACGTCCTGCCCGTGCCCGGCGTCGTCGGGCCGCTGCACCTGACGGTGGGCAACGCCGAGCAGGGTGTCTCGGTCACCGTCGACAACCGGCCGGTCCAGGGCAGGATCAGGATCCTCAAGCGGGACGCCACGTCCCAGGAGCCGCTGCGGGGCGCGGTGTTCGAGCTGTGGCAGGAGACGAACGGCACGGCCGGACTCCAGACGGGCGGCGCCACCCCCGACACCAAGCACGGCGCGGCCTGCGCCACCGACGGCCAGGGCCACTGCACCTTCACCGGCCTGGCACCGGCCACCTACTACCTGCGTGAGACGGCGGTCCCCGAGGGCTACCGCCTCCCCGCGCAGCCGGTGACCGGCCCGTACACGGTGACGGCCGCCAACGCCGACCAGGGCGTCGAGGTCCGCCTGGCGAACGAGCGCGGCGAACCGGACAAGGGGAAGGGGAAGGGAGGCAAGGGCGGGCCGCGGTGAGCTGAGGACCGCGCTGGGTTGCCCGTGCCGTTCCCTGCGCCCTGAAACCCGTCTTCGTCTGCGGACCGTGCCCGCTTCTCGCGCAGTTCCCCGCGCCCCTAAAAGATGTGCCCCGGAAGCCTTCGAGGCTCCCGGGGCACACCCCTTGGTCAGGCCGCCTCGGGGAAGTGGCAGGCGACCTGGCGCGCCTCGCCGGGCGCCGCGATCCGCAGCACCGGCGCCTCGCTGCGGCACCGGTCCTGGGCCTTGGGGCAGCGGGGGTGGAAGGTGCAGCCCGGCGGCGGCGCGGCCGGGCTCGGCGGGTCGCCCAGGAGCGTGATGCGCTCGCGGGCCCGCTCGGCGGCCGGGTCCGGCAGGGGCACGGCGGAGAGCAGGGCGCGGGTGTAGGGGTGGGCCGGGGCCGTGTACACCCGCTCCTTCGCGCCGATCTCCACGATCCGGCCCAGATACATCACGGCGACCCGGTCGCAGACCCGCTTGACCACCGACAGGTCGTGCGCGATGAAGAGGTAGGCCAGACCGAGTTCGCGCTGGAGGCGCTCCATCAGGTTGACGATCTGGGCCTGCACGGAGACGTCGAGCGCCGAGACGGGCTCGTCCGCGATGACCAGCCGCGGCCCGGTGGCGAGGGCGCGGGCGATGCCGATGCGCTGGGCCTGGCCGCCGGAGAACTCGTGCGGGAAGCGGTCGATGTGCTCGGGGATGAGCCCCACCAGCTCCATCAGCTCGGCCGCCCGCCGACGCGCGTCCACCGCCGAACTCCCCTGCACCAGCAGCGGGTCGGAGATGATCCGGGCGACCGTCTGGCGCGGGTTGAGCGAGGAGTGCGGGTCCTGGAAGACCATCTGGATCTCCCGGCGCAGCGGCTTGAGCTCGCGCTGCGAGAGATGGCTGATGTCCTGGCCGGCGTAGGCGATCGAACCGGCGGACGGCTCCAGGAGGCGCACGATGGTGCGGCCGGTGGTGGACTTGCCGCAGCCGGACTCGCCGACCAGGCCGAGCGTCTCGCCGGGTGCCACGTCGAAGCTGATGCCGTCGACCGCCCGTACGGGGGCCGCGCCGCGCCGCCGGGCCGGATAGACCTTCGTCATGTCCCGTACGGACAGCAGGGGTTGGGTCGCTGTGGTCATGAAGGAGCGCCTTCGTACGTGGGGAGGTGGCAGGCGGACGCGTGGCCGGCGGGCCCGGACAGCAGCGGCGGCTCGGTCTCGCAGCGCAGCCGCTCGCTCGCGCCCGCCGCCGCGGCCCGGGCGCAGCGGGGTGCGAAGGCGCAGCCGGGAGCCGGGGCGAGCAGCGACGGCGGGCTGCCGGGGATGGCCCGCAGCGGTGCGTCGTCGGGGTCGTCGAGCCGGGGCAGCGAGTCGAGCAGGCCACGCGTGTAGGGGTGGGCCGGGGCCGCGAACAGGGTGTCCACCGGGGCCTGTTCGACGGCCCGGCCCCCGTACATCACCAGGACCTCGTGGGCGACACGGGCCACCACGCCCAGATCGTGGGTGATCATGACGACGGCGAGGCCGTGTTCCTGCTGGAGCCGGGCGATCAGCTCCAGGATCTGGGCCTGCACGGTGACGTCGAGCGCGGTGGTCGGCTCGTCCGCGATCAGCAGCTCGGGCTCGCAGGCCAGCGCCATCGCGATCATCACGCGCTGGCGCATACCCCCGGAGAACTGGTGCGGGTACTCGCCCGCCCGGCGCCGCGGCTCCGGGATGCCGACCTCGGCGAGCATCTCCACCGCACGGCGGCGGGCCACCGCGCGGCCGGAACGGAAGTGGACGCGGTGGTGTTCGGCTATCTGCTCGCCGACCGTGTAGTAGGGGTGCAGGCTGGAGAGCGGGTCCTGGAAGATCATCGCCATCCGGCGGCCGCGCAGCCCGTTCAGCTCACGCTCCGTCAGACCGACCAGCTCCCGGCCCTCCAGCGCGATGGAGCCGGTGACCCGGGCGCCGGTGTGCAGGCCCAGGACGGCCATGGAGGTGACGGACTTGCCGGAGCCGGACTCGCCCACGATGCCCAGGGTGCGGCCCCGGTGGACGTCGAAGTCGAGCGAGTCGACGGCCCGTACGGGGCCGCGTGGCGTGGGGAAGGTGACACTCAGATCCCGTACGGACAGCAGGGGTTCGCCCGTCTGGGGAGCGCGGGTCCGCTGGGGTGCGGGCGCGGTGGGGCGGGGCGCGTCCATCAGTACCTCACTCGCGGGTCGACGACGGCGTAGAGCAGGTCGACGACCAGGTTGGCGACGACGATGAAGGCGGCGGCGAGCAGCGTCACCCCGAGGATGACGGGCTGGTCCCCGCTGGAGAGGGCGCCGTAGAAGAGCCGTCCGATGCCCGGCAGCCCGAAGATCGACTCGGTGATCACCGCGCCCGCGAGCAGCCCGCCCAGATCCATCCCGAAGATGGTCAGGATCGGCGTCATCCCCGCCCGCAGCCCGTGCTTGACGACGACCGTGCGCCGGGGCAGGCCCTTGGCGCGGGCGGTGCGGATATACGGCTCCGCCATGGTCTCGATCATCGAACTGCGGCTCTGGCGCGCGTACATGGCCGCGTACAGCACGGCCAGCGCCAGCCAGGGCAGCAGCAGGTTGGACGCCCAGTGCAGCGGGTCCGAGCCGAAGGGCACGTACTGCGGATAGGGCAGCAGGCCGGCCGTCCTGATCAGGCCGTAGATCAGCATCATGGAGGTGAAGTAGACGGGCAGCGAGGCGGCGGCGACCGCGCCGACCATCAGGACCTTGTCGGTGAGCGTGTCCTTGCGCAGCGCCGCCGTGACCCCGGCGGACAGCCCGAGCACCAGCCACAGGACCGCCGCGCCGAGCGCCAGCGAGGCGGACACGGGCAGCCGGTCCATCAGCAGGCCCCACACGGACTCGCTGTTCTCGTACGAGTAGCCCAGGCACGGGAAGTCGCAGTGCAGCGCGTACTGCCCGGTGCCCATGGTGCGGCCGGTGAAGATGCCGGAGGCGAAGTCCCAGAACTGCCGCCACAACGGCTGGTCCAGGCCCATGTGGGTGCGGATCGCCGCCAGCCGCTCGACACTGCACGACTTGCCGCACGCGGCGGCGGCCGGGTCGGACGGCAGCACGTAGAAGATGGTGAACGTGACGGCGGCGATGGCGACCAGGACGCCGGCCACGCCGAGCAGCCGGCGGCCGAGGTAGAGGATCATGAGCGGCTTCCCCTCGGGTCGAGGATGTCCCGCAGCGCGTCGCCGAGCAGGGTGAAGGCGAGCACCGTGAGGAAGAGGCAGCTGCTCGGGATGACGAAGTACATGGGGTCCGTGTCGTAGAAGGCGACGCTCTCGGCGATCATCTGACCCCAGGAGGGCGTGGGCGGGCGCACCCCGACGCCGAGATAGCTCAGCGCCGCCTCGGTGGCGATCATGCCGGGGATGATCAGGGTGGTGTACGCGATGACGGGCCCCGCGACGCCCGGCAGGATGTCGCGGGTGAGGATCCGCCAGGGGCCGGAGCCGTTGACCCGGGCCGCGTCGACGTACTCGCGGTGCTTGAGCGAGAGGGTCTGGCCGCGCACCACCCGGGCGATGCCGGGCCAGCCGAACAGGCCGATCACCGCGGTCATCAGGGCGATGCGGTTGACGTCCTTGGCGACCGACATCATCGCGATCATGAAGATGAGGGAGGGGAAGGACATGGTCAGGTCCATGAGCCTGCTGAGGACGGCGTCGGTGCGCCCGCCGAAGTAGCCGGCCGCGATCCCGGCGGCCGTGCCCGCGACCACGACGATCGCGGTCGCGGTGAAGGCGATCAGCAGGGAGACCTGGGCGCCGTGCACGACCCGGGCGAACAGGTCGCGCCCGGTGACGGGCTCCACGCCGAGCCAGTGGTCGGCGGAGATCCCGCCGAGGGTGCCCAGCGGCTGGCCGCCCAGGTACGGGTCGACGGCGGTCTTGTCGAACTCCTCGGGCGACCAGCCGCCGAGCCTGCTCAGCAGCGGGGCGGCGGCCGCCATGACGGCGAAGAGCGCGACGACCGCGAGGGAGATCTTGACGGAGGTGCGGCGGCGCAGCTCCGTACGGGCCAGCTGCCAGGGGCCCTGGCCCTTGGCGGCGGCCTCGGGTGCGAGGGTGGTGGTCATGGTCGGCTAAGCCCTCAGCCCTGGCTCTTCGAGGGGTCCTTGAGGCCGACCGTGGCGTAGTCGAGCTGACCGCCGAAGGACGTCTGGCCATAGGCGCCCGCGATGTTGGTGCCAAGCACCAGCGGCCAGCGGCGCACCAGGACCGGCACGGCCGGGGCCTTGGCGAGGATCTCGCCGTCCAGCTGCTGCCAGGCGGTGTTGGCCTGCTTGGCGTCGGTGAGGGCGGCGATCTCGTCCATCCGCTTCATGGTCGCCTCGTCGCGGAAGAGCGAGTGGTTGCCGGAGTTGCCCTTCTCCTTGATGTAGCGGCCGTCGAAGACGAACGGCAGGAAGGTGGAGCCCGAGGGGTAGTCGGGGCACCAGCCCGTGTAGACGATGTCGGTGCGGTTCTTGGTGTCGCCGATCGTCGCGTAGAACGCGGACGGGTCGACCGTCTCGATGGTGACCTTGATCCCGGCCTTGGCGAGCGCCTGCTGGATTGCCTCGCCGCGCCCCTTGTCGCCGC
Source organism: Streptomyces crystallinus (assembly GCF_039521265.1). Lineage (NCBI taxonomy): Bacteria > Bacillati > Actinomycetota > Actinomycetes > Kitasatosporales > Streptomycetaceae > Streptomyces > Streptomyces crystallinus. The sequence continues at coordinate 443,608 of NZ_BAAACA010000014.1, read as the reverse complement.
TGGAGACGGTCATCTTGGTGGTGAACCCGTCCGCCTTCCCGGCGTCCTTGAGGAGCTGCTTGGCCTTGGCCACATCACCGGCCACGGGCACCTTCACGGTGTCCGGCTGCTTGCCGCCGAAGAGGGAGGCGGGCATGTACGCGGTGGAGGGGTCGTTGAAGGCGGGGCCGCCGGACGCGGTGAGGACGGCGTCCTTGTCGAGGGCGTACTGCACGGCCTGACGGACCTTCACGTCGTCGAACGGGGCATGTCCCGTGTTCATCTGGACCATGTCCGTGCAGTTGGTGGACTCGGCGATCAGCCGCTTGCGGACCTCGGCGCTCGGCAGCACCTTGGCCGCGCTCTCCGGGCGCAGGGCGCCCCAGGAGACGGCGGAGGCGTCGGAGCCCTGGGAGGCGATGAGGCGGTCGTCGATCTGGTTGGCCTTGAGCCCCATGACCATGACGAGTCTGTCCGGGTAGGCCTTGCGCACCTGGTCGGTGGCGGCGTCCCAGTGAGTGTTGCGCACCAGCACCAGCTTCTTGCCCCGAGCGTACGACTCGATCTTGTACGGGCCCGAGGAGAACGGCCGGTTGTCGTACTGGGGCCCCTTGTCCTGGGCCTTGGGGACCGGCGCGAAGGTCGGCATCACGGTGGCGTTGGGGAACTCCGCGAAGGGCTTGCGCAGTTCGAAGACGATGGTGTGGTCGTCCGGCGTCTTCACGGAGTCCAGGTGCTTGCCCTGGGCGGGGCCCTGGTAGCCCTCGGCGCCGGCGAGGTAGCGGGCTGCGTAGTCGGCGCCGCCGGGCAGGTCAGGGGAGAAGGACCGCTCGACGTTGTACTTGACGTCCTGGGCGGTGACCGGGCTGCCGTCCTCGTATGTGACGCCCGGCTTGAGGTGGAAGGTCCAGGTCTTCGCGCCGTTGGAGGAGGTGCCCAGATCGGTGGCCAGGTCGGGCACCAGCTCACCGCCGCCGGTGCCGGGGGCCGCCTTGTAGGTGACCAGGGTGCGGTAGAGCATCCGGGTCCCGAAGTCCATGTCGTTCATGACCCAGTTGCGGGCGGGGTCGAGGTGGGTGAAGTCCTGGTTGGACAGGACGGTCAGGGTGCCGCCCTTCTGGGGGGTGCCGCCCACCACGGTGCCGGCGTTGGCGGTCGCCGGGTTCTTGCCCTTGGCGTCCGGGCCCGCGTCCGAGTGCTCGGTCTTCGAGCAGCCGGTGGCCCCGAGGGCGAGGGACGCCGCCAGAGCGGTGGCGAGGGCGGTGAGGGTGCGCTTGTTCATCAGTGGTCACTCCGAGAGCGCGAGAGCAGTCCGACAGCCAGAGCGGCTGGAATGTGACCTGTAACATAGTAATGTGAAATTGTACTGACAACCCCCTGGCCCCTCCTTTATCCACTCGTGTCCAACGGGCTTCCTCGGATGGGTGCTTGACCCGCCGTTCCGCACCCCCCTCGCGCTCGACTTCGACTAGACCGGGCTCTTGGTCAACGCAGTGCAATGTGAAATATTACTGCTGTGCTCCCCGGCACCTGCCCGCGATCGGCCCCGCTCCGCCGCACAAGGAGGCTTCCGTGCCCCGAACCCCCGCCGATCTGGTCGGTGTACGCACCGGCTCGTCGTTCGAGATCACCTTCGGGGCCCGCCGCGTGCCCGCACGCCCGGAGCAGTCCGTCGCCGCCGCGCTGTGGGCCGCGGGCATCCTCGCGTGGCGCACCACCCGCGCCACCGGCCGTCCGCGCGGCGCGTTCTGCGGCATCGGGCAGTGCTACGACTGCCTCGCCACGATCAACGGGGAGCCCAACCGCAGAGCCTGCCTGGTGCCCGCCCGCCCCGGCGACACGGTCACTCCCCAGGAAGGACACGGCCATGCGTCCCTCGGCTGACACCCCGCCCGAGCCGTACGACCTCGCGGTGATCGGCGCGGGCTGCGCCGGGCTCTCCGGCGCCGTCACCGCCTCCGAACTCGGCCTGAGCGTCGCCCTGCTGGATGCCTCGCCCCAGATCGGCGGGCAGTTCTTCCGGCATCCGGCACCGGCCACCGGGGCGGCGCGCCCCGAGGCCCTGCACCACGACTGGTCCCTCTTCACCGGGCTCCGCCACCGCCTGGAGGCCACCGCGGTGGACCTCCTCGGCGGCCATCATGTGTGGACCGTGACCCGCGACGGCGACGGAGGCCCTTGGTCGGTGCACGCCACCACCGGGGCCGACGGAGGCGAGGATCGGCCGGTACGGGTGCGGGCACGGGCGGTGCTGCTGGCGACGGGTGCGTACGAGCGTCAACTCCCGTTCCCGGGCTGGACGCTGCCGGGCGTCGTGGGTGCGGGTGGGGCGCAGGCCATGCTGAAGTCGGGTCTGGTGCTGCCGGGCAGGCGGGTCGTGGTGGCGGGCAGCGGCCCGCTGCTGCTCGCCGTTGCCTCCTCGCTCGCCGCGGCAGGGGCGCGGGTGCCCGCCGTCGTCGAGGCGGCCGGCTACCTGGGCTACGCCCGCCACCCGTACGCGCTCGCGGTCAACCCGCGCAAACTGGCCGAGGCGGCCGTGCACGGCACGGCGCTGGTGCGCCACCGGGTACGGCTGCGCACCCGCAGCGCCGTCACCGAGGTGCACGGCACCGACCACGTGGAGGCGGTCACGGTGTCCCGGCTTGACCACGACTGGCGGCCGGTGCCGGGCAGCGGCCGCCGGATCGCGTGCGACGCACTGGCCGTGGGCCACGGTCTGGCGCCGCAGATCGAACTGGCCACCACCCTGGGCTGCGCCACCCGCACCACTCCCGACCGGACCACCGCCCTGCTCCTGGACGCCGGTCAGGAGACCTCGGTACGGAATCTGTGGGCGGCCGGGGAGACCGGCGGGGTGGGAGGTGCCCGACTGGCCTATGTCGAGGGCGAGTTGGCGGGACTCGCGATCGCCGACCGGCTGCGCGGTGGCCCCGCCCTCCCCGGCCGGGTCCGCGAACTGGAGCGCGCCCGGGGTCGGATGCGGGCCTTCGCCGACGCCATGGCCGTCGAGCACGCGCCCGGTACCCGCTGGCCGCAGTGGCTCACCGACGACACCGACGTGTGCCGGTGCGAGGAGGTGAGCGCGGGCAGCATCCGGGAGGCGGTCGACGACCTCGGGGCGCGCGACGCCCGCACGGTCAAACTGTTCACCCGGGCCGGGATGGGCTGGTGCCAGGGCCGTATGTGCGGTGCGGCCGTGGCCTGCCTGGCCGCGCGGCACGGTGACGCGGACCCGCTGGCGGATCCCCCCGCCGAGCGGCGGCCGCTCGCCGTGCCGGTACCGCTCCGCGCGCTCGCCTCGCTCGACGACCTCGTACCCGACCCGCCCCCGGCAGCCGGAGATTGACCCACGGGCCAGCCCTCGGGGTTGCCCGGACAGACCTTTAACCATCAGTGAAATGTCACATCGCATAGAAGGGTCGCCACCATGGCCACCACCTGGAACCCCACCCACCCCTGGCGCGGCATCATGGTCGCCACCGCTCTGCCCCTGCGTGACGATCTGTCCGTCGACTACGACGCCTATGCCGCGCATGTGCGCTGGCTGATCGACAACGGCTGCGACGGCGTCGTCCCCAACGGCTCGCTGGGCGAGTACCAGACCCTCACCGACGAGGAACGCGCCCAAGTGGTGCGGGTCGCCGTGGAAGCGGCGGGCGACGGAGCCCGGGTGATGCCCGGCGTCGCCGCCTACGGCAGCGCCGAATCGCGCCGCTGGGCCGAACAGGCCGCCGAGGCGGGCTGCGGCTCGGTCCTGCTGCTGCCCCCGAACGCCTACCGCGCCGACGAGCGCGCGGTCCGCGCCCACTACGCCGAAGTGGCACGGGCCGGGGTGCCGGTCGTCGCCTACAACAACCCCATCGACACCAAGGTGGACCTGACGCCTGGGCTCCTCGCCGAGCTTCACCGCGACGGCAGCATCGTCGCCGTCAAGGAGTTCAGCGGCGACGTGCGGCGCGCCTACGAGATCGCCGAACTCGCCCCCGAAATCGACCTGCTGATCGGCGCCGACGACGTCCTGCTCGAACTCGCCCTCGCCGGCGCCGTGGGCTGGATCGCCGGATACCCCAACGCGCTGCCCACCGCCTGCGCCACCCTCTACCACGCGGCCGTCGCCGGTGACCTGGAGACCGCGCTGCCGCTGTACAAGTCGCTGCACCCGCTGCTGCGCTGGGACTCCAAGACCGAGTTCGTGCAGGCCATCAAGTTGTCGATGGACATCGCCGGACGGCCCGGCGGCCCCGTCCGCCCACCGCGCGCCTCCCTCGTCGGGGAGATCGAGGCGGCGGTGCGCCTGGCCACCGAGAAGGTGGTGGCCGAGGGGCACCGCTGATCCCTCCGGCGGCCCGGCCGGTCCCGGACGCCGCCACCGCGCGGGCAGGCGGCGCGACGAACTCCGCCGCCTGCCCGCGCCGGCCCCAACCGACCCGTACTTCACCATCCTTGGAGGAACCTCCCGTGACCGCAGACGTCACCGACCTCATCTCCCGCAACCCGGCCGACCCCGCCGACGTCGTCGTCCGGATCCCGGCTCCCGGGGCCCGTGCCGCCGCCGACGCCGTGGAGCGGGCCCGTACGGCTCAGCCGGGGTGGCTGAACGGCGGCGCGGCCGCGCGTTCGGCCGCGCTCGGCGCCGCCGCCGACGCGATCCAGGCCGCGGCCGAGGAACTGGCCGCGCTCGCCGTGCGCGAGGTGGGCAAGCCGCTCGCCGAGGCCCGGGCCGAGGTCGCCCGTACCGTCGCCATCTGGCGCTACTACGCCCAGGCCCCCTACGAGCCGGTCGGCGCGGTCCACGAGCCCGCCGCCGGGTCCGGGCTGCTGCTCACCCGCCGTCGGCCCCACGGTGTCGCCGGGCTCGTCACCCCGTGGAACTTCCCCTTCGCCATCCCGAGCTGGAAGGCCGCCCCCGCGCTCGCCGTGGGCAACACGGTGGTGCTCAAGCCCGCCCCGGAGGCGACGGCGTGTGCTCTGCGACTGGCAGAGGTGATCCAACAGGCCGTTCCGGCAGGGGTGTTGACGGTGGTGCCCGGTGGCGCCGCCGAAGGGGACGCGCTCGTCCGCGGTGCCGACGTCGTCTCGTTCACCGGCTCGACGGCCGTCGGCCGGTCGGTGGCGCGTACCGCCACCGAGCGGGGTGTCGCCGTCCAGGCGGAGATGGGCGGTCTGAACGCCGCGATCGTCCTGCCGGACGCCGACATCGGTCAGGCCGCCGCCCACATCGCCGCCGCGATCGCCGGGTACGCGGGCCAGAAGTGCACCGCCACCAGCCGTGTCATCGCTGTCGGCGCCGCGCTCGACCCCCTGCGTGAGGCCCTGGTCGCGGCGCTGCGGGCGCTCCCGGTCGGCGACCCGGCCGCCCCCGGCACCGTCTGCGGCCCGCTCATCAGCGAGCGCGCCCGGGACCGGGTGGGCGAGGCCACCCGCGGGCTGAGCGTCCTCGCGGGCGGGACGGCGCCCCGGCACCCCGGCTGGTACACGGCCCCCACCCTGGTGGAGAAGGCCGACCCGGCGCATCCGCTGCTGCGTGAAGAGGTCTTCGGCCCCATCGCCGCCCTGCTGCCCGCCGACGACCTCGCCCACGCGGTACGTATCACCAACTCGGTCCCGTACGGCCTGGTCACCTCGGTGCACACCGCCGACCTGGACGCCGCCCTGCACGGGTGCGACCGGCTGGACACCGGCATGATCCGCGTCAACGCGCCCTCCACCGGCGTGGACTTCCACCTGCCGTTCGGCGGGACCAAGGAGTCCAGCCACGGACCGCGCGAACAGGGCCGGGCCGCGCTGGACTTCTACACCTCCAGCCGCACCTACACCCTCGCGCCCGCACGGTCCCTGTGATCTCGCGCCCCTCGGCGCGAACGGCCTCCGGCGCTCCGCATGACGCGGTGTCATGCCGTGACGAGGGCTCCTCGCCGGAGGCCGCCCGCGCCATGCTCCTCAGAGCCTGTTTCCGCACGCCCGTCCGCGCCGCGAAAGGCAACCATGAACCCGGCGTACACAACCGTCGACCACGTCTTCACCGTTCCGCTGGACCACGCGGACCCGCACGGCCCGACCCTCCAGGTCTTCGCCCGCGAGGTCGTCGACCGCTCCCGCGCGGGTGAGCGGCTGCCCTGGCTCCTCTACCTCCAGGGCGGTCCGGGCGGCAAGTCGCCCAGGCCGTCCACCGGTTCGCCGGGCTGGCTGGAGCACGCCCTCAAGACCCACCGGGTGCTGCTGCTCGACCAGCGTGGCACCGGCCGCTCCACCCCCGTGACCGGCCGTACGGCCGCGCGGTTCGCCTCCCCGGCCGCCTTCGCCGCCCACTTGGCGCACTTCCGTGCCGACGCGATCGTCGCCGACGCCGAACTCATCCGGCGCAGGCTGTGCGGCGACGAGCCCTGGGAGACCCTCGGCCAGAGCTACGGCGGTTTCCTCACCCTCACCTATCTGTCCCGGGCCCCCGAGGGGTTGCGTGCCTGCTATGTCGCCGGTGGGCTGCCCGGCCTCACCGCGACCGCCGACGACGTATACGCCCGCACCTACCCCCGGGTGCGCGACCGCGTCCTGGACTTCTACGCCCGCTATCCCGGCGACGCCACCCGGCTGCGCGAGACCGCGGACCTCCTCGCGGCCACCGACGTACGGCTGCCGGACGGGGACCGGCTGACGCCCCGGCGGCTGCGCACCCTCGGTCTGGCCCTCGGCATGGGCGACGGTTTCGAGCGGGTGCACTGGCTGCTCGACGAAGCCCGCGACGCTGAGGGAGAGTTGAGTGATGTCTTCCTCCACCAGGTGGCGGAGATGACCGGTTTCACCGGCAACCCGCTGTTCGCCGTTCTCCAGGAGACCCTCTACGGCCAGGGCGCCGGGGCGACGAACTGGGCCGCCGACCGCGCCCTCGGTGACTTCCCCGCGTTCGCCGACCGCGCCGACCCGTTTCTCCTCACCGGAGAGATGATCTATCCCTGGATGTTCCAGGAGATCACCGCCCTGCGGCCGTTCGCCGAGGCCGCCGACCTGCTGGCCCGGCGCACCGACTGGGCGCCGCTGTACGACACGGACCGCCTCGCCGCCAACGAGGTCCCGCTCGCCGCGGTCGTCTACCACGACGACATGTACGTGGACGCGGGGCTTTCGCTGGGCACCGCCCGCGCGGTCGGCGCCTGCCGGGCCTGGGTCACCAACGAGTGGGAGCACGACGGACTCACCGCCTCCGGCGACCGGGTCCTCTCCCGTCTGATGGATCTGGCCGCCGGCCGCGCCTGACCGCCCACCCTCCAGGAGGAGCCATGCCCGTTCCGTCACCGCGTCCCCTCGCCACCGCCGCCGTCGCCCTCACCCTGTGCCTGGCCGGGACCGGCGCGGCGACCGCCGCACCCGTGCCGCAGCGGACGGCCCCCGCCGACTGCGCGCTGCCCGGCCGCACGGGCTGGACCGACGAGGGGCACGACACCGACCGCACCCAGTTCCAGAAACCCACCGGCACCCACCGCGTCCTCACCCTGTTCGTCGACTTCCCCGACGCGCCGGCGACCGGCCCCACCGATCCGTACGCCGCGCAACTCGCCCCGGCCGCCGACTGGATGCGGACGGCCAGCCACGGCCGCGCCCGTCTGGCCGTCACCCCGCTGCGCCGCTGGATACGGATGCCCGCCGCTTCCACCTCGTACGACTTCGCACGCGGCCTGACCTTCGAGGCCCATGAGAAGTACCTGCGCGACGCGGTCACGGCGGCCGACCCCTACGCCGACTTCTCGCGGTACGACATGGTCTATGTCGTCCCCACCAAGGCGGCGACGGCCATCCCCTTCTCGCCGACCTATCTCTTCGACCCGGCGACCGGGGGCGTCACCGCGGACGGCACCCGGGTGAAGTGGGCCGTCACCTTCGGCCAGGACATGTGGCACTGGGGCTTCAAGGTCGCCGCCCACGAGACCGCCCACACCTTCGGCCTGCCGGACCTGTACTCCTTCACCGGGGACACCCACCAGTACGTGGGCGGCTGGGACGTCATGGGAAACATCGCGGGGGCCGCCCCGCAGTACCTCGGCTGGCACTCCTGGAAGCTCGGCTGGATCCACGACGGCCAGGTCGCCTGTCTGGCCGGCCTCGGCCGGCGCACCGTGCGCCTCACGCCGGTGGAACGCCCCGGCGGCACGAAGATCGCCGTCCTGCGCACCGGGGAGACCACCGCGTACGTGGCGGAGTCGCGCCGCGCCGAGGGCAACGACCGGGGCGCCCGCTCCACCGGGGTCCTCGTCTACAGAATCGACTCGTCCGCCGCCACCGGCGAAGGCCCGGTCCGTGTCCTGCCGCCGCTTCCCGGCACCGCGCTGGACCTGGCGGCCCGTACTCCGGGGCAGAGCTTCACCGACCTCGGAACCGGCGTCCGCATCGACGTCCTGGCGGGCGGCCCGGCGGGAGACACGGTACGGATCAGCAAGGGCTGAGCTCCGGCGAGCGCTGTATAGAAGAGGCGGGCGAGCGGGGACGCGGGGGGCGGGTGATAGAAAGGCCCCGAGTGTTCAACGTAGTGATGTCGCTGGCGAATTCGGGGGGAATATCGCTGTGAGCCAACCGCCAAGTCACCAACCGCCGCAGGAGCCGGTTCCGGGCAACCCTTATGCCCAGCCCGGTGGTTACGGACAGCCGGGCGCGGACCAGGCCGGCGGGTACGGCCAGGCCGGTGGGTACGGCCCGCCCAGCGGGTACGGCCAACCTCCCGCAGCCGCCCCCGGTCATCCACCGCAACCTCCTTACCCCGGCGGCTACGGCCCGCCGAGCCCGTCCCCGTACCCCCAGATGCCACCACCGGTCCCGCCCGCCCCACCGGGCGGCGGTGGACAGCGGCCCTTCCACCGCAGGCCGGCTGCGATCGTGGCCGCCGTCGTCGCGGGGCTGCTGGTCGTGGGTGGAGGTGTGTACCTCGCCTCCGGTGACGACGGCAAGCCGGGCAAACCCGCCGCGCTCGCCAGTGAACCCGCCACACCGTCGGCGTCTCCCACGGCCGACCTCGGTGACGGCACCGGCAGCGGCAACGGCGGTGCGAGCGGCGGCGACGGGTTCAACGACGGGATCAAACCCGGCGAGGCGCGTATCTGGGTGCGCGAGAACGCGACGCAGCTGACGTCCGCGGGCGGCCAGCAGTACGGCCCCTGGTTGGTCGGTGACATCGTGGCGAGGGCCATGTACAAGGAGGTCACCGGTCACGCGGTGGCCGACGGCGCCCAGAAGTGGAGCCTGGCGCTGGAGACACCGGTGTGCGGCGCCGCGCACCACCTGGGCGCGGGCGGCAAGCTGTTCATCGCCACCCTGGAGAACAACACCGCACGCGCCCACTGCAAGTACCTCCAGCAGATCGACCTGGCCACCGGCAAGGCGGGCTGGAAGGTGGAGGTGCCGCAGGAGAACCAGTTCGACTTCACGAACGAGTTCCGGGTGGCGGTCACCGGCAACACCGTCGCCGTCACCCACAGCGCCTACGCGACCGGTTTCTCGGCCGCCGACGGCAAGAAGCTCTTCGGCACCTGGAAGACGTCCGGTTGCAGCCCCTACTCCATCGGCGGCGGCAGCAGACTCGTCGGTGTGGCCCTCTGTACGAGCTCGGGCGACGCCACCAAGTCGCAGCAGCTGATCGAGGAACTCGACCCGGCCACCGGCAAGTCCAGGTGGAACTACAAGTACGCGCCGGGGTGGACCGTCGGGCGGGTCTACTCCACCGAGCCGTTGGTCGTCGCCGCGCACAACAACGACACCATGACGTGGAACATCACGGCGTTCGGCCCGGACGGCAAGGTCCGCTGGCAGGTCGAGCCGAAGTTCAAGGTCACCGGTGCGTGCGACGGGTTCGGCGACGGCAGTGGGGACCTGCACGCCTGCACCTTCGCGGCCGTCGACTCGGCGACCCTCTACCTCGGTACGGCGGGCTCGGGCGGGGCGGTGGTCGGTGAGCCGGAGACCAACGAGGTCGTCGCGATCGATCTGGGCAACGGCAAGGAGAAGTGGCGTACGAAGGAGCCGCGCGGCCGGGCCATGAGGCCGTTGGCGGTCGAGGACGGCAAGGCCGTGGTGTACGTCCAGCCGGGCAAGGGGCCCAGCGACTCCGCGGGGATCGCCACCATCGCGGCGACCGGCGGCGCCCCCCGGACCCTGCTCCAGACCCCGGCCGCGGCGACCGCCACCGAGCAGGGCTTCTTCCTCACCCCTCATATGACCTGGTCCGGCGGCAGGTTCTTCCTGCTCAACGGCCGCGTCAAGAGCCCCACGCCGCAGCACAAGGACCGCACGCTCCTGTCCTTCGGCAAGTGAGGGAACAGTGGTGGGCCTCGCCGGTGATCCGGCCAGGCCCACCACCCGCGCTCACGGCGCCTGTTCCGGCGTCTGCCACTGCGCCATCTGCTCCCGGAACTTCGGACATCTGACGATGTCCTGCTCACTGCACTTGAGGGCGTGGGTCAGAAGCTGGTGGGCGTGGTCGAGGTCGACCATCCGCTGCTCGATCTCGGCGATCTTGGCGCGGATCATCGCCTCCCGGCGCGGCTGTTCGCGCTGGAACTCGCTGATCTCCACCAGCGTCAGCCCGGCCTGCTGGTACTTGCGCAGCACCGTGATCCGCTCGGCCGCCTCCGGGGGATAGCGCCGCTGCCCGCTCTCACGCTCGGGCGCGGGCAGCAGGCCGTGGCGCTCCCAGTACCGGATGGCCGAGGCGGGCACCCCGGTGATCTCGGAGAGCCGGCCGATCGTCATCCCCGCGTTCCGCACCTTCTGCTCCTCCTTCTGCTCCTTCTGCGACCCGGTATTTGACTTGAACCTTAGTTCAAGTTGAAGAGTGGTGGGCACGAGGACAGCGGCGGACGAGCGGCCGCTGGCAGCACATGTGGAGATGCCGCCATGAGCGATGCGTACATAGCAAAAAAGCGAGCCGACCAGCTGGTGGCAGCCGCGGAGAGCCTCTTCGCGGCCGGGGTGATGGCCCACTCCGGGCACGCCAACCTGAGCGCCCGGCTCGACGGCGACCGCCTGCTGCTGACCCCGGGATACGTGCGCGGGATACGGCCCGAGGACCTGGCCGTCGTCAGCTTCGACGGGCAGGTCCTGGAGGGCGAGTTGCAGTCCGTCAGCGCCGAGATCATCGCCATGCACAGCGTGGTGTACCGGGCCCGCCCCGATGTGGGCGCGATCATCCACACCCACTCGCCGTCCGCGACCGCCTTCGCCGTGGCGCACCGGCCGCTGCCGTGCCGCACCGAGCCGATGTTGAGGTCCGGACAGGCCGAGGAGGTGCCGGTGGTGCCCTGGGGGCCGCGCGGGTCGGACGTCTCGGTGCGCGGGATCGCCGAGATCCTGCGACAGCGCCCGACGACGGCCGCCGCCCTGCTCGCCAACCACGGTCTGCTGGCGTTCGGCCCGGATTCGGCGGCCACCGCCCGTCTGATCGTGGCGATCGAGGAGAGCGCCGAGGCCGAGATCGCCGCGGCGGCCATCGGCGGGGCCGTGGACTTCCCGCCGGGTGCCCAGGAGGCCGTACGCGCCGCGATCGCGCGGGTCGCGTCATGACCGACGACGGCCTCGACGCGCGTACGGAGGCGGTACGCGACCGCTACCGCTCGACCCTCGGCGCCGTTCCCGGCGGGGTGCAGGAACGGCTGCGGCTGGCCGGGGAGTTCGACCGGCTGCCCACCGAGGAGGCGCTGGCGGCCCTGCGGCACATCGTGCTGACCGACAGTCCGCTGGGCGGGCGGGTGCAGCAGCTCGTCCACTTCGGACAGCTGCTGGCGCTCGGCCGCGACCACCCCGCCCGCATCCACGCCCAGGGCGCACTCCACGCCGGAGCCGGGATCGCCGACCTCGTCGGTGTGGCCGAGACCGCGCTGATCACGGCGGGCGTGCCGGCCTACGCACTCGGCATGGAGATCATCGCCGAGCTCGTGCCGAGGGAACAGGGCCCGCGGTAGGGCGTCATCGAAAGGCTTCACCGGGAGGGCTCCGGCGAGGCCGTTCGGCGCGGGGGAGTGGAGTACGTCGAGGGGCGGGTCCTCGAAGACGACCGGCCGGTCCCGGCGTCGAGGCCGGGACCGTGGGCGCGTAGGGGCTCCGGCGGGGGCGCTACCGTTCCTCCACGTACTGCCCGTCGACCACCGAGAACTCCTCCAACCGCGCTGCGATATCCCTCAGGTATCCGACGAAGTCGCCCGCGATGGGCCCGCTCGGACCCACTTCGTGATCCATGTCGATCACCTGGCCGACCTTGCCCTCGGGCCCCGGCGACAGGTCCAGCGCGGAGCCGTTCCCCGCGCCGTCGGCGTCGACGCAGACCCATCCGGTGTTCCACCACCCGGGCTTGAGCGCCTTGCCCCCGGAATGGAATCCCTTGAGGTCGTCGAAGGTCCCGTCGGCCAGGAGCTCCCGCCATACGCCCGTCTCGCTCAGGATGCCGTCGCAGGACAGCAGCCTGCCCTTCGGCCACCCTCCGTCGGCGGTGCCGTCGTGCCGCCGCAGTGAAGTCCGTACCTCCTCGGGGAGTTGGACGCCGAGCGTCGCCTCGACGGAGTCGATCTGTTCGTCGCGGGCGGGCGGCAGGAGCAGATGCGGGCCGCCCTGGGCCGCGTACCACTGCTCGATGTCCTCCCAGACCGAGGCGACTGCGTCCGACTGCTCCGTCACGGTGCGATCCTCTCCCTCTGCTGACTGGTCACTTCTCCAGTGTGCGGGAGGAGTGCGCCATGGAGTCGCGGTGAGGCGTCCCGCACGTGTCACACCGGAACCGGCAGATCCATCAGGGCGAGTTTCGCGGGGTCGACCACGGCCGTGATCTCCGTGATCCGGCCGCCGCCGACGGTGAAGGCGAGGAGGGTGAACGGGGTGCCGTCCTCGTGCCAGGAGAGGACCCCGGGGCGGCCGTTGACGAACACGGCGTGTCCGCGTACCGCCGCCGTGGCGGACAGCTTCGCCCCGGCGGCGACCTCGGTGGCGCCGAGGGTGACGACCAGGCCGACGGGGGTGTCGACGGCCAGCTTGACGTCCGGGTCGAGCACGCGCAGCAGCCCCTCGAAGTCCCCGTGGCGAGCGGCCGCGAGGAAGGCCTCGACCACCTGGCGCTGCTCGCGCCCGACGCCTGCGGGCCGCTCGGTCGCCCGCACCTTCCTGCGCGCCCGGCTGGCGAGCATCTTGGTGGCGTCGGTGGACTTGCCGAGGATCTGGCCTATCTCGGCGAACGGCACCGCGAACAGGTCGTGCAGGACGAACGCCAGCCGTTCGTCCGGGCGGAGCGAGTCGAGGACGACGAGGAGGGCGAGCCCGACGGAGTCGGCGAGCAGCACGTCGTCCTCCGGCGCGAGCCCGTCGTCGAGCGTCACCACGAACTCGGGCAGCCGGTCGTCGTACGGGGCCTCCCGGCGGCTCTGGCGTGCCCGCAGGGCGTCGAGGCTGATCCGGCCGACCACCGTGGTCAGCCACCCGGCCAGGTTGTGGATCGTCCCCGCGTCCTGGCGCGAGAGCCGCAGCCACGCCTCCTGCACCACGTCCTCGGCGTCGGCGTACGAGCCCAGCATGCGGTGGGCGACGGCGCGCAGCCGGTCGCGCTGGGACTCGAAGACCTCGGCCACCGGATCCGTCGGGCTGGTGTCGGACATGTCGTTGTTACCTTCCTCAGAACCGCTCCGTCATGGGGATGACGAGCCCGGTGGGGCACACGTAACCGATGAGGGAGCAGAGCTGATGGAAGCACGTATGAAGGGCGCCGGAAACCCGGATCTGGTCACCGCGATCCAGCATCTGCACAAGGCGATCCACGCCGGGGGAGTCGACCCGCGTCTGCTGGCGCTGGTCCATGTGCGCGCCAGCCAGATCAACGAGTGCAGCCCGTGCGTGCTCGCCGGTGTGGCCGCCGCGAAGAAGGCGGGCGAGACGGAGGAGCGCCTGCACAGCGTGGTCGCCTGGCGCGAGACGCCCTTCTTCACCGACGAGGAGCGCGCGGCCCTCGAACTGACCGAGGCGGCCACCCGCGTCCAGGACGGCGCGCCGGGCGTGACCGACGACATCTGGGACAACGCCGCCGACCACTTCACGGAGCAGCAGCTGTCCGCGCTCATCCTGGAGATCGCGGTGACCAACTTCTTCAACCGGATCAACCGGACGACGCGGGAGCAGGCGGGTAAGACCTGGTGAGATGAGGTGGCCGCCATCAGGGGGCGGTGCCCCGCGTGGCGGCGGCCACCCCGAATTTGAACGCGTTCAACCCCTCCTCTACGCTCAGTGCGACAGAGGAGGGGAAGTCGATGAAGATAGTCATTCCCGGTGGAACCGGGCAGGTCGGTGCCGTGTTGGACCGTGCTCTGACCGCCGCGGGCCACGAGGTCGTGATCCTCACTCGGCGGCCCGTGGGGGAGCGTGAGGTCCACTGGGACGGGGAGAGCGCGGGGGAGTGGGTCCGGGAGATCGACGGCAGTGACGTGGTGATCAACCTGGCCGGTCGCAGTGTCAGCTGCCGGTACACCCCGGCCAACCTGAAGGCCATGATGGACTCGCGGGTGCGCTCGACGCAGGCCGTGGGCGGCGCCGTCGAGGCGGCCGCCCGGCCGCCCCGCCTCTGGCTCCAGATGAGCACCGCCACCCTCTACGCCCACCGCTACGACGCACCCCACGACGAGGCCACCGGCGTGATCGGCGGTACCGAAGCCGGTGTCCCGGCGTACTGGGGCTACAGCGTCGAGATCGCCAAGGCCTGGGAGCGGGCCCAGGAGGAGGCGGACGCCCCGCACACGCGCAAGGTCGCGCTGCGCTCCGCCATGGTCATGAGCCCGGACCGGGGCGGAGTCTTCGACGTGATGTCGTGGATGGCACGGCTCGGCCTCGGCGGACCCGTCGCGGGCGGCGCGCAGTACGTGTCGTGGATCCACGACGACGACTTCGTCCGCGCCGTGCGGTTCCTGATCGAGCGCGACGACATCTCCGGCCCGGTCAACCTCGCCGCCCCCACCCCGCTTCCGCACCGCGCCTTCATGCGGGCCCTGCGTGCCGCCTGGCGGGTCCCGGTGGGGCTGCCCGCCACCAAGGGCATGGCCGAGCTCGGCGCGTACGTCCTGCGCACGGACACCGAACTCCTGCTCAAGAGCCGCCGGGTCGTTCCCGGCCGCCTCCTCGACGAGGGTTTCACCTTCGATCACGGCACCTGGCCCGAGGCCGCCCGCGACCTCGCCGAGCGGCGGCGGACGGGCCGGAGGACCGCCGCGGGGCGGGTGCCGCGTCCGGCCCGGGCAGGCGGGCGCTGACGCTCACGCCTGTGGACGCGGCAGTCCCTCCGCCGTGGCGGGGGTGCCAACGGTGGTCGACCGGAAAGTTCCATCGCCGCCTCCCCCGGGCCCGATGAGCGGTTTGACGACGAGGAGTTGTACGGCCGCGAGGGCGAGGGCGAAAGCCGCGGTGGCGGACCACAGCGCGGTGACTCCGGTGTGGTCCAGTAGCTGCGTGGCGGTGACGGGCGCGGCGGTGGTCGCGATGCCCCAGCTGATTCCGTACACGGCGAGATAGCGGTCGCTGGCGCCGGGCGGGGCCAGGTCGGCCACGACGCTCATGGCCCGGGCGAGGATGATGACCTCGCCCAGGCTCCAGACGGCGGTCGCGAGCAGGAACGCGGGCAGGCCGCGCGCGATCGCGTATCCGCTCAGGCCCGCCGCCAGCAGGGCGTAGCCGAGGGCGAGGGCCACGGGGGCGGAGAGCGCGGTGAGGCGGCGCAGACGGAGAACGGGTTGGGCGACGACGACCGTCACGGCCGAGGTGGTGAAGAGCAACCCCGCGTCGGCGGCCTCGTATCCGCGCCGGTCCAGGGTGAGCGGCAGCGCCATGACCACCTGCATGGCGACGAGCGCGAACCCGGTGCCGGACGCGAACATCGCCCACAGCGCGCGGTCCCGCCAGGGATGGACCGGTAGGTCGAGTGGGCGGTTGCCTGCGGCCGTTGGGCGTGGCCGGTCGGCGGGCAGGGCGAGGTGCAGGGTCAGCGCGCACGCCAGACAGGTGAACGCGTCGACGGCGAAGAGCCAGCGCAGGTCGTAGCGGCCCAGACCGGCCGCGATGAGGCCGGCGCCGGTGCCTCCGGCGGCGAGGGCGGCGTTGAGCAGGCCGTACGCGCGGACCCGCTCGGCGGCCGGGACGGTGTCCGCGATGATCCCCTGGCTCGGTGGCTCGTAGAGCTCGAAGGCCAGACCGAGCAGGATCGCGAAGAAGGCCACCGCTGCCAGGGAACCGGCGGAGGCGATGCCCAGTTGCGCGAGCGCGCAGCCGGTGAGTCCGACGACGATCGTACGGCGGCGTCCGAGGCGGGCCGCCAGATGGCCGCCCGCGAGGCGGGAGGGGATCGTCGCGAGGCCGAAGGCCGCCGAGAGCAACCCGGCCGTCGTGGTGCTCGCACCGAAGTCGTCGCTGATCAGGACGGTCAGAAAGGGCAGCGAGAACGCGCCCAGCCGGTTGATCGCCCGTGCCGCCACGAGCAGCCATACCGTTCGCGGCACAGCCGCCACCCCCATGTAACTGTCGTATCGAGTAATGTCAGTTACCGACATCGCCGACGCTAACCATTGAAGGAGTGACCGGTCAAGTGATGTTCGACAGTCACGTCGCGGTGCTGCTCGACCAAGCCGTCTCGCTCGTGAACACCTTGACCGACGGGCAGGCGCGCGGCCGCCCCTACACCGCGCCCCGGGGTGCCGAGCTGGCGGACGCCATCGACGCCGCGATCCCGCGCGACATGTCCTCGCTGCCCCGGTCCGTCGACGGTGACCAGGCCGCGTACCTGGCCGGGACGGCACGGCGTATGCGCGAGGTGTTCCAGGCGATGCAGGACGGCCGGGCGGACGCTGCCGCCGAGACCGTCAACGACCTCCTGTACGACACCGGCGCCCGGCCCCGGCTGGACCGGGCGGGATCCGGGTCCTGGCAGATGCACTTCCACGGACCGGACGACTCGTTCGCGGCGGGCAGCAGCGCGAGCTGCGCCACCGCGCTCGCCCTGGCGGTGGGCGGCGGCCTCGCGAGCCGACTGGGCGTGTGCCGGGCCGAGCGCTGCGACCGGGTGTACGTCGACACCTCCCGCAACGCCGCCCGCCAGTTCTGCTCCACGGCCTGCCAGAACCGCACCAAGGCGGCGGCGTTCCGCGCCCGCAGGGGGGCCGAGGGCTGACGCTCCATCAGTCGGGCGCAGATGCAGACGCAGAACAGGCTTGTCACTTCTCCATTAGCGGACGCAGATGGGCATGAGCCCAGCCGCTGAGCGGGGTCGGCGTGGTGGTGAGCAGGTCCCGGGGCTGTTCGGGCACCAGGTCGCGCGATCCGGCGGTCATCCCCACCATGCCCTCCACCGCCGAGGCAGGCAGCCCGGCCGCGCGCAGTGTCTCCCGCGTCGCGTCGTCACTGACGGGGTTGAGCCGGATCGGGCGTCCGAGCGCTTCCGTGAGGATGCGCGCGACCTGACGGAAGGTCAGGTCCTGTGGCCCGTGAACGGCCTGCACCACTCGCCCCCGCCAGGCGTCGCTCAGCAGCCGGGCCGCGGCCACGTCGCCGATGTCGCGCGGATCGGCCCACGGCATGGGGTGGTCCGGATCGAACGCCGTGGTCAGGACGCCCTTGGCGAGCCCCTCCAGGTCGAACAGGAGGTTGGTGAAGAAGTAGGCACAGCGCAGGTGCAGTACGTCCGCTCCGGTGGTGTCGAGCCGTTCCTCGATCCCGGCCAGGGCGTCGATGTGCCCGACCCCGTGCCGCTTCTCGGCCCCGATGCTGCTCAAGAGGACGACACGCGCCACCTCGCCCGCCCGCGCGGCCTCGACCAGTGGCGCCGCCGTCCGCAGTGAGACCTCGATCGGGTCGGCCGTGGTGGGGGGCGTGGGATCCACCCAGAAAACGGTGCGTACACCCGCCAACGCCTCGCGGACGTACCCGGCGTCGGTCAGATCGCCCTGGCGCGCATCGACCCGCGCGCGGGTCTCCTCGTCGAGCCGGGCCGGTTCGCGGACCAGGACGCGCGGGCGGACGCCGGCCTGGAGCAGCAGCCGTACGACGCGTGAACCCACATGTCCGGTCGGTGTGGTCACCGCGATGGTCATCGGGTGTCCCCTTCGTGGACTCCACTGACCCATCGCACTCTAGGGCCCCACCTCCGGGCAGTCGCGCCGACGGGCGGCCCACGGTCGCGAATCAGCCAGTCGGAGACGGCGATGACGGGGCGCAGAGGCCGGAAACGCGACCTGATTGACCTCTGTTTCCAGCGCTGAATTGCACCATACGGAGGGTCTTTCCGCTCCATAAAGTAGTGATCACAGCGACACCGAGTCGGCTGAGAAACCGAAGGGGAACCACCATGAACAGCAAGAACACCGGCTCCGACGCCTTCGTCACCCGCGCCGCCGAGGCGGAGACCTGTGCCGACCCGAGCAGCGTGATGACGCTGCTGGCCGACACGGACGGGCCGGGTGGCGGATTCACCTCGTACCGCTCCACCTTCGCCAAGGGGGCCGTCGGGGCTCCCGCGCACTTCCACACCAAGGCGACGGAGCTCTTCTTCGTGATCAGCGGCTCCCTCCAGGTGCTGGTGGGGGAGGAGATCAGCACCCTGAACGCCGGGGACTTCCTCGCCGTGCCGCCGCACACCCCGCACGCCTTCGCCGCGGCGCCGGGCTGCGAGGCCGATGTCCTGTTCACCTTCACGCCCGGTATGGGCCGCTTCGACTACCTGCGGCTGCTCGGCAGTGTGATGCGCGGCGAGACCGACCCGAAGAAGATCGCGGAGTCCTCGGAGCGCTACGACAACCACTACGTCGACAGCCCGGCCTGGCGCGAGGCGCTCGCCGCGTCGTGAACCCGGCTCGGGGACGGACACGCGGTGTCCGTCCCGGTCAGCGTCGAGCCCCGTTGTCAGTGCCCCCGGCTAAGGTCCGTTCCAAGAGCCGCAACATCGGGATCGGCAAGGGGAAGACGCGCCATGAGCAGCACGAACAGCAGTGGGTACGAGGGGTTCACGGCCGAGGAGCGGGCCGCGATGAAGGAGCACGCCCGGGAGCTGAAGACGTCCGCGCGGCGCGGTTCGCGCGCGGACAAGGCGGCGCAGGCGGTGCAGGACGTCCTCGCGAAGATCGCCGAGATGCCGGAGCCGGACCGGGTCATGGCCGAGCGCGTCCACGCCGTG
This sequence comes from Streptomyces crystallinus, assembly GCF_039521265.1. Taxonomy (NCBI): domain Bacteria; kingdom Bacillati; phylum Actinomycetota; class Actinomycetes; order Kitasatosporales; family Streptomycetaceae; genus Streptomyces; species Streptomyces crystallinus. Next base: position 424,470 of record NZ_BAAACA010000014.1, on the reverse strand, counting down.
GTCACCGCCAACGCCCCCACGCTCGCGCCGAAGCTCTGGTACGGAATGCCGGCCTACGCGCTGGACGGCAAGGTCGTGTGCTTCTTCCAGAGCGCGGAGAAGTTCAAGTCCCGCTACGCCACCCTCGGCTTCAGCGACCAGGCCAAGCTCGACGAGGGCACGATGTGGGCGTCCGCCTTCGCCCTGACCGAGGTGACGGCCGCGGTGGAGGCGCGGATCGCGGCGCTGGTGAAGCAGGCGGTCGGCTGACCTCGTGAAGCAGGTGGTCAGTTGAGCTCGTGATGCAGACGGTCCGCTGAGGGGGCGGCGTGAGCGCTTGAGCCGAGGCGGCCGGGACCTTGACCGGGAGCCCCGGCCGGTCAGGGCTTGGGTACCACCAACAGGTCCACCACATACGTCTCTTCGACCATCCCGTCCGGGAAGGCCTCGCTCAGCAGCGCGCGTTCTGCCGTCAGGAACTCCTCGGTCCTTCCCTCGCCCAGCATCAGGAACGCCGAGTGGCTGGTGACGTTCGCCAGGTGGGTGTCGAGCGGTACGGTCCGGCTCCAGCGCAGCAGGCGCCGGGTGTGGGAGAGACCGGACAGACCCGCGAGGCGGCCTGCGCGGACGTCGTCGGGGCGCCGGCGGTCCTTGGGGGCCACGCCGCACCAGTGCGCGATGCGCTCGTCCTGGGCGGCGGCCCAGGGCACGTCGGCGGCCGTGGTGTTCCACCACAGCGCCAGCGCGCCGCCGGGCCGCAGCACGCGCAGCGCTTCCGGTACGGAACGGCTCGTGTCCGTCCAGTGCCAGGCCTGGGCGTAGGTGACCAGATCGCAGGACAGGTCGGCGAGCGGCAGGGCGTTGCCATCGCCCCGGACGATCGGCGCCTCGGGCAGGGCGCGTCGGAACTGGGCGGCCATGCCGTCGCCCGGCTCCACGGCGAGGACATCGGCGCCGCGCTCCCGCATCAGCGCGGTCGCGATACCCGTGCCCGCGCCGACGTCGGCGACGCGTGCGCCGGTCAGCGGGCGTCCCATGACCTCCTCGATCGCGTCGAAGAGGCTGGGCGGGTAGGAGGGGCGATTCGCGGCGTACTGCGCGGCGGCGGAGTTGAAGGAGAGAGCGCGCGAAACAGAGGTCATGACGGCCATCCTTCACCATGCGCTCCCGCGGAATCGTCGCGGAGGCGGCTGGAGGGGGCTCCTCCGATTGGCTCGGTGAACGCCCGGTGCCCCAGCAGCTGGTGTGACCGCCCTGTCACGCCCCCCCGAACGCGGATGAGCGGCGCCACCTTGCGCGCGTCGGCCACGACCGGGGATTTGTTGGCCGAGGGGGTGCTGTTTAGGCGGGGACGGCGGCTGTCACGCTCGTTTCAGCCCCAGTGACTCCGGCGGCGCGGCTTTCTCCTGGCCCGGCCGTCGGATGCGGTGAACGCGGAGGTCCCCCGTCTCGGCGTACACCGCGGGTGTCTGCCCGCCATCGGGCGGCGGGCAGACACCCTCTTCCTTCCCGCTGCGCACTCCTCGTACCGCCGTCGAGATCGCTCACCGAGCCGGTGTCCCGGCGGCGGTGGAGGCGAGGTCCAGGAATGACGTGGACTGCACCGTCGGCGGAGGGACAGACGCCCGTGATGGGCGGACCGCCCTCCCGCGTCAAGGCGCAATGCGGCCACGCGAGTTGATCAGGGCAAAGGCTGAAGAAGCCTCCCTGAAGGCCGTGGGCGGGCCCGCTCGCTCGCCGTACTGCCGTCAAACCCCGCCCCACGGCCCGCGATACCGCGCAGACACAGCCCGAGAGTGTGGCCGGATTAGTCATCTGACAGGTGTTCGGATCCGGCAATACTCGGCACTGGGCAATCCGTCCCGATTCCTACGTCCGGAGGCCGCAGATGCCCCAGACCAGTGTTCCCGCAACCGCCGTGCTCAACGCCTGGCTGTCGGGCGCCGAGAGCGCGTACGGCCAGTCCAACCCCGCTGGCCCGCTGTACGTCGGTGGCGCCGCCGCCGAAGCAGCGCTCACGGACCCGAGCGACTCCCTCTACGGCTTCTGCTCCAGCCCGAGTGGCTCGCGCGGAAGCTGGTGTTGCTGACCACCAGCCGGTGCCGCCGCGGAGATCCCTCTGCGGGGCGCTCCTGCTGACCGTCCTGCGGAGGGCACCCCTGCGGCGCACCGCCGCTGAGTGACGGTCGCGGACAGCTCGTGCGGACATCCAGTCCCGTGCGGACAGAGAGTACGGAAAGACGAGTGGGGAGCCGCTCACCACGCCCCGGCCGCCTGTGTCCGCCGAGGTCGGTCGCGGTTCCCCACGCCTTGCGCGGCACCCAGGGGAGCGCCTCGACGGCGCCGACGTGCGACGGATTGGGGAGGGGCGGGCCGTGGACCGATCGGCGCCGGAGAAGAGGGACGAGGCGAAGGACGAGGCGGAGTGGTTCGTCCGCCCGGTACGCAGCATCGCCCGGCCGTGGCGGGAGGAGCTGGCCCGGCGGCTGGACGCCGTGGACGCGCTGAGCGGTGCCGAGCGGGACGTGGTGCTGGAGGCCGGGCACACCGCCCTGCTCGGATCCCTGCACGCGAAGCTGTCGCGGCTGTTCCTGATCGAACTGCACGCCCTGCGCATGGCGGAAGGCGGCGGGCGGGCCGGAGACGACACGGCGACCTGGGCCGCGTTCATCGAGCAGGCCGAGGACGACGGCTATCTCGACGCTCTTGCCGACCGTTACCCGACGCTCGGCCGGCGGGTCGCGTCGGTGGCGCGGCTGTCGGTGGCGGCCACGGCCGGTTTCGCGGAACGCCTCGCCGCGGACCGGGAGTTGCTGCGGCCCCTGCTCGGCGCGCCCGCGGGAGAGATACGGGCCGTCACCTTCGGGGAGGGTGACACCCACCGGGGCGGCCTGACGGTGAGCAGGGTCGACTTCGACGGCGGCACCGTGATGTACAAACCCCGGCCGTCCCAGGCGGACGTGGCGCTGGGCGAGCTGCTGGACGAGCTGTTCGCGGACTTCCCGGACGCGCCGGCGCCGGACGAACGCATCCGGGTGCCGCGTACGTTGGTACGCGACGGATACGGCTGGTCCGCGTTCGTACGCCACCGCTACTGCGCCGACGACGGTGAACTCGCCACGTTCTACCGCAACGTCGGACACTGGCTGGCCGTGCTGCGCTTCACCGGCGGCACCGACATGCACGCCGAGAACATGATCGCGGCAGGGCCGGTGCCGGTGATCGTCGACGCGGAGACCCTCTTCGACGCCCCCGCGCCCTTCCCGGCCAGCGGCCGGGGCGACGCGGTGGACGTGGCCGCGGCGGCCATCCGCCGCACGGTACTGCGCACCGGACTGCTGCCCGTGCGCGGCACCGGGTTCGCGCTGGGCGGTGTGGACATCTCCGGGGTCGGGGCCCTGCCCGGCCAGCAGCCGCTGATCCCCAACCCCGTGATCGCGGACGGCGGCACGGCCGCGGCCCGCTTCGAGGTGGACCTGGTGGCCATGCCCACGGCGGGCAACCACCCCAGCCCCACCCCGGTGCTGAGCGCGTACTGGGACCGGATCCTCGCCGGGTTCCGCGAGATGACCGCCCACCTGCGCCGGCCCGGGACCGACCCGTACCGGCTGCTGCGACGTTTCGAGGGCGCGCAGGCGCGGCGGATCCTGCGGCCGACCCAGGCGTACGTGGACATCGGCCGGATGCTGTGGCACCCCGCGTCCCTGCACGACGAGGCGGCGGCGGTCGAGCGGGCCCGGGACATCCTGCGGCGCAACGCCGAGGTGCTGCCCGGCGCTCCCACCGACCGTGCGGCCATCGACGGCGAGATCGCTGACCTGCTCGCCGGGGACGTACCGATGTCCACCTTCGTGGTGGACGCGGCTGCCGTACGGACCACGGTGGAGGACTGGCACACCGCCGACCTGCCGCTGGAGGAGTCCGTCATCCAGGACGCGCTGGTGGGCGCGTACCTCAACGAGCGTTCGCTGCCCCAGCGGGTGCAGGAGGGCGCCAGCGAGCCGCACGCCCGCGACCGGGAGCGGCGGCGCCGCGAGCTGGCCGCGCGGATGGTGCGGCGGCTGTGCGACGGCGCGGTGCGCGGCGAGGACGGCACGGTCACCTGGATCAGCCCGGTCTTCACCCCGGCCGGCTGGTCCATCAGGGTCCTGCCCGCCGACCTGTACACCGGGCAGGGCGGTGTGGCGTTGACACTGGCGGAGTACGCGGCCGAGGTGCGGGCGGGGCGCGCCGACGAAGTGCCGGGCGTCACCGAGGCGTTCGAGGGTGCGCTGCGGGTCCTCATCAGCACCGAGGACCACACACCCACACCCTCCGCCGGTGCGTTCAGCGGGGCGGCCTCACAGGTGTGGACGTGGCTGGCGCTGCACCGGGTGCTCGGCGAGGATTGGCTGGTGGAGCGGGCGGCCCAGCGCGCCCTGCTGCTCGCACAGGGGCGGTTGGTCGAGGACGACGTGGAGGTGGACCTGCTCAACGGGGCGGCCGGGGGCGTGGTTCCGCTGCTCGGCCTGGCGGAGGCGACCGGCCAGGACCGCTGGCTCGATGCCGCCGCGCACATCGGCCGCCGGCTCACCGGCCTGGCCACCCTCGACGCGAGCGGCGCGCGCTGGACCACCCGGCTCAACCCCGAGGGCATCGGCGGCTTCGCCCACGGCGCCACCGGTATCGGCTGGGCGCTGACCCGGCTCGCCCTGAGCGAGGCGGGCTCCGCCGCCGAGCGCCGCGACTGGAGACATCTGGCCGAACGGGCCTTCGCCTTCCAGGAGTCGCTCTACCGTCCCGAGGCGGGCAACTGGCAGGACGTACGCGTCGGAGCCGAGGAGGACTTCTTCACCAGCTGGTGCCACGGCAGCGCGGGCATCGGTATCGGCATGCTGGATCTGCACCGGCGCACCGGCGATCCGGCCCACCTCGACATGGCCCGGCGCGCCGGACACGCCTGCGCCGCCGAGGGCTTCGGCTGGAGCCATACGCTCTGCCACGGCGACCTGGGCCTGTGGGAGTTCCTGACCTCCCTGGGCCTCGGCGACGCCGACGACCTCGACGGCGAGATCCTCACCGGTCTCGAACAGCGCGGCCCGGTGGGGGGTTTGGCCCGCGAGGCGTTCTCGCCGAGCCTGATGTCCGGCCTGTCCGGGGTGCTCCACACTCTTCTGCGTATGCACCCCGGGGCCGTCCTGCCCAACCCCCTTCTTCTGGACTGACGGGGGTCGGAGCGGGGTTTCGCCTGCTCAGAGGATGTGGTTGCCGCAGATGTTGATGGGGATGTTGATCGGGATCTGGATCAGGTTGCCGGAGAGAAGGCCGGGGGAGTGGGAGACATACCCCTCGGCGTAGGCGCTGCCGTGGTTGCTGCACTCCCCTCGGTCGGAGCCGTCGCGGTAGCGGTCGTCGTGGTCGCCGTAACCGCGGTCCGGGCCGTGGTCCGCCGCCATGGCGGGTGCCACGGAGCCGAAGGTGAGGGCGGTGCCGACAAGGGCGGCGAGCACATACTTCTTGGTGTTGGTCATATGGACATGAAAACCGGTGGAGTCCGATCCCGCGCGCCCGGGACGGGAGGTTCACTCGCTTGACCGAGCGGCCGGGAAAGGGCGTGGGCCAGGCGTCGGTGACGACGGAGGCGGGGCCGGAAGACGACGAAGGCGAGGAGCTCACCGGCTCCTCGCCACTCTCAATGTATAGCGCACCGGGGGGCTTGCGGCAAGGCCCCGGTCGTCCCGCAGAATGCCTCTTCGAAGCCAGGACCTGCGGAAATGAGAAGACCTTGACGATCGACGTGATCATTGCCGGCGGTGGACCGACCGGTCTGATGCTCGCGGGTGAGCTGCGTCTGCACGGCGTACGGGTGGTCGTGCTGGAGAAGTTGACGGAGCCGACCAAGCAGTCGCGCGGACAGGGCCTGCACGCCCGCAGCGTCGAGCTGATGGACCAGCGCGGGCTGCTGGACCGCTTTCTGGCGGTCAGTGAGAAGTACCAGGTCGGCGGCCTCTTCGGCGGTATCGCCAAGCCGTGGCCGGCGGGGATGGACACCGCGCACCCGTACGGCGTCGCCACCCCGCAGCCGATCACCGAGCAACTGCTCCACGCGCGTGCGCTGGAGCTCGGCGCCGACATCCGGCGCGGGTGCGAAGTGGTCGGTCTGAGCCAGGACGAGGAGGGGGTGGACGTCGAGCTGGCGGACGGCACACGGCTGCGCTCGCGCTACCTCGTCGGGTGCGACGGCGGCCGCAGCACCGTGCGCAAGCTGCTCGGTGTCGGCTTCCCGGGCGAGCCCGCCACGGTCGAGACGCTGGTGGGCCAGATGGAGGTGACGGAGGACCAGGCGACGATCGCCGCGGCCGTCGCGGAAGTCCACCGGACCCAGCTGCGGTTCGGTGTCACCCCGCCGGACGAGGACGGTGTGTGCCGTGTCGTCGTGCCCGCCGAGGGGGTGGCCGAGGACCGGGCGACCGAACCGACCCTCGATGACTTCAAGCGGCAGCTGCGGGCGTTCGCGGGCACCGACTTCGGTGTCCACTCGCCGCGCTGGCTCTCCCGGTTCGGCGATGCCACCCGGCAGGCCGAGCGGTACCGGGTCGGCCGGGCGTTCCTGGTCGGGGACGCGGCGCACATCCACCCGCCGACCGGTGGGCAGGGGATGAACCTGGGTGTGCAGGACGCGTTCAACCTCGGCTGGAAGCTGGCCGCCGCGGTCGAGGGCTGGGCGCCGGAGGGGTTGCTCGACAGCTACCACACCGAACGGCACCCGGTGGGCGCCGCCGTGCTGGACAACACCCGGGCGCAGATCGCCCTGATGGGCACCGAGCCGGGCCCGACCGCGCTGCGCAACCTGTTCGCGAAGCTGATGGACTTCGAGGAGGTGAACCGGTACATCACCGGGATGATCACCGCGGTCGACGTCGCGTACGACTTCGGCGAGGGCCATGAGCTGCTCGGCCGACGGCTGCGGGACCTGACGCTGAAGCAGGGGCGTCTGTACGGGCTGATGCACGGCGGACGCGGACTGCTGCTCGACCAGACCGGGCGGCTCTCGGTGGCGGGCTGGGCGGACCGGGTCGACCACGTCGTCGACGTCAGCGAGGAGCTGGACGTACCCGCGGTGCTGCTGCGGCCGGACGGCCATGTGGCGTGGGCGGGCGATGACCAGCACGAGCTGCTGGCCCAACTGCCCAGGTGGTTCGGCGCGGCCACGAACTGAGTGCGGCATACCGGGGTGCCCGACGCGGCGCCGCGCACCCCGGCAGGACGGTTACGGCAGGAAGTACATGGGGTTGGGGATCTTGTACGTCTGGTCGGCGTGGCCGCCCGCGAGGTCGGTGTACTGGTCGCCGAGGTTGGCGACGATGCGGTAGCCGAGGCTCTCGATGTGCGTGCGGGTGCCGGCCTTGTAGTCGACGGTGGAGCACGTCCAGGTGGGCTTGCCGCAGCTCAGGTAGGCCGGCGGGTTGGCCTTGTCCTTGAGGAAGAAGTGCGCGCTGTCGACCGGGACGGCGTAGCCGGCCTTGGTGAGGTTGGTGGCGCTCGCGTCGCGCTGCGAGACGTCGCGGCCGGTGAGGAAGAAGACGGTGACGCCCTTCTTGGCCGCGTAGTTGACCAGGTCGGGCATGCCGAAGACGGCGATGGACCGGGCGCTCTGGACGTACGCGTTGAAGGCGGTGGCGTTGTACGCGAAGCCGTTCTTCTTCTCGTAGTCGTAGGTGAGCAGGGTGGTGTCGTCGACGTCGAGGACGATGGCGGGCTTGCGGCCGTCCCGCCCGGGGTGCTCGGCGGCGTGCGCTATCCGGCGCTTGGCGCGCGCCTCGATCGAGGCGACCTGCTTGGCGTAGTTGCTGGTCGGGGAGGCCTGGTAGGCGCCGGTCGAGTCGGGAGCACCGCCGTAGTAGGCGTTGATCTTGTCCTCGACCTTGGTGATGTTGGGGATCTCCTTGTCGCTCTTGGGCGTGCCGTCGCCGGCGGTGGCCGCGCCGGCGCCGTAGAAGGCGGCGCCGGTGAGGGCCAGGGCGGCGGCGGTTGCTGCGGTTTTGGTGACAGTGCGCATGAAAGGAAGATCTACGCGCATCACACACTGCCCCGCCAGGGTCTTTGATCAATTCTTTACCGGCGGGTAACCACGTTCACACCCAACGGTCCCGCAGCCGACCGTTTCGTATCCGGTCGGCTCACACCCGGTCGGCTCACACCCCGCTGAGCGACAGCTTCGCGGCGAAGCCGAGGAAGAGGACGCCCGCCGCCGAGGTGGCCCCGGCCGACAGCCGCCTGCGACGGCGGAACGCGGCGGCCAGCCGGGTGCCGCTGAATATCAGCGTGGACAGATACAGGAAGCTCGCCAGCTGGAGCAGGGTGCCGAGCACCAGGAAGGACAGCGCCGGATAGGCGTATCCCGGGTCCACGAACTGCACGAAGAAGGAGACCAGGAACAGGATTGCCTTCGGGTTGAAGAGGCTGAGCATCAGCGCGCGGCGGTAGGGCCGCTCGACGGAGGCTTCCGGCTGGAGGTCGTCTCCCGCACCGGGCTCCACCGCCTTGTGGCGGTTGCGCCACATCCCGAGAGCCTGGCGCAGCATGCCGATCGCCATCCACGACAGATACCCGGCGCCGGCGTACTTGACGACGGCGAACAGCAGTGGCGTCGTCTGCAGCAGCGAGGCGGCCCCGAGCGCGGACAGCGTCATCAGCACCGTGTCCCCGGTCCACACCCCCGCCGCCGCGACGTATCCCGTACGCACACCGCGCCGGGCCGCCACGGACAGGACGTACAGGGAGTTGGGCCCCGGCGCCAAGATGATCAGCACCAGGCCCACGAGGTATGTCGGAAGATCGGTTACACCCAGCATGCCGGGGAGTGTCGCACATGGGTACGAGGTGGGGCTCGGGTGTTTCACGATGCGGCATGGGCGGGGCCGCGGCGCGGCGGTGTGCGCGGGAGAGTGCCACAGGGCGCACGGGCGTACGGGCGTACGGGCATACCCCGCCTATCTGGGCCGCGTGACCCCCGTCGTCGCGCCGCCCCGCCGAAACGCCGCCCGGTAGTCCCTCGGCCGGCGGCCCGTGTGACGGGCGAACAGGGCGGCGAAGGTCGCGGGGTCCTGGTAGCCGACCGCGGTGGAGATGCTGGCGACCGTGCGTTCCGTCGTCTCCAGGAGGTGGCGGGCGCGCCGGACGCGGGAGGCCTGGAGGTAGGCGAGGGGGCTGTGGCCCGTCTCCTCGGCGAAGCGCCGCAGCAGCGTTCGCGTACTGACGTTGAAGCTCCGCGACAACGCGGTCAGGTCGTACCGGGCGGCGAGGGTCTGGTCGAGCCGGCGCATGACCCGGTGGGAGAACTCGTCGCCGGGGCGCGGCAGCAGCCGCGCGTCGACGTACGGGGTCTGGGACGAACGCGCGTCGTCGACGAGCGCCACCCGCGCGGTGGTGCGCGCCACCTCGGCGCCGCTGTGCCCGCGGATCAGCTCCAGTGCGAAGTCGTACATGGCGCTGAAGGCGGCCGTCGTCGTCACCCCCTCGTCGGTGACGACCAGACGGTCGGGCCGGACGTCGGCGTCCGGGCGGCGCCGCGCCAGTTCGTCCGCGAAGAGCCAGGACGTCGTCACCCGGCGCCCGTCGAGCAGTCCCGCCTCGGCGAGCAGGAACGCACCGACGCAGATCGACACCACCGCGTGGCCCTCGGCGGTGTGCGCGCGGATCGCCGCCACCTCGGGGGCGAGGCCGGCGAGCCGGTCGTCCAGATCCAGGCCCGGTACGAGCTCGAAGCCCGGCACCACCAGGACGTCGACCTCGCGCAGGGGAGAGACGGCCAGGGCCGCGCCGCCCGACGCGGTGACGCGACGGCGCGGCGAGACGACCGCCACCTCGTATCCCGCGTGGTCCGGCCCGGCGACGTGCATGGCCATCGTCAGCAGATCCGGCACGCCGAACACCTCGGACGCGAAACAGCCCGGATAGGCCAGGACGCCCACACGCAACGCGCTCATGCTCGCCTCCCCGCCGGACGCGGCGCACCGGCTGCTGGCGAGATTACCTTCGTCCATGGCGATCCGGCCCCTGCGGGAGTGAGGGGGTGGCAGGCCACGCTGTTCCCCATGAACACTGCCGACTCCCGCCATGACGACGCGATCACGGACTTCTCCCGCCGGCTTGTGGAGGTGGACGGGACGGTGAAGACGGTGTACGCGTCGGGCACCGGGCCCGCCGTCGTGCTGATGCCGGAGATGCCCGGCATCAGCCCCGACGTCCTCCGGCTGGCGCGCTGGATCCGGGAGGCCGGCTTCACTGTTCACGTGCCTTCGCTGTTCGGCGTCGACGGCGCCCACCCCACGGCCGAGCGCGGGCGCGAGATCGTGCGCCGGGCCTGTGTGAGCGCCGAGTTCCGGGCGTTCGCGGGGGGCGGCACCAGCCCCGTCACCGCATGGCTGCGCGGCCTCGCGCGCCAGGCCCATACGGAGTGCGGCGGCCCCGGAGTGGGCGCGATCGGGCTGTGCTTCACCGGCAACTTCGCCCTCACCATGGCGCTGGAACCCGCCGTCGTCGCACCGGTGGTCAACCACCCCTCCCTGCCGCTGGACGATCCCGCGGGGCTGGAGATCAGCGACGAGGACGCCCTGGCGGTGCGCGACCGTCTCGTACGCGACGGGCTCACGGTCCTCGCCTACCGCTTCGACGACGACCGCTGGTGCACGGGTCAGCGGTTCGCCGCCTACCGCAGACTCCTCGGCGACGCCTTCGACGGCCGGGTGCTGGCGGGCGGTTGTGCCCGTACCGACCCGCCGCCGTTCTTCGCCGAGGTGGTCGCCTCCCCGCACAGCGTCGTCACCGCCCACCTGGTGGACGAGGACGGCCACCCCACCGTCAGGGCCAGGGACGAGATCCTCGCCTTCCTGGCCGCCCGGCTGAAGCACCCCGCGCCCCCGGCGGAAATCCAGCGGCCCTGACCCCGACCACCCGGCCCGGACGCGCCACGGGGGTGCGGGTCCGGGCCGGGCAGCTCCACCGTCCACGACGGGCGCGGCTTCGCGGCACCGGCCGCCGGCCACCGGGAGAAGGTCTGGACCGGGGCACGTATTGGCCGAGACGTCGCTTGCCGCGCCACCCACCCGCTTCCTAGCTTGGGTGCGTCCGCCGCCCCGCGCCGTGCCCCCGGCCGGACCCGCGCACGCGGGTGCCTCGGAAAATCCGGACCACCGGGCCCCACCCCGGTACGTCTGTACGTCTGAGCGCAGACTCCCTTTTCGGAGGTGCACAGGTGCTACGGATCCACTTCACCGGCGAGGACCTGGCGCGTACCGTCGTGGCCGGCACGCCCGATCCGCTCTGGGAGGTGTCGATCAGCCTGCACCGGCTCCAGCGCCGTGACACCAGTGTGGTCTTCGGGCCGTGGCGGTCCCAGGTGCTGCCCCACATCCCGCCCGCCGTCCGGCTGCTGTCCCCGCTGGCGCCGCCCAAGGGCTACTGCCTGGACTTCCTGACCCCACCGCCCTCGGGCGAGAGCCTCGCCGTCCAGACGCACGTCCTGCGCTCGACTCCCCGGACGGTCGTACGGGCCGAGCTCGACGAGTTCCGCCGCCAGAACCCGGGCCGGCGCCTGCCCTCGTGGACGACCCGGCTGGCCGCGGGCGAGTCCGGGGTGCTCAACCGTCTCGCCCAGGCGGCGACCTCGTACTTCGACGCCTGTCTGCACCCGTATTGGGAGCGGATCGCGAGCGCGGTCACCCAGGACCGCATGCGGCGCACCGCGCTGCTGGCGCAGGGCGGCTGGGAATCGGTCCTGGCCGGCCTGCACCCCACGGCACGCTGGCGGTATCCCGTCCTGGAGCTGGACTACCCCGTCGACCAAGATCTCCACCTCCAGGGCCGGGGCCTGATGCTCCAGCCGTCCTTCTTCTGCCGCTACCAGCCCACCAGCTTCTTCGACCCCGATCTGCCGCCGGTGCTGGTCTATCCCATCGAGCACCCGGCGCACTGGGCCTCCCCGCACGCCTCCCCGGCCCCGGACGAAACGGTGCGCCCGCTCAAGAACCTGCTGGGCGCGGTACGGGCCCGGCTCCTCCAGAGCGCCGGTGACGGCACGGCGACCACCAGCGAGCTGGCCCGACGCGTCCACACCACGGTGCCGAACGCCAGTCGCCACCTCACCGCCCTGCGCGAGGCGGGACTCATCGACAGCCGACGCCACCACAACACCACCCTGCACACCCTCACCCCGCTGGGCGCGGCCCTGCTCAACGGCCGCCCGGCCCGGCTCCCCGCGTGAGCGCACACGGGGCCGGGGCGGCGGGCTGACGTCGGCTCAGGGGAGCTCGCCGTCGCCGCCGAGGTTGTCGACGACGCGGCGCAGGACGTCGATGGTGGCCGCGTAGGCCGCGTCGTCGATGCCGACCCGCATCCGCGCGTGCACCTCGGCGTTGCGGTCACGGGCACGCAGACGGCCCGCCTCACCCGCGTCGGTCAACGTCAACGCGGCGTCGGTCTCGGCGGTCCAGCCGCGCGAGGCCAGGTCGGCGAAGACGGCGTCGAAGTCGGTGCCCTGGTCGTCGAAGCGGGCCAGCTTCCCGGCCAGCGCGGCCCGGGTCCAGCCCCCCGGGGCGCCCGCTATGTGGTTCAGGACCCACCAGTGCGGCTGGGTGAGGCCCTCCTCGGCGAGGGCGGTACGCAGACCACCGATGACCAGGCCCGCGGCCTCTCTGGTCCAGTAACCGATGGGCTGGGCGGCGAGCGTCTCCTGCGAGTGTTCCTTGATCGTCATACGGCGACCGTAAAACCTCCATATGACTTGAGGTCAAACCTCTCCGCGCCTGTCCGTGGTTCGCGGCGTGTGAGGTGAGAGGGAGCTCCTCCCAGGCCACCGGTGAAGGCTCCGCCACCTGACCGGCCGACCGGACGGGTGGGCGGGGCGAGTTGGGCCGCGCGCAAGTACTACCGACCCGCCGGATCACGTGTCGACGGCAGCTCCCACACGTACCCGAACGACGCGTGGATCATCTTGTAGCCGTGGGCCCCGGACCGGAAGAGGATCATCGGCAGACCCACCGGGGCCTTGGGTGCGAGGAGGTTGGGGGAGTAGTAGCAGACGTGCGGGAAGATGACGGTCGTGCAGTACGGGGCGGAGGTCGCCAGCCGCAGATCGACGTGCGGCCCCATCGTGGCCCGCAGACCGGCCACGGTCACCCGCGTCGACTCGATGTCGCGCTCCAGCTGTGAGGTGTGCTCGGGGCTGCGGCCGGCCTCCTCGACCGCGGCGCGCACCGGGACATCGGGGTTGGCCGGGTCACAGACAATCGCCCGGATACGGACCCGGCCGCCCGTTTCGCGCAGCATCGTCTCGATGTCGCGGTAGAACGGCCCCAGGGGGTTGAAGAACACCCGTAGGGAGACGCCCATCATCAGGATCTCCCCGTTCTCGAAGCTGCGGAACTCCTCCGACAGCCGCGTCTGCGCGTTGTCGCGGCGGGGCGAGATCTCCCGGTCCTTGTAGACACGGCTGATCCCGGCGTCCGACAGCTCGTTGAAGATGCGCCACACCTCGTCCCCGAGCCACTTCTCCTTGAGCCGGTCGTAGGAGAACGACACCAGGATCGGGAAGAGCACAGCGGATCCCAGCGACTCCAGAACCACCGCCGACAGCGCCCACAGCCTGCTCTCGGTGAGGAGGCCGACCGCGAGCCCCGAGACCAGCACGGCGAACCCGAGCGCGGCGCAGAGGTAGAGGAACTTCTGGTGCACGACGGACGGCGTCACGAGGGCGTCCCCTCCCCGGCGCCGCGTCCCAGCGGCTTCATCGCGATCGTCCCGGCAGAGCCGGCCCCGGTGACCTCCCCGATCTCGACGGCCGTCAGACCGTACTCGGCACCTCGGGCCAGGAACATCCGGGCCCGCTCGGGCGAGGCCGAAAGGAGCAGCCCGCCCGAGGTCTGCGGATCGCACAGGGCGATGCGCCGTGCCACCGGCAGGTCCGCCCAGTCCACCCGGTCCTCCAGCGTGAAGTACGTCCGCTCGGCGCTGTTGGCCACGATCCCGTGCTCCTCGGCGAGTTCGACCGCGTGCCGCAGCATCGGCACCGTCTCGGGGAACACCGTCGCCGCGCAGTCCGACGCCACCAGCATGGTGCGCAGATGGCCGATGAGGCCATAGCCCGTGACATCCGTGGCGGCGTCGACACCGGTCTCGCGGGCGAGCCGGCAGGCGATGCGGTTGGAGGCGAGCATCACGCGCTCGGCCTCCGACACCGCCTCGGCGGAGGCCACTTCGGCCTTCTGGCCCGCGATGACGATGCCGGTGCCGAGCGGTTTGGTGAGGATGAGCCGGTGGCCGGGGCGGGCGTTGCTCTGGAGCATGACCTGGCCGGGCTGGGCCGCGCCGATCACGCACAGACCGAAGACCGGGGACTCGGAGGCGATGGAGTGGCCTCCGGCGAGCTGGGTGGAGCACTCCGCCAGGGCCCGCACGGCTCCCCGCATGAGCTGCGCCACCGTCTCCTGGGGCAGTTGGGGCGGCCACCCGAGGATGCCGAGCGCGAGGAACGGCTCCGCGCCCATCGCGTAGATGTCGGACACCGCGTTCATCGCGGCGATACGGCCCCAGATCTCCGCGTCCTGCGAGACGGGGGTGCCGAAGTCGGTGGAGAAGGCGAGGGTGAGGTCCGTGGTGAGCCGGTAGAGCGCCGCGTCGTCGCGCTGTGTGCCCGGCACGAGGTTGTCCGTACGGCCGCCGAACGCGGCCGGGTGCGCCCCGAGCGACTCCAGCAGGGCCTCCATCCGGTCGAGGGGGATCTTGCAGGCGCATCCCCCCGACGTGGTCGAGTTGAGCAGGTTCGTCGAAGCTGCCGCACCTGGCATCCCCGTCCCCCTTCGATGCCCGTCGTCCCCACCGCGTGGCGCGCGGTGGTCCCACTATGACGGCGGCACCTGACGCAGACCAGGGTCCGGGCGGGACCGCGCTCGTAACTCACCCGGGCCGGGGGGGGAACTTGGCCCCGGGGCGGCTGGAACTGCGCCGTCTCGCCCCGCCTGCCGGCGAATAATTCACGATCCGTCGCGGCGAATTCTGAAAGCAATGCGAAAGAAAATCGCGTACGTGTCCGGGGCGCTGCTAGCGTCCGAGCGGCGGCCGGATCCGA
Source organism: Streptomyces crystallinus (assembly GCF_039521265.1). Lineage (NCBI taxonomy): Bacteria > Bacillati > Actinomycetota > Actinomycetes > Kitasatosporales > Streptomycetaceae > Streptomyces > Streptomyces crystallinus. The sequence continues at coordinate 409,385 of NZ_BAAACA010000014.1, read as the reverse complement.
CGGATTCGCCATCGCCGCATCGAATACTCCTGAAGCTTGAAAGAAAGGGCATACACATGCGAAATTCTGGGAAGCTTGCCAAGGTGGCGGTCCTCGCCGTCGCCACAGCGGGCGTGCTGGCCGTCTGCGGAGCGGGGGCACAGGCGGCGCCGGCATCGCATGCCGCGCAGGTGAGCGGCGGCAGCGTCGTGTCGACGGCGGCCGAGACCGTCGGATTCAGTGGCCGCGTCATCGAATTCCAGAGCGGTCACCTCAAGCTGGCCACCGCCGACGGAGAGGTGACCTTCGAGGTCTCGAAGGGGGCGTATCGCTACGGCCCCGCCAAGCCGGGATCCCACGCCTATGTGGCGGCTTACCGGGAGAATGGCACCTGGGTGGCCACCGCCATATTCACCTACCCGTAATTCGGGAACCCCTTTCCGCAGGAGCACCTGCTCCTGCGGAAAGGGACCGGGAACGCGTCAGGGTGATCGCGAGTCCCGCCCATGTGTGGCACGGTGGTTTCATGTGCGGCCGTTACGTCTCCACCCGCAGCCCCGAGGACCTCGTCCAGCTCTTCCAGGTCACCGACTGGCGCACCGAGGAGCGGCTGGCGCCCAGCTGGAACGTCGCGCCGATCGACGAGGTGTGGGCGGTCCTCGAGCGCGGCGCGCGCGGGAAGAGGGACGGCTCGTCGCGGGGCAGACAGCTGCGGCCCCTGCGCTGGGGTCTGGTGCCCTCGTGGGCGAAGGACGTGAAGGCGGGCGCCCGGATGATCAACGCCCGGGTGGAGACCGTGCACGAGAAGCCCGCGTTCCGCCGCGAGTTCCTCCGGCACCGCTGTCTGCTGCCCGCCGACGGCTTCTACGAGTGGCAGCAGGTCAAGGACGAGGCCACGGGCAAGGCCCGTAAGCAGCCGTACTTCATCCACCCCGAGGACGACCAGGTGATGGCGCTGGCCGGGCTGTACGCGTACTGGCGCGACCGGTCGGTCGAGCAGGACGACGACCCCGCCGCCTGGCTGGTGACCTGCACGATCATCACCACCGAAGCAACGGACGCGGCCGGGCGAGTGCACCCGCGCATGCCACTGGTGCTGACCGAGGACCACTACGACGCCTGGCTCGATCCCCACCACCAGGACCCCGACGAACTACGAGCCCTGCTGACCCAGCCCGCGGGCGGCCACCTGGACGCCCGCCCGGTGTCCCCGGCGGTGAACAGCGTACGCAACAACGGGCCGGAGCTGGTGGACGAGGTTCAAGCAGTGGGTGGGCGGTAGGGGATCCCCCGCAAGGGAGGGCGGCTGTCGCAGGGCTGGCTTGTGCGCCCAACGCCCTTTATTTCTCAGGGAGTTAGACTCGGGCGTGGAATGAGTCACGGCGTGACGGTGGGCGTCCGCAGGCGCCCGACGGGGGGCGACGATGTTGGTGACGCTGCCGTGTGACGGGTCGCCGGAGTCGACGGCCGGGCTGGTCTCGGCGGTCGGTGCCGCGTTGGAGGGTACGGGGCCCGCCGTCCTGCCGGTGGCGGCCGCCGCCGCGACGCCGTCGTTCGACGTCACCGCCGATGTGCCCGCGGGGACGGCGGCCGTCGTCGGCACCTCCGGCTCGACGAGCCACCCCAAAGGCGTGCTCCTCTCGGCGGACGCCCTGCGCGCCTCGGCCACGGCCACCCACGCCCGGCTGGGCGGACCCGGCCGTTGGCTGCTGGCACTGCCCCTCCACCATGTCGCGGGACTGCAAGTCGTGGTGAGATCGCTGCTCGCGGGGGCCGCGCCGGTCCTGCACGACCTGCGTGACGGCTTCCGCGCCGAGGCGTTCCGTCCGGCCGACTGCCGGTACACCGCCTTGGTGCCCACCCAGCTCGTCCGTCTGCTGCGCGCGGGCGGCGCGGCCACCGAGGCGCTGTGCGCCTTCGACGCGGTGCTGCTGGGCGGCGCCAGTGCGCCGCCCGAGCTCGTCGAACGGGCCCGGGCGGCCGGGGTGCGGGTGGTGACCACGTATGGGATGAGTGAGACCGCCGGGGGGTGTGTGTACGACGGGGTGCCGCTCGACGGGGTGCGTGTGCGTATCGTCGAGGGCGGGGATCGGCAGGCCGGGACAGGGGATTCGCCTGGTGCGCGGATACTCCTCGGCGGGCCCACCTTGGCCTCCGGATATCTGGGCGAGCCGGAGCTGACGGACAAGGCCTTCGCGGGTGGCTGGTTCCGTACGGACGATCTGGGGCGGTGGAGTGCCGACGGGCGTCTGGACGTGCTCGGCAGGGCCGACGACGTGGTCATCACGGGCGGGGTGAAGGTCTCCCCGGCGGTGGTGGAAGCCGTGCTGCGCGAGCAGCCCGGGGTGGGCGACGCCTGTGTCGTCGGCGTGGCCGACGGGCACTGGGGGCAGATCGTGGCCGCGGCCGTCGTGCCCGCCGAGCCAGGAGCCCTCGGGGCGGGCGCGCACGGTGAGTTGGCGGACGCCGTACGGGCCACGCTCGGAGCGGTTGCCGCGCCCAAGGCCGTACGTCTGCTGGCCGAGCTGCCCATGAGGGGTGTGGGGAAGCCGGACCGGAACGCGGTCCGCCGGCTCTTCGAGGACGGGCGCCGCTGAGCCGGCGCCGACGACTTTCGGCCAGGCGAGCCCGTGCGCCGAAGACGAGTGCGCTGTACCCGTACGGGTGGTTTACTCCCGTCACCCGCCCTCCTCCCGGTCCGCGCAGGATGCTTGCCACCCGAGCGGTCCAGCACGAGCGGATGGAGTCGGCCATGGCGAACGGTAGTGTCCTGCTGGCTTTGCGCGAGGATCCCCTCGGCGGTGGGGTGGGCGCCGAGCAACTGCGCCGGATCGGCAAGGAACTGGAGAACCGCGGCCTGGAGCTGCGCTGGGCGCGGACCTCCGAGGGCGCCTGCGCGGCCCTGCGGACCGAAGCCGGGCTGGCCGCCGCCGTGGTGGCGTGGGAGCTGCCCTGCGCCGACGGCAAACCGCCGGCTGGAGACGGCGCGGAAGGCGGTGGCGCCGCCGTACTGCGGCAGATCTCCCGCCGGTTCAAGGACCTGCCGGTCTTCGTCGTCATGGTGGAGGACTCCGAGCACGGCCTGGAGCAACTGCCCCTGTGGGTGGCCGAGACCGCCGTCGGATACATCTGGCCGCTGGAGGACACCCCCGCCTTCATCGCCGGCCGCGTCGCCCACGCGGCGCGCGCCTACGGGGAGTCCGTCCTGCCCCCGTTCTTCAAGGCGCTCCGGCGTTTCGACGACGCCCACGAATACTCCTGGCACACCCCCGCGCACGCGGGCGGGGTGGCGTTCCTGAAGTCACCGGTGGGCCGGGCCTTCTTCGACTACTACGGGGAGCGCCTCTTCCGTACGGATCTCTCCATCTCCGTAGGGGAGTTGGGTTCCCTCTTCGAGCACAACGGGCCCATCGGCGACGCGGAGCGCAACGCGGCCAGGATCTTCGGCTCCGACCGTACGTACTTCGTCCTGCACGGCGACTCCACCGCGGACCGGATGGTCGGCCACTACTGCGTCACCACCGACGAGATCGCCCTGGTGGACCGCAACTGCCACAAGTCGGTGCTGCACGGACTCGTGATCTCCGGCGCCCGCCCCGTCTACCTCGTGCCGACCCGCAACGGCTACGGTCTCGCGGGTCCGCTCCCGGCCCGCGAGACGGCGCCCGGCGCGGTGGCCGCCCGGATCGCCGCACACCCCCTGACCCCGGGGGCGGTCTCGTCCCATGCCCAGTACGCGGTGATCACCAACTCCACCTACGACGGCCTGTGTTACGACACCGTGCAGACCGCACGTGCCCTGGCGCCCAGCACACCGCGCCTCCACTTCGACGAGGCCTGGTTCGCCTACGCCCGCTTCCACCCCCTCTACGCCCGTCGCTACGGCATGGCCGTGGACGCGGACACCTTCGAGGGGGAGGAGCGGCCCACCGTCTTCTCCACCCAGTCCACCCACAAACTGCTGGCCGCCCTGTCCCAGGCGGCCATGGTGCACGTACGGTCCTCGCCGCGCGCCCCGGTCGAACACGACCGGTTCAACGAGGCGTTCATGATGCACGGCACCACGTCGCCGCTGTATCCCGCCATCGCCTCGCTCGACGTGGCCGCGGCGATGATGGACGGCCCGCAGGGTGAGTGGCTGATCACCGAGGCCGTCACCGAGGCCATCCGCTTCCGGCAGACCGTGGTGCGCACCGGGCGCCGTATCGCCGCCGCCGGTGACCGTCCGGCCTGGTTCTTCGGCGTCTGGCAGCCCGAGACCGTCCTCGACCCGGACACCGGGTCCCCTACCCCCTTCGCCGACGCCTCCCCGGCCCTGCTCGCCACCGAGCCGGGGTGCTGGGAGCTGGACCCCGACGCCGACTGGCACGGCTTCTCCGGTCTGAGCGAGGGGCAGTGCATGCTGGACCCCATCAAGGTGACGCTGACCTGCCCCGGCGTGACGGCGTCGGGCCGCGGCGAGCCGTGGGGCATCCCCGCCCGCGTCCTCACCTCCTACCTCGCCGAGCGCGGCATCGTGGTGGAGAAGACCGACACGTACACCACGCTGATCCTCTTCTCCATGGGCATCACCAAGGGCAAGTGGGGCACGCTGATGGACGCCCTGATGGACTTCAAGGCGTTCCACGACGCCGAGACGCCGCTGCGGCGGGTGCTGCCCGACCTGGTCGAGCGCCACCCCAAGCGCTATGGCCACACCACTCTGCGCGGCCTGTGCCAGGAGATGCACGAACACCTCACGCACGCCGACCTGATCGACGCCCTGGACACCGCCTTCCGCGATCTGCCCCACCCCGTCGCCCCGCCCCAGCGCTGCTACCAGCAGCTGATCCGGGGCGGCACCGAGCGACTGCGCCTGAGCGAGGCCTCGGGGCGGGTCGCCGCCGCCATGGTCACGGTCACCCCGCCCGGCATCCCCGTCCTGATGCCCGGCGAGGCGCTAGGCGCCCCCGACGGCCCGGTGCTTCGCTACCTCGGCGCCCTGGAGGCCTTCGACCGCGCCTTCCCCGGCTTCCACAGCGAGGCCCACGGCGTGGTCGTCGACGCGGACACCGGTGACTACCTCATCGAGTGCGTACGGCAGGAGAGTCCGTAGCCGTCAGTCGCGCGTGCCTGCGGGTGTGCGCGGCCAGGAAGCCCATGTCGACCTCGTACGGGACCGGCCGGTCGGGGACGGCGATCAGGCCGTGCTCGGCGCGGGTCTCCGGTGTGACGATGTCGCGGTCGAAGTACTTGTCGGAGCCGGAGTTGTCGCCGGGCAGCGTGAAGCCGGGCAGGGCGGAGAGGGCGATGTTGGCGGCGCGGCTGATGCCGAAGTCGTGCATTCCGCCGCACCAGACGGGCACGCCCGCCGCCAGACAGAGGTCATGGGCGAGGGCTGCCTCGCGCAGGCCGCCCAGCCGGGCCGGTTTGATGTTGACGACCTGGCAGCTGCCGAGTTCCAGGGCGCGCCGGGTCCGCTTGGCGGAGGTGAGGCTCTCGTCGAGGCAGAGCGGGGTGCGCAGGTTCCGCTGGAGCACGGCGTGGTCCGCCAAGTCGTCCCAGGCGAGCGGCTGTTCGATCATCATCAGGTCGAAGGCGTCGAGCTTCTGGAGGTGGGGGGTGTCCTGGAGCGTGTAGGCGCAGTTCGCGTCGACCATGAGCGGCAGGGTGGGGAAGCGGGCCCGTACGGCTTCGAGCACGTCGAGGTCCGCGCCCGGGCCGATCTTGAGTTTCACCCGGCGGTAGCCCTGGTCCACATGGCGCTGGACGGTGTCGCACAGGCGCCCCGGATCGCGGTCCATGCCGATGCTGACACCGGCCTCGACGGCGCTGCGGGCGGCGCCGCCCAGAAGCGCGGACAGCGGGCGTTCATGGGCGGCGGCCAGCAGGTTCCAGGCGGCCGTCTCAAGGCCGCCGCGGGCGAAGTTGTTGGCCTTCACCCGGGAGTAGAGCGCCGTGAACTCCTCCACGGTGTCCCACGTGTGGCCCAGTACGGAGGGTGCGAGGAAGTCGTGCAGGACGGACCACGCCGTGTCCGTGGTCTCGCCCGTGTAGTAGGGGTCCACCGGCGTGGGTGCCTCGCCCCACCCCACCAGCCCGTCCGCCTCGGCCCGGACCACCACGTGGCGCAGGGTGCCCGCGCCGTGGGTGCTGGCCCGGAAGACGTGGTTGAGGCGCAGCTCGATGACGTACAGGTCGATCTGGTCGATGCGCATACGGAAGCTCCCGCCTGGTGGACGACTGCCGTGGGGTGGAGGGGGGACGGCGGCTCACGGTCTGAGGGAGGAGCCTCCGTCCACGGTCACCGTCGTGACCGTGAGGTGCGCGGCCTGGTCGGAGGCGAGGAAGGCCACCACGGAGGCGATCTCCCGTGGATCGGCGAAGCGCCCGCGCGGGATGCCGACGCGATAGCGGTCCGGCTCGCCGTGCAGCAGGGCCTCGCGTCGCCCGGAGACATGCCAGTTGGCCCGGGACATGGCCGTCTCGGTGGTGCCCGGCGCCACGACGACGCAGCGCACACCCTGCCCCGCGAGTTCCAGCCCGAGGCAGTTGGTGAGGTAGTGGGCCGCCGCCTTGGAGGCGCCGTACAGACCCTGGCCGGTCTTGACGATGGCGGCGCTGTTCGAGCCGATGGTGACGATACGGCCGGCCCGGCGCTCCGCCATCCGCCGTCCCACCGCGCGCATGCAGTTGAACGGGCCGTGGGCGTTGACGGCGAAGACCCGCTGCCACTCCGCGTCGTCGTACTCGGTGAGCGCGGCGACCCGTCCCAGCACGCCCGCCGCGTTGACCAGGATGCCGATCGGGCCGACCGTACGCTCGACGGTGTCCACGGCCCGTTCCACCTCGGCGTGGTCGGTGACGTCCAGCCGCAGGCCGAGCGCCGACGCCCCTTGGCCGCGCAGGGTTTCCGCCAGTGCGGCAGCCCCTGCTCCGTCGATGTCGGCCGCCACCACGGCTGCCCCGGCGGCGGCGAGACAGGAGGCGACGGCGGAGCCGATGCCGCCGACCGCCCCGGTGACGAGGGCCGTGCTTCCCGCTATGCCGGTCAGTTGCATGGTCATCAGAGCCCGCCCTCCGGGCCGAAGAAGGCTTCCAAGGTGCGCATCTCGGTTTCCGTGCGCTCCAAGTCGCCGCAGAACAGCTGTAGTTGCCGCTTGAGGTACGAGGTCGTAGCGGGGTCGGCGCGAGCGGTCAGGGCGGCCACCTCGACGGCTGCCGCCCGTGCCTCGCCGCGTGGGACCAGACGTTGCAGCAGACCGATCCGGTAGGCCTCCTCGGCCGGTATCCACCGGGAGGTCAGGAGGATGTCCTTGGCGGCCGCCGGTCCGACGACACCGACCAGTCTGGCGGCCCCGATCGGGATGCCCAGCTCGGCGCCCGGGAAGCGGAAGGAGCTGCCCTCGCCTCCCACCCGGATGTCGCAGGCGGCGGCCAGCTCCGCCACGACCGCGACACACCGCCCCTCGACGGCCGCCACCACCGGCTTCGGCGCGGTGGTCACCGCCTGGTGCAGCCGGGAGAAGGCCCGCATCCGGCGCGCCCGCCCCGGCGCGTCCAGGTGTTCACGGCGGTCCGCGCCCACACCGAAGTCCTCGCCCGTGGTGGCGATGACCAGGGCCCGTACGCCGGTGTCGGCAGCCGCGTCCGCCACGGCGTCGGCGGCCCGGTCGGCCAGCGCGGTCGTCAGCGCGTTGCGGGACCCGGGCCGGTCGAGCAGAAGGGTCCGGACGCCGGGCGCCGCGCCGTCCACGATCTGGATCACGGCGTCACCCGAGCCGTTCGAGGGCGGTGGCCACGGCCTCGGCGACGGCCGAGTGGACGCACTCGTGGACCGCGACGTTCGCCTCGCGGTCGGTGCGGACGTGGATCACCGACACCCCTTGTTTTCCGACGAGTTCGGCCAGTACGGCGTCGAGCTGGCGGTGGTCGCCCGCGGAGCGGACCGTGGCGCCGTACGCTGCCGCGATGGCCGGAATGTCGGCGGACTGCGGGGTGCCGAACAGCGCCTCGAAGGTGGCGGCGGGCAGCTCGCGGGCCGGTGGGAGGAAGGAGAAGATACCGCCGCCGTGGTTGTCTACCACGACGAATGTGCAGCTCAGCCCGGCGTCCGCGGCCCCCAGCAGCGATCCGGCGTCGTGCAGGAAGGTGAGGTCGCCGAGCAGCGCGACCACAGGGTCGGTGGCGGCCGCCGCCGCGCCGAGCGCGGTGGAGACGACTCCGTCGATGCCGTTGACACCACGGTTGGACAGAACGGACGGCGGCCGGTGCCGTGGTGCGGTGAACCACTCCAGGTGGCGGATCGGCATCGAGGATCCGACGACCAGCGCCGTGTGCGAGGGCAGGGCCGCCCACAGCTGGCGCGCCACGCGCGGCTCGGTCCAGTCCCCGTAGCTGTTGAGCACCTGGTCCATGGCGCGCTGCGCGGCGGCCTCGGCAGCGGCCCAGGCGGCCCGCCAGGCGGGGGGAGCCGCGTCGGGCACCGCCTCGGCCACCGCACGGCACAGGGTGGTCGGATCGGTGCGGAGCAAAGTGTCGGTGGTGCGCTGCGGATCCCGCCAACGCCAGTCCGGGTCGACGGACAGATGCTCGACGGCCGGCTGGGCCAGCCAGTCGGCCATGACGCGGGAGGCCCAGCGTTCGCCCAGGTGCAGCACGGTCGTCGGCCGCAGCCGCTCGCGGGCCGCGGGGGCGCGCAGGATCGCGTCGGCCGCGGCCACGGTGGCGCCGTGTGGTGTACGGGCGCCCGAGCGCGGGTCGGCGAGCAGCGGCCAGCCGAGCGCGTCCGCCAGTGCCCGGACCGCTTCCGGGGCGCCGGCGCCACTGCCCGCGACGATCACACCGCGCTCCCCGGCCCGCGCCGCCAGGTCACGTACGGCCTCCGGAGGCGGGGTGGCGACACCGCGTGCGACCCGGTGCCAAGGGCCGGTGGCGCGGGCGGGCGGCAGCGGTCCCGGTGCGGCGACGAGGGGGTCGCGGAAGGCGAGGTTGAGGTGGACCGGGCCCGGTCCCGCCGGGCCGTACCCGGCCTCGGCGGCCGCCCTCGCCGCCAGCGACCGCCAGTACACCCCCTGGCCGGGCTCGGGCACGGGGAGGTCGGCGGCCCAGCGGACGGCGGACCCGTACAGCCCCGGCTGCCGCATCGTCTGCGGCGCCGCCACCTGCTGGAGCTCGGGCGGCCGGTCGGCGGTGCACACCAGCATCGGCACTCCGCCGAGATCGGCCTCGGCGACGGCCGGGTGCAGTTCGGCCGCCGCCGTGCCGCTGGTCGTGAGGACCAGCGGCACCCTTCCGGTGCGGCGGGCGAGGCCCAGCGCGAAGAAACCCGCCGAGCGCTCGTCGAGCCGGATGTGCAGCCGCAGCCTGCCGTCGGCGGCGAGCGCCAGGGCGAGCGGTGTCGACCGGGAGCCGGGTGAGACCACCGCGTCGGTGACCCCGAACCGTACCCACTCGTCGACCAGGGTGGCGGCGAAGGTGGCCTGGACGCGTCCGGCATCCGACTCCGCGACGGCGCTCCCGGTGGCGGCGGGCGAGGCCGCGGCCGGGCCGACGCGCCTGGGGGGAGAGGTCTCGGAGATCTTCATGGCCGGGTCCAGTCCGCCAGCGTGCCCAGCCGGACCAGGGCGGCGCCGAGCTGCCCCATCAGGCCGTTGCCGACTCCGGAGAGCATGCGGTAGCCGCCGCGTTGCAGTTCCTCGCCGCCCTTGTTCGAGGGTGAACCACCCGTCAGCCAGCCGTCGTCGGTCAGATGGCGCTCGGTGAGCACCTGCCAGGTCTCCAGCGCCGCCGCGCCCTCGCGGTCGGGGTCGAACCGGCCCTGCTCGGTGCCCAGGGCCAGTGCCGCCGCGATCCCCGCCGACCCGCAGGTCTCGGTGCCGGTCTGCGGCTCCCCCAGGAAGCAGTCCCAGATGCCCTCGGGGGTGCGGCGGGAGAGGACCAGGGCCGCGACGCGCCGGGCCTCCTCCCACAGCCCGGCGGTGTCCGCCCGCTCGCCGAGCTCGGTCAGCGTGCGTACCAGACCCAGCAGATACCAGGCGTACGCGCGGGCCCAGTTGCGGTAGACGCGGGAGCCGTCCGGGAGCAGACGCAGGTAGAGGTCCCCGCCCCTGCACAACCTGGCCTGGCGCAGCCGCAGTTGCCGCAGGGCGCTCTCGCGCAGCGGGGCGTCGGTGGTCCGCGCGATCACCGCCATGGGGTAGGCGACGGTGTACGAGCCTTCGGCGGTCGTCGGCGCGTCCTTGACGCACCCTTCGTCGTCGGCCCGGACCCGCCAGGACTCCACGGCCCGGGCGAGCGCCGGGTCGAGCGGGTTGCGCTTGGCCAGGACCGCGTACGGGAGCGTGGCCTCGATCCCGTAGAGCCGGTGGTCGGCCGGGCGGCCGCGCGGATCCTCGTAGCGCAGGGTGCCGTCGGGGAAGTAGACGGCGAGGTGGTCCGCGAGGGCGCGGCGCGCCCGGCCGTCCCCGGGGAACGTGACGGTCAGGTCGTACAGGGCGTCCAGGACACACCCCTCCATCCAGCCGAACGGCTGAAGGCTGCCGATGCCGGTCAGGGTGCGGTGGAGTGCGGTGGCGGGGGCGGCCGGGCCGGGCTCGCCGTCGAGGAGCAGGACGGGACGGCGCTCGGGGGGTGCCTTGGGGCCCGCGAAGATCCACAGTGTCGGCGGCGAGTCGTCGGCGAAGTCCCGGTCGTGCGGCGGCGGTTCGGACAGGCTCAGCGACACACCTTCCGCGAGAGCGAGCCGTGTCGCCTCCCGGTCCAGGGGTGCGTCGTAGGGCTGGTGGCAGTCGGGGTAGCGGATGTCGTAGGCCGCGAGGGGCCGGTTCGTCTTCGCCGAGCGTACGTGTACGCGTACGGCTCCCCGTAGATCGCAGGCGACCGTCAGCCGCAGGCGCCCCTCGGCGGCAGCCACTCCCGTGGGCGGCTCCAGGACGGTGGGGCCGCCCTGCGAAGGGGTGGCGACCGGGACGACCGACCAGTCCAGAGGGGTTCGCCTATCGGCCGGGAAAGGGAGGTCCGGGGCGTGCGCACCGGAGAATTCGGCAGTGGTCGATGCCATGACTCACTCCTCCGGTCAGGGCGCGATGAGCGCGGGCAGCAGGGCGTCGAGTTTCGCGCGGGTCTCCGCCAGTTCTTCGGCGGGATCCGAATCGGCCACGATGCCGCTTCCCGCGAAGACCGTCGCGTGTGCCCCGTCTATTTCGGCGCAGCGGATGGTCACGCACAAACACCCGTTGTCCTCCGCGTCTACCCAGCCGAGCGCGCCACCGTAAAGGCCGCGGTCCCAGTCCTCGACGCGGTCGATCACTTCATAGGCCGCGTCACGCGGCCAGCCGCAGACGGCGGGGGTCGGATGCAGGGAATCCGCCAGTTCCAGGAAAGGCGGGTGATCCGGCTTCAGTTCGACCGTCAGATGCGTCATGAGATGCTGCACATTGGCGAGTTTGAGGATCTGTGGTTCTTTCGCGACCTGCACGCTGAGTGCGTGCGGTGCGAGCGTTTCCAGCACCATGTCGCGCAGAATGCGGTGTTCCTGCTGGTTCTTGGGGGACTCCACGAGCCAGCGGGCGAGCTCGCGGTCCGCCGCCTCGTCACCGCCGCGGCGGACCGTGCCGGCCAGGGCCTTGGACTCCACATACCGTCCCTGCTTGGAGAGCAGCAGTTCGGGGCTGGCTCCGACCAGGCCGAACGCGGAGAAGAGATAGGCGCCGGGGAAGGTCTGCGCCAGCCTGCCGAGAACCTGCGGAGGTTGGATGACGGCGTCGGTGACCACCTCGACCCGCCGGGCGAGCACCGCCTTGCGCAGCTCGCCGCGCCGTACGGCACCGGCCACGTCGGCGACGTTCCCGCACCATTCCTCGGGCTGCTCGACCGGCCGCAAGGAATAGGTCCGTGCCGCACGGTCCGGCTTCGGTGGAGGGCCCAGGGAATCGAGGAGCATACGGTGGTCGCAGCCGGGTTCCAGACGCAGGGTGCGTTCCGGAACGGCGAGCCTGACGGGTTCGCCGCGCCGGAAGGGAAAGGCGACGAAACCGACGCCGTCCCCGTCCCGTAAGAGGTCGGAAACGTCCTGGCCGGGGCGGACGGAATACTCGGCCACCTGCTCGACTCCGAGCAGTGAGAGATCTGGTGAGGAGAACAGGATGTGCTGGTCGCCGGTGAATTGAATCGCCGCGCGGGCAGCGTCGGACAAGCTCGGCACAACAACCCCCGTGAGTGAGCCGAAATGCGCTGTGGCCGCTCTTGCCGGTCAGCGAGATTCCTCAGCCGCAGCGAACACCCGGATCGAGCGTGGCCGCGTCGTCGCGACGGAGTCAAGGGTGATTTCGCGCCAGGCCGCACCATGGCCGGTCGACCCGGCAGCGGCCTTTGGGGCTCTCACCAGCTAGAGGTTCGTTCTAGAAAGCTGTTCCATTCAGATGGGCCGCTGAGCATACTCGGCTCACAATGTGCGCTCGCCGCGGTGTCCACCCGGGTGGGGGAGCGGGGTGGTTGGTATCCCCGTCGCGGGGCATTCCAAGAGGATGCCCCTGGCACCCGCGGGGGCCCGCACGCAGGAGTGTTCATGACCGACTACGTCATCACGGTGCCGGGCACGTTCGTGCACGGCGTCACCGACGCCCAGCGTTCCGAGGTGGAGCGGCGGCTGCGGCCGCAGGACCCGGCCAACACCGACTTCGGGGAGAACGAGGAGCTGAGCCTGCTGACCGTCCAGGAGGGCGACATGTTCTCCGTCCGCCTGGAAGTGGAGGCCGCCAGCCGCAGCGAGGCCGAGGCGAACGCGGTGCGGCTGGTCTCGGCCGCCCTGCGCGACAGCGGATTCACCGAGGACGACGCCCCCTTGGGGCCCGCCGCCGTCACGGGGATCGACCGCGAGTTCTGAGCGGGCCCTCCACGAACGGACGCGGGAGGCCGGCGCCGTCCGTGTGAACCCGTCCTGCGGGGCCGGGTGCGGCACGTACCGGCTTCGGCAGGGGTCCGCCCGCCACCGCTTCAGGGTGTCAGGACGACCTTGCCGCTGGCCGTGCCGGACTCCGCCAGACGCAGGGCCTCGGCGGCCCGGGCGAGCGGGAGTCGCGCGGCGATACGGGCGTTCACGTCGCCCCGGGCCACGGCCGCGAACACCTCGGTGAGGTCGGCCCGCAGGCGGGCGCGGAAGCGGTCCTTGCCGAGGGCGCGCCCGGCCCAGATGTTGTAGAAGTAGGCGCGGCGGCCGTTGGGCAGGGTGTTCCAGAGCCAGGTGCGGGTGAGGATCTTCAGCACGGGCAGCTGCTTGGACCCGCTGTCGTCGCGGGTGGAGGCGCTGCCGTACGCGACGAGCGTGCCGCCGGGGGCGAGCAGCCGCCAGGAGTCGATCACGCTGCGCCCGCCGACGTGGTCGAAGACCGCGTCCACCCCGCCCGGCGCCAGCTCCCGGACCCGGGCCGCCACCTTTCCCGTGCGGTAGTCGACCGGGGTCACGCCGAGCTCGCGCAGGGCCTCGTGGTGGCGCTCCGACGCCGTGCCGATCACCTCGGCACCGGCCGCCCGCGCCAACTGGGCCAGGACGGAGCCCACTCCGCCGCCGGCGCCGTGCACCAGGACGGTCTGCCCGGCGCGCACCCGCGCCCGGCGGTGCAGCATCTGCCAGGCCGTGATGCCGTTGACCACCACGGTCTCCGCCTGCGCCGCCGTGAGGGTGTCCGGGACGAGCACGGCGTCCTCGGCGTCGGTCACCACGTGGCTGGCCCAGCCGCCGACCTTCACCAGCACGGCCACCCGTCGGCCGGCCAGGCCGGGGTCGACGCCCTCTCCGATGGCCTGGACACGGCCCACCAGGTCGTAGCCGGGCACGAAGGGGAAGGGCGGCTGGTCGTAATAGCGGCCCCGGCGCATCTGCTGCTCGGCGAAGGAGACGCCGCTCGCCTCCATCGCGATGAGGATCTGCCCCCGGCCGGCCCGCGGCACGGCTCCGTGGCGGATCTCCAGGCCCTCCGGCGCGACGATGCCCGGCAGGACGACCTCGGTCAGGCGCTCGCTGGTCATGGTGACCCCTCTCGGTAGCTGCTCAGTGGAAGAAGCTGTTGTGTTCGTTAGAAGTTATAACTGGCAGCTTCGGTGAGAGTCAAGAGGGAAAGTGATAGCCTCTAACTGGAGGGTGAGGGTGTCGGCCCGTAACCCGTGAAGCGCAGGAACCGGCAGCTCAGGAGGCGTACGTGGCTGAGTCGGACGCGAGGACTCCGCGGGAGCGCTATCGCGCCCAGGTGCGCGAGGAGATCAAGAAGCACGCGTGGGAGCAGATCGCCGCCGCCGGGGCCTCGGCGCTGTCCCTCAACGCCATCGCCAAGCAGATCGGGGTGAGCGGCCCCGCGCTCTACCGCTACTACGCCAACCGGGACGAGCTGATCACCGAGCTCGTCAAGGACGCCTACCGCAGCCTCGCCGACGCCTTCCGCGCCCGCGCCGCCACCGGCGCCGACCTGGCCGAACTCGCCCGCGCCCTGCGGGAGTGGGCCCTGGCCGACCCTCAGCGGTACTTCCTGGTCTATGGCACCCCGGTCCCCGGGTACCGGGCGCCCGAGGACACCACCGCGATCGCCTCCGAGATCATGGACGTCCTCCTCGGCGCCTGCGCCGCCGTCGCGCCGGAAGCCGCGGCGGCTTCCCTGGACGACCAGCTGGACGGCCACCTCGCCGAGCACCGGACCTGGGCGCCCGAACACCGGGTCGCGCCCTCGGCGCTGAGCCGCGCCCTGCTGTTCTGGAGCAGGCTCCACGGCGTACTGTCCCTGGAACTCGCGGGCCACTTCACCGGGATGGGGCTCGACCCCGCGGAGCTCTACGCGGCCGAGACGCGAGCCCTCACCGCTCCGTGAGGACGGGTTCTACTCGCCCAGCTCGACCGAGATGTGCGGGGCGAGGGCGCGCAGGAAGTCGGGCGCGTCGAAGAGAGCGCCGGCCGGGGCCACCCCGAGCGTCCTGGTCCGTCCGGTCAGGACGCGGTGCACCGCTTCGACCGCGAGGGGTGCGCTGACGGCGTAGATGTCCTGGCCCCTCGCCACGGCGCGCCGCTCGCGGCCGCCGGAGCGCACCACGACGTCGACCAGGAAGGTCTGCGCGGACCGGCCGTCCTCGTCGACGGCGACGGGCGCCGGGGAGTCCGGGGCGAGCACGTCCCTGACCGCGTCGACCGTCATGTACGTGCTGAACTCGGCCACGGACAGATGGGCCGGGGCGGTGACGACATCGGCCGTCAGGAACTCCCCGATCACCGTCCTGGCGCCCAGCGGGTCGGGGAAGACCCAGTCCAGCGTGGGCGCGCTGTCGTCGCGGTACTCCATCCGCCCCTCGGCGAAGCGCAGGCGCCGGCCGCCGCGCCGCGCCCGGGAGACCGCGCTCGCCGCACGTGTCCCCGCCGTCGGGTGCCAGCTGTCCAGCGCGTACGCGATGTGCGCCTCGTCCGCGCTCTCCCAGTCACCCATCGCGGCGGTGACCAGCAGGTCGCCGAGCCCGCCGTAGAAGGCCATCGCGGGCACCACCACCGCTCCGGCGGCAGCGGCCCGGTCGGAGAAGTGCGCGAAGGTGTCGAGCGAGGCCTCGACCTCGCCCGCCACGTCCACGTACGGGATCCCCGCGCGCAGCGCCGCCTCGATGAGCGGGGCGGCCGTCGTGGCGAAGGGCCCCGCGCAGTTGATCACGGCCGCCGCACCGGAGAGCGCGCGGTCCAGCACATCCGGATCGTCGACCGTCGCCGGCCGCACCTCGAGCCCGTGCGCGGAGACGGCCAGCGCCTTCAGCTTCTCGGTGTCCCGCCCGGACAGCACCGGTACGAACCCGCGCTCCCGCACCTGAGCCACCACGAACCTGCCGGTGTGTCCGTACGCGCCGTACACGACCACCATCTGCCCCGCCACCATGGGTTTCTCCTCCTGTGAGGCCCGCGGCGAGCGCCCCGGACCGATCGACGACGACCATCCTGGCGCGGGTGATCACTCGTCCGTGAGTGTCTGGAACGACATGACCCGTACACTTCCGGACATGACGACGGTCGCGCTGGCAGTCACCGACGGGATGCTGCACTTCGAACTCTCCGTGGCGTACGAGATCTTCGGCTCCGCCCCTGACAGCGTCTCGGTCCCCTGGTACGAGATGGCGGTCTGCGGGAGCGGCGCGGTGCGGCTGGGCCGGTTCGTGCTGGAACCCGACCACGGCCTCGACCGGCTCCGCGAGGCCGACACGGTGATCGTCCCCGGCTGGGTCGACGTCGACGTGGAGCCGCCCGCCGACCTGGTCGAGGCGGTGCGCACGGCGCACGAGGCGGGCGCGCGGGTGGCGTCCCTGTGCACGGGCGCGTTCGTCCTGGCCGCGGCCGGACTGCTGGACGGGCGGCGCGCCACCACGCACTGGGCGCACACCGACGCCCTGGCCGCGCGCTGGCCCCGGGCCCAGGTCGACCCGGACGTGCTCTACGTCGACAACGGCAGCGTCCTCACCTCCGCGGGCAAGGCCGCCGCGCTGGACCTGTGTCTGCACCTGGTCCGCCGCGACCACGGCTCGTCGGTCGCCAACGCCGTGGCGCGCCGCCTGGTCGTGCCGCCGCACCGCTCGGGTGGCCAGGCCCAGTTCGTCACCACGGCGGTCCCGGCCCGCGAAGACCATCCGCTGACCGCCCTGCTGCCCTGGGTGCTGGAGCGCCTCGACCGCCCCCTGACGGTGGAGGACCTGGCCCGCCGCGCCCGTATGAGCTCCCGCAACCTCACCCGCCACTTCCACGCGGCGACCGGCACCACCCCGTTGCAGTGGCTGCTGACCCAGCGGATCCGCCGCGCCCAGGAACTCCTGGAGCGGACGGACGACAGTGTCGACTCCATCGCGACAGCCACGGGCATGGGCACGGCCACGACCCTGCGCCGCCACTTCAACCGCACGGTGGGGGTGCCACCGGACGCCTATCGACGGACTTTCCGGCTGCGGGAGCGCGCCGGCGCGGGGCGGTAGTCCGGGACCCTACAACCACCCCTGCCGCTGTGCCTGCAACGCCAGTTGGAAGCGGTTCGCCGCGCCCAGCCGGGCCATCAGGACCTGGAGGCGGCGGAACAGGGTGCGGCGGCTGAGGTCCAGTTCGCGGGCGATGGCCTCGTCGCTCGCGCCGCCCGCGAGGAGCCACAGGAGGCGGCGGTCGGCGGGGGGCAGGCCGCCGGGGCGGGTGGTGGTGCCGTGGAAGGGGAGGGCGTTGTGCCAGGACTGTTCGAACAGGGCGATGAGTGCGGAGAGCAGGCCGCAGGGCTGGACGACCAGCATGCTGTTGACCACGTCCGCCTCTCTGATCGACAGCGACACCAGCGCGTACGCCTCGTCGATGATCACGAGCTTGACCGGCACCGACGGCAGCACCCGGGCCTGTTCGCCGGCGTTGACGCACGGCTCGATGGCCGCCTTGAGGTGGCCCGGGTATTCGAGGGACTCCCGGGAGTACACGACGCGCTGGGTGATCCCGCGCGCGAGCGTGGCCAGGGCGTCGTCCGTGGCGCCCGACAGGGGGAAGTAGGGCGGGGACTCGAACTGGCGGATCTGCTCGCGGGCGCTGGCCCAGGCCTGGCGCATCCGGGGGCCGACGGCGTCGCCGGTGACGACCTCCACCAGGTTGTCGTTGTACGCGGCGAGCCGCTGGCGCCGGAACGACTCGAAGGCGCCGCCCACGGCGATACGGGACTCCTCGACCTCCGCCGCCCGGTGCCGGGCCAGGATCTCCAGACCGGCGGCCGGCGGCACCGGGGCCACCACGTCCGCGCCCTCCTCGGCGGCACTGGCCAGACCGGCGTCGACCAGCTCCCCGTAGGCCCTGGCGAGCTCCGCCCCGTCCAGCCGGGCCGCGGCCGCGATCGTGCTCAGGGGGGCGGGGGCCAGCTCCAGCAGGGCCAGATAGACCTGGCCCGCCGGCCGGCCGATGCCCAGAAGCCGCAGGGCCTCGCCGAGTCTCGCGTTCGTCATGGCCGCATTATCGGCGGTATGGGCCACCGGTGTGGCCGATCCGTGCCAGTGGCACTCCTCGGCGCCCGGGGCGCGCGGCGCGGAGTACCGTCCCGCGGGAAAGGCACCCACAGACGTCGTTCAGGGGAAGGTGTACGCCGTGGCGAAAGGCCGGAAGAACGGTCTCTACTCAGGGATCTCCGAGGAGCTGTCCGCGCTGATGCGGACCGGGTGGGCGGACACCGAGCGGCACGACCTCGTGCCCGACGCGCAGGCCCCGTACGCCGCCGCCCGCCGCGCGGCGCTCTCCGCGCGCTTCCCGGGAGAGCGTCTGGTGATCCCCTCGGGCAACCTCAAGACCCGCTCCAACGACGACAGTTACCCGTTCCGGGCGTACACCGGATACGTCCACATGACCGGCGACCAGGCCCGCGACTGCGCGCTCGTCCTCGAACCGCGGGCGGACGGCGGCCACGACGCCCACTGCTACCAGCTCGCCCGGGACAGCAGGGACACCGACGAGTTCTGGATCGGCTACACGGCCGAGCTGTGGATGGGTCGGCGCCGCTCCCTCGCCGAGTCGGAGCTCGTGCTCGGACTGCCCTGCCGGGACGTGCGGACGCTCGCCGACGACCTGGCCGCCTCCGGTGTGCCGACGCGGATCGTCCGGGGCGTCGACCCCGCCCTGGAGGCCGCCGTCGCCACCGACGAGGACCGCGACGACGAGCTGGAGGAGGTGCTCAGCGACCTCCGCCTGGTCAAGGACGACTGGGAGATCGGCGAGATGCGCAAGGCCGTCGACTCCACGGTGCGCGGCTTCACCGACGTGGTCGGCGAGCTCTCCCAGGCGGTCGCCACCTCCGAGCGGTGGATCGAGGGCACGTTCTTCCGTCGCGCGCGCCTGGAGGGCAACGCGCTCGGCTACGGCTCCATCTGCGCCGCGGGCGAGCACGCCACGATCATGCACTGGACGGACAACGACGGCCCGGTCCGCCCGGGGGAGCTGCTCCTGCTCGACGCCGGTGTGGAGACGCACAGCCTGTACACCGCCGACGTCACCCGCACCCTCCCCATCAACGGCACCTTCACGGCCGTGCAGCGCAAGGTGTACGACGCGGTGTACGAGGCCCAGGAGGCCGGGTTCGCGGCCGTCAAGCCCGGCGCCGCCTACCGCGACTTCCACGAGGCCGCCCAGCGCCACCTGGCCGCCCGGCTCGTCGAGTGGGGCTTCATCGAGGGCCCGGCGGAGCGCGCGTACGAACTCGGCCTCCAGCGCCGCTTCACGATGGCGGGCACCGGCCACATGCTGGGCCTGGACGTCCACGACTGCGCCCACGCCCGCAACGAGGAGTACGTCGACGGCGCCCTGGAGCCGGGCATGGTGCTCACCGTCGAGCCCGGCCTCTACTTCCAGCCCGACGACCTCACCGTGCCCGAGGAGTGGCGCGGCATCGGTGTCCGCATCGAGGACGACCTGCTGGTCACCGCCGACGGCCACGAGAACCTCTCGGCGGGGCTGCCGCGCTCGGCCGACGAGGTCGAGGAGTGGATGGCGCGCCTGGCGGGCTGAGCGTGCCACCGGGCCGGCCGGCACCCCCGCGAACTCGGGGGTGCCGGCCTCCTCCTCCCCGGCGCCGTGGCGGCGGCACCGGCCCGTGGTGGTCAGCGGCGGCCCCAGGACCGGGTGGCGACGACGTGCTGGTGGTTGTCGCGCAGGGTCGCGGTGTCGCCCGAGTTGTTCCAGACGTAGTCGCGGCGGTTCTGGTGGACGTCGTGTCCGGAGTCGCGGCCGATGCCGGTGTGGACTCTCACGGACTGGTGTCCGGCGAGGCGCAGACCGCCGAAGGTGTAGGTGTGGCGGGAGCGGTCGGTCAGGGTCCACCCCCGCAGGTTGACCGCGCCGCTGCCGGTGTTGGTGACGGTGACCCATTCGGCGTTCAGGGACCGCTGGGAACGGTCGTCGCGCCCGGGGCTGTCGTACTGGATCGCTCCGAGCGTGATCGGCGAACGAGCCACCGTCGTGGCCGTGGCGGGGACGGCCACCGCGCCGGTGATGCCCCCGGCGGCCAGGGCGAGCGCGAGGACGTGGGCGGTGCGGCGAGAAGACATGTGAGCCCCCCTGTTCACGGCGCCTCCGCGATGCGCGCGGGGTGCCGGGATGTGCGGATGTACTGCGTGTACGGTCGGTTTTCGGCCGGAGACCACACTCTGGCGGTTGGATCCGGCCAGCCGAACGCGGAAGTTCAATGCTTGACCAAAAGGAGAAGGTGACACACCGTCAAGTCGCGGCGCGCACGCGCCCCGGCGTGAACCGAGCCGCCACGCGCCCCCGAGCCGTCAGGACGGCTGCCCGCCCAGGTGCCATGCCTCGATGTCCCGGTAGTGGATGGGTCCTGGCCCCCGGCCGATGTTGCTGGCGACCAGGTGCAGGCGCTCCGTCCGCCACGGCCGACCGGTGAAGGGGGCGAGTGCGGCGGCGAGTTCCACCACGCTGGAGGTGTCGTCGCGGCGTGCGCGGGCCAGCGTCAGATGCGGGCGCAGCGGCCGGTCCTCGAAGGCGATCCCGCACGCCCTGATCACGTCGCGGACCTCCTTGGTGAGCAGGTGCAGCCCGTTGAGGTCGCCCTCGATCCCGCTCCACAGCACGCGCTCGTCGAAGTGTCCGGCACCGCGCAGCGCCAGTTCCAGGGGGTGGCTCGCCGCCGCGAGCTCCGCGAGCGGCGGCTGAAGGAGGGGAACGGCCGCCACCGGGAGCTCGCCCAGGAACGCCAGTGTGATGTGCCAGTCCTCGATACGGTTCCAGCGCAGCCGCGGATAGCTGGAGTAGGCCGGCCGCAGCTCCCGCGCCAGCTCCTCCTTCGCCTCGTCGGGCGGGGCGAGCGCTATGAACACACGGACGGTCGAGGGCTGGATCTGTTCGTTCACGAAGGACTTCGTACACCATCGGCCGCGCGAACGAAGAGCGGGCCCCGCCCTCTTCGTACCTCGGGTGTCAGCTGTTCTGGTAGTTCTCGAAGTGCGCGTGGGTCAGCCGGTACTCGCGTTCGGCCTGGACGATGCCGATGGTCCACGGGCGCCCGTCGGCATCCATGACCACGCAGTTCTGCCCGTCCCGCGCCGCGCCCATCGCGTGCAGGTCGATCGCCGTGTCGCACATGGCCAGGAGGGTCTCCCAGTACTCCAGGGGCGAGTAGCGCCGTACGTTGGAGAAGAAGACGGCGGTCTGCTCCTTCCGTGAGGCCAGGTACTCGCCGAAGTGCCGTACGGCGCTGTCGCCCCGTTCGCTGAAGTGGCAGGCGCGCCCGCGCGGTGTCACGAACCGCTGCCCCGGCGCCATCCGCGCGCCGATCTCCTGCGCCGTCGGACCCCGAGGGGCTTGCTGCTGAGGTGGCCGCGCGGCCGGCGTCTGCCGTACGGGCTGCTGCCGCGGCGGTGGCGCGGCGGTCGCCTCCTCGTCGGAGTCCTCCCAGCGCCCGCGCCCCGACGGCTTCTCCTCGACGTCCACCTCGTCCGTGGAGGAGGTGGACGTCGAGGGCGGGGTCTGCTGGGCGAGGTTCTGCTGGAGGGTGGCCGCGATCCGCTCCAGCGCGATCTGGCGCACGGCGGCGACGACGGGCGCACCGGTGACCGCCCCGCCCAGGACCAGCCGGCCGCCCTGGCGCAGCCCGAACAGGAGGGCGGCGTCGAGGTACTCGGGTCCGCCCGCCCCGATCGACACCCATAGCGGTTTGGGGAGCGCGAGGTTCACCCCGTGGACGGCCGCCGGCATCGGGCTCCCCGAGGGCAGCAGATAGGACGTGGTGAGCCCGAGGCCCGAGAGGTCTATGTACGTGTCGTTCGGTGTCTCCGTCATGTCCCCACCCACTCGACCGGCCGACCGGACCTGTGGAGTGTATCCGGTATGTCATGATCTCAACAGGTACATGACGAAAGCGGAATCTGTCCCTCTGGCTGTTTCCGCCCGGCGAACCCGGCACCGTCACCGGCGCGCCGCCGCGTGTGTAACAGCCGGGGCGAGGGGTACTCGCGCGACTAGAGAGGACTGGCGCGCCCTGGCCCTTGTGCGCGGACACACCTCGGGCGTCAGTCCTGGAGAAGGTGTGCGGCCATGGATACCAACAGTGACTTTCCTCGCCTGGTGGTGGGTGTCGACGGTTCCGAGGCGTCCCACGAGGCCCTGCGGTGGGCGGTGAACCACGCCCGGCTCATCCACGCGACCGTGGACGCGGTGGCGGCCTACGACGTGCCCGGGGCGGCGGGCTGGTCCGCTCCGGCGGTGGACGCGGACCTCGACGAGGAGCAGGCGCGGCGAGATCTCGCCGACGAGCTCGTCTCCGTACTGGGTGAGGCCGTGGATGTGGCCCTGACCAGCCACATTGTCCGTGGCAACCCGGCAGAGGTGCTGATCGGCGCGGCGGAGGGCGCGGAGCTCCTGGTGGTCGGCAGCCGTGGCCGGGGCGGCTTCGCCCGGCTGCTGCTCGGCTCGGTCAGCCTCCAGTGCGCCCAGCACGCCGCGTGCCCGGTCGTCATCGTCCGCGAGGGCACCGCGTAGGGCGTGAAACGGGGGGCGCGCAGTGACAGATAGACAGGGAGGAGCGCCATGGCACCGCGAGTGACGGCGAAGCACCTGCTGGACGAGTACGGCACGACCCACGCCGAGGAAGCGGGCATCCGGCTGCGGGACACACCGGCGCCGCTGTACCAACTGCTCACCCTCTGCGTGCTGTTCTCGGTCCGTATCAAGGCGGACATCGCGGTGGCCGCGGCCCGCGAGCTGTTCGGGGCCGGGATGCGGACGCCGAAGGCGATGGCCGCGGCCACCTGGCAGGCCCGGGTAGACGCACTCGGCCGTGCGCACTACCGCCGCTACGACGAGAGCACCTCCACCGCCCTCGGCGCCGGGGCCGAGCTCGTACTGGACCGGTACCACGGAGACCTGCGGCGACTGCGCGAGGAGGCCGACGGCGACCCGGACCGGGTGCGGGAGCTGTTGCAGGAGGTCCCGCGGATCGGGCCGGTGGGGGCCGGCATCTTCTGCCGGGAAGCCCAGGGCGTATGGCCCGAGCTGCGTCCCGCCTTCGACACCCGCGCCCGCCACGCCGCCGGTGAGCTGGGGCTTCCCGACTCGCCCGAGGGCCTGGCGCGGCTCGTCGCGGCCGAGGACCTGCCCAGGCTGGCCGCCGCGCTCGTACGGGTGGAACTCTCCAGCGGGGCGGCCGAGGCCCTGCGCGAGACCGAGACGGACTGAGGCTCTCGCGGTGTCACCGGCGACGCGGACGGCCGCTCGGCCCACCCGGTCACCGGCTGACCGGGGTCGGTCAGTCGCGGCGGTCCTCGGGCGGGTGGTGCGCCCAGGGGTGGCGCAGCCGGATCCAGATGTCCCGGGCCTGGCGGCCGGCCGCCGTGCGGCTGTGGGCGACGACGCGCTGCGCCTCGCCCGCCGTCTCGACCATCGGGCCGGACCCGCGCAGCGGTTTGCCCGCCGTCTCGTGCAGGAACAGCGTGGAGACGAAGCCGATGACGCCGGCCACCATCAGGTAGTAGGCCGGGACCAGGTCGTTGCCCGTCACCTCCACCAGCGCGGACGCGAACAGCGGGGTCGTACCGCCGAACAGCGACACCGAGATGTTGAAGGCGATGGACAGGGCGCCGTAGCGCAGCCGGGTGGGGAACAGCGCGGGCAGCGTGGAGGCCGCGGTGCCCGCGAAGCAGACCAGGAGCAGGCCCAGGATCGCGCACCCCAGCGCCGGAAGCAGGATGCCGCCCTGGCGGATGAGGAGGAACGCCGGCACCGCCAGCACGACGAGGGCCACACTGCCCGCGAGGAAGACCGGCCGGCGGCCCCAGCGGTCCGAGGTGTGGCCCACGGTGGTGATGGTGAGGACCACGAGCAGCATGGTGCACAGCACCAGCAGCTGCGCCGTGGTGTCGTTCTGGCCCAGCGCGACGGTCATGTACGTGGGGAGGTACGAGGTCACCATGTAGTTGGTGACGTTGTACAGCAGGACCAGACCCATGCAGATGAGCACCGCGTGCCAGTGCTGGGTGAAGATCTCCTTGAGGGTGTCCCGGGCCGTGGGAGCCGCTTCCGCCACCGCGCCCTCTTCGCCCTCGGCCGCCGCGTAGGCGGCCTCCTTCTTGAAGGCCGGGGTCTCCTCCAGCTTCAGCCGCATGTACAGACCGATGAGGCCGAGCGGCCCCGCGACGAAGAACGGGATGCGCCACCCCCAGTCCTCGAGACCCTGCGTGCCGAGCGTGGCCGTGAGGACGGTGACCAGGCCGGAGCCCAGGGCGTAGCCGACGAACGTGCCGAAGTCGAGCCAGCTGCCGAGGAATCCCCGGCGCCGGTCGGGCGCGTACTCCGCGATGTACGTGGTGGCGCCCGCGTACTCGCCGCCGGTCGAGAAGCCCTGCACCAGCCGGCAGAGCAGGAGCAGCAGGGGTGCGGCGACGCCGACCGCCGCGTACGTGGGCAGGAAGCCGACCGCGAAGGTGCTCGCCGCCATCATGATCATGGTTGCCGCGAGTACTTTCTGGCGGCCGATACGGTCGCCGAGGGGGCCGAACACCAGCCCGCCGAGCGGCCGGACCAGGAAGGCTGCGGCGAAGGTCGCGAACGTCGAGACCACCTGGACGCCCGGAGAGCTCGCCGGGAAGAAGACCTTGCCCATGGTCCCGGCCAGATAGGCGTAGACCCCGAAGTCGAACCACTCCATGGTGTTGCCGAGGGCTGCCGCCGTCACCGCGCGGCGCACCTGGGGCCGGTCGGCGACCGTGACGTCCGCGCTGCTCAGCGTCCGCTTGCGGCGCCGCAGCAGGGTGCGGAGCAGCTGGTCGGTCCGGGCGTGGCCACGGCGCGGACCGGGAGGTCGCCGAGTGGGTCCTGGCATGGGGAGGGCCTCTCTGCCGGGGGCGCGCCGCAACGCCGGTGACCCTTCATTCTTCGAGCCGGTACGTCACCGGGGCATGTTCCGGTGCTCCCTCCGGGTGAACGCCCGCGCGGGAGCCCGGCGTGCTCGCGGCATGCCCGTACCCCCCTCCGGGGGCGCGGGCCGGCAGAAGTGCGCGTACGGCGTGCTCCCAGGAGCCGGCGCCCGGGCTCAGGCGGCGTCGCGGTATCCGGCCAGGGCCTCACGGCGCACCCGGGTGCAGGTGCGGCTGAGGAGCCGGGAGACGTGCATCTGGGATATACCGAGCTCGGCGGCGATCTGGCTCTGGGTCATGTCGTCGAAGAACCGCATGTAGAGGATCTTCGACTCGCGCTCGGGCAGGGCCCGCAGAGCGGGCTTGACCGCCTCCCGGTCGACGACGGCGTCATAGCCGGACTCGGTCGTCCCCAGGGTGTCGGCCAGCGCCAGTCCGTCCCCGTCGCTGCCCCCGGACTCGGCCTCCAGCGAGAGGCTCTTGAAGGACTCCAGGGCCTCGAGGCCGTCCCGGACGTCGTCCTCCCCGAGTCCGCAGTGCGCGGCGAGCTCGGCGATGGTGGGTTCACCCGGGCGCACGGCCTGGAGGTCGCGGCGCGCCGCGCGGACCTTGTTGCGCGCCTCCTGGACCCGGCGCGGCACGTGCACGGCCCACAGGGAGTCGCGGAAGTGGCGCTTGAGCTCACCGTTGATGGTGGGCACCGCGTACGCCTCGAACGCGCCGCGGGCCGCCTCGTACCGGTCGACGGCCTTCACCAGGCCCATCGCCGCGACCTGGTACAGGTCCTCCAGCTCGGCGCCGCGGTCGCGGTACTTGCCGGCCAGACGCTGGGCCATCGGCATCCACCGGGCCACCAGTTCCTCGCGCAGCGCGTCGTGTTCGGGACCGTCGCCGAGGGCGTTGAGGCGGGCGAAGGCGTCGACGGTGTCGGGGGCGTCGGTGTGGGCGCGCTTGCGTGTACGGGTCGTGGGCATGGCACGGGCTCCTTCACGTCGGGGGTGTGGGACCGCCGTCGAACCTCGTGAACCCAGGGCGTCTTCCGGAGAAGGCGCCGCCGGGACACACGTGTCCTGCGGGCGTGCCTCCGGTCCGAAGCACGATGCGCGCTTGCCCTGCCGCCCGAATCGAAAACCTGGTCGTTTCATGCCGCTTGGGTGAGTTCGGCGCGGCGGGGCGCGCGGGAGGCACCGGCTGACCCAGGGGAGGCCTCTCGAACCATGGGCAGCTGCGCGGCCGGGCCCCTGCCCGAGGCGATGCGCCGCCCCGGCCGTTCGAAAACACGAGTGCGCCGGTTCGTACGGCTCTGGGATCATCCCGGGATGGTCCACCGTTTCGAACCCCTGGTCATCCGGCACACCCACCGCCTCCCCGCCCCCTGCGGACCCGCGGGTCAAGGTGCTGTCGCGGCGCGGCAGTTCGACGCCATACTGATGTCGGTGGGATTCAAGCTGTCGGCCGAGGCACTGGGCCATCTGTCGGCCCTGTCCGAGGGAACGGTCGTGGACACCGCGGTGAGGACGCTGGACACGGTCCGCGCGATGGTGGGCGACCACGTCCAGCACAATGCCTACTTCATCGACTTTCCGGCCCATGTGCCCGACACCCTGGACTTCTGGACGCGGTGCGTCAGCGAGGCGCTCACCGACGACGCCTCGCGCGACAGCGTGCTCGCCCAGCTGAGCACGGGCGTCCTCGACCTGCTGACCCTTCCGGCGTACGGCGGTTACCAGCACACGTACGCGCAGCTGCTCGCCGCGCACGACGAGTTGATCGCGGCGGCCGGTGACCGCCTGACCGTCCTGCACCTGGGCGCAGCCCTGGACGAGGAGGTCAGCGCCCTGTACCTGGCGCTGGCCGGGAGCACCACACCGCTGGGCGACGAGGGGCTGGCCGACCTGGCCGCGCTCGCCGAGCACTGCGTGGACGGGCCGCAGCCCGGGGAGATACCGGTCCGGGAGAACCGTGCCGTGGTCAACCGGGCCCGGCTGGAGGCCGGTGCGGGGCTCCTCGTGGACACCGTCACCGATGTGCTCCGGCTGGCCTGCGCGCTGTCGGGCGGCGATGTGACGCTCCTGGAGCCGACCCGTTTCCGCTCGCCGTCGCGCGCCGTGCGCCGCGCGCTGCTGGCCGGTCTCGACGCGGTGGTCTGCGCCTCCCCGGCCAAGCTCGCCGACGTGGCCGCGCACCGCGAGGCGTTCAAGCGTCTGGGCGAGCGGCTGCACGCGCACGAGTACGCGACGCGCTGGCCGCACGCCGCCGATGTGTTCGCCGTGGCCCGGGGCGAGAAGGAGGCCCGCTCGCTCGACAGCCGGGTGGCGGAGCTGCTCGGCGCGGGCGACGTCCTGGGGGCGACACGGCTGCTGGAGTCGGCACCGGGCAAGCTGTTCCGCGCGCTGGACCATCTGCTGCGCGTGTGTGCCACCCAGGAGGAGCGGGACGCGGTGGTGGCGGCCGCCGAGCGGGGCGCCCCCCGGGTGTCCGGCCGGGTCGTCCTGTCGACGCGCGAGCACCTCCACAACCGCGCGGACCCCGGGGGCGCGCGCCGGGTCTTCATCAACCGCCTCGGCCGTGCCTGGGTGAGCGACGACACCCGCCCGCCCGTGCCCGAGGCCGAGCGTGAGCGTCTGATCGCCGCCCTCGACGCCGAGACGCGCCGCCGTCTGCCCGCGCCCGGGCACCTGCTGATCGACCCCGAGGTCCTCGACGTGGCGCTGCCGCTCAGCGGCAAGGCGACAGCGGCCGGTCTCGGGGTGCTGCCCCGTGGCTCGCTGTCCCGGGTCGACGGCGAGCTGCTGCGGTTCTTCGTCCACTGGAAGCAGACCGCCCGCAGCACCGACTTCGACCTTTCGGCGCTGATGCTGGACGCCTCGTACGAGACCGTGGCGTGGCTCTCGTACACCGCGCTCACCGAGCTCGAAGGCGAGCACTCCGGTGACATCACGGACGCGGCCGAGGGCGCCTCGGAGTTCATCAACCTGCGCCTCGGCGCCGTGCGCGGCACGCATGTCGTCCCGCAGGTCTACATCTTCTCGGGAGAGGGGTTCGAGCAGGTCGAGGAGTCGTTCTTCGGTTTCATGCTGCGCGACGCCGAGCAGAAGGGGCGCCCCTTCGAGCCGCGTACGGTACGGATGAAGTCGGAGCTGCGCGGCCCGGGCCGTGTGGCGATGCCGCTGACGTTCGTCCGCGGCGACGACGGCCGCTGGTACGCGAAGTGGCTGCACCTGTATCTCAGGGGCACCCCGAGCTCCAACCGGGTGGAGGGCAACCAGGTCTCGGTAGCCACCCTGCTCCGGGGCCTCGCGGAGCGCGAACACCTCACGGTGCGCTACCTCACGGGCCTGATGGCGGACCGGGCGACGGCCACCACGCTGTGGGACGGCGCGTCGGTGCCCGAGGGCCCCGTCACGTACATCGGCCTGGAACGCCCGGAGGGCCTGCACCCCGACTCGCGCGTCCTGACCCCGGAAAACCTGCGCGACCTGATCCCCGGGTGACTGTTACTGTGAGCTGTGCGAGGCCATGAACGGGCTTCCTTCTCCCATCCCATTGAGCTAGTCCGTTCGCTTTCCTCGCCTTCGACATCGCGCCGGGGTGCCATGGGCATCCCGGCGTTGTCGTGTCGGGAGCGGTGTTGTGGCTTGGCGCCCGGCCGGTTGTTTGATCTCGGCGTACGCCACTCGCTTGGATGGTGGCGGTCAGCACGGGGTTGTCCGCGGACGGGGGAGAGGTGCGCCGGGTATGAGGGGCAGACGGGCGCTGGGGCGGCGGTTCGGGTGGCTGTGGGCGGCGTACGCGGTGAGCGCGTACGGTACGGGGTTCGGGTTCGGTGCGTTTCCCCTGATCGCGGTCCTCGTCCTGCACGCGGGGCCGGCCCAGGTGGCGGTGCTGGCCGCCGCCGGGCGGGCGGTGGGCGCGCTGATCGCGGTGCCGCTCGGGCCGTGGATGGAGTTCCGCCGCAAGCGGCCGGTGATGATCGCGATGGATCTGGTGCGGTTCGCGGCGCTGATGACCGTCCCGGTCGCCTTCGCGCTCGGCGGGCTGAGCTTCACCCAACTGCTCGTCGTCTCCGTCGTCACGGCCGCCGCCGACATCGCGTTCAAGGCGGCGAGCGGCGCCTACCTCAAGGCGCTGGTGCCGCAGCGGGACCTGCTCGTCGCGAACAGCCGGTTCGAGTCCACGACATGGACCGCGACCACCGTCGGACCGCCGCTCGGCGGGGCCGCGATCGGGCTGCTCGGCCCGGTGACGACCGTCGTCGCCGACGCCGTCAGCTATCTGCTCTCGGCCCTGGGCATCCGTGCCATCGGCGGGACCGAACCGCACCCCGCACCGAAGGCGGCAGCCCGGCTGCGAGCGGGCGACCTGCTCGCGGGGTGGCGCCACATCCTCGCCCACCCCACCCTGCGCCCGCTGTTCCTGAACACCCTCGCGGTCAACGGCCTGATCATGGCCGCCGAGCCGCTGATGGCCGTCCTCCTGCTCGGCGACCTCGGCTTCGCGCCCTGGCAGTACGGTCTCGTCTTCGCGTCCCCGTGCGTCGGGGGCCTGATCGGCTCCCGCCTCGCACGCCCGCTCACGGCCCGGTTCGGGCAGCACAGGGTGCTGTTCACCGCCGGGGTGCTGCGTGCGTGCTGGCCCGTCGGGCTGGCGTTCGTCGGGCCGGGCGTCGCCGGGATCGTGCTGATCGTCACCGTCCAACTCGGCCTGGTCACCTGCTGCGGCCTCTTCAACCCGGTGCTGGCCACGTATCGGCTCGAACACACCGACCCCGCCAAGGTCACCCGTACTCTCGCCGCGTGGTCGATCAGCAGCAGCGCCGCCATCGCGACGCTCACCGCCGGCTGGGGCCTGCTGGCCAGCGCCACCAGCCCCCGCACCGCGATAGCGGCCGCCGGAATCCTGCTCCTGGCCACGCCACTGCTGCTTCCGCGGCGCGCGGCGATGCCGGGGAAGGCGGGGGAGCAGGCGGCGAGCCTGACGTGAGGGCGCCGCCATCCTGTCCGATGCGTGACGAGGCGGGACGGCGCTCGGCGGCCCGAGCCCTGATGCGTACAGGGGAGGTGGCTGTCTGTGCGCGCTGATATCGGTGGGTGGATGTGCCTAGAGCGCAGGGGCCTTCGTCTGTTTCCATGACCTCTGGGACAAGCACAGGGGGTGGCGGATACATGGTGTCCACGGAGAGCCTGCTCGCGTTCGCGGCGATGTCGCTGCTGGTGATCGTGATTCCGGGGCCGAGCGTGCTGTTCGTGATCGGACGGGCCCTCGCGCACGGCCGACGCGTGGCGCTCGCCACGGTCTTGGGCAACCTGGTCGGTTCGTATCTCCTGGTGGTCGCCGTGGCCTGGGGCCTGGGCGCGCTGGTGGAGAGTTCGGCGACGCTCTTCCTGGGTGTGAAGCTGGCCGGGGCGGTGTATCTCGTCCACCTCGGGGTGCAGGCGTTCCGGCATCGCAAGGAGATGCGCGCGGCGGACATGGCGGCCCCCGAGGGGGAGCGGCGCGGTGATCTGCGCACCGTGCTGGACGGCATCTTCGTGGGCGTCACCAACCCGAAGGGCGTGGTGTTCTTCGCGGCGGTGCTCCCGCAGTTCGTGAACCACTCGGCGGGCCACGTCCCGCTCCAGATGATGGTGCTGGGTCTGGTCCCCGTAGGCATCGGCATGATCACGGACACCTTGTGGGGCCTGGGCGCCGCGGCGGCCCGCTCGTGGCTCGCCCGCTCGGACCGCCGCCTCTCGATGGTCGGCGGCGCGGGCGGGATCGCGATGATCGGTCTCGGCGTGACGGTGGCGGCGACGGGCCGCGCCGACTGATCAGCCGACGCGGGCGGCGATGGTGCGCGCGCACACCAGGGACTCGGTGTGCGTGGTGTCCACCTCCAGGTCGTACGAGACGCCCTCGTGCACCATGGTCGCCTGCGCCGCGGCCATGCCCCGCACACGATCTCCGCGTGCGAGCTCACGCCCCGCGGCGACCGAGGCGTCACACCGGACGCCGACCCACAGCACGGCCGCGTCTTCCAGCTCGCCCAGGGCCTTCTGCCATCGCCGCTGCGAGTCGGACCCGCCCAGGAAGACGTCGTCGATGATGACCCGGGCGCCCGCGCGGACCATCGCCACGACGCCTTCCCGCCACGCCGCCTCCAGCGCCAGGAAGTCCGCGCCGATGCTCACCCCACCGTCCTCGGCGATGGCGATCCCGTCGTCCGAGGCCTGCATCGTGGCGGGCAGGGCGTCGACGAAAGCGTCACACCCGAACGCCAGCCACGGATCCGGCAGCACCTCCTGAAGGCACCGGACGAGCCCGGACTTCCCCGAGCTGGAGCCACCGTTGAGGATGATCATCTGAGTCTTCACCGCGCCACGGTAGGACGTTTTCCGTCTGGTGCGTAGTGAATATCGACACAGGCCCCCTTGCCGGGAGTTGTCGCCGACGGGCCTGTTCACACGCTAGATTGAACGCGTTCAAATTATGCGACGCGGGGGTGTGGTGTGTCCGTCGACGAGATGACCGAGCGCAGAGTGGGGCGCGTACTCGGACGTATGGGGCGATGCGTGGCGACGTATCTGCTGCTGTACGTCGTGGCCTGGATCGCCATCACGCATACGGCCGGGTGGGACCTGTCGTTCCTGGAGAGCATGAGGGTGGGGGCCGGCCTGCACCTGATCGTCGCTGTCCCGACCCTGCTCGTCGCGGTCTGTGCCGTGACCGTGCATCGCCGCATGGACGTGGTCCGGTTCCGCGTGCTGCTGGCGATCGCCCTGAGCGTATTCGCCTGGCCGCTCATGGCCGCCAGTACCCCCGAACCCCTGGCTTTCCAGGCCATGGCGCAAGTCGCCTTCGCCGCGCTCATCCCCGCGCCGCTGCTGCCCGAGGACTGGGTGGGGGAGGCCCGGTAGTCCCTGTGCCGAGCCTCCCCAGGTGGGTCCCCCATCGCGGGGCGCCCCGGTCTCACACCGGGCCGCGCCGCGCCCGCGTCTCACACCTGGCCGCGCCACGCCCCGGTCTCACTCCCGCGCCCCTCGATGAA
Source organism: Streptomyces crystallinus (assembly GCF_039521265.1). Taxonomy (NCBI): domain Bacteria; kingdom Bacillati; phylum Actinomycetota; class Actinomycetes; order Kitasatosporales; family Streptomycetaceae; genus Streptomyces; species Streptomyces crystallinus. Next base: position 377,524 of record NZ_BAAACA010000014.1, on the reverse strand, counting down.
CTCCTTGAAGCGCTTCAGATCGCCCGTCACCCGGCGCTTGACGAAGCCGAGTTTGTCGCCGACGGTCTCCGCCAGGCCCTCGGGGTCGAACTCCATCTGGAGCATCACCTTCGTGGTGGTGTCGCTGATCCGGTGGAAGGTGACCACCCCGGCCTGCCGTACGTCACCGCTCACCGTCGTCCACGCGACCCGCTCGTCGGGGATCTGCTCGGTGATCTCGGCGTCGAACTCCCGCTTCACCCCGTCCACGTTCGTCACCCAGTGGGTGAGGGTCGAGGTGCGCTGCTCGATGCGTTCCACCCCGTCCATGAACCGGGGGAAGGACTCGAACTGGGTCCACTGGTCGTACACCGTACGGACCGGCACGTCCACCTCGACGGACTGCTCTACCTGCGACATGCACTGCCTCCTGTGTCTCGGGTGCCTATCGGGGTCGTCTGAGCAGAGCGGGTACCCCGCTCCCACGTCCTCACTCGGCCGGTATGCGGAACGACGCGCGGGGGTGTGCGGCGCCGGGGCAGGGGGTACCTGCGAGGACGCGGCGCCGACCGGGCCAGGGGGTTTGGTCCGGGTGCGCGTCCGGGTGTGCGTGTGTACGTGCCTGTGCGCGTCGTCGTTCGAGGAGGCCGGATGCGGCTGCGGACCAGCGATCCCCACGGCCCGGGCCTGCGCCGGGTGCGCCACGGCCGGGGCTTTCGCTACCTCGGCAGGGACGGGACGGCCCTCAGCGACCTGGACGAGCTGCGCCGACTGCGGGCGCTCGCCATCCCGCCGGCCTGGACCGACGTATGGATCTGCCCGTGGCCCAACGGACACCTCCAGGCGGTCGGCACGGACGACGCGGGCCGGCGCCAGTACCTCTACCACGAGGAGTTCCGGGCCCGTCAGGACGAGGCCAAACACGCCCACGTACGCGAGGTGGCCGAGGCGCTGCCCCGGCTGCGCAAGCATGTGGCCAAGGACCTCGCCGGTCGCGGACTCGGCCGGGACCGGGTGCTCGCGTGCGCCGTGCGCCTCCTCGATCTCGGCTTCTTCCGGGTGGGGAGCGAGAACTACGCGCGCGAGAACCACACCTACGGACTCACCACCATGCTGCGCGAGCACGCCGCGTGCGAGCGCGGACAGATCTGCTTCTCCTACCCGGCCAAAGGCGCCAAGCGGCAGACGCGGGCCCTGGTCGACCAGCCCGCGTACGACACGGTACGGGCGCTGCTGCGGCGCAAGAGCGAAGGAGCGCGGCTGTTCGCGTACTGGGAGGGGCGGGCCTGGCACGAGGTGCACAGCGCGGACCTCAACGACTGCCTGCGAAGGCTGTCCCGTGTCGAGATCACCGCCAAGGACTTCCGCACCTGGCACGCCACCGTCCTCGCCGCCGTCGGCCTGGCGGTCTCCGAGCCCGTGGCGCGGCACTCGCGGACGGCACAGCGCCGGGCCGTGGTGCGAGTGGTGCGCGAGGTGAGCCACTACCTCGGCAACACCCCCGCGGTGTGCCGCTCCTCGTACATCGATCCGCGGGTCATCGAGCTGTACGAGGAGGGGCACACCATCGCGAAGGACCTCGGCGGCCTCGGTGAGGGGGCGCACTACGGTCACCCGGCGACCCAGGGGCCCATCGAGGAGGCCGTGCTGCGGCTGCTGAGCTGACCGGGGTGCCGTTTCATCCACGTGGTGCGGGTACTCGCGGGAGGCCAGGGGGCCAAGAGTGAGGAGGGGCGGATCATGGAATCCACCCTCGGTACCGATGTGCCGTCGGCGCAGCACGTACACCTGGTCCTCGGTGGTTGCTCGCCCGAGGACGCCGAGGCGGTGCTCGTGAGCCTGGACCGGTGGTTCCCCTCCGAGCGGGGGGTGACGGTTCCTTCCACGCGGCACCTCGCCGCGCATCCGACCGTGTGGACCGTGATGGTCGACACCTCCCACCTCCCTGACGAGGTGGATCCGGTGGCCCTGGAGGAGAGCGTCATCGTCAACATGCAGGGCGGCCCCAGGGCGGTGGGGCGGCTGCGCTCCACGCTGAGCCGGGCCTTCGAGGTGAGTGACGACGGTACGGCCTCGGGCGACCAGGAAGTGGATGTGCAGCTCCAGTTGCGGAGTGGGTGACGTCACCCATCGACGCCCGTCGCCAACTCAGGACGACTCACGTCGACAACCCAGGACGGCTCACGCCAGCAGACTCTGGCTCGTGATCAGATCGCGCACCGCGGGCAGCCCGCCCTCGGCGAACGCCTTCCGCTGCCGGTCCGCACCCGTCCCCTCCCGCAGCAACCGGTGGAGCAGGGCGTTCACTTCGCGGGAGTCGCCGGCCGCCTCGAGGGCGGGGCCGATGTGCTGGGTGAGCATGCACAGCACGTCACCGCAGCTGCGCAGCTCTCCGTCGGGGGCGACCAGCTTGCCGGACAGGCCGTCGCGGGCCGCGCGCCAGGTGGCGGCCTGAAGGAGCTCGCCCGGGCACTCCGGGATGGGTACGCCTTCCTTCTGCTCGCGCATCGCGGTGGTCACCAGGGCCCGTACGATGCCGGCGAGCAGCACCGCGTCGTCGGCTCTCAACTGCACGTCGAGGCAGCGGACTTCGACCGTGGGGAAGTGCTCGCTCAGCCGCGCGTGCCAGTACAGCTGGCCGTTGTCCATGATGGCCCCGGCCGCCTTCAGGGCACGTGCGCGGCTCTCGTAGTCCTCGAGGCCGGTGAAGTACGGCGGCGGGCCGCTGACGGGCCAGCGACTGAAGACGAGAGTGCGCCAGCTGGCGAATCCGGTGCTGCGGCCCTCCCAGAGGGGGGAGTTGACCGACATCGCCAGGAGCGTGGGCAGCCAGACGCGGATACGGTTGAGCACGGCGACGCCCACCTCGCGGTCGGGTACGCCGACGTGCACATGCATACCGTTGATCAGCTGCTCGTCGACGAGTTGCCCCGCGTCGGTGTGCATGGCCAGATAGCGGGGGCGCTCGGTGACGGGCACGGGGGCGGCGCCCACGGCCGGGGCGGCGCCCACGGCCGCCAGCCGGCAGCCGAGGCCCTCGGCGGCGGACCCGAGGGCGTGGCGCAGACGCAGCAGATGGCCGCCGATCTCCTCCAGGGTCACACAGACCGGGGTCGCGACCTCGACCTGCGCCTGGAGCAGTTCGGGCTGGAGTTCCTCCTCGTCGACGGCGGGGCCCAGGCCGGCGGCGGCCCGTACGCCCTCGGAGCGGGCGACCGGCAGTCCGGTGGTGGGATGCACCAGGAGATACTCTTCTTCGACCCCAAACGTGATCATGGCCTCCGGGTACCCCTGTGCGGGTAGTGTGAACCGTATTCACCGCCCGTGGGTCCGGGCTGGGGCGAAGAGGGGCCGTACGGCTCGACACCGTAGGGGCTTACGGCCTGAAGGCGATGCCCTGTACGGCACGTTTGGCGGAACACCCCGTTTCGGGGAGATCTGCCGGGTACCCGGCAGTCATGACCTTGCGCAGTACAGAACTGGCAGCGGGCCGCGACCTGGCGGTCGGCGTGGCCCCTTTCGTCGTTGGTGTGATCATCGTGGCGCTGCTCATCGCGCTGGTGTGGCGCGGGCAGCAGCGCAGGCGCGCCCGGGTGCCGCGCCCCGAGGAGCAGCCCCGGCTGCCCGACTCGGGGCCGGTGGGCGAGATCGTCGAGCGCCGCGAGCCGGACGACGTGCCGCGTGACACCGACCGGTTGACCCCGCACAGACTGTCCGGCTTCGGAAACTCCGGTACCCGGCGGGCCGGGGACCGGGAGGAACCACCGGCGGACGACCGTGATCGTGGGGGTCGCGGTCCCGCCGGTGGGTGAGACCGGCTGGCACGCCGTCTTGGACCCGGCACGTCCCCCGCGTGTCCGTCGGGGTGGAGCGGGCACCCGGCGGCCATCGACCCATCCACCCGCATTGGAGCGAGGAGCAAGCACATGACCACCGCACGCGACATCATGACGCCCGGCGCGGAGTGCGCCGCGGCCCAGAAGTCCGTCCTGGACGCCGCCGTCAAGCTCACGGAGCTGGGCGTGGGGTCGCTGCCCATCTGCGGCGCCGACAACCGGCTGAAGGGCGTGATCACCGACCGTGACATCGTCGTCAAGGTGCTCGGCGCCGGCAAGGACCCCGCCGAGACCACCGCCGGTGACCTCGCCCAGGGTGAGGCCGTCACCATCGGCGCCGACGACGACGTGGCCGAGGTCTTCGCGACGATGAAGGCCCACCAGGTCCGGCGGCTGCCCGTCATCGACGGCCACACCCTGGTCGGCATGGTCGCCCTGGCCGACGTGGCGCGCTCCCTGCCCTCGCCGCAGGTGGGCGACCTCCTCGAAGTCCTGTCGAGCTGACGCGCCGGAGAGCACGGACCGGCGCCACGCCCCGACCGGCGCGGCGCCACCCACACGGAAAGGACCGAGCACACATGCGGATCGCATTCCTCGTCGCGCCGGAAGGCGTGGAGCAGATAGAGCTGACCGACCCGTGGCAGGCGGTGCACGCCACCGGCGGCGTGCCCGTGCTGGTCTCCACCGAGAAGGGGGAGATCCAGGCCTTCGAGCACCTCGACAAGGGGGACACGTTCCCCGTCGACGAGGTGGTCGGCGAGGCGGACGTGGCGGACTTCGACGGCCTCGTCCTGCCCGGCGGCGTCGCCAACCCCGACTTCCTGCGGACGGACGAGAAGGCCGTGGCGTTCACCAAGGCGTTCTTCGACGCGGGCAAGCCGGTGGCGGCGATCTGCCACGCGCCCTGGACGCTGGTGGAGGCCGATGTGGTGCGCGGGCGGGTGCTGACGTCCTGGCCGAGCCTGCGGACCGACATCCGCAACGCCGGCGGCGACTGGGTGGACGAGCAGGTGAAGGTCTGCGACCACGGACCGAACACCCTGATCACCAGCCGTAAGCCGGACGACCTGCCGGCCTTCTGCGAGGCGCTCACCAAGGAGTTCGACAAGGCCGAGAGGACCGCCAGGTGACCGACGCCCAGCGCGTACAGCGCGACGCCCACCAGGCCGAGGACCCCGCGTCGGGCCCGCTGACCACCGACCAGGGAGTCGTGGTGGACCACACCGACGACTCCTTGCGGGTCGGTGAGCGCGGGCCCACCCTCCTGGAGGACTTCCACTTCCGGGAGAAGCTCACCCACTTCGACCACGAGCGGATCCCGGAGCGCGTGGTGCACGCGCGGGGCGCCGGCGCGTACGGGTATTTCCAGCCGTACGAGTCGTGTGCGGACTTCACCCAGGCCGCGTTCCTCCAGGATCCCGACGTCAAGACCCCGGTGTTCGTCCGGTTCTCGACCGTGCAGGGCCCGCGCGGCTCCGCCGACACCGTACGGGACATACGCGGCTTCGCCACCAAGTTCTATACCTCGCAGGGCAATTACGACCTCGTGGGCAACAATGTGCCGGTCTTCTTCATCCAGGACGGCATCAAGTTTCCCGATTTCGTCCACGCGCTGAAGCCCGAGCCGCACAACGAGATCCCCACCGGCGCCTCCGCGCACGACACGCTGTGGGACTTCGTGTCCCTCCAGCCCGAGACGCTGCACGCCATCATGTGGCTGATGTCCGACCGTGCCATTCCGCGCAGCTACCGGATGATGCAGGGGTTCGGGGTGCACACCTTCCGCTTCGTGGACGCGGAGGGCAACGGGACCTTCGTGAAGTTCCACTGGAAGCCCAAGCTCGGTGTCCAGTCGCTCGTCTGGGACGAGGCCCAGGAGTGCCAGGGGCGCGATCCGGACTTCAACCGCCGTGACCTGTGGCAGGCCATCGAGGAGGGCGACTTCCCCGAGTGGGAGCTGGGCGTCCAACTGGTGCCGGAGGACGACGAGTTCGCCTTCGACTTCGATCTGCTGGACGCCACCAAGCTGATCCCGGAGGAGCAGGTGCCCGTGCGGCCCATCGGCCGGATGGTCCTGGACCGCAACCCCGAGAACTTCTTCGCGGAGACCGAACAGGTCGCCTTCCACACCGCCAACGTGGTGCCGGGCATCGACTTCACCAACGACCCGCTGCTCCAGGCGCGGAACTTCTCCTATCTGGACACCCAGCTGCTGCGCCTGGGCGGCCCCAACTTCGCCCAGCTGCCGGTGAACCGGCCCGTCGCCCCCGTACGGACCAACCACCGCGACGGCCCGCACCAGAGCGCTGTCCACTCCGGCAGGACCAGCTACACGCCCAACTCGCTCGGCGGTGGCTGCCCGGCCGTCGCGGGAGCGGCCGCGGGTGCCTACCGCCACCATGTGGAGCGCGTGGACGGGGAGACGATCCGGCGCCGCAGCGCCAGTTTCCAGGACCACTACAGCCAGGCGGCGCTGTTCTGGAACAGCATGAGCGACTGGGAGAAGCAGCACATCGTCGACGCCTTCCGCTTCGAACTCGGCAAGGTCGAGGCGATGAGCGTACGGGCCCGTACCGTCGAGGTGCTGGCGTCGGTGGACGGGGGGCTGGCCACGGCGGTGGCCGAGGGCATCGGTGTCCCGGCGCCGCAGCAGAACGGCGCTCTCCACAAGGGGAGTTCGCCCGCGCTCAGTCTGGAGTCCCTGCGCGGCGACGGCTCCATCCGCACCCGGAAGATCGCCCTGCTGGTGGCCGACGGCCTGGAGACGGAACACCTCGCACCGATCCGCGAGGCGCTGACCTCGCGCGGTGCGACCGTGGAGGCCATCGCGCCGCACGACGGCAAGATCACCGGTCTGGACGGCAGCGGTTACGTCGTCGACCGGGCCCTGCCGACGGTCGCCTCGGTTCTCTACGACGCGGTGCTGCTGCCGGACGGGCCGCCCGGCCAGTCGCCGCTGCTCGCCGAGGAGGCGGTCGTGCGCTTCGTCCGGGACGCCTACCGCCACGGCAAACCGATCGGGGCGCTGGGTTCGTCGGTGGCGCTGCTGGAGCGCCTGGGTGTCCCCGCCGACGAGCAGGGAGTCGTCGCGACCGCTTCGGCCCCGTCGTCCGGTGACGGTGAGGAGTTCACCCGGAGCTTCATCGAGGCCGTGGCCGCCCACCGCCACTGGAACCGCCCGCCGTTGCGGCACTGAGCCGCGCGTACTTCGGCCCCATGGGAAGTCCCATGGGGCCGAAGTACGCGTGGGGCCCAAGCGCGCGCCGGACGTCGCTCACAGCTTCCGGGGATCCAGTGGACGCGTCGCCGGGCCCTGGACGACCTTTCCGTCCGTGTCGAAGCGGGACCCGTGGCAGGGGCACTCCCAGGTGCGCTCCGCGCTGTTGAAGGAGACCAGACAGCCCAGATGGGTGCAGCGCGCCGACACGGCGTGCGCCTCGCCCTTCTCGTCGCGGTAGACGGCACACCGCTCGCCGTCGACACGCACCACGGCGCCGCTGTCCGGTTCGATGTCGGAGACGCCCTTGACCTGCGGCGGGCGCAGCCGGTCACCGACGAAGTGCCGGGCGACCTTGGTCTGGTGGTGCAGGAACGCGGGTGCCTGGCGCACGGCGCTGAGGATGCGGGTCGGGTCGTACAGGTCGCTCCACGGCAGCCGTTCACCGGTGATCAACCCGGTGAGCAGACGGCCGGCCATGATCCCGCCGCTCATGCCCCAGCCGCCGAACCCGGTGGCCACATACGTATGGGAGGCCCTCGGGTGGAGGCGGCCGACCAGCGGCACCTGGTCCGTAGGGTCGGTGTCCTGGGCGGCCCAGCGATGGGTAGCGGTGATGCCCGGGAAGTGCTGCTGGGCCCAGTCGGCGAGCCGGTCGAACCGGGCGGGGGTGCCCTGCGCGCCGGGGGTGAAACTCTCGCCGGTGACGATGAGCAGCCGTCGGCCGTCTTCGTAGGGCGCGGTGCGCACCGAGCGGGTGTTGAGTTCCGGGGTGATGTACATGCCCTCCGGGTCGCGGTCGGCCGCGATCGGGGCGGCGACGACGAGTTCGCGGTGGGTGGCCAGGCGCGTGAACAGCAGAGCCCGGTCGAAGACGGGGTAGTGGGTGGCCACCACGACGTCGCGGGCGGTCACCGTCGCTCCGGCCCCGGTGGTCACCCGGCAGGGTTCCCCCTCGTCCAGGTCCACGACAGTGGTGTTCTCGTGGATCCGGCCGCCGTGGGCGCACAGGTCGTCCGCGAGAGCCAGCAGGTATGTGCGCGGGTGGAACTGGGCCTGGTCCGCCAGCCGTACGGCACCTGCCACCGGGTAGGGCAGACCCGTCTCCGTCACGAATTCGGCGGGCAGTCCCGCTGCACGTGCCGCCTCCGCCTCGGCGCGCAGTTCGCCGGTGCGGTGGGTGTCGCGCAGATAGGTGTACGCGGGGACGCGCTCCCAGTCGCAGTCGATGCCCAGCTCGTCCACGAGGTGGGCGGCGTGCTCGATGGCGTCGGTCTGCGACCGCGCGTACAGGCGGGCGGCCTCCGCGCCACGGGTACGCAGCAACCGGTCGTAGGCCAGTGAGTGCAGTGCCGTGAGTTTGGCCGTGGTGTGGCCGGTGACGCCCTGGGCGATCCGACCGGCCTCGACGACGACCACGCTCAGCCCGGCACGTGCGAGTTCACGCCCGGTGCTGAGGCCCGCGATGCCCGCTCCGACGACGACCACGTCTGCTTCGGTATCCCCGTCCAGAGGGGGATACGGAGTGCCGGGAGCGGTGTCGATCCAATACGATCCGCCGGTAGTCCGCGTTGCGTTCATGTGCGCCGGGTGCCCGTCGGCAGGCCGTCGACACCTCCAGCGTCCCCCCGCCCGTACCAGGCGTCTCACCAGGCGGTTTTCGGCTCCCTCGACACCGACGGCCGGGTGGGACGCGTCTGGCGTCCCACCCCGGGGCCGGTGTCCGTCGGTTTCGGTGATGCGTCTGTCCGGTGATCCGATCGGCTCAGCGGCCGAGTGCGCGCTGGAGCTGCGCCTTGTTCATGTCGGAGCGGCCGTGGATGTTGCGGCGCTGGGCCTCCGCGTACAACTGGTCGTACGTGGGGCCCTGGGAGCCGCTGTGGGAGCGCTGGCCGCCGCGCTTGGAGGACGACATGTCCTGCGTGGAGCTCTTGCTGGCGGTCTTGGACTCGCCGGAGCGGGCGCGCTCCTTGTTGACGGTCCTGGCGGCGATCTCCTTGGCGCGCTTGCCGCTCTCGCCGCGCTGTTCAGCGCTTTCCTTGATGTGCTCGTACTGGCGTTCCCGCTTGGGGCTGGATCCGCGAGGCATGTCGACTCCTTGACTGCTCGGATGACTGTGTGTTCACCATCTGCTCTTGGGGGTCACCCCGCAATCGGCGAAGGGCCGTGGGTGGCACAGCGCCTCACGGGGGCGGGCTCGTGTCGCGCGATCGGCTCACGGGTGTCGCGCGGTCGGCCTACGAGCCGGAGCGCTTCTGCGCATCGGTGTTGGGGGTGAGCGCGTCCCCGGCCTCGCCGTCGTCCTCGTCGCGGCCGGGGTGTCCGTGCTCCCGTCGCTCCGGGGCCTCGGGCCTGGTCGCCGCCTCCTCGATCTCCCGGAAGACCTCGTCCAGCGCGGTGTCCTGCTCGCCGGTGGGGCCGCCCTTGTCGTCCTTGCCCGAGGGGGTGTGGTGGCTCATGGATCTGCCTTTCGCTCTGACAACGCACCGTGCAACGCCGGTTCCCCGGCTCTGGTCGGGTGCCCGGCCCGGGGCGAATGACACGGGTCCGGGGTACGGAGACCGGTTCGGCCGAATCGCCGCGTTCGCACCCGTTCGGTGGTGGACCGGGTTACCGGGAGCGGCTTGTGGGGCACCCGGCCCTCATGCATCTGGATCACCACGAGGCGCCGGTGTTGGAGGCGCTCGCCCGTTACCGCGAGGCGGACGAGCTCGGTTTCACCCCGCCCGGCCACAAACAGGCGCGCGGCGCCGACCCCGCCGTGCGGGCGGTGCTCGGGGACGCCGTCTTCCACGGCGATGTGCTGGCCAGCGGAGGCCTGGACGACCGGCGCACCAAGGGCCGGGTCCTGGAACGGGCCGAGGCGCTGATGGCGGACGCGGTCCACGCGGAGCACACCTTCTTCTCCACCTGCGGCAGCTCCCTGTCGGTCAAGGCGGCCATGCTCACCGTCGCCGCGCACGGCCAGAAGCTCCTGGTGGGCCGTGACGCGCACAAGTCGGTGATCGCGGGTCTGATCCTGTCCGGCATCGAGCCGGTGTGGATCGAGCCGCAGTGGGACCGGGAGCGCCACCTCGCGCACCCGCCCTCGGCCGCCGCCTTCGAGCAGGCCTTCGCCGAGCACCCCGACGCCCGGGGCGCCCTGGTGACCAGCCCCACCCCGTACGGGTCGGCCGCCGCGCTCCAGGAGATCGCCGAGGTGTGCCACCGGCGCTCGCGCCCGCTGATCGTGGACGAGGCGTGGGGGGCGCATCTGCCGTTCCACCGGGCGCTTCCGTCGTGGGCGATGGACGCCGGAGCGGACGTGTGCGTCACGAGCATCCACAAGATGGGCAGCGGCCTCGAACAGGGCTCCGTCTTCCACCTCCAGGGCAACCTCATCGACCCGGCCGCGCTCGCCTCCCGGGCCGACCTCCTGGGCACCACCAGCCCCTCGGTGCTGCTGTACGCGGGCATCGACGGCTGGCGCCGACAGATGGCCCTGCACGGCCACGACCTGATGGGCCGGGCCCTGGACCTCGCCGGCGAGGTGCGCGCGAGCATCGAGGCGATCGACGGCCTGCACGTCAACGACGAGGACGACTTCTGCGGCCCGGGACTCGCGGCCGAGTTCGACCCGCTGCCCGTCGTCATCGACCTCGCGCGGCTCGGCACCACGGGCTATCGCGCCGCCGACTGGGTGCGCGCGCGGCACCACATCGACCTGCACCTCTTCGACCACCGGCGGATCAGCGCGCAGCTCACCCACGCCGACGACGCCGCCACCACCGAGCGCCTGCTCACCGCGCTGAGGGACCTCGTCGACCACGCCGACGCGCTGCGGCCCGCGCCCGAGGTCGCCGTCCCCGACCCCGGGAACCTGCGGATGAAGCAGTCCTGGCTGCCCCGGGACGCCTACTTCAGCACCACGCAGGACGTGCCCTGGAAGGAGGCGGCCGGGCGCGTCGCGGCGGAAATGATCACGCCGTACCCGCCGGGCATCCCGGTGGTCCTGCCGGGTGAGGAACTGACCGAGCCGGTGCTGCGCTATCTGCGCAGTGGCGTGGAGGCGGGGATGAACCTCCCCGACGCGGCGGACACACAGCTGGAGACCGTACGGGTCGTCGCCGAGGACTGACGGGCCCGCGACGCACCGGGCGGGAGGTCCGGCCGCTGCCCGCAGGGCGGGGTGTCATGGCGACGAGGGCGGGTACCGGGGAGGCGTTCGCGGTTCACGAACCAGGCCGTTCGCGGTTCACGAACCCAGCCGAAGGAAGTGGCCATGAGGACGAACGGACAGGACACGCCGGGCCGCCGTGACGACGCCACGCCCGGGCTGCCCCTCGCCACCCAGGAGTCCACCCGGCCCCCCGCGCGCAAGGAGCAGGAGCTGCCGCGCGACCACAGCCAGGCGATCCTGGAGGCGGCCAAGCAGGTGGGCGCCATCCTGAAGCGGGCCGGGCACAAGTTCGCGCTGGCCGGGAGCGTGGCGGTCTACGCCCACGGCGGCAGCGGAAGGCTCCAGCACGACGCTGACTTCTGCGTGCTTCCCGAAGACGCCGAAGCCGTGGCCGCGTCCCTGCGCGAGGCCGGGCTCGACGTCCACCGCCCGCCGGAGGACTGGCTGCTGAAGACCACCTGCTTCGACCAGGACGTCGACCTCATCTTCGAGCTGGCCCACCGTCCGGTCGACGTGGACCTGCTGGCGCGCGCCGAGGATCTGTCCGTCGACTCCGTGCACATGCCGGTGCTCTCGGCGACCGATGTACTGGTGAGCCTGAACAGCGCCTTCTCCGAACACCACTGCGACTTCGGGGCCGTGCTTCCGGTGGCCCGCGCACTGCGCGAGAAGGTGGACTGGAGCGATGTGCGGCGCCGGTGCGCGGACGAGCCGATGCCGGCCGCGTTCCTCTTCCTCCTGGAGCGGCTGCACGTCATCGAACCCGAGCAGTCCTCCGCACCCCCGCGGGAGCAGCCATGAAAGACCAGCCGGAGAGCCTGGAATACCGCGTCGCCCACCTCGCCGACCGGCTCGCCGCCGGTGAGTGGGGCGAGCTGGGCGTACGGGCGGAGGCCCGCGGCGGGGCGGTCCTGCTGACCGGGACCGTGCCGTCGGCCAAGTGCCGCGACGACATCATCCGTACCGCCCGCGACGTGCTCGCGGACCTGCCCGTGCACTGTGACATCGTCGTCGCGGAGACAGCGGCGCCCGCCCACGCGGAGGACCTGCCATGACCCGGATCGCGGCCGTCGGCGACATCCATATGGGCCCGGACAACGAGGGCACGCTCCGCCCCGCCTTCGAGACACTGCCGGAGTGCGCCGACGTCCTGCTGCTGGCCGGTGACCTCACCCGGCACGGGACGGCGGAGGAGGCGCGGGTCGTCGCGCGGGAGATCAAGGACCTGGCCGTCCCGGTGGTCGCGGTGCTGGGCAACCACGACCACCACGACGACAAGCCGGAGCTGGTGACGGAGATCCTCAAGGACGCCGGAGCCCATGTCCTGGAGGGCGAGGCCACCGTCGTCACGCACGGCGGCCACCGGATCGGCGTGGCCGGCACCAAGGGCTTCGGCGGCGGTTTCGTGGGCCGCTGCGCGGGCGAGTTCGGCGAACCCGTCATGAAGGAGTTCGTACGCTACTCCCGCCATCGCGCCGACACCCTGCGCGCGGCCCTGGAGGACCTGGCGCAGCGGGAGTGCGACGTACGGATCGCCCTGACGCACTTCTCGCCCGTCCCCGACACGCTGGCCGGCGAGCCCCCGGAGATCTATCCGTTCCTCGGCAGCTATCTGCTCGCCGAGGCCATCGACACGGCCGGCGCCGACCTCGCCGTGCACGGTCACGCCCACTCCGGTACGGAACACGGCCGCACCAGCGGGGGAGTGCGGGTGCGCAACGTGGCGCAGCCCGTGATCGGAGGGGCCTTCCACGTCTACAGCCTGCCGGGCCGCGACGCAGGCCCGCCGAGTGGCGACGCGGCCTCCTCGGCGGGCCCGGTGGCGTAGGGGACCGCTGAACGGATCGCTATCCGAAGAGCGCGGTGGCGGCCTTCTTGAGCGCGCCGGGCTGCGCCGGGCGCCGGGGGGCGTTGGCGCGGACCTCGATCATGCGCGCGCCGATCTCCTGGAGCTCCTTGCGGCCCAGAGCCGCGCGCACCTTGGGGAACCAGTCGCTCTCCTCCTCGTCCATGTGGTGGCTCACCGACTCGATCAGCACGGTCGTCTTGGCGTCGAAGCGTTCGTCGTCAGGGCCCATGAGGTCCAGCTCGGCGCAGAGCAGGTCGGCCACGTGGTGCTCCTCGAAGGACTCCAGGATGTCGGACTCCAGGTCCGGGACGAGCACCCGGACCTTGGGGTACATGACCTCGTTCTCGATATAGGTGTGGACGGTCAGGGCTTCCACGATCTTGTCGACGAGGTTGTGCTTGGTGGCCTTCGCATCCGCACCCGCGGCCTGGAAGGCCCGGAACAGCTTGCGGATCTCCTTGTGGTCGTCCCTGAGAAGCACGATGGCATCGGTGGACATGACGGCTCCCTTTCGTCGTTGCCTTCCAACGGCGTCCGTCAGGTACCCCGCAGGTCACCCTCACACCCAGGGAAAATTGCCCGAATTTCCCCCCTTTCGAGCGCATGACTCCCGCTCCAGCGGACATACGCCCCCGCGGAACGGCCGGCGCGGGACGTGAGCGCGGGATTTCCGGCCCGCGCCCCGTTCCACCAGAAGGTGAACCCCGCGTTCCCGAGGAGCGGAAGTCATGCCCACCCGTCGTGACACCCACCGCACGTATGACGACACCCCCCGCACCGACGAGGCCTTCGTACGGCTCGCCGCCCTGCCGGAGGGAGCCGCGCGCACGGCCCTGCGCGAGGAGCTGGTCCGTGCCTGGCTGCCGCTCTCGGAACGGCTCGCCGGGCGCTACCGCGACCGCGGCGAGACCGCCGACGACCTGCGCCAGACAGCCGCCGTGGGACTGCTCAAGGCCGTCGACGGCTTCGACCCCTCGCACGGCACCGCCTTCATCGCGTACGCCGTTCCCACCATCACCGGCGAGATCAAGCGGCACTTCCGCGACCACATGTGGACCGTGCATGTGCCCCGCCGTGTCCAGGAGCTGCGCAACCGCGTCCGCGAGGCGCGGCACGAGCTCCAGGACGCGGGAGGCGGCGAGCCGGGCGTCCGCGAGATCGCCGGGTACACCGGGCTGAGCGAAGCCGACGTCCGGGCCGGTATGGAGGCCCTGCAGAGCTTCCGCGCCCTGTCCCTGGACGCCGAGCAGAGCGGCAGCGAGAGCCCGTGCACCCTGGCCGACGCCATGGGCGCAGACGACCCGGCCCTCGACACCCTCATCGACCGCGAGTCCGCCAAGCCCGGTCTGCACGCGCTGCCCGCCCGCGAACGCAGGATCCTCTATCTGCGCTACTTCCAGGGCATGACGCAGAAGAACATCGGCCGCGAGCTCGGCATCTCCCAGATGCACGTCTGCCGGCTGCTCCGGCAGTGCTGCGAGAGCCTGCGCGACGAGGCGATGTGCGCCGCACCCGGAGAGGCCGCGTGAGACCCGCGCGCCGAGGTCAGCTCGCCGGGTAGGGCGCCGCCTTGAGGCGGCGGGCGAGGTGGGCGGTGTTGGCGGCCAGCGTCGCCGTCGTCGCGGCGGTCTTCTCGGGAGTCTTGTCGAGGTCCTGGTAGTCGGTGCCGTGCATGGCCTCGCCCACCCAGTACGTCACCGCGTTGGGCGCCAGGCTGAAACCCACGTCGTTGAGGCCTTGGAACAGGTCGGCGCTCACCTTGTGGGCGCCGTCCTCGTTGCCGACCACGCACACCCCCGCGACCTTTCCGTACGTGAGCATCCGGCCCTCGTCGTCGGTCTCGCCGATCTCCGCGTCGAGGCGCTCCAGGACGCGCTGGGCGAGGCTGCACGGGTGGCCCAGCCAGATGGGAGTGGACAGGATCAGGATGTCGGAGGCGAGGATGGTGTCGCGGATGCCCGGCCACGCGTCGCCGTCGCCCATGTCGGTCTCCACACCCGGCTTGACGTCGTGGTCCGCCACCCGGATCACCTTTCCGGTGACCCCGTGCTCCTTGAGCGCCTCCATGGTCTGCTCGGCCAGGAGCTGGGAGCTGGAGGGAGCGGGGGAGGGGCGCAGCGAGCACACCAGTGCCACCGCGCGCAGCGGGGTCGTGGACGTGGCTTCGGAAGGGGTCTGTGCTGGTTCCATGAACAGACCAGTTCCCCGGTCCTCCGATTCGTACCAGCCTTCTTCCCGTCTTCGACGGACGCGAGGGGGTACCCGGCGGGTGTGCGACTGGAGGTGTGACCCATGGTGGGAATCGGAACCAAGAAGGACCTGAGCGGGCAGTCCGCGCTGGTCACCGGTGGCTCGCGGGGACTGGGGCTGCTGATCGCGGCCCGGCTGGCCGTGCGCGGCTGCCAGGTGACGATCGCCGCCAGGGACGCGGCGGAGCTCGAACGCGCGGCCCAGTGGATCGAGCGGCACACCAAAGTCCCCGCGTCGACCCAGGTGTGCGACGTACGGGACGAGACGGCGGTCGCGGAGGCGGTACGGCGGGTCGCCACCGACCAGAACGGGCTCGACCTGGTCGTCGCCAACGCGGGCGTCATCCAGGTGGCCCCGGTCGACGCACTCGACGCCGACGCGTTCCACGACGCGATGTCGACCATCTTCGACGGCGCCGTCCATGTGTCCATGGCCGCGCTGCCCCACCTGCGCGAGAGCTCCGCCGGTGGCCGCCTCGCGCTCATCGGCTCGGTGGGCGCCCTGCTCGCCGTCCCGCATCTGCTCCCGTACTCCTGCGCCAAGGCGGCCGTGGGCGCGCTCGGCGAGGGACTGCGCAGTGAACTGGACGGCACGGGCGTCTCCGTGACCACGGTCCACCCCGGTCTGATGCGCACCGGCTCCCACCTCCAGGCCGAGTTCGGGGGCCAGTCCTCGCGCGAGTTCGCCTGGTTCTCCGGCCTCGCGGGCGCGCCCGTCGTCTCGATGGACGCCGAGCGGGCGGCGGAGAAGGTCGTACGGGCGCTGGAGCGCCGCCGCACCCGGGTCGTCCTGACCCCGGCGGCCCACGCCGCCGGACTGGCCCATGGGGTGGCCCCCACCGTCGTGACACGTCTGTCGGGAGTGGCGAACCGGTTCCTGCCCGACGCCGGTGGGGCGGCGGGTGACGCAGGGCGCATCCGGCAGGGGCACGCGCTCAAGGACGTCCCTCGCGGAGGCTGGCCGGAGAAGCTCCGCAAGCTGGGCAGCGCCCTCAACGACCGCGCCGCACGCCGCTACAACCAGATGACGCCGGGGCCGCCCACGAGCGCCACCTAGCACAGCACCGGCGTACGGCAGGGTCCGTACAGGCAGGGTCAGGGCTTGAGCAGTGTCTTGACCATGCCGTCCTCCTTCGCCTGGAACATCGCATACGCCTTCGGCGCCTGCTCCAGGGGCATGGCGTGCGTCTTGAAGGAGTCGACGCCGAGCGGGTCCTCGTCCGTCAGCAGGGGGAGGATGTCCTTCACCCAGCGCCATACGTTGGCCTGTCCCATACGCAGCTGGATCTGCTTGTCGAACATGGTCAGCAGCGGCATCGGGCTGGCCGCCCCGCCGTACACCCCCGACAGGGACAACGTGCCGCCCCGGCGGACGAGTTCGATGCCGGCGTACAGGGCAGAGAGGCGGTCGATTCCCGCGCGCTCCATCAGCGGCTGGGCCACCGCGTCGGGCAGCAGACCGGTCATCCACTGCGCGGCCTTGGCGAACGGCGCGCCGTGCGCCTCCATGCCGACGGCGTCGATGACGGCGTCCGCGCCGCGCCCCTCGGTGAGCTCCCGGACGGCCTCCGCCACCTCCTCGCTTCCCCGGCGCACATCGAGGCAGGTCACACCGTGCGCGTGGGCGCGCGAGAGGCGCTCGGGGACGAGGTCGACGCCGATGACGGTACGGGCGCCCTGATGCTGGGCGATCCGGGTGGCCATGTCGCCGATGGGTCCCAGGCCCAGAACGGCGACCGTGCCGTCCTTGGGTACGTCCGCGTACGCGACCGCCTGCCACGCGGTGGGCAGCACGTCGGAGAGGTAGACGAAGCGGTCGTCGGGCGGACCGTAGGGCACCTTGATGGGCAGCTTGTCGCCGAACGGGACGCGTACGAGTTCCGCCTGCCCTCCCGGCACCTGCCCGTACAGCTTCGTGTAGCCGAAGAGCGACGCCCCCATGCCGCGCTCGCGCACCTGCGTGGTCTCGCACTGGGAGTGGAGGCCCTTGTTGCACATGAAACAGTCACGGCACGAGATGTTGAACGGGATGACCACCCGGTCTCCGGGGGCGACCTGCGACACCTCCGGTCCGACCTCCTCGACGACGCCCATCGCCTCGTGACCGAGGATGTCGCCGGGGTCCAGATACGGCCCGAACAGCTCGTACAGATGCAGGTCGGACCCGCAGATCCCGGTCGAGGTGACCCGTACGACGATGTCGTCCGGCCGCTCGATCCGCGGATCGGGAACGGTTTCCACCCGGACGTCCCGCTTGCCCTGCCAAGTAAGTGCGCGCATGACGTGCTGCTCCTGCCGCTCTAGGTCGTCGGTGGCCGCGTGTGGGCCCTTTCCTCGGCGTCCGGGTGCCCGCCGGGGAGGAGGGGTAACGGCCGCCGGCACCGACAGTGCCCGTGCGCACGGCCGCTACCGCGCTGCCAGCAGCTGCGCCATCGTCTCCGCCGCCCGGACCGCCGCGTCCCCGCAGCAGTTGTTGAACAGCGCGTGCACCCGGGCGCCGTGACGGGCGAGTGCCCGTAGGCGCGGGACCCAGGGCTCCAGTTCCTCGGCCGTGTACCGGTGGCGGTAGCGCTCCTCCTTCGAGCCGGTGCCCCAGTGGGGGCTGCGGCCGTGGAACCGTACGACGGACAGCTGCGGCGAAGTGGCCTCGGCGACAGCGGGCATGCCCGGGGCGTCCACGCCCACCAAGGCGATCTGAAGCTCCGACAGGAAGCGCAGGGTGTCGTCGAGTTGGCCGTCGCTGAGCCAACTGGGGTGCCGGAACTCGACGGTGATCGGCACCTCGGCCCGCTTCCTGCACTCCTCGATACGGGCCCGCGCCGCCGCGCCCGGGCGGAACCACGGCGGGAACTGGAACAGCACGCTCCCGAGCCGCCCGGCGGCGCGCAACGGCTCGATGCCCGCGTGGAACCGGGCCCATAACTCGTCGAGGATGGCTTCGGGCAGCTCGCTCGGGCGCAGCCGCGCGGCGGGGGGCCCGACTGGCCGTAGCTCGGCGGGGAGCGCGCGGGCGGGGAAGGGATGCCCGGTGAGGGCCGCGAAGGCCTTCACGTCGAAGGTGAAGCCCGCGGGCGTGCGCCCGGCCCAGAGGCGGGAGTTGTGGGCGCTGGGCAGCGCGTAGTACGTGGAGTCGACCTCCACCACGGGAAACCGTGAGGCGTAGTGACGCAGCCGGCCCTCGGCGTCGCGCGAGCCGGGCGGATACCAACCGGAGGACGCGAGCTCCGGATTGGCCCAGGAACAGGCGCCTACCAGGATTCCGGTCATGAGCGGCGGGGGAGCGGCATGGACGCCTCCAGGGGCAGACACGCGCCAGGTGCGCTGGTGGCGGTCCGGGGGCACGGCCCCGAACGCGGTGACGCATGCCCAGTACCCCGAGATGGCGGTTGCTCTCGTCCTCAGAGGCAGGCTCTCAGGGCCATCTCTCAGTGGTGGGCCGTGGGGTGGCCGCGCAGATGGGCCGGGGTCCGGCTGATGCGGACCAGGTCGTCGAAGTCGACCGCGGCCCCCCGCAGCAGCAGGTCGACGATGTCGCCGGCCGACGGTCCTGCCGTCGCCGTCTCGCCGAGGAGCGCCCGCTGGTAGACCGAGGCGGCGAGGAGGTCGACGAGGACGTGCGGATCGACGTCGGGGCGGAGGTCGCCGCGCGCGACCGCCCTTTCCACGGCGGTCGTCGCGGCCTGTCTGCTGGGCAGGACGAGGACGTCGGTGAGCCGCTGGTGCAGCTCCGGGTCGCGGGCGCAGTCGGCCACCAGCGGTGCCAGGACAGCGCGGGGCAGGCGCTCGTGCAGCGCCGCGTCCAGGAGCCGCACGCTCTGCATCAGGTCGCAGCGGGTGCAGTTGTTGTCGGGGACCGGGGGCACGGCCATGACCGAGGCGAGCGCGTCGATGAGCAGGTCCTGACGGCGGGGCCACCGGCGGCGGATGGCCGCCTTGGTGGTGCCCGCCCGGGCCGCCACCGCTTCCATCGCGAAGCCCGAGTAACCGTGGGCGCGCAGGATGTCCAGGGTGGCGGTCAGGACGGCCGCGTCGATCGCCGGGTCGCGTGGCCGGCCCCCGGCGCTCACTCGGCGTCCTGCGGGTACCAGCGCAGCTCCACGGTGTTGCCCTCCGGGTCCTTGATGTAGACGGACGTGGCGGAGCCGCGCGCGCCGAAGCGGGAATCGGGGCCCTCGAAGACGTCGAGTGTGCCGGAGGCGATGACCTCCTGCCAGTCGATCGGGTCGACGACGAGGCAGATGTGGTCGACGTTGGACTCGCCGCGCGGCCGGTCGAACAGGTCGATGATGCTGTTCGCGTTGATCCGGACGGACGGGAACGGGACCTTTCCGGCCCGCCACTCCTCCACGCGCACCGGCTCGAGGCCCAGCGTCCCGGTGTAGAAGGCGAGGGCGCGCTCGACGTCCTGGACGTTGAGGACGAGGTGGTCGAAGTCCTTGACACGCAGCATGAGAAGAGCCTCTCAGATCAGGTAGATCAGATGGTCCGCTCGGAGTTTCGTTCCGAACCGGGTCGGATCGTAACAGGGCGCGGGCGCGCCTGGGAAGCCCTTCTGGGAGGGGAGTGGGTCCCCGGGCGCGGGCAGCCACTGGATCGCCCTGAAGGCGGACATGATCTACGCCCGAGCGGACGGGCCCGGTGCTCAGGGGAGACGGCTCACCCGGCCATCCGCATGCGCCGAGCACGGAGGCAACGGCGCATCTCCTCCGCGTACGGAAGGGCCACGCCCAGGCTGATGGTGGCGGCCAGGGCGGCCAGATAGCGGGCGGGGAGCGGCCTCTCCTTGGGCAGCAGCTTCCAGTCGTCGGGGCCCGGCCCGCCCCGCAGCGTCGCCCGGACCGCCTCGGGGTGCAGACAGGCGGCGAACGCCATCGCCGTCAGCGGAAGCACTTCGAGGAAGCTGTGGATGTGCTGCTCGATCGGGCGGACCTCGCGCTCCTTGGTGGCGATGCTCACGTCCCACAGCGCGGTGGCGCCGTGCGCCAGCGCGGCGCCGCCCATCGTGGTGAGCACCAACGGGTTGATCTTCGCGAGCAACCCCACCGTCACGGGGAGGCCGGCCTCGGACATCATCAGCGCGTGCACGGCCGACTCCCGCACCCCCGAGGTGTCCTCGATACGGGTGCGCCGGTGCATCCACCAGTCCGCGAGCCCCGGCACCACCCACAGCGGCAGCACACCGTAGAGCAGAAACCGCCGACTGGCCTCCTCGGTCCCGGACACGGGCGTGGAAAGGGGGAGGTCACGGCCTCGCCGCCAGCGGGCCCAGCTACGGGCGGGCAGACCGGTGAGGACGCGTGCGTGGGGACTCGGCATGGCAATCCGTCTCGCCTTCTCGTCGCGTGCTTCCGTCGTGATCTTCCTCGTACGGGACAAGCCTCCCCCCGGGTGACCGGCCTCGCGCGCCGAAAACCCGGGCACGGTGATCTTTCGGCCGAGGCGCGGTGGCCGCCGCGAGGCGCGACGCCCGGCGTTACAAGTGCACCGCGAGGGGTACCGATGACCGGTCGGTGCACGGGCGCCGCAGAAGGTCGCTGGGAGGCGGACATGGACCCGTCGGTGGACCGGATCGCGCAGCCCTGGGGCAGCCGTACACCGTACGGTCGACATGAGGCATGGCCGACCCGGGTGGACACCCATCTGGCGCAGGGGGTCGAGCCGGGTGATGTGGAGCGCTGGGTGGGGTCGGCGTCGATCCTGCACTCCGACGGCGACGCGATGGACATCGCCGTGCGGGACGGGCGCATGGTCGGGGTGCGGGGCCGGGCGACGGACCGGGTCAACCACGGCCGTCTGGGGCCGAAGGACCTCTTCGGCTGGCAGGCGAACTCCTCCCCGGACCGGCTGACGCGGCCCCTGATCCGAGAGGGCGGACGTCTCGTCGAGTGCGACTGGGACACCGCGATGGGCCGTGTCGTCGCCCGCTCCAAAGATCTCCTCGACCACGACGGGCCGGGCTCGATCGGCTTCTACACCAGCGGCCAGCTGTTCCTGGAGGAGTACTACACCCTCGCCGTCCTGGCACGGGCCGGCATCGGCACCAACCACCTGGACGGCAACACCCGGCTGTGCACCGCCACCGCGGCCGAGGCGTTGAAGGAGTCCTTCGGCTGCGACGGCCAGCCCGGCAGCTACGACGACATCGACCACGCGGACGTCATCGCGCTGTTCGGGCACAACGTGGCCGAGACCCAGCCGGTGCAGTGGATGCGCGTGCTCGACCGGCTGGAGGGCAGCGATCCGCCCCGGCTGGTGTGTGTGGACCCGCGCCCGACTCCGGCCGCCCGCAAGGCGACGGTGCATCTGGCACCGCGCGCCGGGACCAACGTGGCACTGCTCAACGCCCTGCTGCACGAGATCATCCGCACCGGCCGCATCGACAAGGACTTCATCGGCGCCCACACGGTGGGCTTCGACGACCTGGCCGCCGGCGTCGAGGACTGTACGCCCGAGTGGGCGGCCGGGATCTGCGACGTCCCCGCCGACGACATCCGGCGGGCGGCGCACGTCATCGGCTCGGCCGAGCGCCTGATGTCCACGGTGCTCCAGGGCGTCTACCAGTCGCACCAGGCCACGGCTGCCGCCGTGCAGGTCAACAACCTGCACCTGATCCGCGGCATGCTCGGCCGGGCGGGGGCCGGCGTCCTCCAGATGAACGGGCAGCCCACAGCCCAGAACACCCGCGAGTGCGGCGCCAACGGCGACCTGCCGGGCTTTCGCAACTGGCAGAACGACACGCACGTCGCCGACCTGGCCAAGGTGTGGAACGTCGAACCGGAGCGCATCCCGCACTACGCGCCGCCCACCCACGCCATGCAGATGTTCCGTTACGCGGAACAGGGCTCGATCCGGATGCTGTGGATCAGCGGCACCAACCCCGCCGTATCCCTGCCCGAACTCGCCCGTATCCGCTCGATCCTCGCCCAGGACCGCTTGTTCGTCGTGGTCCAGGACCTGTTCCTGACCGAGACGGCCCAGCTGGCCGACGTCGTCCTGCCCGCGGCCACCTGGGGCGAGAAGACCGGCACCCTCACCAACGCGGACCGCACCGTGCACCTGTCCGAAAAGGCCGTCGAACCGCCCGGTCAGGCCAGACGGGACCTGGACATCTTCCTCGACTACGCGGCCCGGATGGACTTCCGCGACAAGGACGGCGGCCCCCTCGTCACCTGGCACGACCCCGAGTCGGCCTTCGAGGCGTGGAAGCGGTGCAGCGCCGGACGGCCCTGCGACTACACCGGCCTCACCTACGACCGGCTGCGCGAGGGAACCGGCATCCAGTGGCCGTGCGACGAGCGGTCCCCCCAGGGCACCGAGCGGCTCTACACCGACGGGATCAGCTGGGCGGATCCGCAGGCCTGCGAGTCGTACGGCAAGGACCTGGTGACCGGCGCGGCGAACGAGGCCGCCGACTACCGGGCCGCCAACCCCGAAGGCTCGGCGATGCTGAAGCCCTGCGCGTATCTGCCGCCGCACGAGGCACCGGACGAGGACCACCCCTTCCAGCTCACCACCGGCCGGACCATCTACCACTTCCACACCCGCACCAAGACCGGCCGGGCGCCCCAACTGGCCTCCGCCGCGCCCGAGGTGTGGGTCGAGGCCTCCACCGCCGACGCGGCCAGGCTCGGCTTCCACGAAGGCGACCTGATGGAGGTGGCCACCTCGCGAGGCGCCCTGCGGGCACGTCTGCGGGTCACCGATATCCGGCCCGGCCTGCTGTTCGTCCCCTTCCACTACGGCTACTGGGACACGGCGGGCGGCCATGGCCCGGGCGCCGGCGCGCCCGGCCGCGCCGCGAACGAGACGACGGTCACGGACTGGGACCCCGTCTCGAAGCAGCCGCTGTTCAAGACGGCGGCGGCAGCGCTGCGCCTGGTCGAACGCGGCAGCGGCGAAGCGGCTCCGGCGCCGACCACCACCGCCTCGGCCCCGGCCGACCCGGCCGGGGTGCCCGGCACCGCCGGGGGAGAGGCGGCCCTGGTGTCACAGACCGATGCCCCGACCGGGAGCGAACGGGGAGGGAACAGCCGATGAAAGGCATCGCACTCGTCCTGGGTGTGCTCCACGACGGTGAGCGGCACCTGGCCGGCGAACTCGCCGCCGTGGCCCGACGCCACGAGGGCGAACACGAGGTCCAGCACGTCGCCACCGACCTCGCCGCCTGGTCCCGTCAGCACGTCCAGCGGCTCGGCCGGGCCGCCGGAGCCTACGACCTGAACCTGAGCGAGCCGTCCGACGCGTCCTCCTCCGGCTTCGCGGCACAACCGTGCGGCGCATCCGCCGAACCGCCGGACCGGGCGCCGGAGCCGGGCCTTCTCCTCCTGCGCGACCTGCGCGAACTGCATCTGGCCGCAGCCGCCAACTCGCTGCACTGGGAGATGCTCGCCCAGGCAGCCCAAGCAGGCGGCGACGAGAGGCTCCTCGGCCTCGCCTCCTCCTGCCACCCGCGGACGCTGCGGCAGATGCGCTGGACCAACACCATGATCAAAACCCTGTCGCCCCAGATCTTGACGGCTCTGTGAGGGCGTGGTGGCGTATCGGCAGGCGCGTGGGACCGTATCGATGAGCACGTAGGACCGCAGAGGAACCAACACCGGACCTTCACACGACCGGCCCGTTACCCGCAGAGATGCGGGCACCCGTGAACGGCCGTCTTCTCCGAGGAGTCCGGAACCATGTTCATTGTTGCGTGCCTGTTGCTGCCGACCGTAGCAGCGCTGCTGTACGGCATGGACCGCGTCGAGGAATGGCTGACCCGCGCCCCCCAGCCGGCCCGCCACGCCCGCACCCGCCACCTGCGGCTGATCCCCGGCGGCAAGGAGGACCCGGCGACCCGTACCCGGACCGGACGCCGGGAGTCGGACGCGGCCTGAACCGCCAGGGGCCGGGGCGGCGGTCGTCCTCGACGGGGGTGCAGGACGGTGTGGTCCGGACGGGGGACAGTGGCTCGGTGAGCGGCGCGGTCGTGCTCGGGCGGGTAGGGATAGCGAAACCTTTCGCCCTCTCTGCCCGTCCGAGTCCGCACATGGGAGGAGTTCCGTGGCCGTGACCGTGTCCCCGTGCGAGGACCACAGGGTGCCGGAGAACGCCCCTGGAGCCGGCGGCCTTATGGAGCGTCGGCAGCCGGTGACACGGGCTCCCGGACCCGGCCCGGCACTGCGCCGAGGCGCGGCGTCGGCGCTCTGCGCCGGCGTGGTCGGCGCCCTGCTGACAGGGTGCGGGGCGAGCTCGGCCCGGGTGAACGGGGTGCTGGACGCGGGCCGGGCGTTCCAGCGGGCGGTAGCGGGTGGCGCCTTCGCGGCGGCCTGCGACCTGCTGGCCCCGGGGACGCGCGAGCAGCTGGAAGAGGACGCGAGGGTGCCCTGCGACAAGGCGCTGGCGGGACGGCAACTGCCCACCGCCCGCCCGGGCGACAGCGCCGAGGTGTACGGACGGCAGGCCGCGATCAGCGCGGGCGGGCAGAAGCTGTTCCTGTCGCAGTTCAAGGGCGGATGGAAGGTCGTGGCGGCGGGCTGCACGCCATCGGGCGGCGACAAGCCCTACCGCTGTGCCGTGAAGGGCGGCTGAGCATGCGCGCACTCTTCTTCACCTGCCTCGTCGTCATCTTCGGCGGACTGGGGTACTTCATCGCGATCGGGGCGATGTACCGATGACCCGGCAAAGTCAGGGACGCGAACGGCGCGGCAGCTTCTGGAAGGACAACAGCCTCACCCTCGCCTTCGGAGCGGCGTTCCTGCTCACCTTCCTCGGGCAAGCGCTCGCCGGACACGCCGAGTTCAACGAACAGCTCGCGGTCGACGACCTCCAGTCGCTGAGCCTCGGCGAGTACATGATGTCCTCGGACTTCGCCGTCGATGTCACCGAGAACTGGCAGTCGGAGTTCCTCCAGTTCTTCCTCTACATCTTCGGCACGGTCTGGCTCGTCCAGCGCGGCTCCCCCGAGTCCAAGAAGCTGCACGAGAAAGGCCCCGAATCCGACCGCGACCAGCGCATGGGCGACCACGCGCGGGAGGACTCCCCGCGCTGGGCGGGCACCAAGGACTGGCGGCAGCTGGTCTACTCCCGCTCCCTCGGCATGCTGATGGGCCTGCTGTTCGTGCTGTCCTGGCTCGCCCAGTCGATCTCGGGAGTGGCCGCCCACAACGAACAGCAACTGCGCCAGCTCCAGGACCCGATCAGCTGGGGCTCCTACCTGGTGTCACCCGAGTTCTGGTCCAGAACGCTGCAGAACTGGCAGTCCGAACTCCTGGCGGTCGCCGCGATGGTCGTCCTCTCCGTCTACCTCCGCCAGCGCGGCTCCCCGGAGTCCAAGCCGGTCGGCGCGCCCCACAGCGCGACGGGCCTCGAGGGCTGAGGCCCCCCGGGCCCGGGGGCGTGAGCACTGCGGACCTCAGCCCATGGACAGCCCCTCGGCCATGGGTAGTTGGGGCATCTCGCGCCCCATAGGGATTCTCCGTCCAATCGCAGAACTCCCCTTGACAGCCCCTCCTCGGCTCATGCAGTTTGGGAGCGCTCCCACAGGTTCCTAGTTCGCGCACAGCACCGCGTCCCCGTCACCGAGCCGCTTGGAGTGACCCCCACATGTCCTCGCGCACCAGAGGCAGGCGAGGCTTACGCCGCCTGCTCCTCACCTACGCCACCGCACTCTCGATACCCCTCGGAGCCATCGCCGCCGGAGCTGTCCCCGCGGCTCACGCCGCCTCTGTCCAGTGCGGTGTCGACTACAAGACCAACGACTGGGGGTCCGGCTTCACCGCCGACCTCACGGTGACCAACCGGGGCTCCGCCGCCATCGACGGCTGGACCCTGACGTACGCGTACACCGGCAACCAGCAGCTGACCAACGGCTGGAACGGCACCTGGACGCAGTCCGCCAAGACCGTTACCGTCCGGGCCGCCGACTGGAACAAGACCATCGCCGCAGGTGGCGCCGTCACCACCGGCGGTCAGTTCACCTACAGCGGCACCAACACCGCGCCCACCGCCTTCGCCGTCAACGGCACCCCCTGCACCGGCGCCCATCAACCCCCGATCACCGTGCTGACCAGCCCGGCGGCGGGCGCCACCTACACGGTGGGGGACCCGGTCCCGTTCGCCGCGACGGCGGCCGGTGCGGACGGGGCATCGATCAGCAAGGTGGAGTTCTACAGCGACACCACCCTCCTGGGCACCGACACCACCGCGCCCTACTCCTTCTCCGCGACCGGGCTCGCGGCGGGTGACTACTCGGTGTACGCCAAGGCGTATGACAGCCTGGGCGCCTCGGCCGAGTCCGCGCCCGTCGGTATCCACGTCACCAGCGGCCCCGCCGTCGTCGTCTCACCCGCCCAACTGGCCGTCCAGCAGGGCAAGTCGGCGACCTTCGGCGTCAAGCTGTCCACTCAGCCGACCGCCGATGTGACCGTGAGCGTCGCCCGCGCCTCCGGAAACACCGGGCTCTCCCTCACCTCCGGCGCGAGCCTGGTCTTCACCCCGTCGAACTGGAACACCGCCCAGCAGGCGACGGTCACCGCCGACGCGACCGGCACCGGCGCCGCCGTCTTCGCGGCGACGGCCCCCGGCCACACCCGGGCCGAGGTCACCGCCACCGAACTGGCCGCGTCCAAGACGTACGACGCCCGCTTCCTCTCGCTGTACGGGAAGATCACCGACCCGGCGAACGGCTACTTCTCGCCGAAGGGCATCCCGTACCACTCCGTGGAGACGCTGATCGTCGAGGCGCCCGACCAGGGGCACGAGACGACGTCGGAGGCCTACAGCTATCTGATCTGGCTCCAGGCCATGTACGGCAAGGTCAGCGGTGACTGGTCCAAGTTCAACGGTGCCTGGGACACCATGGAGAAATACATGATCCCCGGCCACACCGACCAGCCCACCAACTCCTTCTACAACGCCTCGAAGCCGGCCACATACGCACCCGAGGCGGACCTGCCCTCGCAGTACCCGGCTCAGCTCGACCCGTCCGTCCCGGTCGGCAACGACCCCATCGCCGGCGAGCTGAGGAGCGCGTACGGCACCGACGACATCTACGGCATGCACTGGCTGGAGGACGTCGACAACGTCTACGGGTACGGCAACGCCCCCGGCAGCTGCGAGGCCGGGCCGAGCGCCGCCGGGCCCTCCTACATCAACACCTTCCAGCGCGGCCCCCAGGAGTCCGTCTGGGAGACCATCCCCCAGCCGACCTGTGACACCTTCAAGTACGGTGGGAAGAACGGGTACCTGGACCTGTTCACCAAGGACTCCTCGTACGCGAAGCAGTGGAAGTTCACGGACGCCCCCGACGCCGACGCACGCGCCGTGCAGGCCGCCTACTGGGCGGACGTATGGGCCAAGCAGCAGGGCAAGGGCGCCTCGGTCACCGCGACCGTCGCCAAGGCGGCGAAGATGGGTGACTACCTGCGCTACGCGATGTACGACAAGTACTTCAAGCAGCAGGGCAACTGCGTCGGGCCCACCACCTGCCCGGCGGGCAGCGGCAAGAACAGCTCCAGCTATCTGCTGTCCTGGTACTACGCCTGGGGCGGCGCCACCGACACCTCGGCGGGCTGGGCCTGGCGCATCGGATCCAGCCATGTGCACGGCGGCTACCAGAACCCCCTGGCCGCCTGGGCGCTCAGCTCGTACGCCGACCTGAAGCCCAAGTCGGCGACGGGAGCCGCCGATTGGGGCACCAGCCTGAAGCGGCAGCTGGAGTTCTACCGCTGGCTCCAGTCCGACGAGGGTGCCATCGCGGGCGGCGCCACCAACAGCTGGCAGGGCCGGTACGCGGCCGCCCCGGCCGGCACACCCACCTTCTACGGCATGTACTACGACGAGGCCCCCGTCTACCACGACCCGCCCTCCAACCAGTGGTTCGGCTTCCAGGCCTGGTCGATGGAGCGGGTCGCCGAGTACTACCAGCAGACGGGTGACGCGGCCGCCAAGGCCGTCCTGGACAAGTGGGTCGCCTGGGCGCTGTCCAAGACGACCGTCAACCCCGATGGCACCTACCGCATCCCGTCCACCCTCCAGTGGTCCGGCAAGCCCGACACCTGGAACGCGGCGTCCCCCGGCGCCAACGCGGGCCTGCACGTCACCGTCGCCGACTACACCGACGACGTGGGCGTCGCCGCCGCCTACGCCAAGACGCTCAGCTACTACGGCGCCAAGTCCGGTGACCCGGCGGCGAAGAGCATGGCGAAGAAGCTGCTCGACGGTATGTGGGACCACAACCAGGACGCGCTGGGCATCGCGACCCCGGAGACCCGTACCGACTACAAGCGGTTCGCCGACCCGGTGTACGTGCCGAGCGGCTGGAGCGGGACGATGCCCAACGGCGACAGGATCGACTCGGCGTCCACCTTCACCTCCCTGCGCTCCTTCTACAAGAACGACCCGGCCTGGTCGAAGGTCGAGGCCTATCTCAAGGGCGGCGCCGCGCCCGTCTTCACCTACCACCGGTTCTGGGCCCAGGCCGATATCGCGATGGCCATGGGCGCGTACGCGGAGCTGCTCGAATGACCGGCTGACAGCTCCGTGGCCCCGGTCCGTCCGGCCCGCCCCGCAGGGACGGGCCGGGGCCCTCATGCCCTCGGGTCGAGCGCCCCGCGCGTGGCAGCTCCTGGAAGCACCGGAAAAACGCGTGCGGGCCGATGAGTTTTCCGGAGGCTCCCAGTCATAGATCATGGTTGGTGCGCGGCGGCCGTGTGTGTGGGCGCCGCGCACCCGCCTGAGCAGCCGAATTCCTATACATAGACACCGAGGAACCCAGATGCGCACCTTGATCAGCACGGCTTTCATCTCGCTCGACGGCGTCGTTGACTCCCCGGGCGGCGAGGCCGGTTACCGCAACGCCGGGTGGACCTTCAAGGGCATCGACTTCCTCCCCGAGGCCTTCGAGATCAAGGGCCGTGAGCAGAAGGAAGCCACCGCGATGCTGCTGGGGCGCACCAGCTACCAGGCGTTCAGCGCGGTGTGGCCCGACATGGAGGACTTCGCCGACTACAAGGTGATGCCGAAGTACGTCGTCTCCACCACCCTCGCCGAGGACGACCTGGTGACCAACTGGGGCGAGACCACGATCCTGCGCTCGCTCGACGACGTCGCCGCGCTCAAGGAGACCGAGGGCGGCCCGATCATCGTCCACGGCAGCGCCGCCCTCAACCAGAGCCTCTCGGACGCCGGCCTGATCGACCGTTACCACCTGCTGGTCTTCCCGCTCCTGCTCGGCGCGGGCAAGCGCCTGTTCAGCGGTACGGACAAGGACACCCAGAAGCTGAAGCTCGTCGAGCACGAGGCCTACGCCAACGGTCTCCAGAAGAACGTGTTCGACGTCGTGCGCTGACGGGGGCCGCGCGGTCCGTCCGGCTGCCCGGGAACGGGGGCGGGGGCGGGGGCGGGGTCACAGAAGGCTGTCGCTTCCGCTGCCGTGCGGCGCGTACAGGTCGAGCAGCCGGATGCGGGCCGCGTGCAGCCGGTGGGCGAGGACGCGGCCCACCCACGCTCCGACCGCCGCCGAGAAGGCGACGTCGTCGTCCATCATGGTGCGTACGGAGGCCGCGTCGAACTCGTACGTACGCACCGGAGTCATCGCCTCGGCGCCCAGCTGCCACACATACGGCCGGAACATCCACGACCAGCCCACCAGCTCGCCGGATCCCAGCTGTCCGATCACGGCCGGGCGTCTGCCGGGCACATGCATGTCCAGGGTGACGGTGCCGGAGCGCACGATCCAGAACCGGTCGGCGTGGCCGCCCTCGTTGAAGAGCCGGGTCGAGGCGGGAAAATTGATCTCGTGCGCGATGCTCATGAGGCGGTCGCGGTACTCGACCGGAAGCGCGGTGGTGATCGAGGTCGGATTGCTCATGGACGGCCTCCTTGTCCGGTTTCCCCTCCAGTGTCGCCCTGCCGCCGCTTCTGCGCGGGACGGCGCCGGATTCGCCCGGGCGAAGCCCGCCCCTACGGGCGCGGTCAGCCCGCGGCGGCCACCCGCGAGGTCTCGGCGCGGTGCCGGTCCACGATGGCCTCGACGATCCGCATCAGCCGTTCCCCGGCCCGGTCGACGCTGCCGTTCTGCGTGCTGACCTGCGCGCCTTCGAGCACGAAGGTGATCTCCGCGGCCGCCTGCTCGGGGTCGGGCAGCCCGGCGCCGGTGCACATGGCGACCAGTCGGCGGAGCTGGAGGGCCTTGTGCTGCTCGATCACCTGCCGCGCGGGGTGGGAGCGCTCGGGCAGCTCGGCGAGCGAGTTGATGAACGGGCACCCCCGGTGCGAGAGCGTCGGCAGCCCCTCGGCGATGAAGCGGGCCAGACCGAGGATCTGCTCCCTGGGGCGGTCGGGGTGGGCCGCCTCGACCCGGTCGAAGGCCGCCTGGTAGTCGGCGGCGAGGATCCGCAGCCACTCGGCGACCAGCGCGTCCTTGGTCTCGAAGTGCCGGTAGATCGCCATCTTGGTGGTCTCGGCCCGCTCGGCGATCGCCTGGACGCCCACCCGCAGGATCCCCTCGCTCTGGAAGAGCTCCTCCGCCGCGTCGAGGATGCGCTCACGGGGCGGCAGCTTGGCCACTCTGCCCGGCCTGCTGGCGGTCGATGCCATGACTGCTCCCTTGCGTCCGGTCCGTCATGAGCCCGTGTCGCCGACGAGCCCGTACGGCGAACGAGCCCGACTTGTGAGCCCCTCACTTCCTGTTACGGTACCAGTCCGTGCCATGCGATACCGATCGGTATCGAAGAGCACGCAACGGTATCGTTCTCGCGTGGGGAGTGGCAGTGAAAGTGACCGAGTACGTGAAGTTCGACGCGGTGGAGCTCGCGGAGCTGGTGGCCAGAGGCGAGGTGAGCCCCACCGAGCCGGAAACCGCCGCACGCGAGGCGGCCCGGGTGGTCGACCCCCGGATCAACGCGATCGCGGAGACCTGGCCGACCGACGACGCGCCCACGCCCGGCGGCGCGCCCCTGGCCGGAGTGCCGTTCCTGATCAAGGACATGGCCGTCACCATGGCCGGGAGGCGCACGGAGCTCGGCAGCCGTCTCGCGGCCGACCACGTCGCCGACGCCGACTCCTTCCTCATGCGGCGCTTCCGCCGCGCCGGACTCGTGACGTTCGGGCGCACCACGACCCCGGAGATGGCGTACAGCACCACGACGGAGCCCGTGCTGTACGGGCCGACCCGCAACCCCTGGGACCCGGCGCGGAGCGCGGGCGGATCCAGCGGGGGAGCCGGCGCGGCCGTGGCCGCCGGGGTCGTCCCCGTCGCGCACGCCACCGACGCCCTCGGCTCGATCCGCATACCCGCCGCCTACAACGGCCTCTTCGGGCTGAAGCCCACCCGTGGCCGGGTCTCCATGGGCCCGGACGTCGACGAGGTCTTCAACGGGCTGGCCGTGCAGGGGAGTGTCAGCCGTACGGTCCGTGACAGTGCGGTGCTGCTCGACCAGATCCGCGGGCCCGAAAGGGGCGACCCCTACTTCGCCGAGGAGCCGCGCCGCCCGTACGCCGAGGAAGTCACCCGCTCCCCGGGCTCGCTGCGGATAGGGGTGCTGGCCCAGGCGTGGGGCGGCCGCCGCACCGTCCCACCCGTGGCCGACGCCCTGTCCCGTACCGTGCTGTTGCTCGAATCCCTCGGCCACCGGGTGGAGGAGGCAGAGGCCGGGCTCGGCGCCGGGTGGGAGGAGTACGTTCAGGCCAACGCCTGTCTGCTGACGGCGAATCTCACGGCCTGGGTCGACGAGCTGGCCGCTGCCTTCGACCGGCCCGTCGACTCCTCCACCCTCGAACCGGTGACCCTCGCCGGCTACCACTACGGGAGGCGCGTCAGCGGCCCCCAGCTCGTGACCGCGCTGGCGGTCCGCAACCGGGTGGCCCGAAGCCTGGCACGGCACTTCACGTCGTACGACATGCTGCTCACCCCGACCGTCCCGGAACTGCCCGTGCCGTTGGGGACTCATGGAGGGGGCGCGGCGGCGCTGGACGGACTCGGCTGGATCCGCCGCCTCTTCGACCTCTCGCCGTTCACCGCGGCGTTCAATGTGGCAGGCACGCCCGCCATGTCGGTGCCGCTGACAGCCGACATCGAGACAGGCCTTCCCATCGGTATGCAGTTCGCCGCCGGGTACGGACGCGAAGGGCTTCTCTTCCGCCTCGCCGCCCAACTCGAACAGGCCAGCCCCTGGTCGAAGCGGACCCCCGGGGTGTGGGCGGGAGAGGAGACCGGCCGCTGAGGTCAACCTGCGGGAAGGGGGGTGCAGGCGGCTGTCACCCCCCAGTTCTGGGGGTTGTCGCGCTGCCGCCTCCAACGCCAGGGTCAGGTTTGTCAGTTGTCAGGGCATGGCCATCTCACAACAGCGGGAGCGGGTATGAGGAGATCGACGGCAGACGGACTTCCGGGTGCGGGAGACCGGGCGGCGGCATCGCGCGAATCGCTCAGCCGCAGGAGCGTGCTGCGAGCGGGTGGGCTGGCCGTGGCGGCAGCGGGTCTCACCGGCCTCGCTGCCCCGGTGGCGTCGGCGGCCGTACGGGGAGAGCGC
The DNA here is from genome assembly GCF_039521265.1 of Streptomyces crystallinus. NCBI lineage: Bacteria > Bacillati > Actinomycetota > Actinomycetes > Kitasatosporales > Streptomycetaceae > Streptomyces > Streptomyces crystallinus. Next base: position 344,725 of record NZ_BAAACA010000014.1, on the reverse strand, counting down.
GGCCAGGCGCTCGCCGACAGCGGTACGTTCATGGCCTGGAAGGGCGTCACGGGGGACCAGCGGATCTGGTGGAACGGCCTGCAGAGCGGCGGTGGGGGCTGGACCGGCCCGCAGTCGGTGCCCAATGCCTTCACGAGCGCCGGGGTCGCCCTGGCCGGGCAGGGCGGTGGGCCGCTCCATATGACCTGGAAGGGTGTCGAGGGCGACGAGCGCGTCTGGTGGAGCTGGTACGACGGCGGTGGCTGGAGCGGTCCGCAGCCCGTGCCCGGCGCCAGCAGCAGCGTAGGCCCCGCCGTCGCCCCCTACGCGGGGCTCTTCATGGCCTGGAAAGGGGTGACCGGGGACCAACGCATCTGGTGGAACAGCTACTTCGGCGGCTGGACGGCCCCCCAGGTGGTCCCCGACGCCAGCACCAGCTTCGCGCCCGCGCTGGCGGTCAGGAAGAACGGCTACAACGATCTCTACATGGCGTGGAAGGGCGTCGAGGGCGACCAGCGGATCTGGTGGAACACCTATCTGGGCGGTTCCAGCGGCCGGAACAACTGGACGGGTCCGCAGCCGATCGCCGGTGCCTCCACCAGCGCCGGGGTCGCCCTGACCGGACCGTACGACGGGAGCCTGCACATGGCGTGGAAAGGCGCGGCGGGCGATCAGCGGATCTGGTGGAGCCGGCTCTACCCGGGGTCGTCCACCTGGACCGCCCCGCAGCCGGTGCCCAACGCCAACACCAGTGTCGGCCCCGCACTCACCGTCTACGGCGACTCCGTCCACATGACCTGGAAGGGTGTCGAGGGCGACGAGCGCGTCTGGTGGAGCCGATTGAGCGGCACCACCTGGACCGCCCCGCAGCTCGTTCCCGGCGCGAGCAGCAGCTTCCGCCCGGCGCTGGCGACGCTGGGGGTGTGACCGCGTGAGGTGTGAGCAGGCCCACGGACGCGGGTGTACTCAGGAGCGCGGGAAGCGGGCGCGCATCGCGGTGACGCAGGTGTCGCGGGAGGTGGGGCCGCCGAAGCGGAGACGGTCATAGGCGGTGAACGCCGGTTCCAGCGCGTCGAGTTCGTCGATCAGAGCGTGCAGCCGCTCGGACCACTGCGCTGAACCGGCATCCGCCTCGTCGGCCGCGGCACCGATCGCGGCCGTCAGGGACTCCTTGCGCTGAATGGCGGCCGGGGTCACCGAGTGCAGACACACGTACTGTCCGCTGAGGTACGCGTTCCACTCCGCCCGGCCGGCGAGCGGATCGGACCAGTGGGCGGTGAACCACGCCTCCAGCGGCTCCACACCACCTGCCTCGTCGGCGAGTGCGAACAAGTCGGCCGACACCATCTCGGTGCCGTCGGAGCGCAGATAGCCCGGAAGCGGCAGCCGCCGCGCCAGCATGAGGCGGCGGACCGCGTCGACGTCACGGCCATGGGTCGCACACAGCTCCGCCAGCGGTGTGAACTGCGCGCTGACGTATACGTCGTCCTCGTCGGTCATCGGGTGGTCGCCGTTGACCTGGCGGAACCGCACGGCGAGCCGGCGCTTCAGGTCGGTGTCGGGCACGGGGTCGCTCCTGGGTGTGCTGGGCGCGGGCGTCTCCCGCGCATGGCTTCGCACGCTAGTCGCCGAACGGTTCGGTGCTCGCCGAAGTGTCGACGGCGGCGCCGAGCCCGCCGGTGCCGCCGGTGCCGCCGGCCGTGCCCGGCCAGGACGGTGGCGGGCTTGCTCATCTCGCACGGTCACACCCCCAGCGTCGCCAGCGCCGGGCGGAAGCTGTGTCCATCTCCCAGCAGCAGGTCGACTTCGCCAACGGCCAGGCCCGCGAGCGCGGGGTGGACGACAAGGTGCGCTACCACTTCCGCAACATGCTGGACACCGGCTTCCCGAGCGGTGCCTTCCAGGGCATCTGGAACAACGAGTCCACCATGTACGTGGACCTGTACGAGCTCTTCTCCGAGCATGCGCGCCAGCTCGCCTTCGGCGGGCGCTACGTCGTCATCACCGGGTGCTACAACGACGTGACCGGTGGCCGCTCCAAGGCGGTCAGCCGTATCGACGAGCACTACACCTGCAACATCCACCCCCGCAGTGCCTACTTCAAGGCCATGGCCGCCAACGGTCTCGTCCCCATGAACGTCGTGGACCTCACGGCCGCCACGATCCCGTACTGGGAGCTGCGCGCCCAGTCCTCCCTCGCCACCGGCGTCGAGGACCCGTTCCTGACCGCGTACCGGGAGGGCAGCTTCCACTACCTGCTGATCGCGGCCGACCGCGTCTGACCGGCCGGCGGTCGTGGCAGCGGGCCTACCAGGGCACGACCTGCCCCTCGAAGTCCAGGAAGTGGAGGCCGGGCTTCCCTTCCTGGCGCTCGATCGTCGCCACCACACCGGGAACGCTCTCCGCCACACTGAGCTCGGCGCCGGGGCCGCCGAGCTCGGTGCGGACCCAGCCCGGGTCCATGAGCAGCAGCGTCTGGGTGTTGTCGGTGTGGCGAGCCGCGTAACAGCGCATGAGCTGGTTGAGCGCGGACTTGCTGGCGCGGTACAGATCCTGCCCGCCCTCGGTGTTGAGGGAGATGCTTCCCTGGTCGGAGGACATGACGCCGATGGTTCCCGTCGGTGTCACCAATGGCCGCAGCGTCTCCACCACGCGCATCGGGCTGAGCGCATTGGTGATCATGACTTCGGTGAACATGTCCGTCGGAACGTCGCCGATCGGCAGGTCGCCACGGGTGATGGCGGCGTTGACGAAGAGCAGGTCGAGGGTGCGGCCCCGCAGACGCTCGCGCAGGGCCGCTGTCTGCTCGGGGTCGGTCATCTCCAGTGACTCGATGGTCAGCCGCCCGGGGAAGGCGTGGGCGAGGTCGTGGAGGCCGGTGTGCCGCGAGCCGCGTACCGTGCCGATGACGTCCCAGCCGCGCCGCAGGTACTCGGCGGCGAGCCCGAGTCCAAGGGTCCGGGAGGCCCCGATGACAAGGGCGGTCCTGCGGGTGTCGTTCATGTGATTCCTCGCGGGGTCGGGGCGGCGGGACGGTCTCGCGTGCCACGGCACAAGTCTCCGAAGGGGCCCGGCCGGGCGTCCAATACCCTTTCGACCGCATTGATACCGTGACGGCATGGATCTGGATCTGCGCAAGCTCCGCTACTTCGTCGCGGTCGCCGAGCACCGGCACTTCGGTCGTGCGGCCCAGGCGCTGTTCATCGCGCAGCCGGTCCTCAGCCGGCAGATCCGCGCCTTCGAGCAGGAGCTGGGGTGCGAGCTGTTCACCCGGTCGACCCGCAGCGTCGAGCTGACCCCGGCGGGAAGCCGGCTGTATGACGAGGCGTCAAAGATCACCACCACCGTGGAGGTGGCGCTGCGGCGGGTGTACGAGGCCCAGCGCGGCCGGCAGCGGCTCGTGGTCGCCTTCTCGCCCGGCCTGCATGTCTCGCACGCGATACGCACGTTCACGGCGAGCCACCCCGAGGTGGAGATCGACGTCTTCCCGCTGCGCTGGTGGGAGCGCGACACGCCGCTCCGGGACGGCCGCGCGCACGTGGCGTACCTGCGCCGCCCCTTCGACGACACAGGGCTGCACACCGTCCCCATCGGTCACGAGACCAAGGTCGCGTGTCTGCCGGTGACGCATCCGCTGGCCGCCCGCTCCGCCCTGACCTCGGCCGACCTCGACGATGAGCCGATCCTCGACGCCAGGACGCGCCGGACGTCGTCACTGGAGGAGAAGTTCGAGCTCATCGCCTCCGGCCAAGCCGTCGCGCTGGTCCCGGTCAGCATCGCCCGCTCGTACTCCCGCCCCGAACTCGTCTATCTGCCGGTCATCGACACCCCGCCGGTGGAGACCTGTCTGGCGGTGCCGGAGGGTGACTGCGCGGACCCGGTGTCGGACTTCGTGGACATCGCCCTCGTGACACTGCGAGCGCACTCCGGCGGTGCGGAGCCCGGCCCCTTGCCCTGAAGCTCCGACGGGCTCTGACCATTCCCGCTTGTCAGAGGCATACCGGGGTCACTTCATAAAGTGAACGCAGTTACGCCGCTTGACAGCCAATCAGCCCCACTGGCTTCATTTGTTGCGGTGTTGCTGATCTGGGAGCGCTCTCAGCCTTCCGCACCCCCACCATCCGGGTGTGCGTGTACGCGGGCGTGGGGTGCGGATGCGGAAGCGGTCACATCCAAGGAGGTACCGACGTGAGACATCAGCCCCTACGCGGCTCGCTATCGCGCACGCGCACCACCGGCCGACGACGTACCGCGGGCCTGCTCCTGACCGCGGCGGCCCTGGTCGCCACGGCAGTCCCGGCGGCCCCCGCGCTGGCCGCTCCCGACTCCACGACCACCGCCTCCGAAGGCCGGGCGCTGCCCTACCTCGACCCGGAACTCTCCACGGCGCACCGGGTCCATGACCTGCTCGGCCGTATGACGACCGCGGAGAAGATCGGCCAGATGACCCAGGCCGAACGCGGCTCGGTCGACGCCGACCCCACGCGCATCACGGACCTCAACCTCGGCTCGCTGCTCTCCGGCGGCGGCTCCACCCCGACGCCCAACACCCCCGAGGCGTGGGCGGACATGGTGGATGGCTACCAGCGGCACGCGCTCGCCACCCGGCTGCACATCCCGCTGCTGTACGGGGTCGACTCCGTCCACGGGCACGGCAACCTCGCGGGCGCGACGATCTTCCCGCACAACATCGGCATGGGCGCGACGAGGGACCCCCGACTGGTGGCGGAGGAAGCGCACATCACGGCCACCGAGACCCGGGCCACCGGCCCGCAGTGGGTCTTCGCGCCCTGTGTGTGCGTCGCCCGCGACGACCGATGGGGCCGTACGTACGAGAGCTTCGGCGAGGACCCCGCGCTGGTGCAGCGGATGGAAAGCGCCATCGACGGCTTCCAGGGCACCCGCGAGAAGGACCTGACCCGGTCCGACCGGGTGCTGGCCACCGTCAAGCACTACGCGGGCGACGGCGACACCACCTACGGCACCTCGACCACCGGCGACTACACCATCGACCGCGGCACCACCATCACCAGCCACCAGCGCTTCGCCGCCGTGGACCTGGCGCCTTACGTCACCGCCGTCCAGGTCCATGACGTGGGCAGCGTGATGCCGTCCTACTCGTCCGTCCAGTGGACCGACGTGCCCGGCAGCCAGCCCGTCAAGATGAGCGCCAGCAAGGAGCTGCTCACCGACGTCCTGAAGCGGAAGATCGGCTTCGAAGGGTTTCTGATCAGCGACTGGGACGCCGTCACCCAACTGCCCGGCGACTTCGCCACCCAGGTCCGCACCTCCGTCAACGCGGGCATGGACATGTTCATGCAGCCCTACAACGCTGCCCAGTTCGAGCAGACCCTCACGGCCGAGGTCGCGGCCGGCCGTGTGCCGATGTCCCGTATCGACGACGCCGTCTCCCGCATCCTGCGCGCCAAGTTCCAACTCGGCCTGTTCGAGCACCCCTTCACCGACCGCTCCCACATCGGCACCATCGGCTCGCCCGCCCACCGGGCCGTCGCCCGCCGCGCGGTCGCCGCGTCCCAGGTGCTGCTCAAGAACGACCACCGCACCCTGCCGCTCAAGCCGTCCCAGCGTATCTACGTCGCCGGGGTCAACGCCGACGACCTCGGCAACCAGGCCGGCGGCTGGACCGTGACCTGGCAGGGCCAGTCGGGCAACACCGCCTTCCCCGGCACCACCCTCCTCCAGGGCATCCGGCAACAGGCGAAGGACGTCACGTACAGCGCGGACGCGACCGCCCCCACCGCCGGACACGACGTCGGCATCGTGGTCGTCGGCGAAACCCCCTACGCGGAAGGCGTCGGTGACGTCGGAACCGGCGGACACACCCTCAACCTCTCCGCCACGGACCGGGCGAACATCGACCGCGTGTGCTCCGCGATCCGTACGTGCGTCGTCCTCGACGTGGCGGGCCGCCCGCAGATCATCACCGACCAACTGCCCCAGACGGACGCCTTCGTCATGTCCTGGCTGCCGGGCAGCGAGGGCGCGGGAGTCGCCGACGTCCTGTTCGGCAAGCGCCCCTTCACCGGCAAGCTCCCCGTCAGCTGGCCCCGCAGCGAGGCCCAGGAGCCGGTCAACATCGGCGACGCGCACTACGACCCGCTGTTCCGCTACGGATACGGGCTGACCACCGGGCGCTGAGCCCTGCCCGCCCACCTCATGCCGGCCGCGTCGCACCGAGCGCGGCCGGCATCGCGGTTCGTGGCAGGCCCCGGCGGCGCTCAGCGCGGTGTGTCGGCGTCGGCCCGGAACGGGCTGCCGTGGCCCGGCACGATCAGGTCGGCCGCCGCGATGACCCGCAGCCGGGAGGCGCGCAGGACCTCGCGGTCCGGGGCGACCGGGTCGTCCGCCGGGCCGTTCGCGTGCCACCACAGGTCACCGGCGAACGCGACGACACCGGAGTCCGTGCCCGCCAGCAGCGTGATGTCCTCGTGGCTGTGGCCCGGAGTACGGATCAGCCGCAGGGAGGGGGTGAGTTCATAGCCCTCCGCGTCGCGGTTCTTCCACTGGTCGCCCTGGTACTCCACCTTGTGGTCGTGCACCCGGGCGCGGGGGAAGAGGCCCACGTTCATGGTGTTGTCGGGGTGGTGGTGGCTGAGCACCACGTCGGTGATGTCGTCGGGGCCCAGGCCCAACTCCGCGAGCGGGGCCAGGATGTCGTCGTGGTCGGCCACCATGCCCGGGTCGAAGACGATGTGGCGTCCCGCGTCGGAGACGTAGGAGACGGTGGCGGCGACGCCGGGGCCGGTGGAGCCCACGTAGCCGGTGGTGAGGACCTTGTAGGTGGCGCTGCGGGCGAGCGGTGCGTTTGTCATGCCCTGAATCCTGCCGGGAGCGGCGGCGGTCCACGAGTGGCAGATCTGCCGCTGATCGCAGGATTCGTGCCAACCGTGGCAGACTGCGGCCATGCCTCCTTTCCGGACCGTCGCCGCCTATGTCCCGCCCGGCGTGGGCATGCTCGCGGTCGGCATCGTCACCGAGGTGTTCGGCCCGCACGGACCGGCGCTTCCCGGCTTCGACTTCGCGCTCTGTGCCGACCGGCCCGGAGCGGTGCCGGCCGACAGCGGACTGCCCCTGGCCATCGCCCACGGACTGGACCGCATCGCCGGTGCCGACCTGGTCATCGCGCTGCCCGGCGCCGAGTTCCGTACCCCACCGGGCCCTGACGTGCTCGACGCGCTGCGCGCCGCGCACGAGCGCGGCGCCCTGATGGCCGCCCACTGCGTGGGCACGTTCGCGCTGGCCGCCGCCGGAATCCTCGACGCGCGGCGGGCCACCACCCATTGGCGGTTCGCCGCCCTGCTCGCCGACCGCCACCCGGAAGTCACGGTGGAGGCGGACGCGCTCTACATCGACGAGGGGAGCGTCGTCACGGGCGCGGGAGCGGCGGCGGGCTTCGACCTGTGCCTGCATCTGCTGCGGCGGGAGCACGGCGCCGCCCTGGCCAACGGCGTCGCCCGGGACATGGTGCTGCCCTCCCACCGCGACGGCGGCCAGGCCCAGTACGTGGCCGCGCCCGTCCCCGAGGACAGCCAGGACGACCGGCTCGCCGAGGTGCTGGCCTGGGCCCGCGAGAACCTCCACGAGCCGCTGCCCGTCACGGAGCTGGCCCGCCGCGCCATGATGAGCCCACGCTCCTTCGCCCGCCGCTTCGCCGCCGCGACCGGCACCACCCCGCACGCCTGGCTGCGCAACCTGCGCCTGGGCAGCGCCGAGGAACTCCTGGAGACCACCGACCTCCCGGTCGAGGAGATCGCCCGCCGCGTCGGCTACGGGAGCGCGGCCGTGCTGCGGGAGCAGTTCGTACGGCGCCGGGGCGTGCCACCACGCTCCTACCGGCGCGCGTTCAGCAGCACGCTGTAGCGACGCGGAGCCTCACGGCTGGCCCGGCCACGGGGCTGCGGCACGGTGTGCCACGGCCCCGACGCGGTCAGCCCAGCAGATGGCCCAGGACCGAGCGCAGCGCCCGCTGGATCGCCGCGCACGACTCGTCGCCGGGGTCGCTGGTCTCGAAGCCGTGGTGGCCGTCGGGTACGTCGACGATCTCCACGTCGGCCCCGCATTCCTCGGCCGAGGCCAGGAACTCCTCGACGGTCGTGGCGATCTCGGCCATCTCCAGGCCCACCCGGGTCAGCACGATCGGCAGGCCGCCCGCCTCGCGCACCGCGTCCACCGGGCGGAACGGGCTCCGGCCGAGACCCCAGTTCGGCAATGGCGCCAGGACCGGATAGGTGGCGGCCAGGCAGCGCAGCCACGCCGGAGGAGTGCCCAGCCATGGCGCGGTGAGCAGCCCGCCGCCCGAGAAGAACCAGAGGGCGATACGGTCCGGGTCGACCCGGGGGTCGGCGCGGAGCAACTCCACCGCCGCCGCCACGTCCCGCGCCGCACGCGGGTAGTCGGTGATGTCGTGCAGCCGGTGGTCGAGCACCGCGCCCACCACTGCCTGGCCCGCCGCGAGACGGGCATATCCGGTGTACATCGGCCAGTCCCGGGGGGTGGGCACGGCGTCGGCGGGCACCGGGCCCCCGTGGACGAACAGCACCGCGGGCAGCGGCCCGTCACCGGCAACCTCGGGTACGTACAGGTCGACGCTCCCCCTGCGCTCGCGCGGCACCTCGGGCACCTCCAGCGGGAACGGCCGCAGATACGCCGGGAGTTCGCTGTCGGGGGCAGTCAGCCGGCGGCCCTCGCCCGCCGCCGCGGCCAGCAGCGCGCCGGCCAGTTCAACGGGGGAGGAGAGCATCGGCCAGTGCCCGGTGGCGATCTCGAAGAACGACACCCTCGGGTCGACGAGCGCCTGGAGGGCGGGCTGGCCCATGTTCACCAGGTTCTGGACCAGCTCGATCCCCGCCCCGTTGCCGCTGCACAGCACGGCGCTGGTCGGCACGGCCGCCACCGCACCCGTCAGCCGGAGCGGCTGGAACAGCGTGCCCAGCGGCTGCGGCGCGGCGAGCCGGGTCAGCCGCTCCAGCGCCTCGTCGGTGACCCCGGCGGTGCTGCCCCACCGCTGCCACTCTGCGGCGCAGGCCGGCGCGGGCAGCAGCCCGGCCGCCGCCTCGCCGCCCTGCTCGGCGAGGCGCGTCAGCTCCTCGCGCAGCGCCTGGTCGGGCACGGCGGCCAGCGCCGGGACCCCGTCCATCGGCATGCCCGCGTCGACGTGGACGATCCGCCGGACGCGCTCGGCACGCCGGTCGGCGGCGCCGACCACGGGATGGATGCCGTAGTCGTGGCCGACGAGCACGAGGTCCTGCTCCGCGCCGACGGCGTCGATCGCCGCAAGGACGTCGGCGATGTGCGTCTCCAGATCCGTGGCGGGACCCGCGGCAGCCCGGTGCTCGCCCAGGCCGCCGAGCGTCACCGCGTGGGCCTCGGCGCCCGCCGCCGTCAGCCGCGCCGCCGTCTGCTCCCACACGTAACCTCCGGTGAACACACCGGACACCAGGATGAATGCGGTCATGGATCTTTCCTCTCCCTCTGGCCGAGCCCCCGTACCCGCTGGTCCGAGGAGTCTGCGCGCGGACGGCACCCCCGTGGTCCTCGATCGGCCGTCCGCGCTCACCGGTACGGTAGGAACTCCCCCTGAGGGAGGTTCAAGTGCCGTTGTCCCCCGACGGCCTGTGGAGCATCGGTGAAGTGGCCGAGCACGCGGGCGTCACCGTCAAGACCGTTCGGTTCTACTCCGACCGCGGGCTGCTGCCGGAGGCCGCCCGCAGCTCGGGCGGCCACCGCCGGTACGGCGAGGCCGCGCTGGAGCGGCTGCGGCTGATCCACTCGCTGCGCGCGCTGGACCTCCCGCTGCCCGAGGTGCAGCGGATCCTCGAAGAGGACGACGGTACGGGCGGGCAGGCACTGGAGGCGGCCGTCGCGGGCCGGCTGCGGGAACTAGGCGAGAACATACGGGCGTTGCGGTGGCGCGAGGCGGCCCTGCGGCTGGTCCAGGAGTGCGCGCCGCAGGAGCGCGCCGACCGGCTGCGGCTGCTGGGCGCGGTGGCCGCGCCGCCGAGCACGGACCCGCTGGTGCGGTTCTGGCGGGCCTGGCTGCCGCCCCGGATGGCGGCGGGCGCCCGATCGGCGTTCCTCGAAGTGGCGGTCCCGGCACCGCCGGACGACCCGGCGCCCGGGCAGGTGCTTGCCTTCGCCCGGCTCAACGCGTTCGTGACCCGGCCGTGCGTCGCGGGCGCGCCCTGCCAGCCCGCGGCGCACACCGCCTCGCCGGACTTCCGCCCGGAAGTGCTGTACTCGGGCCTGGCCGAGGCGTACGAGCTGGCGGGCGCGCAGCTGCGGTGGGGGCGGGCGCCGCGTGCGGGGGAGGCGCTGGACTGCTTCGTCGAGGCGTACGCGGCCTCTCGGGGCACCCGGGACACCCCCGGCTTCCGGCGGATGCTCGGCGGCTGGCTGACGACGGATCCGCGGATCGACCGGTACTGGGAGCTGGTGGCCGAGGTGACCGGATCGACGGACGGCCGGCCGGTGCCCACCCCCGGCGTGACGCACGACTGGCTGGTCACGGCGCTGACCGCGCAGGCGTCCGGGGCGGCCGCGTGAGCGCGGGGCTCACGCGCGGCTGAGGCCGCTCCGGCCGGGTACGACCGTCTGCGAAGTCCTGGCGAGAAACCTCTGGACTGCTTCTCGTACGATCTCGGGCTGTTCCAGGTGTACGTCGTGCCCGGCCCCGAGGACGCTCATGGCCGTGGTCGCGGGCCGGTGCCGGAGCATGCGGTCGATCTCCTCAGGCGCGATGATGCCCCGCTGGCCCCAGATGGCGAGCGTCGGACAGGTGACGGCGGCCCATTCGTCCCAGAAGGAGCGCGTGGCGTTCTCGGCGAGCGAGGCGGTCATCACCTCGCGGTCGAAGCGCGGCCACCATCCGCCGTCCCGCTGCTCCAGCCCGGCGGCCCAGGCCTCGCCGGCGGGGCCGCCGCCGAAGAACTCCGTCGCGGCCCGGCGCGAGGGGAACGGAGTGGGCCAGGCGTCGAGCAAGGCCCCGACCTCGGCCGGCGTGTCGGGGCTCGGCCCGCCCGCGCCCGCCTCGACGAGGACGAGCCCGCCGATCCTCTCCGGGTGCGCGGCGGCGGTGAGCATCGCGGTGTGGCCGCCGAGGGACTGGCCCACCAGGACGGGGCGGTCCAGGCCGAGTCGGTCGACGACGGCGATGACGTCGGCCACGTACGCGGCGCGGGTCACCTCGCGCGGCTGCCGTTCGCTGGCGCCGTGGCCGCGTTGGTCGACGGCGACGACACGGTGCCGCGGGCTCAAGTCCCGGGCGAGTCCGTCCCATTCGCCCGCGTGTCCGGCGAGCCCGTGGAGCAGGACGACCGGTGCGCCCTGCCCTGCCCAGTCACGGCAGGAGAGGCGGACGCCGTCGCGTACCACGGTGACTTCGGAACAGGACATATGGGCCCCCAGAGGTGCGGATGAGTGCGGCGCTGCGGTGATCAGCGGTAGGCGGCAAGGAAAGCACGGACGCCGGCGGCGGCGTAGTGGTCGAGGTCGGCCTCGGTGTGCTGGGGCGAGCCGGTGAACATCGCCTTGTTCACGGGGATCCACAGCAGCAGCCCGGCGAAGTGGTTGGCGGCGAGGAGCGGGTCGTCGATGTGCAGCAGCCCCTCCTCGGTCAGGCGCCGGAAGGTGCCGGCCAGTGTGTCCAGGACCCGCTCGAAGCCCTGCTCGTACCAGGCAGTGCCCAGGTCGGGAAAGGCTTCCGCGTTGGCGATGACCAGGCGTCGCAGCTGGAGGACCTGGGGCTGGGTGAGGGTGGCGACGAACCGGCGGGCGAGCCGGGCGAGGTTCTCGTCCAACGAGGCGGCCTCGGCGGGGATGTCGGCCACCAGGTCGATCATGGCGTCGATCCGGTCGGTGGTGGCCAGGACGATCTCCGCGAACAGCTTCTCCTTGTCCGCGAAGTGCTTGTAGACGGTCTGCTTGGACACCGCGGCCAGCTTGGCGATGTCGTCCATGCTGGTGCCGGCGTAGCCCTTCGCCATGAAGACCTGGGTCGCCGCCTCCCTGATCGCCTGGTGCTTGCGGGCCGACCGCCCCTGCTCGTTGGCTTCCACGCCACCTCCACTCCTAGTACTGGACAGTCTAGTTTCGACATGAGTACTGTACCGTCCAGTTCCAGCGAGTACTACACCGTCTAGTTCTGAGTCGCCGCGGAGTGGGCCGCCCAGGACAAACCCCGCGCACCGAACCGACAGGGAGGCAACACCCCCATGACCGCACCCAAGAACGGCCCCGCCAGCTACTTCCCCTCGATCGAGAAGAAGCACGGCCGCCCGATAGCGGAGTGGATGGACATCCTCCGCGCCTCGCCCCTGACCAAGCACATGGAACTCGTCGCCTGGCTCAAGGCCGAACACGGCCTGGGCCACGGCCACGCCAACGCCCTGGTCGCCCACGCACGGGCCCAGGACACCAAGGCGTAGCCCCGCACTTCACCCCGTCCCCTGGAGCAGCGCCCGCCCCAACGGGGTCAGCCGGTGGCGTACCGCTGAGCCCGCGCGCTCGGTGGTGAGCAGGCCCGCCGCGCGCAGCACCGCGGCGTGGTGGCTGGCGGTGGCGGGGGACGTGGCGGTGCGCCGGGCCAACTCGGTCGTGCTGGCCGGGGTCGCCGCCGCGTGCAGGGCGCGTGCCCGAGTCGCACCGAGCAGGGCGGGCAGGGCGCCGTCCGGAGTGGGCCCGGCGGCGGCCCAGACGGCCTGGTACGCGGCGAGGTCGCGGGCGATGGGGTAGTACAGGACGAGCGGCCGGTCCGGCACGGCGTTGTCCCGTAGCACCAAGGGCTTGGGCCAGAAGAACGTCGGGACGAGCAGCAGGCCCCGGCCGTCCAGCCGCAGGTCGGAGTCCGCGTCGCACGGCACGTGCAGCAGCGGCGCGGACCAGGTGATCTCGGGGTGCAGGGTGGCCAGGAGTTCACCGGTCCCGGCGTCGGCGGCGAGCAGGGCGCGCCCGGTGCGGTCGGTGTGGGCGGCGCCGAGGAGCTGGGGCCAGTAGGGAGCCACCGCGAGGTCGTAGTAGGCCGTGATCCTCGCGACCTCCACGACGAAGAGCTCCGGGCCGCGTTCCTCGCGCCGCCCGGAACTCCTCGGACGTGCCTAGACCCGGTCGGCCGCGATCAGGAGGTACTGGAAGGAGCCGTCCTTGTAGGAGTTGAGGAACGCCTCCTCGATGCCCGTGGTGAGGGAGGAGGTGGCGCGCAGCTCCCAGTAGGGCAGGGTCGCGGCGGTGAGATCGGTGATCGTCTGGGGGACGAGGCGGTTGTCGGCCATGGCCCGCAGGTATTCACGACGCGAGTGGATGTTGCACTCGAAGTGCGCGTTGATCTGGGAGACCCACTTGGAGGGCTGCCCGTAGACGGGGTTCCAGCAGCCCGTGATGGTCACGTACCGGCCGCCGGGGGCGAGGACGCGGGCGTGCTCGGCGAAAAGGTCGTGCAGGTCGACGTACATGCTCGACTCGTTGTTCCACGAGGCCGCCGCCTGCCCGTTGCCGAAGGGCATGTCGAGCATGTTGCAGACGTGGGCGCGCACCGACTTGTCGATGCTGAGTTCCTGGGCGCGCTGGTTGGCGAAGTCGGCCTGCTTGGTGGAGAGGGTGACCCCCTCGACCGAGCAGCCGAAGCGCTGGTGGGCCATCACCATGGAGCCGCCGCGGCCGCATCCGGCGTCCACCAGGAGGTCGTCCGGGCCGATGTTCCCGAGGTGGTCCAGGAGCAGGTCGGTCTGCGCGGACTCCAGCCGGTGCAGCTCGGCGATGAGTTTCGCCTCGCGGTCGCTGTCGTGGGGCTGGGCGAGCGCGGACTCGTCGACGGCCCCGATGCCGTAGTGGTGGTGGTAGAGGCCGTCCACGTCGCCGAGGCGCAGGTTCACCGGCCGTGCCTCGTTGTTCCAGTACCGGGCGATGTCCCCCTGGTAGGGCGTCGCCGGGCCGGGGATGGTGGCGGTGGTGGGTTCGGCTGTCTTGGGCACGATGGTTCTCCTTGCTTACCAGAAATCGGGCAGGCCGTAGCGGTAGGTGTTGGTCTGGTGCCAGTGGTGGTTGCCGTCCACCCAGGTGGCCACCCCGCGCAGGAAGCGGGTCAGCTGCGGGACGGGGCAGGCCAGGGCGAGGGCTGCGGCCTCGGCCTCGAAGGCGCGCATCAGGTCGTTGTGGATCTCGATCGCCTTGAGGTACGCGTCGCGTTCGCCGAGGCTCTCGCGCTCGGCGAGCACCACGGGCAGGTTCATGTGCCGGCCGGGGGCGGCGAGCTCCTTGGTGTAGGAGTAGAGGTCGTTGACGATGGTGGTGGCGTTGGAGGCGAGCGCGATGACCCGCTGCATGGCCGGCTGGGCGTGCAGGTCGGCGGGCAGTTCATAGCCGCCCACCGTGTCGGTGATGGTGGGGCAGGGGCGGAAGTTGTTGAACTGGCGCATCGCCAGGTACTCCCACACCTCGGGCACGTGATCCGTCTGCGCCCAGGCGGCCTCGGCGAGGTAGCCCATGTGCAGTCGGGCCATGTCGTGCCGGAACCGGTCGGCCTGGGAGGCGCTCGCGGCCCGGAGGAAGTAGTCCATCGCGGAGCGGTACGCCCGCCGGGGGGCGTCACTGTGCAGCGAGTCGGCCCAGGGCCCCTCGTACTCCTTGGTGGTGTGCACCGGGTCGAGAGCGGTGTGGGCCATCAGGAGGCGTCCGCCGAGGCCCACCGGTGAGCCGCCGTGGTCCTCGCAGTAGCAGTCGTCGACCGCGTTCTCGGCGGCCATCAGCCGGGTGGCGACCATGAGGTGGTCGATGGTGAGGGCGTCGGGGTGGCAGGCGACCATGTAGCGGCCCAGGGAGAACCCGTCGAACTGGTCCTCCCACTCCGGCGGATACAGCTCGACCTCGTCCACCGCCCAGTCCTTGATCCGACGGCCCACCTCCGCGACCCGCACCGCGTCCGGCTCGGGCACCGGGTGGTAGTAGAGGCCCGGGATCTCCCGGCACGGCGGGAGCGGCTGCGCGCGCCGCGCCAGGTGCAGACCTGCCGTCCCCAGGCCGTTCGGGCCGCTCAGGGCGCGTTCCAGGACCTCGCGAGCCAGGTCCGGATCGCCTCTGGCGCCGTCCTCCAGTGCCCCGTCGCTCGCGCACTCCTGCGGCGCCACGCCGTCACCTTCCTGGGCGGCCGGGGGCGCGGCGGTGCCGGCCTCCTCCTGTGCCACCTCGCCCGCCCGGTCCTGCGGCGCCGGGGGCGTCACCGTGCCGGCGGCCGGCGGTGGTTCCTGGACGCACACCACCTCGTCGACGCACACTGCCTCGCCCTGGTGGCGGTGGTCGGCTTCAGCGGGCGGGGCTGGCGGTGCCACGGCCTGGGGGCCCCGTGTCGGCACCGGGTAGAGAGAGGGACCGGGCATCCATGACTCCTTGGGTGAGCGGATTGTTGCGAGCACGCTGACAGCGCCCGGGAGGCCCGGGCGGCCGGGTGCGAGCGCGTGTGTGACCGGTGAGCGGAGCGCGGTCGCCGTACGGGCGGGGCGGGCGGTCTCCTCGGCTCCGGCGGCGGGTGGACGCGTGACCAGCGGCCCGGTGGCGCTCAGCGAAGGGTCAACTCCCGCATCCGTGAGGCGGATGGGGCCGTGGTGGCCAGGGCCCGTGCAGTCGCGGAGAGGCGTCTGGACTGCGGGCGCGGCTCCCGCCACACGCGGGTGTCCACAGTCGTCGGGCTGGTGTCCACGGTCATCGGTAGGTCTCTTCATTCGATATTGGCGGCGGGGTAGTTGTATGTGCACGTGGGGTGCGCATCCGTCCGTAGCCGCAGGAAGCCGCAGGAAAGCGAAATTACATAGGAATGACTGGAGGGAGCCCCTCCAGATCCACGAACAGGGTAGGGCGGATCACCGAACCATCGCTCCAGGAAGGCCCGTTGTCATTCGATCTGGTGACGCTGGCTCCCGGGAGTTTGCCGTGCGCGCACCTTCACGGACCTGCGGATCCGGCACGCAGGCGGTGCGGCGCCCGGCCCCTTGGGGCCTCGGCGAGCCGAACGAGGGTGCGTCGTCGGTACGTCTGCGATCCGGTGGTACGCCAGTGAGCGCGGCGCGACACGGAGGCGGGGCGTATCGCCGCTACCCTGTATTGCGCCGGAGATCCTCAACTCCTTCCCCTGGTTCACGCCGCAATGTTTGAGAATGGCCAAATTCAGGTCCATTCACGGGAGTTGGCGGGGTCCTTTAACTCTTTCGTGTAATAGCGGTCTCCCTTTTCGGGGGTCAGGCTGTCCCTGACTGTTCTACGTACGGAGGAAGGGCCCTCATGTCGGTTGATGCAAGTCCGCAGTCGTCGGTGGATCGGGAACGCGAACAACAAAGTCTCGGTACCGCCGCCGCGCGGAATCTGGCGACGACCACCAAGTCCGTCCCCCAGATGCAGGAGATCAGCTCCCGGTGGCTGCTGCGGATGCTGCCGTGGGTGGAGGTGCAGGGCGGTACGTACCGGGTCAACCGGCGGCTGAGCTACTCGGTGGGTGACGGGAAGATCACCTTCGTACAGACCGGCGACCGGGTCGCGGTCATCCCCGCCGAGCTGGGGGAGCTGCCCCCGCTGCGCGGCTTCGAGGACGAGACGGCGCTGGAGGAGCTGGCCAACCGCTGCGACCAGCGCGAGTTCGCCGCCGGGGAAGTGCTGGCCACCCGGGGCGACCCGGTGGACACCGTCTATCTGCTGGCCCACGGCCGCGTCGAGCAGGTCGGCACCGGCCCCTACGGCGACGAGGCGGTCCTCGGTGTCCTCGCCGACGGCGCCCACCTGGGCGAGCAGGCCCTCGTCTCCGACGACGCCACCTGGGACGCCACCGCGCGCGCCGTCACCGCCTGCACGGTCCTCGCGCTGAGCCGCGCGGACGTCCTCAACCTCGCCGAGCGCGCCACATCGCTGGGCGACCACCTCTCCGCCTATGCCGCGCTTCCGGAGCAGCGTACGAACAAGTACGGCGAGGCGGCCATCGACCTGTCGGCCGGCCATGTCGGCGAGTCGGTGATCCCGCACACGTACGTGGACTACGAGAGTGCCCCGCGCCAGTACGAACTCTCCGTCGCCCAGACGGTGTTGAAGGTCCACAGCCGGGTCTCGGACCTCTACAACCACCCGATGAACCAGACCGAGCAGCAGTTGCGGCTCACCGTGGAGGCGCTGCGCGAGCGCCAGGAGGACGAGCTCGTCAACAACCGCGAGTTCGGCCTCCTCGCCAACTGCGACTACGGGCAGCGCCTCCAGCCCCATGACGGTGTGCCCAGCCCCGACGACATGGACGAACTGCTCTCCCGCCGCCGCGGCAACAAATTCTTCCTGGCCCACCCGCGCGCCATCGCCGCCTTTGGCCGCGAGTGCAACAAGCGCGGCCTGGTGCCGGAGTCGCTCGACTTCAACGGTCATCGGCTCCCGGCCTGGCGCGGTGTCCCGATCTTCCCGTGCGGGAAGATCCCCGTGTCGCCGGAGCGCACCACCTCGATCCTGTGTATGCGTACGGGTGAGGACGAGCAGGGTGTGATCGGGCTGCGGCAGAGCGGGATCCCCGACGAGATCGAGCCGAGTCTGTCGGTCCGGTTCATGGGCATCGACGAGCAGGCGATCATCTCCTACCTGGTCACCGCCTACTACTCCGCCGCGATCCTCGTCCCGGACGCCCTCGGCATCCTGGAGAACGTGGAAGTCAGCCGCTGGCGCTGACACCGTCTCGGACGTGTGCCGCGGCGGTCCCGGCCCGGCGTGCCTGGGCCGGGACCGCCGTGTGCCGAATCGGCCGCGTCTTCGGGAGGTGCCGTCAGGAGGCGGGGCGGGCGGCGGCCTCGGCGGCGTGCAGGGCGTCGAGCGTCCGCTGGAGCTCCGCCATCTTGTCGGCGGGGAGGTGACGGGTCGTCGCGCTGCTCTTTTCGAGTCCGCCCGGCAACGAGGGGAGCTCGGGCAGTTTGATCGGGGCCAGCTTGATCCCGAGGAGGTTGCTCAGGAGGTTCGTGACGGTGTTCAACAGCCCCGTCAGGATCGGCAGCAGCCCGCCGACGGGTCCACCGTCGGTGGGCGTCGCGGGCACGGCGCCCGGCACCTTGCCCGAGGTGACCGACTCCGCCACCGGCGAAGCCGGAGTGGTGGGAAGGGTCGGCAGGGACGGGGCGGACGCGGCGGGCTGTCCCGTCGGCAGGGCCGGGGTCGTGATCGGCTGCGGGGTGTCGCTGCGGGGGAGCGCGACCGCGGCGGCCGAGGCGACCGGCGTCAGGGTGAGTGCCGCGGCCAGGGCGGCGGCGGTCCAGGTGGCACGCATCAGAGACAGATCTCCTGTTCGAGGGGGCGGCTGTTCGACGCAGTGGCGGGGCGACGGCAGACGACGCCGCCCTTCCTGGTCCACACCGTGAGGCACGGCCACCACCTCAGCCACTGCTCCTACGCCGAATGCGTAGCGTCATCCCCCCTGGGCCTCGAGCGCGAGCAGTGCGGCGCCCATCCAGCCGGCGTCGGTGGCCAGCCGCGCGGGCACGATGTCGGGCAGCTCGCGGTGGGCCCGTGCGGTGACGAAGTGTTCGAAGCTCGCCCGCACCGGTTTGAGCAGCGGGTCGCCCGCTTGGGCGGCGCCGCCTCCGAGCACGATCAGCTGGAGGTCGAAGAGGTTGACCAGCGTGGCGATCCCGATGCCCAGCCAGTGGCCGAGCCGCTCCAGTTGCGCGAGAGCCGTCGGGTCGCCCTGGAGCGCGGCGGCGGAGACGGTCTCCCCGGTGACGTGGGAGGCGCCTCCGGCGAGCGTGGCGAGCGTGCCGCCGGGGTCCAGGGCGGCGGCCGCGCCCCCGTAGCGGCCGAGCGCGGTTCCGGACGCCAGGGCCTCCAGACAGCCCACGGTGCCGCAGCCGCACCGCTGTGACCCGTAGGGATCGACGACCATGTGGCCGATCTCCGTACCGATGCCGGAGCTTCCGCGAAACAGCCGGTCGGCGAGGACGACACCGCCGCCGACGCCGGTGCCGACGGTGAGGAACGCCATGTACGGAGCGCGGTGGCCCAGACGGTACTCGGCCCAGCAGGCGGTGTTGGCGTCGTTGTCGACGACAGTGGGCAGCCCGGTGGCGTCCTGGAGCAGTGCCCTCAGCGGCACATCGCGGTAGCCGGAGTTGGGAGCGGTACGGATACGGCCCTGCGGCCAGTCGACGAGGCCCGCCGCGCCGACCCCGATCGCGCCGACGCCGCCGGCGGTACCGTACGGATCTCTCAGCTCCTCGATCACGTCGAGGACGGCGGTGAGCACGGCGTCCTGCTCGGACGCGGGGCAGGGGCGAGGGGTGATCTTGGCGATGACCTCGCCGTGTGCGTCCGTCACACCGGCCGCGATCTTGGTGCCGCCGACGTCGAGTCCGATGGCGTAGCGGGGAAGGGCCATGAGGGGGTGCTCCTAGGGTCCTAGCGGGAACGGAGGCGGACGCCGAAACAGTTCTGGAGGGCGATGAGGGCCGCGCCGTGCGCGCCCAGCACGGGTTGCAGCGGTTTGGGGACCACCTGGCACTCCCGGAACGTCTGGAAGGCGTAGGTGGGAGAGCGGTGCAGTTCGTGCAGGAAGGCGTTGGCGGCGAGCCGTCCGGGCCCCGGGGTGATCAGGTCCCGGGCGGCGTACACCACCATCTGGGCGGGGCCGAAGAGGCTCAGCAGCTGGCCGATCCCGAAGGCGATGGCGGCGCCGGCGCTGCGGAAGGCGCTGAGCGCCGGTGCGGCCTGCGGCTCGTCGCTCTCGGCGAGGCCGATCGCGCCCTCCAGCCCGTCCCGCCGGCAGCCCGTGCGCTCCCTGACCACGGCGGTGAGCGCCCGCGCCCCGGCCTGGCTCTCGATGCAGCCGCGCATACCGCAGTCGCAGAGCCGTCCGCGCCGGGAGGCTCGCAGATGCCCGAACTCCAGGGGGACGGCGAGGCGTTCGTGCTGGACGACCATGCCCGCGCCCACGCCGTCCCGGATCAGCACGACACCGAAGGTGGGGCTGTCCGTCCCCACTCCGAAGCGCTGTTCGTAGGCGGCGAAGGCGTGTGCGTCGTTGTCCACGGCGGTGACACAGCCGGTGGCGGTCCGCAGTGCGGTGCCCAGGGGAAAGTCCACCCACGCGTACGGCGGAGGTTTGTCCTTGCCGTGGTCGTCGGGAGGGTTGGCATAGCGCCGCACCAGCCCCGTCGAGGTGTCCACGGGGCCGCCGAGCTGGACGCCCAGACAGATCCGCCGACGCGGGAAACTGCTGCCCAGGGCGTCCGCGACCAGGTGCGCGGTGAGCTCGGCGATGTGCTCGACCACGTCCTGCGGCTCCATCACGGTGAGGTTCTTGTGGGCCCTGGCCGTCACTCTGCCGTCGGTCTGGGCCATCACACCCACCAGCTTGTAGGGCAGCAGCTCCACACCCACCGCGTAGTAGCCGTGGTCCAGTTCGTAGGAGCGGCGCAGTATCTGTTGTACGTGCGGATCGTTCATGGCCGTCTGTCCTGCTCGGAAAGGGCGTACGTACGGGCCTGTGCGTCAGCAGAGGGAGGCGGGGTCGACCGCGTCGGGGTAGCGGGCGGCGGCGGACCGGATCGCGGCGGGCGTCAGTTTGAGGATGTCGCGCCTCTCCCGGTCCGCGTTTCCCGGCCGGTCGAGGCCGAGTCGGTGCAGGGTGTGGGCGCGGCCCTGGGTCGCGCACTGCCACAGCATCGGCACGACCGGCGTGCCGCTCCGGTCGTCGAGCCCGTCGAACGGCGCGTCCTCGCTCATCAGCCAGTGGCACTCGTGCACATACGGCAGATGGCGTACGCACTCGCTCAGGAACACCGTCTTCACCGTGGTGGAGGCCTCCTGGGGTGCCGGGATCAGCTCGGGCTGCGGGGACTCGTCGCGCAGACTGCTCAGGGCCCGGGCGACCGTCTCCACGGTGATCTCGTCGATGTCGTCGCCGGTCAGCCGCAGCCGGGGGTCGGCCGCCGTGGTGACCACCGTCAGCCACAGCACGACCGCGCGCCGGCCGTACGCGGCCCACGCCGCCCGTGGCTCCAGCAGGGCCGCGTCCGTGTCCTCGGGCGGCGCGGGCGCCGGCCGTGCGGCGTGCGCCCGCAGCAGCTGGCCCAGCCGACGGTCGACCTCCTCCCCGGTGAGGGTGCGGCGCACCTCGTCGTCGACCGCGCGCAGATAGCGCCCGAAGGCCGGGTGCACATCGCGTGCGGGGTCCCGGCGCCCCTGACGATCCTTGGCGGGCACTCGGCGGGCCGCGGCATTCCGCTTCTCGTTCCTGGACACGGGGACCTCCTTCTGTTGCGTCAGATGGCGTCGGGGCGGTGCTCCGGCCCCAGTTCCTGTTCGAGCGCCTTGCGCAGCGCTTCCTTGGCATGGCGCAGATTGCTGCGGGCGGTGTCCGGCTTGCAGCCGAGCTGGGCCGTGATCTCCCCGATGGAGAAGCCGTCGTAGTACAGCGCCAGCACCTCGCGCTGGCGCGGTGGCAGACCGGCGATTCTCAGCAGTACGCGTTCCTTCTCGTCCGGATCGGCCTCCGCCTCCGGCACGCGGGCCCGGGCGTCCCGCAGGGCGTTGACGGTCTCCAACTCCTGTCGCCTGCGGTCGCGGCTCACCTTCGAATAGAAGGCGCTCCAGGCCGCCTTGCGGACCCACGCGGCCGGGCGTACGTAGTCGGACGGCCACTTGGCCAGCATCTGACGCATCGCCTCCTGCACCGCGTCCTCGGCCTCCTCCGGCGAGACGCCGCCCTTGCGCAAGGTGCGCACGATGCCGGCGTACTCGCTGCGGTAGAAGGTGTCGAAGCCGTCCGGCGCGGCGGGATCCGGCCCCGGTTTCTCTTCCACGCTCACGCGGCCACCCCCTGGGACGTCGGTTACTCCTATAGGGCGGGCGGCGGGGCGGATCCGTGCAAGACGCGGACACCCTTTTCTCCGGATCCTTTCCGGAGAGCCTGTTGCACAACGGCCTTCCCTCACCGGCCTGTTGGGTACGAGCGTGAGGAGGCGGAACATCATGCAGCGCAGGACGACCAAGGGCCGCAGGAGCCGCGACGTCGACACCGCCCGCCCCACCGCGAGGCGCCCGCGTGCCGCCGAGCTGGTGGCCCTGGTGAACGGTGTGACGGCGAGTGTCGGTGGGACGTATGTGCTGACGTCGTCGGTGGAGGTGACCGTGTGCGGGGGGCTGCTGGCGACCGTGGTGGCAGGGGTGTATGTGGTGTTCGGGCGCTAGGGCCTGTCTTTCGGGTCTTGCCTGGTCCGTGGGGTGCGGCACGCACGTCCGCCTTCCGGCAGGGGCCCGTTCGCCGGCCCGCGTTCCGCTCAGCGGAACGAAGCGTTTGCCGTTCGGCGGTGTCCTGGCATCCTGCCTGGACCGTGGAACCGGTGTCCGCCGCCGTGCCGCACGCGCTGACCGGTCGAGCCTTACTGGAGAGCTCTATGGAACCGCTATTCCGTATGTCGTTGATCCGCCCCGCGGTCGGCCAGGACCCGGATCAGCCGAGTATCGAACTGGCTCAGCAGTCGGCTTTCCAGGACGCGCTCGCCACCGCGTCCGGATCGAGCACACCCCGTACGGAACTGCGCCGCGTGGCAGGGGAGTTCGTCGCGTCGCCCCGATTCATCGGGGCACCCGCGAAGACGCCGCTGGCGGCGCAGACCACCGCGTTCGCCGCCGCTCTCGGACGCCTGCTGGCGAGTCCGCCTCCCGGGCCGGCGAACGCGTTACGGCTCGCCGTGGTCAAGGCCGTGCGCGACGCGTACGGGGCCGAGCCGGCGGCCGTGGTCGGCGGGCAGCCGTATCAGGACTCGGTGTCGCGGCTGCGGGACAGTCTGCTGGCGATCAAGTACCTGCCGACCGAGCACGGCCGGCCGATCGCCGCTCTCACGGACCAGCTGCGCTACCTGGAGGTGATCGCGCGCCTGGTCTCCGACCCGGTCTTCCCGGCCAAGGCGGACGACGCCCGGCGGGCGCTGGCCCGGTCGGTGAAGCTGCCCAGGGCCACCGGCCTGGAGCCCGAGCTCTCGACGACTGCGGCCGAGGCCCGCCAGCGGGAGCAGGACGAACAGGCCGCGGCGCGCCGCCGTGAGCGTGCCGCGCAGCTGCTGGCCACCCACAAGCAGCTGCGGGACGCGGTGGGGGAGCTGACCGGGCTGGGCGGAGAGCATCTGCAGGCGACCTCGCAGACGGGCGGCGAGGGCTCCGTGCCGGGGGCCGACTTCCAGCCTCCGGCCGAGCTGGTCCGGCAGATCAGCTTCCACAGCCGCCTCGGCGAGGCGAACCTGCGCGCCCTGGGCCCGGTCCCGGCCACCCCGCTCAGCCCCGGCACCGGGGAGGAGGCGTCCGGCGCCGCCGAGACCCACCCCGTCGCCGATCCCGCGGCGGGCGACCCTCCGGCCCAGCCCCCGCCGGTGCCGCCCGTGGAGGGCGCCGCACTGCTCGCGGGCCAGGTCTTCGGCGCGAAGACCGACCTGCTGTCGGGCACCCCGCCGTTCACGCCCCTGCAACTGAGCGACCTGGGCTTCCGGCTGCGGGCCAGCGCCCTGGACACGCTGAGCCCGGCCACCAAGACCCTCCTGTCGGAGCGTGGCATCGGGGTGAACACCCAGCCGCTGGACCGTATCGTCGGTCTGCTGGAGGACGAGCGGGTCTCCATCGGCGCGGAGCTGGAGACCCTGGTGGGCCGTCCGACGCGGCGCAGCGTCAAGCGCGTCGGGGACACCCTCGTCACCGTCTCGACCCCGCTCCCCTCGCCGTGGACGGACCTGGTCGTCGGCGAGGAGCTGCTGCCGGAGGCCGTACCGCTGGTGGACGAGCGGATCCCGCACACGCGCGGCACCGTCGCCCCCTCCGGTGTGGCGGACCTGATCCTGGTGCGCCAGCAGCTGGTCGGTTACGAGGGCGCCGAGGTCGCCCACATCGAGAACGTGCTGCGCGGTGAGAGCAAGCAGCGCGAGCACACCCGGCGGCAGGAGACCGAGCAGATCACGTTCACCGAGACCGAGACCATCACGGCCGAGGAACGCGAGCTGGAGTCGACCGACCGGTTCGAGATGACCCGGGAGGCCAGCGCCGTCATCAAGGAGGACGCGCAGCTCAAAGCCGGTCTGACGGTGTCCGGCAAGTACGGGCCGACGGTCGAGTTCAACGCCTCCGTCGAGGGCTCGCTGTCCCGCTCGAAGGAGGAGGCCACCAAGTCGGCGGCGACCTTCGCGCAGGACGTGACCCAGCGCAGCTCCAACCGGATCTCCGAGCGCGTCCTCCAGCGCACGTCGTTGCGTATCACCACCGAGGTGACCGAGAAGAACACCCACGGGCTGGACAACCGCAACGGCGGAGGCAACATCTCCGGGGTCTACCAGTGGGTGAACAAGGTCTACGAGGCCCAGATGTACAACTACGGGCTGCGCAGCATGTTCGACTTCATGGTGCCGGAGCCCGCCGCGTACTTCATCGAGACCCTCCAGTCGGCGCACGCCAGCGCGGTGGACCTCGCCAAGCCCGTCCCGTTCACCCTGCGGCCCGACCAGCTCACCGAGCTCAACTTCGCCCAGTGGGTGCAGCTCTACCACGCGACGGACGTGGCGCCGCCGCCGGAGATGTACCGCACGAAGTCCTTCGACTTCAAGGCGGGCGGCGGCGACAGCAAGACCGACTACACCCACTCGGGACAGATCGGCATCGACGACGGCTATATGGCCGTGCAGGTCTCCTGCGGCGCGCTGTTCAACCTCTGGCAGCAGAACTGCAGCGTCGACGTGCTCGTCGGCAGCCGGACCCACCGCTTCAAGTACGGCGACTGGCTGTGGACGGCGCCGATGACTCAGGAGCGCGACTCCGTCCCGGTCGCCGTGCAGACCTGGCGGATCTCCGGTGTCGCCGTCGGGGTCGAGGTGAAGTGCCAGCGCACCGAGCGGGCCATGGAGAAGTGGCGTTTGGAGACCCACGCCAAACTCACCACCGCCTACCTCGCGCGCCTCTCGGAGTACGAACAGCAGCTCGCCGCGCTCCAGTTGCAGGCCGGGGTGCCGATCAAGGGCCGCAACCCGCTGGCCAACCAGCTCATCGTCGCCGACGAACTGCGCAAGAGCTGTATCAGCATCCTCACCGACCAGCACTTCGACTTGTTCGGTTCGATCAACGTGGTGCGCACCGACGGCCGGGACATCCCGCAGATCGACGTGGCCGAGGCCGCTGCCGAAGGCGCGTACGTACGGTTCTTCGAGCAGGCCATCGAGTGGGAGCACCTGACGTGGGTGGCGTACCCGTACTTCTGGGGCCGTAAGAACCAGTGGGACGAGCGGCTGAGCTACGAGGACCCGGACCCACAGTTCAACCAGTTCCTCAAGGCCGGGTTCTGCCGGGTGACGGTACCGATCCGCCCCGGTTTCGAAGGGGCCGTCGACCACTACATGAACTTCGGCGAGCTGTGGAACGGCGGCCCGCTGCCCGCGATCACCAGCCCGCTCTATCTGCCCATCGCCGACGAACTGGCCGAGCGGCTCGGCCGTCCCGGCGACGAGGTCCCGCAGGGCGCCCCGTGGCGGGTGCGCATCCCCACGACCCTGGTCAGGCTGCGCCACGACGACGAGCTGCCCGTCTGGCGCAAGGACGCGTCGGGCGAGTGGGTGGAGAACTGAGGGACAGGAGCGGTTGGCATGGCGAAGGCCACCTCGTTCGGCACCGTGGTCGCACTGCTGCGGGCCGCGGAGGACCTACTGATCAAAAAGGCCGGTCAGACGAGCCCGCTGGACCGGGTGAGCACACTGCGGGGGGTCTACTACGGCACACCGTGGAGCCTGGACTACAAGGTGGAGTCCGTCCGCAGCATGGGCGGTGCGCAGATCCGCAACCTCGGGTTCCTGACGTACACCGGGGCGACGCTGCCCGCCGACCCCCGGCCGGCCTTCACCGGCACCACGCTGATGGCCGACCTCCAGGCCAGCCAGAGCATCCATGACCACGGGCGCGGCATCGACATCGGACACATGCTGATCGGGCTGGAGGTGCGGTCGAGCCAGACGCTGCGGACGATGACCTTCGCGGGCCAGGGCGGCACCGGCCTGGAGATCGTGACCTGGCTGGGCGACCTCGGCGGTGGCGCCGCCAACCTCGCCAAGCGCCGGATCGTACGGCCGGCCGGCGTGGAGGTCATCTTCCATAACCGCACCTCGGACTACGGGGTGATGGACAATCTGGAGGGCGACGCGGCCGGATACCTGGTCGCCTGCGGTACGACTCCGGGCGGGCCCCCGCAGTACGCGCGCGGCAAGGGCATCGCGGACGCGCTCGCCGACTATCTCCCGCTGGGCAGCAGGGCCGAGTGGGCCTCGCGTGCCGCTCGTTTCGCCACCGCGCTCGGCGGCACGGTGACGGCGGCCGGGATCGGCAACAAGACGGACCTCGTCGACAGACTCAGCGACAAGCTCTACGAGTTCGCGGTGTGGTACGCGGCGACGCGGTGGGTTCCCTCCGGTGAGCTGTTCGGCCCCGCCGCGGAGAAGGCCTGCCAGCATATGAAGGGCGCGGCGCGCGAGGTCGCCACGGTCTTCGTCACCACCCTGTCCTCCGCCATGGCCCGCGCGCCGGTCCCGATCGACGCCAGCGGCCCCTACCCGGGTCAGAGCGCCGCGGGCCCCTGCGCCAGCACGCTGCTGAAGGCCGCGTCGACCGACGTCGGCGCGGTGCGGCGGCAGCTCGACGAATGGGTGAAGGACCTCGGTCATCTCTTCCAGTGAGCGCGGGTGCCGCCGGGGGAGACTGCCACCATGTGTCGACCACACCTCCATAGATTCGACACTTGACAAGTAATGCACAGCTATTGACGTCTATCGTTCAGGAAATTTATGGTCCCAGAACCCTTCGCAGGCGAACCAGAGTGACGGAGAACAATGACGTACTCCCTCGGTGTGCGGCCGCGCGCCGCCCGGCTGACCGCGGTGCTGCTGGCCGGCGCGCTGGTCACCTCCGCCCCGGCGGCGGCCTCCTCGACAGCGCGGAACACCGCCGCCGCGACCGCCGACACGGCCCCCACCTGCCGCACCGGCGACAGCTGGACGCTCGGCACCACCCGTATGGGCGCGGCGGACGACCACCACGCCTTCGTCGGCAACGGCTACCTGGGGCAGCGGGTGCCTCCCCACGGCGCCGGTTACGCGGACAGCAAGGCCAAGACCGGCTGGCCGCTGTTCACCCCGCGCTACGACGGCTCCTTCGTGTCCGGCCTGTACGCGCACAACCAGCGGACCGCCGGGGACCGACAGGCCGTCGCGGCCCTGCCGACCTGGACCACGCTCGATGTCACCACCGGCGGGGCGCGGAGCGATACCTTCAACTCTTCGACATCGCCCGGCCGCATTTCCCACTATCGTCAGACTCTCTTCCTCCACTGCGGCCTGGTCCGTACGTCACTGACCTGGACCGCCGCCGACGGCCGCCGCACCGACCTCGTCTACGAGGTCCTCACCGACCGCGTCGACCCGCACGTGGGCGCCGTACGGATGAGCATGACGCCGCACTGGAGCGGCGAGGCGACCGTCACCGACACACTGGACGGGCGCGGCGCGCGGCGTATGCGACAGACCGGCGGCGGCGACCGGAGCGCCGGGTCCCGTACCGCCCCCACCATGGACGTCGCGTTCCGTACGGAGGGCACGAACGTCGACGGAGCCGTCGCCTCCACCCTGCGCGCCGGGCACGGAGCGGACCGAACCAGGGTCCAACAGGCCAAGTCGGCACAGCAGATGACTGCGCATCAGGCTCTCACCCTGCCCGTCCGGAGCGGGCAGTCCTACGACTTCACCAAGTACGTCGGCGTCGACACGGCGCTGACCTCGCGCGCCCCGCGCCGTGACGCCACCGCCACCTCGCGGCGCGCCGCCGACCGTGGCTGGGACGCCCTGCTGCGCTCGCACACCGCCGCCTGGTCACGGCTGTGGCGCAGTGACATCGAGGTGGCAGGACAGCCCGAGATGCAGGCGTGGGTGCGCTCCGCGCAGTACGGGCTGCTCTCCAACACCCGCGAGGGCGCGGCCAACAGCATCGCTCCGGCGGGCCTGACCAGCGACAACTACGCGGGCCTCGTCTTCTGGGACGCCGAGACCTGGATGTACCCCGGGCTGCTCGCCACCCGGCCCGAACTCGCCAAGTCCGTGGTCGACTACCGCTACCGCACCCGTGCCGGCGCGCGCGAGAACGCCCGCAGGCTCGGCTATCAGGGCCTCTTCTACCCCTGGAACAGCGGAAGTTCGGGCGATCTGGCCAAGGAGTGCCACAGTGTCGACCCGCCGCACTGCCGCACCCAGATCCACCTCCAGTCCGACATCTCCCTGGCCACCTGGCAGTACTACCTGGCCACCAAGGACACGCGGTGGCTGCGCGAGCGCGGCTGGCCGGTGCTGCGGGGGATCGCCGAGTTCTGGGCGGGCCGGGTCAGCGCCAACCCGGACGGCAGCTACTCGATCAAGGACACGGCCGGGCCCGACGAGTACAGCAACGGTGTGGACGACGCGGTCTTCACCAACGCCGGGGCCGCCACCGCCCTGCGCCACGCCACCCGCGCCGCCGAACTGCTCGGCGAGCGGGCGCCCGCCGCGTGGAAGTCGATCGCCGACCGCATCCGGATCCCCTACGACGCGCGCGGCAAGGTGTTCCGGCAGTACGACGGCTACGGCGGCAGCACCATCAAGCAGGCCGACACGGTCCTGCTGATGTACCCGCTGGAGTGGCCGATGCCCGAGGGCGCCGGCGCCGCCACCCTCGACTACTACGCCCAGCGCACCGACCCGGACGGCCCGGCCATGACGGACTCGGTGCACGCCATCGACGCCGCCGGAATCGGCGAGCCGGGCTGCTCCACGTACACCTATCTGGAACGCTCCATCAAGCCGTTCGTACGCGGCCCCTTCGACCAGTTCTCGGAGGCCCGGGGCGACAAGGCGGGCGCCCAGGACCCTCTCGCGGGCTCGCCCGCCCATGACTTCCTCACCGGCAAGGGCGGCTTCCTCCAGGTCTTCACCAACGGCCTGACCGGTATGCGGATGCGGGAGGACCGCCTCCACCTCGACCCCATGCTGCCCCCGCAGCTCGGACGTGGCGTCACGCTGCACAGCCTGACCTGGCAGGGACGCACCTACGACATCGAGATCGGCGCCCACCGCACCACCGTGCGCCTGACCGGCGGCGCCCCGATGACGCTCGACACCCCGCAGGGCGAGCAGATCGTCAGCAGGAACGTTCCGGCCGTCCTCAAGACCCGCCGCCCCGACCTCACACCCACCACCAACGCGGCCCGCTGCACCACCGCCACGGCCTCGTCCCAGCAGCCCGGGATGTACGCGGGCGCCGCGGTCGACGGCAACACGGCCACGGCCTGGGTGCCCGACGGCGCACGTGGACAGCTGACGACGGACCTCGCCAAGCCCGTCCGCGTCAAGAAGGTCACCCCCACCTGGACCGATACCAAGCCCACCGCCTACACCGTCGACCTCTCCCTCGACGGCCGGCACTGGCAGCGCGCCGCGGCGGGTGACGTCCGCCTCGCGCGGTATGTACGGGTCACGGTGCAGGGCGACGCCGGGGCCAAGACGCGTCCGGGAATCGCGGAGCTGACGGTTAATTAGGCGCCGGACCGATGAACGCTGATGCCGCCCTCGCGGGGGCGGCATCAGCGCTGCGGGGCCAGGGCCCGCAGCCGTCCGGGGCGCGGCTCAGACGACCATGACCCGGCGCCCGCGGGTGTGCCCGGCCTGGCTGTCGATGTGCGCCGCCGCGGCCTCGGCGAGGGTGTAAGACTTCTGGACCGGGATGTGGAGCTTGCCCCGCGAGATGAGGTCGGCGGCCTCGGTGAGTGCCTCCGTGACGCTCCCCGCCACACCGGAGAATCGGACACCGAGCTCAGGGCCGTCGAGATCGGCGATGGTGACCACCTTCCGCGGGTCCCCGGTCAGCTCGACGAGCTCGCGGAGCACG
Organism: Streptomyces crystallinus; assembly: GCF_039521265.1. Classification (NCBI taxonomy): domain Bacteria; kingdom Bacillati; phylum Actinomycetota; class Actinomycetes; order Kitasatosporales; family Streptomycetaceae; genus Streptomyces; species Streptomyces crystallinus. The sequence continues at coordinate 314,806 of NZ_BAAACA010000014.1, read as the reverse complement.
CCCGAACCGGCCAGGTCGAGGGCCGCGTCGACAGGGCCGAGCCGCCGCACCCGCTCGACCCAGCCGTCCCCGTACGTCGTGGCGAGGGCGCCCAGGCCGCGCAGATAGTCCTGGTTCGCGGCCCCGGCCGTGCCGATCACCGTGATACCGCGTTCGCGGGCGATCTGGAGGACTGCCGATCCGACACCGCCCGCCGCCCCGCTCACCAGCAGCGTCTGCCCCGGCCGCACACCGACCTGGCCGATGACGCGCAGCGCGGTCTCCACGACGGAGGGGTATCCGGCCGCCTCTTCGAAGCTCAGGCCCTCGGGCATCCGGGCCCAGGCCGACAGCACGGCGAACTCGGCGTATGTGCTCGCCCCTTCGCCGAACACGGGGGCGCCGACCTCTACCCCTTCGACCCCCTCACCGACTTCGTCCACCACGCCGGAGGCGTCGAGACCCACTCCCGAGGGCAGTCGGGTCGGGTGGGCCCCCAGGACCTGGCCCTCGCGAATCCTCCAGTCGACGGGGTTCACGCCCGCCGCGCGGACGGCGATGCGGATCTGGCCGGGGCCCGCGTGGGGCTCCTCGGCGTCTATGAGGTGCAGGACGTCCGGGCCGCCGAACTCGGCGAAGCTCACTTTCTTCATGCCGGGGACCGTAACACTAACGGTTAGTGTTTTGGAACAGATACGGATTTGTATCTGATAGCGTCAGGGTGTGACCGTGCCCCCCGGACGCCGTGAGCGCAAGAAAGCAGCCACCCGTCAGAAGATCGCCGACACCGCCCTGCGGCTCTTCCTCGAACGCGGGTACGACGCGGTCGGCATCCGCGAGGTGGCAGCGGAGGCCGACGTAGCCGTCACCACGCTCTTCTCCCACTTCGCCTCCAAAGAGGCGCTGGTCTTCGAGCAGGACGAGGACTTCGAGCAGCGCCTGACCCGGGCGGTCACCGGCCGGGCGCCGCGCGAGCCGCTCATGCCCGCGCTGCGCCGCGAGATCCATGTGCTGGTGGGGCACTGCACGGGGGAGGGCGCCGACCCGGTCTGGCGCATGATCGACGGTTCACCCGCCCTGCGCGAGTACGAGGAGTCGATGCGGCTGCGCCACGCGGAGTCGCTCGCGACGGCCATCGCCGCCGATCCCGGTCCGGCGCGTACCCCCACGGCCTGCCGGACGATCGCCAGGTTCGTGATCGACGCCTATGCGCTGGCCCGTGGGGCGGCGGATCCGCAGGCGGCGGTGGACGAGATCTTCGAGATGATCGAGGCCGCCTGGGCGGCGAGCGGTACTGCCTGACGTACGCCGCCCAGGTGGCCGTCTCCGGCTACTCGGGCAGCGGGCGGTGGTCGATGACGTTCTTCATGACGAGCGTCGAGGTCAGCCGCTGCACCCCGGGCAGCCGCGCGAGCTGCTGGTCGTAGAGCTGCTGGAAGGCGCTGAGGTCGGTGGTGGCGACCCTCAGAAGGTAGTCGGGCTCGCCGAAGAGGCGCTGCGCCTGGAGGATGTGCGGGATGGCGGTCACCGCCTCCTCGAAGGAGGTGACCGTGTCGGCGTCCTCCCAGCGCAGCGTGGCGAAGACGAGGGCTTCGAAGTCCAGTCCCACGGCGCCCGGCTCGACCACCGCCCGGTATCCCCGGATCGCGCCTTCGCGCTCCAGGTCGCGCAGCCGCCGGTGGCACGGCGACACGCTCAGCCGTACGCGGGCGGCGAGCTCCGTGACGGTGAGACGGCCATCGAGCTGTAGCTCGGTAAGAATCTTCCGGTCCAGGGCGTCCATGGAGAATATTCTCCCTCAGAAGGCGCGATCATGAGCCAAATCCGGAAACACTTTCGAGGGAATCGGACCTAGCCTTCCTCACGTACTGAAGAGCGTGAGAGGGAACGATTCATGGATACGACCACACTGGCGGCTTTTCTGGCTGTGGACCTGCTGCTGGTGGTCACTCCGGGCGCGGACTGGGCCTATGCGATATCGGCCGGCCTGCGCGATCGGTCGGTCGTTCCGGCGGTCGCCGGGCTGATCGTCGGACACGCGGCGTACGCGCTGGTGGCCGTCGCGGGCCTGGCGGTGCTGGTGGCGAGTTCACCGACCCTGCTCACGGCGCTGACCGTCGTCGGCGCGGGCTATCTGCTGTGGCTGGGCTGGGGTGTGCTGCGGCAGCCCGCCGCCCTGGCCGCTTCCGACCGGGCCGTGGACTCCTCCCGCCGGCAGGTCGTGCTCAAGGGGGCCGGGATCAGCGGCCTCAACCCGAAGGCGCTGCTGCTGTACTTCTCGCTGTTCCCGCAGTTCCTCGACGCGGATGCGGGGTGGCCGGTCGCCGCGCAGACCGGGCTGCTCAGCACGGTGCACCTCACCGCTTGCGCCGTCGTCTACCTGACCGTCGGCGTGCTCGCGCGGACCGTGCTGAGGGCCCGGCCCTCGGCCGCCCGGGTGGTCACCCGGGTCTCCGGGGCGATGATGATCGGCATCGGCGGGCTTCTGCTGGCGGAGTGCGTGGCCGCCTGAGCGGCTCACGCCCCACGCGTACACCTTCGCGTACGGTAGGCCCCCCGGTGACCCGCCGGCGGTTCAGGCTCGGCAGCGCAGCATCTCCAGCGGCGGGTTGGCGAGGAGATCGGCCCAGAAGTCCTCGCCGAACTCCCGTATCCCGGCTTCGGACACCTGGAGCGGGACCCACTCGATGGCGCTGAACCCGGCCGCCCGCAGACACCGCTCGTACACCTCGTGGCGCGGCGCCGTGGCGACGATGCTGATCGGCTGCGGGTCGAGGAGAGCGGTGACCCGCGACCGGATGCCCGTCTCGACCTCCTCGCCGGTGGGCTCGCAGCGGAACCCGTACTTGTCCAGGGGCGGACTGCCGAACCGGTAGTCGGGGTTCTGGCAGAAGATGAAGAACTCACCGCCCGGCACCAGACTGCGGTGGATGTTGCGGCACATCCGCTCCATCTCCGCGAGGGTCTGGGCGTAGTTGAGACACTGCACGGCCAGGCCGACGTCGAAACGCTCGTCGAGCGGCCGCAGTTCACCCACGTCGCCCACCTCGTAGCGCACGCCGAGCGGCTCCGCCTGCTCGATCTTCCGCGCGGCGGCGATCATCTCGGCGGAGATGTCGACACCGAAGACGTCCGTGGCGCCGCGCCGCTTGAACTCCCTGCTGTAGAAACCGGTGCCGCACGCCAGATCGAGCACCGACTTGCCGCTCACGTCCCCGACCAGGTCCAGGACGCTCGGCACCTCTCCGCAACGGATCAGCGGCAGGGACTTGAACCCCTCGAACGCCTCGCCGATCTGGTCGTACTGCTGCTGCACGCTCACGCGCCGCCCCCTCATGTACGTCATCCGGTACGCGACCCCACCGGCCCCCGGGAACGAGGGACTCGTCGGGCCGCGGTCGTGGCAGAAAGTCTGCTCCCGGCTGGTCCGAGGGCCGTACTGGCGGATGCCACAAAGAAGTTGGGCTTGCGGACTCGTATCACCCAACACCTCTGTCCCGGAGCCGCAAGCTGCCCGGGCCGGGCGGCGGGAGGGGGAGCTGGACCACGACAAGGGTTGCTGGAGGAGAGCGCACCGAGATGCGCCGGGGCGGTGGGCGGCGCACCATGGACGAGGACTGTGGTGAACCCCGGTGTCGTAGGCACCCCCGTGCGAGGAAAAGGGGAGCATCATGAGGAAAACCCTGGTGGCCGCGCTGACCGCCGCCACGTCCGCCACGGCCGTTCTGCTGGCCGGTCCGGTGGCGCCCGCGTCCGCCACCTCGCCGTACTGCGACCGGACGACGCCGAGCACCTCGATCCTGTTCTACAACGCCGACACCGGTTCGGCCGGGACCGGCACCCTCTCCGCCGGCCGCTGGCAGTACAAGGCGGGGTTCGACCTCCCGACCGGCTATACGCACGCGGCCGCGAGCCGCGACTCGCTGGTGCTGTACAACGCGGACACCGGGGCCGCCGAGGTCGGCACCTTCAGGGGCGGGCGCTACCACCGCACCCGTTCCTACGAGGGCTTCTCGACGGGCTGGACCTTCGTCAAGGCGTCCGGCGACTCCGTGCTGTTCTACAACGCGGACACCGGCGTGGGTGTCACCGGCACCCTCACCAACGGCAGATACCGCGAGATGCGCGTGTACGACAACTTCAGCACGGGCTGGGACACCATGGCCGCCTCGTGCGACACGTTGATCTCCGCGGCCCGCCACGGGTCGGGCGACTTCCCCTGGAGCAACGTGGGTTACGGCACCCTCGCCGGCGGTCTCTACCGCGACAAGGGCGGCATCCCGAGGGACGACTTCCTCGGCGAGCTGACCGCCACCAAGGACTCCGTGCTCTCCTTGGCCCGGGCCGGAGACGAACTCGAATTCCGTGTCTCCAGGGCGACCAACGGCTCGAACATCCACTTCAACAAGATCGGCACCTCCGGCATCTGGGAGAAGGTGGGCCGCACCTCGGACAGCCTCTTCTTCTACAAGAGCGACGGCACCTCCTGGACGTCGACCCTGGTCAACGGCACCTACCGCAACGTGGGTTCGCTCGCCCAGGTGTCATCGGGTTGGACGCTCATCGAGGGCGGGGTCTGACGGCAGCAGTCGACTGCCGGCCCCCTCAACCCCACATCACCTGTCCATCGACCATGCACACGGCCGCTTCGACATCGGGCCGGGCGGCGGTCGGGGTGTACAGGATGGAGTGGTGGCCGCAGTCCGGGCACTGTTCGGGTTCGTAGGCCGGTGCCAGCGGGGCGAGGTCGCCCGCCGCGTGGTAGGCGCACAAGCCGAAGTCCCGTCCGCACAGCAGGCACTCGGTCATGTCCCGGCCCGCCGGTACGGCGAACTGGCCGCAGTAGGGGCACGGGACCACCACTTCCCAGTGGGCCAGCTCCGGAGCGATCGCACGACGGCTCTCCTCCACCGCTTCCCGGACGCGCGCGGTGGCCGCGCGTGCCCGGCGCAGTGAGCGTCGTACGGCACGCGCGTACTGGGCGGTGAGGTCCTCCCTCAGCTCTCCGAGGACGTCGGTCTCCACCACGGCGAGCATCAGCTCCAGCACCGGAAGGGCCCGGCAGCGGATCGCCACCAGGCTGTCGCAGTCGCGGTCCGAGGACAGAAGCACTCTGTTGCGTACGTACTCCCACGCCATGAGGTCCGTGCGCGCCGCCTCGATGTCGGTCTCACACCAGCCGGCGGCGATGCCCGCCGCCTGGTGCAGACCGAGTCCCTGGTACTCGCCGCGCGTACGCCGGTTGCTGTCCTGGTCCCCGTTGTGGGCGGGCCAGATGTCACCCGACCAGTGCATGGCCAGGCGCCCACGCAGGAGGGCCTCGGCCGCGGTGTGGAGGTGGAGTACGGGGTAGAGGGCTTCGTACCGGTCGGGCTCCTCGTCGGCGAGGGCACTCGCCGCGTGTTCCAGCAGGCGGAGGCCGTTGGCCACTAGGGGGTGACGGCGGTTGAGGTAGAGGGCTTCCTCCTCGGCCGCCTCGTACTCGTCGGGCTGTCCCTCGTCGTGGTGTTCCATCGGCCCAGTCTCTCCTGCCGAACTGACCGGTCGCACCGGGGTTTTCGCAGGTCGAGCGGGCGCGGACAGGGGACTTCGCGGCAGGGCTACGGTCTGAGCACCTCGCTGTACCAGCGGCGGTGCACCACGGGTTCGACCGCCAGTACCGCCGCCCCCGCGATCGCGCCGAGCAGCAGGGCGGGTCGGCCGCCACCGTTCAGGAGCGCGCCGGCGCAGGCGGTCGCGATGACCACGGGGCGCAGCAGCGTCAGCGGGCCGAGTCCGATGACCACCGCGAGTGTGCTCGCGCGGAACGGCAGGACCAGGTAGGCCGCGAGGGAGAGCAGGACGGCTGTGGCGTAGACGGCGAGCGGGACGAGGTAGCCGGTGCCGCCCGCGGTCAGGGCGTCGTACGTCGCGGATCGGTCCGCCGCCGTCAGGAGCAGGAGGGCCGCCACGAGTACGGGAGCGAGCAGCAGGCCCGCCCCCGTGGCCAGGCCACGAAGGGCCGCCCGCGCGGTCGCCCGGCGCTTGCGGATGCGGGCGTCGCGGCCCGCGTACGCGCGGAAGCCGCTGAACGCCGCGTCGACGAGGCCCAGCAGGGCGAGCGGCACGGCGGGCGTCATCGGCTTCGTCCCACGAGGTGGTCGGCGTCGAACAGCCGGCGCGCGGCCCGCCCGAGCGACCGGCGGAACGGGTCTTCCAGCTGGGGGCGGACGCCGATGATCGGGCGCAGGGTGGTGCAGAACGGGTTGGCCGCGCCACGCGGCTCGTACAGCAGCGGCGTGATCCCGGGGACGTCGGCGGCGCGCAGCAGGGTTTCGTCGCTGTGGGCGCGCCGTGCGGAGGCGACGCCGTCGTGGCGGCCGAGCGGGTGGCGCATCCGGGCGCGGTGGAAGATCCACGCGCCGATGGGGGCGAGGCTGGTCGCGGCGATGTCGAAGTGGCAGAAGGCCAGCGCGGGAGAGGCGGCCTGGGACCGGAAGAACTCGGTCAGGGCGGGGCCGCGGAAGTGGTGCAGCACGCCGGTGGAGATGTACACGGTCGCCGCCTCGGGCAGGTCGAAGGCGTTGCCGTGGACGAAGTGGCAGTCCAGTGCCTCGGCGCGGGCCAGCCGGTCGGCCTCCGCCACCAGCGCGGCATCCAGGTCGACGCCGACCAGCTCGACGTCCGGGCCCAGCGCGTGGGTCGCCGCCAGCCAGCGCACCGCGTACCCCAGGCCGCAGCCGACGTCGACCAGGCGGTACGGGCCCGGCCCGCTGGATTCCCGTATCGCCCGGAAGAGCGGGTCGAGCAGGTGGAGGAGGCGGTCGCCGATCCGCAGCTCCTCGCTGAGCCGCTGGAGCTCGGCGTGCACACCGACCAGCAGACTGTCCACGGCACACGGGTCCAGCAGCCCGTCCCGGTCCACGGGCAGCCCGGCGACGATGCGGGCGGCACGGGCGTCTCCCGCCTCGTCGAGTCGGCGGATGACCTCGCCACGGGAGACCGGGAGACGGCGTCCGCTCCGCGGGTCCACCGCCGTGATCAGGTCGGATATCTCAAGCACGGGCACGGGGCAGAACCCTACGGCCTCCCGTCCTCACGTCCTCACCTGGTGAGCCTCCCGCACACCACTGGCCATCGCGCCCTACACGCGGCGCGTGAGCAACTCCGCCAGCCCGTCGGCGAACTCGGTGATCCCGTCCAGCAGCGGCCCACTGCGTGCCACCCGGAATCCGTGCCGACGGGCCCAGAACGCGGCCTGCACCGCATGGAACTGGGCCCACCGCCGCACCCGCTCCCGGTCGACCTCCGCGGCCTCGGCGAACACATCCAGGATGCGATCGACCGCTTTGCCCAGATCATCCGCTTCCAGGAGGGTCAGCGCGCGCGACTTGAGCAGGGTGCCGCCGTCGTAGGCGGGATCGCCCGCGTACCCCTTGGGATCGACCGCCAGCCACGGCTCCCGCTCGGCACGCAGGATGTTCCGGGGGTGGAGGTCGCCGTGGACAAGGGTGTCCGGCTGGGTCCGGCCCAGCTCGCGGGCGGTCGCCACGGCGGCGTCGACCACAGCGCGGGGCAGGGCGTGGGTCAGCTCGGCGGCGTCATTGAGCAGCTCCTCCTCCCAGGCGTCCGCCCGCTCGCGCAGCCGGGGCAGGTGCGGCGGCGCGGGGACGGCCAGACGGCGGTTGAGGCGCCCGGCGACCGTCACCACTTCATCGCCGTCCGCGACCTGCTCCAGCGTCGACGTGTGCGCCCGCTCCAGCAGCATCGCGAACCGCTCGTCGTCGCGCTCATACAGCTGGACGGCCCCGCGCCCGCCCCACGCCACGAAGGCGTCCGGCTCGTGGACGTTGCCGGGGTGCGGAAACGACACCTTCAGTACGGCGTTCTCCCTGCTCGGCCGTCGTACCGGCACGATCACGCCGACGCCGCCGTGCATGACCGGGCCGTCCGGCACACACTCCCAGCGCCCCAGCAACTCCTCCACGACCCCGGGCAGTCCGGCGAGCCACCGCGCCCCGGGTTCTCCCTCACGCTCGATCGTGGTACGTGCGAACTCGTCCGGTATCGCGATCATCCGGGCACGATACGCGCTCTCCCCCCACCCGCACCAAGCCGGCGCTGACATCAGAGCCGACGCGAGTGGTCGGCGGCGGCGCGCCCCATGCGCGTGACCGCCTCGGTGAGGACGGACCGGGAGGTGGCGAAGTTCAGGCGTACGTGTCCGGCGCCGCCCGTTCCGAAGATGTGGCCGGAGGACAGCGCCACCCTGGCGTCCTCCAGGAACAGCTTGGCGGGGCCGGACAGGTCGGTCACGACCGCGAGGTCCGTGGAACCTTCCTCCGGAGCGAGACCGAGGGAACGGCAGTCGAGCCAGGCCAGATAGGTTCCCTGCGGCCTGGCGTAGCCGATGCCGGGCAGATGCCGGGCGAGGAGGCGGCCCAGCAGGGCGCGGTTCGCGTCGAGGCCTGCCAGCAGCGCGTCCAGCCACTCCTCGCCGTGGCGGTAGGCCGCCGTATGGGCGATGACGCCCAGGAAGCTGGCTCCGTGGCTGACCTCCTCGGGCAGCCGGCGCAGGTCGGCCGCGGCCTCCGGCCCGGCGACAGTGAGAGCGGCCTTGATCCCCGCGAGGTTCCAGCCCTTGGTCGCCGACATGAGCGAGAAGGCGTCCTCGGCCCCGGGCAGGCTGAGGTAGGGCGTGAACTCGGCGCCGGGCAGCACGAGCGGGGCGTGGATCTCGTCGGCGACGACCCGGATTCCGTACCGCCGGGCCAACTCCGCGACGGCCGTGAGCTCCTGAGCGGTGTGCACCGTCCCGGTGGGGTTGTGCGGACTGCTGAGGAGGTAGGCGATCTTTCCTTTGGCGCCGCTCCGCTCCCGGGTGCGCCGGAAGGTCTCCTGAAGCGTATCCAGGCTGATCCGGAGGTCCTGCCCCAGCGGGGCCTCGACGATCCGGCGGTCGTCGTGGGCGATGAAGGCGTAGAAGGGCGCGTACACGGGGGAGTTGACGATGACGGGGTCGCCGGGGCCAGTGATCAGCCGCAGCACCTGCACGGCGCCCATCATCACGTCCGGGATCACGGCGGTGCGGTCGACCGCGACCCCGTCCCACTTCCAGCGGCGGGAGGCGAAGTCGGCGAGTGACTCGGCGAACTCCGTTCCGGCCGGGTATCCGGTATCCCCGGCATCGATGGCCTCGTGCAGAGCCTGTGCGACCGGGGGTGCGAGGGGCACGTCCATCTCCGCGACCCACAGGGGCAGCACGTCCGGCGGATGCGCGCGCCACTTCATGCTCCGGCGTCGGCGGAGCTGTTCGAGGGACAGCGCTTCGAGAGGGTTGGCGCACCCTGCGGCCCCGGCGTCTGCGGAGTCTCGTCCGCCCACGGCAGTCATCCTCAGCATTGGACCGCTGTCTCGATCCCGACGCAAGCGCCAGGAGAGGGCGGCAGCGCCCGGCCTCCGGACGGTGACATCGACCGGGGGCGGGCGCGGGCACCTCCTCAGCAGTGCGGCACGACCTCCCAGGAGCCGGGGGAGCGCAGACGCAGGCTGCTCAGGGCGGTCGAGGTGTGCGGGCCCATGTACTGGCCGGTGCCGATCGCGTAGCTCTTGTCGCCGATGAAGTACGACCGCCCGGCCAGGTTGTGGGCGACGTTGTCCGTGGTCCAGCAGTTCGGCAGGGGTGTGGCCGCGGTGGTCGACGCCGTCAGCGGGGCCGAACGGAGGCCGACGGCGCCGGAACCGTCGACGGCGGCCACGGTGTAGGTATAGGCGGTGCCGGAGGCCAGACCGGTGTCGGTGTAGGAGGTGCCGCCGACTGGGGCCGTGTTGGCTGTGCTGCCGTCGCGGTACACGTTGTACGCGGCCGCGCCCGCGACGGGGTTCCAGGTCAGCGCCACCGAGTTCGCGGTGGCAGCGGTGGCGGTGAGGCCGGTCGGGGCCGGGAGGGACGGCGAAGTGGGAGCACCGGCGAGCGCGTTCACCATGTTCGTGATCGCGGTGATCTGCCGGCCGCCCCGGTCGGCGTAGTGGGTGTCACCGCCGTACGCCCACCAGTTCCAGCAGCCGCGAGGGTTGTCGCTCGCGGTGGTGGCCTGGGGATACAGGACGACCATGCTGTTGGTGTCGGCGTATTCGTTGAGGTTGGCCTGGGCCATGAACTTGTCGCCGATCAGCCCGTAGTACTGGTAGCAGCCGTGGAGAGCCACCATCAGCCTGCACGACGCACCCGTCTCGCAGGACCGCGGCACGTAGACGAATCCCTCGTTGCCCATGCTGATCGCGGAGGCGCTTGCGCCGGGTGCGTAGGCGTTCTGGTCGAACTGGACGAGTCTGCCGGTCAGGGCGGCCGTGGTGGCGGGCCGCACGCTGCCGAACAGATGGGTGAGCATGTCCTTCTCGGGGTCGCCGCCGCAGTTGTTGACGTACGGGGACGCCGTGGACGCACAGGCCACCTCGCCGAGGGGGCTGACCCAGGCGTGTCCGGCGTTCGATGAGGTGTCGTAGGAGACGTCGGCCCCGAAGTCGCGGTAGTAGGTCGCGAGATCGTCGTTCACCGCGCGGTTCACCGTCCGGTCGGAGCTGCCGTGGGAGAGCCACACCGGGGCGCCGGACAGGTTCGCGACCGGGCCGACGCTGCCGGAGGCCGCCCGGTCGCGGGTCTCCTGCTCCAACTGCGCGGGAGTCCTGCGGGGCAGGAGCGTGTCCATGCACGCGTACAACGCGGTGGTGAGACTGCCCTGCGCGCAGTCGTAGGCGCCCGCGGAGAAGATGCCGACGCCTTTGAAGATCTCGGAGTGCGCGACATGCAGCTGGTTGGCCAGAAAGCCGCCGGACGAGACGCCGGACGCGTAGACCGAGCCGATGGTGAGCGGTGGGAGGGATCCCTGGGTGGGGGAGGGGAGGGCCGCGACGGCGTCGGCGGGCGCGCTCAGGGCCAACGCGACCGCCGCCGAGGCTGCCACCAGAAGACTTCTTACACGCGTTACACGCGTTACACGGGGACGCTTACTGTCGAGCATGTGGGGGGCTCCAAGCGCGGGTGTGGGGGCGGGTCCCGCAATCCTGGGAGCTGTCGTCCGGTGGGACGACGTGGTGGCGCGACACAATGGCCGCGCCGGTGGTGGCGCGTATCACCGTTGCGGTCCTGCTTCGTCGAAGGCGGCACACCCCACCGGGGCAGGTCCACCGGGCCGGACCCGCGCTCGCGAACCACAATGACCTCATGGCATCCATCGAAGCCGTACACGCACGGCAGGTCCTCGACTGCAACCACCGCCCCATGGTCGAGGTCGAGGTGCGGACCCGCACCGGCCATGCGGGACGCGGGGCCAGCCCCACCGGTCAGTCGGTCGGCGGGTACGAGGCGTTGGTCCTGCGGGACAACGACCCCGGCACATACGACGGACTCAGCGTCCACCGGGCCGTGGAGAACGTCCGCCAGGTGATCGCCCCGGCGCTGATCGGCAGGGACGTCCGCGACCAGGCGGCACTCGACGGCCTGCTGGTCGAACTCGACGGAACCCCGCGCAAGTCCCGCCTCGGCGGCAACGCCGTCTACTCCGTGTCCGTCGCCTGTCTGCGCGCCGCGGCGGCCGTCGCCGGCCGGCCCGTCTACCGCACCATCGCCCGGACCGAGCTGACCACCGTGCCGGTGCCCAGCTTCAACGTGGTCAACGGCGGCCGCTGCGGCGACATCGTCCAGGCCTTCAACGAGTTCATCGTCGTGCCCTACCGGGCAGCGGACATCGCCGAAGCCGTCGAGACCGGCATCCGCGTCTTCGACCGGCTGGGCGCCGTCATCGAGAAGTACACCGGCACATCGGCCGGTATCGCCCCTTCGTACGGCTACCGCGCCCCCTGCGACGACCCACGCGTCGTCCTCGAACTCATCCAGGAGGCCGTCGACGCCTCCGGCTGCGCCGACAAGGTCGCCTACGCGCTCGACTGCGCTTCGAGCCAGATGTACGACTCCACCACCGGCGCCTACGAGCTCAAGGGCAAGCCGGTGAGCTCCGCCGAGCTCGTGGACTACACCCGCGGCCTGACCGAGGACTTCGACATCGTCTTCGTCGAGGACCTCCTGGAGGAGAACGACTGGGACGGCTTCGCCCACGCCGTCTCCCAGCTCACCCGCACCCTCGTCCTCGGCGACGACCTCATCGCCACCCACCGCTCCCGCCTGGAACAGGCGCTCGCGGCCGGTGCCGTCGACGGCTTCGTCCTCAAACCCAACCAGGTCGGCACCATCACCGAAGCCCTGGAAACGTATGACACCGCCGTACGCCACGGGCTCCTCGCCGTCCCCTCGGGCCGCTCCGGCGGAGTCGTCGACGACATCGTCATGGACCTCTCCGTCGGACTACAGGTCCCCATCCAGAAGAACGGCGCCCCGCGTACGGGCGAGCGCATCGAGAAACTCAACTTCCTGCTCCGGGCCGCCGAGAACATTCCCGACTGCCGCCTCGCGGACGTCGGAGGCATCGTCCGCTTCTGACGTTCTCCCGGTGTGCCGGGCGTCTACGTCGGGTGATGGGGTCATGCGCACGCCGGTGCCGGTGACGGTCCCCTCGGAGACGACGGCCGGCGGCCCGGGCCTGAACCCGGGCCGCCGTACCCCCTAGGCCGACCGCCGCACCGGAATCCACAGCGCCGCGTCCGCCCGTGTCCGGTCCTCCGACAGCTCCACCCGCAGGATCTCAGGGCCCGGCCTGCTCTCGTACGGGTTCGACGGGAACCACTGCGTGAAGACGTCCCGCCACAGGTACTGGAGCGCCTGCGGGAACGGGCCCGAGTTCTCGAAGACGGCCCATGTGCCGGCCGGGACGGCGAGGGCGTCCATGTCCTCGGGCGCCTCGGCGCCCGTCACCACGCCGTGGTAGTAGTCGAGTTCGGTCCCCTCCGCCCGGCTCGGGTCGAGCTGGTCGCTCACCCCGACGACGCCCGCCGGCTCCTGGTCGGACAGGCCGCTGATCCGTCCCAGCACCTCGGGACCGATGCCCCGGATGAACTCGGCGATCGCCGGATTCACCCCCTCGTGGACGAGCGGGACCCGGGCCTTCTTGCCGACCACACGGAACTCCTCCTTCTCCACGATCCGGTATCGCATACTGCTGCTCCCTTCGACGGTGAGTCGGAAGGACATCCGGGGCTGCGAGTGCAACGCCGCGCCGGTCCGCCGGGCCTCGCCCGGTCCCACACCGTGGAAGGCGCGGAACGCACGGGCGAAGGCCTCGCCCGAGCCGTAGCCGTAGCGCGTGGCGACGTCCAGCAGCGTCCGCTCGTCGGCGAGGACTTCGGCGCCCGCCACGGTCAGCCGTCTGCGGCGGATGTACTCCGACAGCGGAACACCCGCCAGCGCGGAGAACATCCGACGGAAGTGGTACTCCGACGTCGCCGCGACGCGCGCCAGCTCGGCCACGTCGACCGGCTGGTCGAGCTGCGCCTCGATGCGCTCCATGGCCTGGTTCAGCCGCTCCAGCACCCCGGTCTCCTTCCCTTTCGCTCACTCACGTTAGGAAGGAACCACCCTGCCGGACCCGACATCCTGTGCCCGACCCGGTCGGGTGCGACGAGCTCGGCCGGACCAGTCCGCTTGACAGGCAGCCGATCGGCTGCCAATCATGGAAAGGCAGCCACGCGGTTGCATGACTGGGGGTGACCAGTGATGGACGCGGTGTTCAAGGCGCTGGCCGACCCGAGCCGACGGAGGCTGCTTGACCGCCTCCGGGACCGCAACGGACAGACGTTGCGCGAGCTGTGCGAGGGCCTGGAGATGGCCCGGCAGTCGGTCAGCAAGCACCTGGCCGTACTGGAGGAAGCCGAGCTGGTCGTCACCGTGCGCCGGGGCAGGGAGAAGCTGCACTACCTCAACGCCGCTCCGATCAACGCCCTCGCGGAGCGATGGATCAGCCGGTTCGACCGGGAGCGCGTGAACGCCCTCGCGGACCTGAAGCGAGCATTGGAGCAACCCCTCATGGACAGCAAGACGTTCGTCTACACCACCTACATCCGCACGACTCCCGAGCGGCTCTGGCAGGCCCTGACCGACCCGGCCTTCACCGACCGCTACTGGGGTGTACGTTTCAGGACCGACTGGGCCGAGGGGTCGCCCCTCGTCTGGGAGCAGGGCGGAGTCGAGATCTCCCACCCCGACCAGGTCGTCCTCACCTACCAGCCGCACCGCCGACTGGCCTACACCTGGCATACCTTCACCCCGCAGTGGGCCGAGGCGGTCGGCATCAGCGAGGGCGTGCGCGCCCAGCTCGCCGCCGAGCGCCGCTCGCAGGTCACCTTCGACATCGAGTCGGAGGGCGACCAGGTCAAACTCACCGTCACACACGACTTCGACCGGGCCGGCACCCTGCACTCGATGTGCAGCCAGGGGTGGCCGCCCATCCTCTCCAGCCTCAAGAGCCTGCTGGAGACGGGCGAACCGCTCCGAGGCTGAGCCGCGTCGTGCAGAGAGAACGGCCCGGACGGGACGTTGGGGGCGTCCTGTCCGGGCCGTGTATCAGAGGCCGCTCGCAGTCGGGGTGTGCTGGATCAGCCGGTGGTGACCGGTGGTCAGCCGGTGGTGACCGACGTGTCGTCGATCAGGAAGCTCGTGGCCAGCGAGGAGTCCTCGGTGCCCGTGAACTTGATGGTGACCGTCTTGCCCTTGAAGGCGGACAGGTCGAGGGTGCGCTGGACATAGCCGCTCGGCGTGGCGTTGGAGTACGTCGCCAGGGTGGTCGTCGTGGTGCCGTAGACGACCTGCGCCTTGAGGGTGTCGTACGCGGTGCTGCCGGTCTCCTTGGTGTCGATGGCGAGCCAGAAGGAGAGCTTCGGGGCCGTGGCCGTCGCCGGGACCGTCACCGACTGGGAGAGGGTGTCGGTGTGCGAGGAGCCGTAGCCGTCCAGCCAGGCGTAGTACGAGCCGCCGTGGGCGGTGGCACCGGTGTCGTTGGTGATGGCACCCGAGGACGCGGTCCAGTTGGTCGCGCCCGACTCGAAGCCGGGGTTGAGCAGCAGGTTGGAGCCGCTCGGCGGCTGGGTGGTGGTGCCGCCGCAGGTGGTCGCGGTCGGGGCGACGCCGACGCCGCTCCAGGCCTTCTCCACGGTGGCGCACTGGGTGCTGGAGGCGCCGTACAGGTCGGTCGCGGCCTTGATGCTCGCGGTACGGGCGTCCGCGTAGGTGGAGGCGGCCGTCAGGTACGTGGTGAGGGCGCGGTACCAGATCTTGCCGGTGGCGTCGTTGCCGAGGCCGGTGACGGTGCCGCCGTCGCAGGTGGGGCTGTTGCCCCAGGTGGACGAGCCGGAGCCGACCGCCATCAGGTAGAACCAGTGGTTGCCGACGCCGGACGAGTAGTGCGGGTCGAGGTTCTTGGTGTTGGTGGTCCAGCAGCTCTGGGAGACGCCGTCCTTCTTGGGGTCGTCCATGTACCGCAGCGGCGTGGAGCTGATCTTCTCGCCGATGAGGTAGTCGGGCTTGTCCGCCGGGCTGTTGGCGTTGAACTCGACGAGGGTGCCGAAGATGTCCGAGGTGGACTCGTTGAGGCCGCCCGCGTCGCCGAAGTAGTTCAGGCCCGCGGTGGCCGCGGTGACGCCGTGGCTCATCTCGTGGCCGGCCACGTCCAGCTCGGTGAAGGGCTTCTGGCCCACGGCGCCGTCGCCGTAGATCATGCTGAAGCTGGCGTCGTCCCAGCCGGCGTTGTCGTAGTTGGTGCCGTAGTGGACGAAGGAGCGGGCGCCGACGCCGTCGTTCTTGATGCCGTTGCGGCCGTGGACGTTCTTGTAGTAGTCCCAGGTGGCCTGGATGCCGTAGTGGGCGTCCACGGCGACGGTGGCGCGGTCGCTGAGGGTGCCGTTGCCCCACACGTTGTCCGTGTCGGTGAAGGCGACGCCCCAGCCGGCCGGCGGCGAGTCGTTGGTGACGGTCTTGTTCTGGGCGTCCCGCGTCTCCCCGTTACCGCGGGTCGGATCCTTGAGCTCGTAACCGCCGGAGGTGCTGCTGGTGCCCAGCGTGACGTCGCCGACCTGGTAGCCGTGGCCGGTACCCGAGGCGGCGGCACCGGCGACGGCCGTGGTCTGCGGCGCGTTCGCGGTGTGGCCCGGGACCACCGTGCTGTGGAAGGTGTTCCAGGTCTTCCCGGCCTTGCCGGTCGTGGCGTCGACCAGCGTGTGGACGTGGCTGGGCGAGCCGTCGGGCGCGGTGCCGTCGACGACGACCTGCCAGGCGAGCGTCGGCGTGGCCGCCGTCGCGTCCACGACGAGGTCGGCCTTGCTGCCCTTCCTGGAGCCCTTGAACTGCGCGACGGCCACGGCCACCGCGCTCTGCTTGCTGACCTTCGGCGTCACCGAGAGCGACAGCGGGGTCTTGAGGGTCAGCGAGGTCGAGCGCAGCTCTCCGTTGGGGGCGGAGTGCACGATGACGTCACCGCCCAGGACCGGCAGGCCCTGGTAGCGGCGGTCGAGGTGGACGTGACGGGTGCCGTCCTTGTCGATCGTCACGTCGTGTGACACGAACGTGTCGTGGGCGCCGGCCCGGACCGCGCCGGGGGTCGCGGCCACCTGGGCGGTGGCGTCGTGCAGGGCCTGGGCCTTGCTCGGCTTGGGGGTGACGGTCCGGGGGCCCTTGGCCGCCGAGGCGGGGGTGCCCGCACCGGCTATCAGGAGGCCGCTGACCGCGAGGGACAGCGAACCGACGAGCAGAGATCGTTTCATGGGTCGGGAGAATGGCGGGATTTGCCGGTGCGGGGCAATGAGATGCCAATTCTGTTTAATACGGTTCCCTGTGAAACGGCCATGACAAGTAACGCCCGTGTATCCGCGCTGTTTCCTGCGCTGATGGACGCGTGTGGGCGGCGCAGAACGGACGGTCGGTGGTCGCCCCCGGGCAACCGGGGCCCCGCTCAAGACTGTTCACATCGTGACCTGTGTCACCTGCCGTTTGGCTGGAAGTCGCTAGCATGTGCTACCCCCGCACGGCATGCAGGACGGATCACCTGTGCCCTCTCAACCTCCGCCGCCCGAGCTGGCCGACGCCCTGCGCCACGGCCCGTTCGAGGCCGCGCTCGACTGCGCCGTGCGCGCCAGCGGCCTCAGCCTGGAACGCATCCAGCACCGGCTCGCGGCCCGGGGAGTCGCCGTCAGCGTGACCACCCTCAGCTACTGGCGGCGTGGCCGGAGCCGTCCCGAACGCCCTCAGTCCCGCCAGGCCGTGCGGCTGTTGGAGGAGTTGCTGGGGCTCCCCAGCGACTCCCTGGTCTCCTTGCTGGGCCCCCAGCGCCCGCGCGGCCGCTGGGTCAACCGCGCGCCCCGGACCCTTGGGACCGAGGACCTGTGGCAGCAGTACAAGAGCCTGCCGGGCCTGCTGGACGCGCTGGGCTCCACCGACGACGGGCTGACCCGGCTCGCCGTGCACGACCGGTACGAGATCGACGAGAACGGGGCCGAGCGGCGGCTGACGGTCACCATGGTGCTGCGGGCCGAGCACGAGCGCGTGGACCGGCTCATGCTCATCAGCCGGGGCGACGACCCGCAGCGCGAGCTCCCCGAGATCGTCGGCATCCGCAATGCCCGTAAGGGCCGGGTCCGTTCGGATACTTCCGTACCGCTGCTGGTCGCGGAGCTGCTCCTGGACCGGGTGCTCACCAAGGGCGAGACCGACGTGATCGAGTACACCTACGTCTTCGGGACCAGTGGCGCCCGTACCAGCGAGGTCGGCACCGGCTTCCGTGCGCCGGCCCGGCTCTACACCCTGGAGGTCCAGTTCCACCCCGAGGCCGTCCCCGTCCGGTGCCACCGCTACTCCGGCACCACCGCCGGCGGTCCCATGTCCCCTGCCGAACAGGTGTGGATCAGCGCGTCCGGCCGTGCGGCGTTCACGGTCGAGGACCCCGGCCCGGGCTTCGAGGCCATGCGCTGGGAGTGGGAGTAACGGGCGCTCCGGCGGTTCGGCGTCAGCGGCGCGCAGGGTCCGGTTTGGGTGATTGAAGAGTGTATTGCCCCTGTTTACCTTGTATCCTTGGTCGTATTCCTCCCGACCGGACCGCCGGGTGTGGCCCGCGGGGCCGGTACGTACGCGACAGGGGTGCGGACATGACCGCACAGGACGGCTCGGAGAAAAGGCGGCGGCTGAGCCGTCCGCTGGTGCTCGCCGCGGCCGTCTCGCTCGTCGACCGGGACGGACTGGCGGCGCTCACCATGCGCCGCCTGGCCACCGACCTCGGGGTGGAGTCGATGGCCCTCTACCGCTACTTCCCGGGCAAGGAAGCCCTGGTCGACGGCCTCGTCGAAGCGTTCTTCGCCGAGGTCAACGAGCATCTGAGGAGTACGGCCGAGGAGTCCCGCGCCGGCCCGGACGCGGAACGGGCCGAGCAGGCCTGGCGCACGGAGCTGCGCAGGATCGTCCGTACCTTCGCCGTGGTGGCCCACGCCCACCCCGAGATCCTGCCCCTGGTGGCCACCCGCCCGCTGAGCGTGCCGGTGTCCCGGCGCCCGGCACCCGCCCTCCAGCTCACCGAGCACATCCTCGCCGTCCTCGGCCGGGCCGGCTTCGACGACGCCACAGCCCTGCGGATCTACCGCGCGGTCGTGGCCTGGAACCTCGGCTGTCTCCTCGTGGACAAACGCCAGGTGGTCGACGACCCCGACGAGCCGGACCCGATGCTGCGCCTGGGCCTGCACCGGCTGCCCGCCGCCCAGTACCCGAGGCTGCGCGCGCTGGTGCCGCAGTTCACCGAGTACGACGACGAACAGGAGATGCTCGCGGGCCTGGACGGCCTGCTGAGCCGTATGCCCGACGCCCCCCTTGACTCGTTCTACGGCAAAAGCGCACGCTGAAGATACAAGGTATACATCGGGCATATCCCGAGCTTCCGACATACGTTTCCGACATACGTGTACGTCAGCGCCCGCCGTCGGCATCGCTGATGTGCGACCCGTCGCCGGCCCGTCGCAGGACCTGCGAGGTGAGAGTCGGCATCCCCGATGCGGGACCCGAGGGCGCCCGGAAGAGGTCGCCATGTCCACCGCTCCGTACGAGAACATCCGTGTCCGTGTCACGGCCAAGGACGCCGAAACCCTGCGCACCCTGCTGCGCGAGGCCCGTCCCGACGTCGGAGGCCGCCCCCGCCAGGGCGAGGACGGCACGTTCAGCATCGACGCCTATGTAACCCCCGAGGAAGCCGAGGCCCTCGACCGTGACGGTGTGGTCGTCACGACGCTCGAGGACGCCGCGGCCACGGGACGCGCACGCCAGGCCGAGGTCGGTGAGGGGGACCGGTTCGCCCCGGCGGACGCCGTGCCGCGCGGACTGGCCCTCAAGGTGAAGGACGCCTAGGAGGGCACCATGTCGTATCTCAACATCACCGAGGTCGAGTCCGCCGTGACCAGCCTCGCCACCGCGTTCCCCGCCCAGTGCGAGCTCATCGAGCTGCCCGAGCCCTCTGTCGAGGGCCGTACGGGCCACGCCCTGCGCATCGGAACCGCCCCCGCCGGGACCAACGACAGCGTCGTCCTCATCGGCGGTGTGCACGCCCGCGAGTGGGGCAGCTGCGAGATCCTCGTGCACCTCGCGGCCGACCTGCTGGAAGCCCACAGCACCGGTTCGGGTCTCGGCTACGGCGGTACCAGCTTCACCGCCGCCCAGGTGGGGAGCATCCTGGACAACCTTGATGTCGTCGTCTTCCCGCTGGTCAACCCGGACGGCCGCCACTACAGCCAGACCGTCGAGCCGATGTGGCGCAAGAACCGCAACCCGGCGAACTCGGGCGGCAGCCCCGCCTGCGTCGGCGTCGACATCAACCGCAACTTCGACTTCCTCTTCGACTTCACCACCGCCTTCGACCCTACGGCGGGCCCACGCGTCTCGACCGACCCGTGCGACGTCCAGGTGTACGAGGGCCCGAGCGCGTTCTCCGAGCCCGAGACGCGCAATGTGCGCTGGCTCCTCGACACCTTCCCCAGGACCCGCTGGTTCGTCGACGTGCACAGCTACTCCGAGGACATCCTCTTCGTCTGGGGCGACGACGAGAACCAGTCGCTCGACCCCGACAAGAACTTCCTGAACTCCGCCTACGACGGCAAGCGCGGAGTCGCCGGGGACCTGGCCTACGCGGAGTACATCCCCAAGGGCGACGCCGACAGCGCCGTTCTGCTCGCGGAGCGCTTCTGCCACGCCCTGCACGGTGTACGCGGCCGCACATACACCCCGATGTCTGCCTTCCACCTGTACCCCACCAGTGGGACCAGCGACGACTACGCCTTCTCCCGCCACTTCGTCGACCCGGCGAAGAGCAAGGTCCTCGCCTTCACCGTCGAGTGGGGCACCGACTTCCACCCGCCGTGGCAGGAGATGAAGCGGATCATCCTGGACGTGGACGCCGGGCTGGTGCAGTTCTGCCTGACCACCCAGGAGTGACACCGTACGCAACGTGAACCGAGGCACCCGCCCAGCGAGCGGGTGCCTCGACGACAGGGACGACAGGGCTTATGACAGCTCCTACGCGGCCCGGTGGAAGAAGAACGGATCGATCGACGGCGGCACCCGGGTCACGTTGTCGAGGTCGAGCAGCTGGTGGTGTACGAAGTCGGCGTGGCGCTGATACGACACACCCGCTGGGAAGTTGGCGTTGTCAGGGGTGTTGTTCCCCGAGAACACGCCGTAGAAGTCCTTCCCGACGGACAGCAGCCGTATGTAGTCGCCGAGGAACGGCAGCCCCTGCCGGGCGGGGACGTTGGCCGGTGCCTGGTGGAGCACCTGGCGCTGCGGCGGTGTCTGCCAGCCGTCGGCGGTCAGCTCCAGTGCCGTCACCCACTGCGCCTGGGTGAACTGCTGGTAGGTCAGCCCGACCAGGGAGTCGGAGTTCACCGCCAGCGCCGGGTTCTTGGCGTCGGTGATGGTGCGTACGTCGTCGGACCAGGTCTGGCCGTGGTCGGCCGAGTGCCGCACGTGCAGGGTGTAGTCGACGCCGGTGACCCCGCCCACGCGGTCGCACCACGCGACCCAGACGCTGCCCGCGTCGGTGGGGTCCACCGCGATGGACAGATCGCCGCCGAGGCGTTCCTGGCCCATCATGGCGTTGAACTTCACGAACCGTCCGGTCGCCACCCGCTGGCCGACGACGTGGTCCACCGTGTCCTTGAGGTCCTGGAAGGGGTGGGCCCCGAGGCCGCCGCTGTCGTCGCGGGTGACGACGACGTCGAAGGTGATGTTGAGACCCTGGGTGTTCTGCCAGCTCTGGAACGCCGCGTACACCGTACCGCCGGGGTGCAGGGCGATCCGGACCGGCGGCCCGTCCTGGCCCGCCGTGCCGCGCCGCTCGATCGCGGTGGCGACGAATCCGGCCGGGGCCGCGGCCGTACGGGCGTTGCCCGAGACGTCCACGGTGGCGGTCTGCTTGCTGCCGAGGCCGAAGTTGTTGTTGCCGACGTAGACGCGGTCGTGTGCCGCGCCATTGGCTCCGATGCTGCCGGCGACGACCCAGGGCTGGTCCTCCTCGTCGCGGCTGACGAGGATGTCCATGGTCGCGGTCGAGGCGATGCTCGGGGCGCGCAGGATCTGCATCCTGGTGATGTCGGCCTCGGCCGCCTGGCCGTTGAGGATGCCCGCGTACAGGGTTCCGCCCCTGGACGCGAAGCTGACCGAGATGTCGCCGGTGCCCAGGTCGTCGGTGCCACCGGGGACGATGCTGCGGAGCACCCAGGTGTCCCCGCCGTCGGTCGAGACGTAGATCGGAGCCAGGGAGCCTCCCATCGGGTCGGGGGTGAACGCGGTCGCGACCATCTCCTTGGGCTTCTCGGGGTTGACCGCGAGGTTGGGCTCACCGTCCTGGGTCGTGTCGCCACTGAGCGCGACCGGGGTGATGTTGACGACCTTGAGGGTGGACATGCGGGCTCACCTCCGTGCCGCCTGCAGTGCGTCGAGCTTCTGCACCGGCTGGTAGTCAGTGGGGTGGAGGAGCTGGAAGGGCGCCTGCCGGCTCAGGTCGCCGGAGGTCGCGTGCAGGATCCACATCCCCTCCTGCGAGGCCTTCGGCTTGGGCGCCTTGTACCAGCGGAAGTCCAGGCTGTTGGGGTAGAGCACGGCGAGCCGCCCCGGGGGGACCTCGCCCTGTTCCACGTGTGCCACGTCCAGTTGGGCACGCCACCAGTCGGGGGCGTGCTCGGACGGCTGGAAGCCGTCCGCCTGCTCCAGGCTCACCACGACGCCGATCACCACGGCGTCCGCGTCGTCGGCGTGGGCGACCATGTCCGCGTCGCGGATGTCGCGTTGCAGCGCGGAGAACGGCATGGCGTTGGCGCTGGTGGCAGCGAGGGCGACGTGTTCCTGGACGGCGTCGGCGGGCAGCCGCCCCACCTCGGTCACGGCCAGGCTCTCGCCGTAGACCATCCCCTGGGTGAAGAACGCGGCCGCCTCGCCGACGGCCGGCGGGTCCAGCTCGCCGGACAGCTGAACGGTGACCTCACTGCCCGCGAGCCGTTTGAAGGCGTCGGGTGCGTGCAGCACCTGGTCGACCTGGACCACGGCGGTGCGGTCGTCGGCCGGCACGCTCGTCATACGTGCGCTGCCGAGCCGGGTGACCGTCCCGAGGAAACTCAACGGGGCCTGCCGGATGAGTGCGGTGACATCCTCAGGCATGGCAATCCTCCTCTCGCCCTGCGCCCGTGCCGCTAGCGCACGGCGTGTGCGGTGGCCGGGTGGGCTCTGCGCCACTCGATCCTCGCGCCGAGCGCGCACAGGACGGTGACCAGGGCCGTCGCGGCCACGATGAGCCATTCGACGGCTCCGCTGCCGGCGTCGGGATCGGCGTCGAAGAGCAACTCGATCCAGTCGCGCCAGACGAGCGTGACCAGGAGCAGCGCCGCGGACAGGCTGCCCAGGGCGATCTCCAGCCAGAAGCGCGGACGGATGGTTCGGTCGGTGTGGAAGGGCATCTCGCAGCCTCCCGTCTGTATGACTCCCCGCCGCTGCTGCCCGTCCGCGGGCGTGACCCTCGCGCGGGGAGCGCGGGTGACTTCTCGCCGACGCGCCGCCGCCGCGGGCGCGTGCGCCGACCGACCGGGGCACGGAGCCGGAGGCTGGGCGTTCCCGGTGTAACGGGTGTATGCCTACAAGGCACGCATACTTCGTATACTTCGTATCCAGTCTCCGCGCGGCGAAGAACGGGGTCAAGGGTCTGCCGGGGCCAGATCACGTGGACCGCGTGCCTGTCCTCCGTAACGGAGCGTGGGCGAGGAGCGGGGCCGAGCTCAGTCGGCGGGGCCCGTCCCGGCCGACCGGTCGAGCCGTTCATAGCAGTCGTAGTTGCGCTGGGCGCGGATCCTGCCGTCCTGGAATTCGAGGAAGACCGCGATATGGGCGCGCAGGACGTGTCCGGCGGGCAGCCCGCCCAGGGGTGCGGCGAGCGTGCCGGTCCAGGTCACCTCCAGAGCGACCTGGTCACCGGAGGCGATCGCCCCGTGCACCTCGAACCGCTGCTCGCTGACCGCCTTGCGGCCCTGCTCGGCGGCCTGGAGCAGAGCGGGCAGATCACGGCGTACGCCATCGGGAAACAGGACGTTGGGGAGCTCATGCTGCACCGCGTCCTCATGGAAGAAGCGCGCCAGCTCCTCGCCGGTCGCTCCGCGCGCGACCGCCTCGTGGTACCGGATGGCCGCTTCGACATTGGGGGGCTGCGACA
Source organism: Streptomyces crystallinus (assembly GCF_039521265.1). Classification (NCBI taxonomy): domain Bacteria; kingdom Bacillati; phylum Actinomycetota; class Actinomycetes; order Kitasatosporales; family Streptomycetaceae; genus Streptomyces; species Streptomyces crystallinus. The sequence continues at coordinate 291,182 of NZ_BAAACA010000014.1, read as the reverse complement.
TACGTATCAGGGTAGGGCCCGGGCCCGTCAACCAGCGGTACTTCTTGGACCTTCCGCTGATGGCCGTCCGTGTCCTTGGGTGGGAAGACACATTGCCCGCCAGCGGCCTTGCCGGATTGGATTGCCAGGTCGAGGCGGCGGAGGGCGCTCCGGCGCGCAAGAGGGGGCGCGAGGCGAATGACACCGATGCTCGAAGGCTGTACGCCCTGGCCCCCGGAGTTCGTCGACCGCTACTGGGCGGCCGGGCACTGGCGCGGCCACACCCTGGACAACCTGCTGCGCGGCTGGGCTCTTGAGCACGGGCCGCGCACCGCGCTCGTACACGGCGCGACCCGCACCACATACGCCCACCTGAACCGTCGTGTGGACCGCATGGCCGCCGGATTCCGGCTGCGCGGCCTGCGGCCCGGGCAGCGGGTCGTCGTCCAGCTGCCGAACGTACCCGAGTTCGTCACCACCGTGTTCGCGCTGATACGCCTCGGGGCGCACCCCGTGCTCTGCCCGCTGTCGTACCGCGCGGCCGAGCTGTCTCATGTCGTACGGGTGGCCCAGGCGGTCGGCTATGTCGGCCCCTCGGCGGAGCAGGGCTTCGACCACATGGCGACGGCCGCGGACATCGCGGCCCAAGGGCCGTTCCTGCGCCAGGTGTTCACCTTCGAGGCGCCGGGCACCTCGTCCCCGTACGGCGGTATGACGACCGACCCGTCCGGCTGCCACTACTCCCCGCTGGGCTCCGTCGACGCCCCGCCCGAGCCGGCGCTCGCACAGAGCGCCGACCAGGTGGCGTTCTTCCTCGCCGGCGCGGATGGCGCGGGGGCGCCGCTGCTCGTTCCGCGCACCCACAACGACTACGTCTACCAGGCGCGGGCCGCCGCCGAGCTGGTGTCGCTCACCGAGAACGACGTGTATCTCGCCGCGCTGCCGGCCGGCTCCGCCTTGGCGCTCGGTTGCCCCGGCATCATCGGCACGCTGTCCGTCGGAGGCACCGTCGTCCTGGCCGAGAACCCGGCCCCCGCCGTATGCCTGCCGGCCGTCGAGCGGGAACGGGTCACCATCACGTCGCTCCGGCCCGCCCACGTTCAGCAGTGGCTCGACGAACTCCCCAACAGCCAGGCCGACATGGGCAGCCTGCGCCTGCTTCAGGTCGGGGGCGGAGTTCTGCCGGGGGAGACCGCCGAGCGGACAGGCCGTGATCTGGGGTGCCGTCTACAGCAGGTGTTCGTCATGCCGGAGGGGCCCCTCACCGTGACCCGGCCCGCTGATCCCGACACCGCCGTACTCGCCGCACAGGGCCGCCCGCTCTCGCCAGACGACGAATTCCGCCTGGTGGACGCGGCCGGGGAGGATGTGCGCGAGGGAGAGGTGGGCGAACTTCTCGTACGCGGCCCGTACACCTCGCGGGGTTACTACCGGGCCCCCGACGAGAACGCGCGGGCCTTCACGGCTGACGGCTATTTCCGTACGGGAAACTTCGCGCGCCGTACGCAGGAGGGTGGTCTGGGAGGTGGTTACTCGCTGGTTGCCCACCGGAGCAGCAGGCGAGACACCGGAGCCGAGCATTGATCGTGCGGGGCGGGGCGGGGCCGTGGCGGCGGCGTCCCCGTCCACCCCTTGGAACAGACGCGGACGCGGCCCGGTCCCTGGCTAGCGTCTGCGCATGATCGAGGACATACGCATCTGCTTCGTCGGGGACTCCTTCGTCCAGGGCGTCGGCGATCCGGAGTACCGCGGGTGGATCGGACGGGTGCTGGAGGCCACGGGCGAAGGCATGACGGCGTTCAATCTCGGCCTCCGGCGCGACACCTCCGAAGACGTTCTCCAGCGCTGGCGGCGGGAAGCGCTGCCACGTTTCCTGCCCGGCGCGGACAACCGGCTCGTCGTCTCCTTCGGCAGCAACGACATGGTGGAGGAGGGCGGGGCGGTACGCGTCGAGGCCGCGCGGTGCGTGAGGAACCTGGAACTGCTCCTGGACGGCTGCCGGGACCGCGGCGTCACGCCCTTCGTGGTGGGCCCACCGCCGGTCGCTGACGCGGGCGATGCCCATCTGCGGCGTACGGTGGCACTCGCTGACGCGATGGAGGGCGCCTGCCGGGAGCGGTATGTGCCGTTCGTCGCCACGACGTCGGAACTCGCCGCCGATCCCGTCTGGACGGGCGAGGCGTTGGCGGGCGACGGAGCACATCCGGGTGGCGGCGGCTACGGGAGGCTGGCCGCACTCGTCCTGGCCGGGCAGTGGCACGAATGGATACGGCAGCCTCTTCGTGACTCGTGACTCGTGACGTGTCCGGCCGTGGGGCGAGCGCTGGGTCGTCGTCCCTTCCCCACGACCGATGAGTTCCGCCCCGTCGAGCCGTCTGTAGGGAGGGAACGCATCCTTCTGCAGTCGCAGGAGGCCGGAAAGGACATCACGAGGAGCGTGCACACCGTGGACCAGGACAACATGAGCGCCACCTTCACCGTCGCCGTGCCCGCCGCCGACGTGTTCGCGGCGCTGGCCGACCCGAGGACCCACTCCGCGATCGACGGCACCGGCTGGGTGCGGGAAGCCGTTGACCCCGCGCCACTGTCCGAGCTGGGGCAGGTCTTCCGGATGGACATGTACCACCCCAACCACCCGGACGGCGACTACCGGATGGCCAACAAGATCCACGTGTTCGAGCCGGAGCGTGCCATCGGCTGGCTGCCGGGGATGGACAAGAGTGGCGGGCACCTGGCGTTCGGCGGTTGGCTCTGGCGCTACGACCTTGTGCCGCTGGGGCCTTCCGAGACGGAGGTGACGCTCACCTACGACTGGTCGGCGGTGCCGCAGTCCATCCGGGAGCACATCCAGTTCCCGCCGTTCGGCCCGGAGCATCTCAGCGATTCGCTGCGTCATCTGGCCGAGCTCGTCCGCGGCGGGTAGGCCTCGGAACGGCCGGGGCACGGGCGGCCGGGGCACGGGCGGCCGGGGCCGGCTTCCCCACCGTCTCGGCCTCCTCCGCCCCGGTCCACGCAACGTACTGCCCAGCAGGGGGACTGTGGGCAGATGGCTCAACAGCCAGATCTCCACAAGTTCCCCGGCAGAGCGATGAGTTCCGGGCCCGGTCCGAGTCTTCCCTGCGGCCGTCGCGCACCCGCGGCAGCCCGACAGAAAGGACGACCTTCATGGCCACGCACCACACCCTCGCCGTCACCGGCGCACGCCTGCACTACGAAGTGCGCGGTGAGGGGCCGCTGTTGCTCGTGATGGGGGCGCCCATGTCGGCGGCGGCGTTCGCGCCGCTGGCGGACGCGCTCGCCGGTGAGTACACCGTGGTCACCCATGACCCTCGAGGCATCTCGGGCAGTGTCCTCGACGACCCTGAGCAGGACTCCACCCCTGAGCTGCGGGCGGACGACGTCGTCGCTCTCCTGGACGCCCTCGGTGCCGACTCCGCCGACGTGTTCGGCAGCAGTGGCGGCGCGGTGACCGGGCTCGCCCTTGCCGCCCGGCATCCGGAACGGATACGTACGCTCGTCGCCCACGAGCCGCCCCTGCTCGAGCTGTTGCCCGACGCCGCCCGGCAGCGCGCCGCGACCGACGACATCATCGCGACCTTCCACCGGGAGGGAGTGGGGGCGGCGTGGCTGAAGTTCATGGCCAACGCCGGGTTCGACGTCGCAGCGGGCGAGGGTGGCGCAGCGGCTGCGCCGCCGGGGGAGCCCTCCGAGCAGGACCTCGCCGACAGCGCCCGCTTCTTCGCCCACGAGTTGCGCCACACCACCCGCTATCTCCCCGACGCCGCCGCGCTCACGGGCGGCCCCACTCGCGTGGTCGTGGGCCTCGGTGCCGCTTCGGGCCACTTGCTCACGCACCCGACCTCCACCGCGCTCGCCGAGCTGCTCGGTACGAAGCCGGTCGAGTTCCCGGGTGACCACGGCGGGTTCCTCGGTCACCCCAAGGAGTTCGCCGAGACCTTGCGCGGGGTGCTGGCGGGCGGGCGCGGCGGACACCGACAAGGCGGGACGGCCTAATAGCGTAGGGGCGGTGGTGACATGAGGCGCCGCCTCTCGCACACTGGCGGAGACGAGGGAGGGCTGCCTTGCTGCGACGCGGACTCCGACAAGTGCTGTGGACGGGGTGTACGGCGCTCGGTGTGGTCGGCGGCGTGCTGCCTCTCGCGGCCGACACGGCGCGGGCGGTGCCGGTGCCGACGGCCTCCACGGAGAGGGCGCACACCGACGTCCTGTTCGTCGGCGCCCACCCGGATGATGAGTCCTCGTCCCTGGCCGCCTTCGGCCAGTGGCGGGAGCGGCAGGGCTTGAGTACGGGTGTCGTCACCGTCACCCGGGGCGAGGGTGGCGGGAACGCCGTCGGCACCGAAGAGGGCGCCGCACTCGGCCTGATCCGCGAGGGCGAGGAGCGCGAAGCCGTCCGGCGGGCCGGCATCCGTAACGTCTTCTATCTCGACAAGCCGGACTTCTGGTACACCTTGTCGGCTCCGCTGACCGCCGCCGTGTGGAACCGGCCGCCCCAGCCGCCGGCCGACACCCTCTCGCGGCTCGTCCGGCTGATCCGGGCGACCACACCGCGCGAGGTGGTGGTCATGGACCCGCGGCCCTTCCGCCAGCACGGAGGGCACCAGGAGGCGGCACGCCTCGCCGTCGAGGCGTTCCGGATCGCCGGTGACCCGAAGGCGTTCCCCGAGCAGATCACACGGGAGAAATACGCCGCTTGGAAGCCGTCGCGGCTGCTCGCCACCAACGGCGGTTTCCTGGGGCCGGTGGGGGAGGCGTGCGGCAGGTATCGGGGCAGCGATCCGCATACCGGGCTCCCCGTCATCGGCGTGTGGACCGGGACGGCGTCGCGTGGGCACCACGGTACGACCTGGGCCCAGATCGAGCGGGACGCCACCCGCGAGTACGTCACGCAGGGCTTCGCCTCCCTGCCGCCGAAGGTCGAAACGCCTCGGGAGAAGCTGCCCTGCGAGTGGTTCACCGTCCTGGCCGACCGCCGTACCCCACCCGCCCCCGCCGCACACGACCAGTCGGGTCCGCTACCGCGAGATTCCCAACTGCGCCCGCTGTACGCCGACTTCCGTGCCTGGGCGCGACGGATGCGTATGCCGTGGCTCGCCAACGACGCCCAGCCCGATTATCCGGCCAACCCCTCCACCGACGTCCCCGCCGTTGCCGAGGCCCCGGTGGTGGACGGGGTCGCCGGACCGCAGGAGTACCCCGGCCCCGCTCTGCGGCTCACGCACTGGGAGGGCGCGCGGTGCGCCGACCAGAAGGACTGCGCGACGGATGTCCGCTTCTCTCGCCGGGCGGGTGACCTGTACGTGTTCGTCCGGGTGACGGACGACGTCAAGGGGTACGCCCTCGACGCCGTGGCCGACTGCAAACGCCACTGGCGGACCGACGCCGTCGAGATCGCCCTCGACCCGCGCGGCCGCTCCGACGACACCTCGACGACGTTCAAGACCGGCATCCTGCCCTTCACCAAGGGCGGCAGCGGCCCTTGCGCGGAGCGCGACGCCGACAACCGGCAGGGGCCCGCGAGCCGCACCGCCCCGGGCATGGCCGTCGCCTCCGCGGTGACCGATCCGTACCGCGGCTACTCGGTCGAGGTCAGGATCCCGCTCGACATCCTGCCCGCCTCCGTCGACCCCGACCGGCTCGCCGCCAACGTCCTGCTCTACGACTCCGACACCGCGGACCGGACCGGTCAGACGCGCCTGGCCTGGTCCCCGTACGGCAGTGCCCAGGCCGACCCGTACGTCTGGGGCACGCTGCGCCTGCCCGGATACGTCCCGCCGCCCGACCACCCGGCACAGCCCGCCCGGATCCCCCAGGAGGCGGCCCGGAGCAGCGACTCGAAGGCCTCCCTCGAACAGGCCCGGCGCACCGGCGTCCCCCTCGCGGGCGGCCCCCGCCGTCCGCCGGAGGGAGACTGACCGGCATCCCGCCGGTGACGTGGGCGCGCTCCGGCCCCGGTTCCCCGGGCCGGCAGCTCCCAGTGGCACTGCGATCACGCCTCTCCCAGTCGCCGCCGGTCGTGTTCGTCCCACTTCCTGGTGTCGCGCGGCGGTGCGTACGGCTCCTCGTCCGGCGGCAGGCCCCCGGCGATCGCCCGTTGGCGGACGATCTCCGCGTCGAACTCCAGGCCGAGCAGGATCGCCAGATTGGTGATCCACAGCCACACCAGGAAGACGATCACTCCTGCCATGGCCCCGTACGTCTTGTTGTACGAGGCGAAGTTGGCGACGTAGAAGGCGAAACCGCCGGAGGCGACCATCCAGATCAGCAGGGCGAGGAAGCTGCCCGGGGTGACCCACTTGAGGCCCTTCACCTTGGCGTTGGGGCACGCCCAGTACAGCAGCGCGATCATCAGGGTGACCAGGGCGGCCAGGACCGGCCACTTGGCGATCGACCACACCGTCAGGCCTGCGCTACCGACGCCGAGGGCGGTGCCCGCCTGGCGGGCGAGGCCGCCGGTGAAGACCACGATGAGCGCGCTGAGCACCGCCAGGACCATCAGGACCACGGTCAGTCCGATCCGTACGGGCAACAGCTTCCAGATCGGACGGCCCTCGGGCATCTCGTAGACGGCGTTGGCCGCGCGGATGAACGCCGCCACATAGCCGGAAGCCGACCACACCGCCAGGACCAGGCCGACGATCGCCATCACCGAGCCGAGTCCCGCGCTGTCCTGTAGCTGCCGCACGGCCTTGGTGAGGATGTCGCGGGCCGAACCGGGCGCGAAACGCTGGACGTTGTGCAGGACCTTGTCCGTGGTGGACTGCCCCGTGATGCCGAGCAGCGACACCAGCACCAGCAGGGCGGGGAAGAGCGACAGGACGCCGTAGTACGTGAGCGCCGCCGCGCGGTCGCTCAGCTCGTCGTCCCTGAACTCCCGCAGGCTGCCCTTGAGCACGGCCCCCCACGCCCGTTTCGGAAGCGCTGCCGGAGTGTCTGGCTCCGCCTGTTCCACCTCGGGCGGCGGACCGGGCTCCGATCGCGCCCCGTCGGTACCGCTGTTGTCTTTTCGCCCTGGAAGACGCCACTTCGCCATGCGGGGCGGGTACCCCGACGAGCGCCGATGTCACGTGCGGGGTTGCGTGGTCCACCGCCCGCCCGGGCGGTGCCGACGCCGCCTCCGGGCGGCGTCGCCCGCAGCCCGCGCGGCCTTCAACTCCCAGGAATTGCCGCCGGTTTGCTCGCGCTCTCTTCACAAGCAATGTGACATGTGCAATTTTTCTGACTGCGACCCACCCAGTCGCATTCAAGCCAACGGATCAGCAAGGCCCGCGGGTCGGCGAAGCCTGCCCGGACACGCCCGTACGCACAAGGGCGGCCCGGACCGGCCAGACAGCCCGCGGCACCCCCCACCGCCGCGCGCGGCAGCGCGGCTTTCACTCCGCTGGGAGGCGGCACGTGAACACCCCATCCATACGCCCGAGACGTGGTCTCGGCGGCCTGCTCGTACTCGCGCTCGCCCTGTGTCTGTCGATAGCCATGCTCGCCCAGGCGGGCCGCGCCACGGCGGACGACCGCCGGGCACCGGCCCCGGAGCCCGCGAAGGCGAACGCCGCCCGGCCCACGGCACCCACCGCCCCGCCGCCGGTCGGTTCGGCGGCGGCCGTCTCCGACCGGGCCGACGAGCGCCGCAGCTCCCTCGACGCCAGGCACCGGCCTCCGCAGAACCCGGTGCCGGACCGTACCGCTGCGTCGAAGCCGAGCCGTCCGCAGGGCCTGACCGCGGCCTCCTGCACACCGGGCGACTTCGGCAGCCGCAGCGGTGCGGCCCTGGTCTCCTTCGTCCAGGCGTCGACCACCAACTGCGTCAACACCCTGTTCGCGCTGACCGGCACCGACGCCCGCAACGCGTTCCGTGAAGCGCAGATGGTCACCATCGCCAACGCGTTCCAGAACACCGCACGGACCTATCCCGGCGACAACTCCACCCATGTGTGGCAGCTCGTGCTGTTCCTGCGCGCCGGGTACTACGTCCAGTACAACCACCCCTCCGACGTCGGACCGTACGGGGCGAGCCTCGCCTCGGCGACCGAGGCGGCGCTGGACACCTTCTTCGTGTCGCCGCACTTCACGGACGTCAGCTCCGCCCACGGCGACGTCCTGGGCGAGGTCATCATCCTGACGGACAGCGCCGGCGAGCAGCCGCGCTATCTGAAGACGTATCAGAGGGTGCTCAACGGCTACAACAGCTCCTACGACGCGTACTGGAGCATGGACGCGGCGGTCAACGACGTGTTCACCCCGATCTTCCGCGGCCACTGGAACCCGGCCTTCATCTCGGCCGTGACCGCCGATCCGGGCATCATCGACACGCTGAGCTCGTTCGCGCACAACCACCGCGACAAGCTGAACGACACCTGGTTCTACCTCGACTCCAATGCCGGCACCGAGACCGCGCGCTTCCTCGACACCCCCGCCCTGCAAGCCAAGGTCAGGCCGCTGGCCAAGGGCCTGCTCGGCGACTCGTCGATCACGGGCGCGACCGCGCCCCTGTGGGTGGGCGTCGCCGCCATGACCGACACCTACGACAAGGCCCAGTGCTCGTACTACGGCACCTGCGACTTCGTCGGCCGGCTGACCGCCGCCGCGCTGCCCATCACCTACCGCTGCGACGCCGCCCACACCTTCCGCGCCCAGTCGTTGACCAACGCGGCCCTCACCGCGGCCTGCGCCAGCCTCCAGGGGCAGGACGCGTACTTCCACACCATCGTCAAGGACAACGGGCCGGTCGCCGACGACCACAACACCACCATCGAGATCGTCACGTTCGCCAGCCCCAAGGACTACCAGACCTACTCCGGCTGGATCTTCGGCAACAGCACCAACAACGGGGGAGAGTACCTGGAGGGCAACCCAGCCGACCCGGCCAACCAGGCCCGCTTCCTCTCCTACGTCAAGAGCGTCGGCGACGGCTTCCCCGGCGACATCTGGAACCTCAACCACGAGTACACCCACTACCTCGACGGCCGCTACGACATGGCCGGTGACTTCGACGCCGGGCAGGCCGTGCCGGACATCTGGTGGATCGAGGGCTTCGCCGAGTACGTCTCCTACAGCTACCGGGGCCTGCCCGACACCGAGGCCATCACCGACGCCGCACAGCACACCTACGCGCTGAGCACGCTGTGGCAGAGCACCTACGCCAACGCGGATCTGACCCGCACCTACCCGTGGGGCTATCTGGCCACCCGCTACATGATCGAGAAACACCCCGCGGACGTGCAGAACATGCTGGCCAGGTTCCGCGCCGGTGACTACGCGGGCGGTTACGCGGTCTACAGCACCGGCATCGGCACCCGTTACGACGCCGACTTCACCACCTGGCTGGACGCCTGCGCCGCCGGAGCCTGCGGCAGCACGGGCAACGGGCCCACCGCCGCCTTCGACGCGACCGTCTCCGGCCTGTCGGTGAACCTCACCGACAGGTCCACCGACACCGGCAGCACCATCACCGCGCGCTCCTGGAACTTCGGCGACGGCACCACGTCCACGGCCACCAACCCGTCCAAGACCTACACCGCCCCCGGCACGTACACGATCTCCCTGACCGTGACCGACGCCAAGGGCCTGAGCGCCACCAGCACCAAGTCCGTGACCCTCACCGGCGCCCTGCCCGCCTGCACTGACGCCGATACCCGCGTCCTGGGCCGCAACTGCTCGCGCGCGGGCCGCTCGGCCGCGGCGGGGGACCTGGACTACCTGTACCTGTATTTGCCGGCCGGCACCGTCACGCTGCGCGTCACGACCGCCGGAGGCACCGGCAACGCCGACCTCTACTACAACCCCAACACGTGGGCGGCCCCTTCGGCGTACACCGCCCGCTCGACGAACAGCGGGAACACCGAGAGCATCACCGTCACCAACACCACGGCCGGATACCGCTACATCAGCCTGTACGCGCAGACCGCGTTCAGCGGCGTCACGGTCACCACCGCCTACTGATCCCGTCCCGAGGACCGGCCCGGGTGCGGGCCGGTCTCGGAGTACACCACCAGCGTCTGCTCCGGCGCCTCGGCCAGATGGAACGCCGTGTACGAGAAGTCGGCCACGGCACCGCCGGGGCGCCGCAGCCGTTTGCGTCCGCCGCGCCGGGCCTCCACGTCGTACTGCGGCCACCACGCACGGGCCTCCACGCTGCCCGCGCTCAGCTCCTCGGCCAGCCGCGTGTGGCGCGGGTCGCCGGGATGGCGGCCCGCCAGCGTCCGCAGCCGCGCGAGCAGCCCGCGGGCCTCCACCTCCCAGTCGACCAGCACTTCCCGGGCAGCGGGTTCGAGGAACACCCAGCGGGCGAAGTTGGCGCGCCCGTCCGGCGCGAGGAGCCCCGGGAACAGCTCCTCGGCCGCCTGGTTGTGGCTGAGCACGTCGTAGGTGCCGCCGATGATGTACGCAGGGTTGGGCTGGAGCAGCAGGGGGACAGCCGCCGCCTCGGCGGACAGCGGCTCCGGCTCCTCGGACTGCGCGGCGGCGTGCCCGGCGAGCCGGAAGAGGTGTGCGCGCTCCAGCGCGTCGAGCCGCAGCGCGCGGGCGAGGGCGCCGAGGACTTGGTCCGAGGTGCGGATGTCGCGGCCCTGCTCCAGGTACGTGTACCAGGTGGCGCTGATCCCGGCGAGCACCGCCAGCTCCTCACGCCGCAACCCCGGGGTCCGCCGTCGGCCGGTCTCGGGAAGCCCTACTTGGCCGGGGGTGATCCGTTCCCGGCGGGCCCGAAGGAAGGCTCCCAGCTCACGACGGTGGGCCGCTGGCGTCTGCACGGTGGATGGCACCCCTGGTTCCAGGATAAGAGCATTCTGGATACCAGGCTAACGACCTCGCAGACTCGGGCTGGACAGCGCAGACACCGAGCAGGAACGAGGAAGTCGCCATGACGGGAACTGGGCGCGAAACCGCGCCGGAAACCAGGCGGGAAGCCGCATCGGAAGCCGTGTCAGAGGCCGTGTCGGAAGTCGCATCGGAAGCCGTGTCGGGCATCGACGGCAAAGTCGTGGCCGTGACCGGGGCCAGCAGCGGTATCGGCGAGGCGACCGCCCTGTTGCTCGCCGAGCGAGGCGCGCGGCTCGTCCTGGGCGCGCGGCGCTCCGGGCGGCTGGCCGATCTGGTGGCGCGCATCGAGGAGGCGGGCGGGACGGCCGTGCGGATCCGTACGGACGTGACCCGCCGCGAGGATGTGCACGCCCTGGTCGCGCTGGCCCGCGAGCGGTTCGGGCGGCTGGACGTCCTCGTCGCCAATGCCGGCTCCGGTGCGATCTCGCCGCTGGACGACCTGCGGGTCGACGAGTGGGACCAGATGGTCGACGTCAACATCAAGGGCGTGCTGCACGGCATCGGCGCCGCGCTCCCCGTCTTCCGCGCCCAGGGCACGGGCCACTTCGTCACGGTCGCCTCCACGGCCGCGTTCCGCGTCGTGCCCGCGATGGCCGTCTACGCGGGGACGAAGGTCGCGGTCCGCGCCATCTGCGAGGGCCTGCGCCAGGAAGCCGGCGACGGTCTGCGGGTGACGACCGTCTCGCCCGGCGCCATCGGGACCGGCTTCGCGGAGGCGTCGAGCAACCCGGAGGTGCGGGCCCACATCACGGACATGCGGGACCGGATCGCGATCGCGCCCTCGGCGGTCGCCCGCGCCATCGCGTACGCGATCGAGCAACCCGCGGACGTCGACGTGAGCGAGATCGTGGTCCGGCCCACCGCCCAGAGCTGACTGAGCATCATATATGAGACAAGTAGAGGGAGTTATCGATCAATCGACGCTCTCCCTCTGTTCAGGCCGACCTGCGGTATGGCAGGCTCCGGTTCGGCCGGAGTGGGCGGTCGCGTACGGCATCAGGATCAGGCGCTCGCTTCCGCGGGGCAGCAGTGGAGCGGGCCTGCCGCTGGTGGATGACCACACGAGCCATGCGACGGGAGGCTGATCGGCAATGCGCACAGCGCGCCGCAGCACAGCACGGACGACGGCACTGGCGCTCCTGGCCGCCGCGGCACTCGCGGTCGGCGCCACGGCGACCACCGCCGCGGCGGGGCCGCCCGCGGTGAAGAAGCAGGGGCCGATCTCGGTGGCGTACATCGAGGTGAACAGCGACAGCATGCTCAACGTCGGCAAGTATAAACTGGCCAACGGCGCCGGCAACGTCTTCGACATCGCGGTGGTCTTCGCCGCCAACATCAACTACGACACCGCCAGGAAGTCGGCGTACCTGTACTTCAACCCGAACGTGCAGCGTGTGCTCGACAACGCGGCGACCCAGATCCGCCCGCTCCAGGCGAAGGGCATCAAGGTCATGCTGTCGGTGCTCGGCAACCACGAGGGCGCCGGGTTCGCCAACTTCCCCTCCAAGGCGGCCGCTTCGGCGTTCGCCAAGCAGCTGTCGGACGCCGTGAGCACCTACGGCCTCGACGGCATCGACTTCGACGACGAGTACGCGGAGTACGGCAGGAACGGCACCGGCCAGCCCAACAGCAGCTCGTTCGTGTACCTGGTCTCGGCGCTGCGCCAGAACATGCCCGACAAGCTGATCTCGCTCTACAACATCGGCCCGTCGGCGACGAGGCTGTCCTACGGCGGCGTGAACATCTCCTCGAAGTTCACCTATGCCTGGAACCCCTACTACGGAACCTGGGGGGTGCCCGGCATCGCCCTCCCGAAGGCGAACCTGTCACCGGCGGCCGTCGACATCCAGGCGACGTCGTCGAGCACTGCGGCGAGCCTGGCCCGGCGGACCGTCGGTGAGGGCTACGGCGTCTACCTCACGTACAACCTCGACGGCTCCGACCGGCACACCTATGTCTCCGCCTTCACGCGGCAGCTGTACGGGAGTGACGCGGTGTACACACCCTGAGCGAGGAGGGGAGGGAGCGTCGCCGGGAGCCTGTGGGGGCTGTTGCAGGACGGTGACAAACGTGGGGCAACGCGTTCTGGGCGAGGGGCATCTTCTCAGGCAAGAAGCGAGCAAACAGCACCAACTCACCGAACCGTGAGAACTGGGGCTTTTCGACTGAGAGGGAATCTCATGGCCATCACCAAGCGGCACTCCCTGCGTATCGCTGCCGTGGGCGTCATCAGCGCCGTGTCCGTCGTTCTCGCGGGAACCGTCGCCTCGGCCGCCACCCCGGCCGTGGCCGGCGCCTCCGTGGCGCAGGCGACCGGCGTCAAGGTCAGCATCACCGCCAAGCCCTCGGTGACCTCGGTGAAGGCGTGGCAGCTGTTCCGGGTCAACGGCAGCGCGACCGGCCTGAAGGCGGGCAGCAAGATGGTCCTCCAGCAGAAGCAGGGCAAGAACTGGGTCAGCCTGCCCGCCGTGACGCCGCTCAGCTCCAAGGGCACCTACTCGCTGGGCGTCAAGCTGGGTCTGAAGGGCAAGAACGAGCTGCGCATCGTGAACGGGAAGGCCGTGTCGCCGGTCTTCAACGTGACCGTTCGCTGACCCCCGTACACCTTGAGCCCGTGGCCACTCCGGCCGCGGGCTGTCGGCGTTCTCGCCGGCCTCAAAGCCCGTTCGCTTTCGGTGCGTCGGCGGACGGTCGCCTTCCGTTCCTTCTGGCTTCAACTGGCCGCCCCTGCACGCGTCTTGTGTCCTCCCTATGTTCTGTTGGGGCTTCTTCTGGAAGAAGGGACTCATGGACACACTGCCGGCGGTGCGGGCCCGTGGGATCACCAAGTGCTTCGGCGACGTCATCGCGCTCGACGGTGTCGATCTCGATGTGGCGCGGGGGCAGATCCACGGCCTCGTCGGACCGAACGGCGCGGGCAAGACGACCTTGCTCGGGGTGCTGCTGGGACTCGCCGTCGCGGACAGCGGGCGTCTGGAGATCCTGGGTACGCGGGTTGGGCGGCAGCTCGCCGCGCCCGACGGTGTCGCGGGCTTCGTCGACGGGCCCGGCCTCTACCCCTCGCTCACGGCCCGGCAGAACCTCGCCGCGCTGGCCGCCCTGCGCGGCCACGACGCGCGGACGGCCGGGATCGACGCCGTACTCGACGAGGTTGGGCTCACCGATGTCGCCGACGACCGGGTCCGTGGCTTCTCCCTGGGGATGCGCCAGCGGCTCGGGCTCGCCGCCGCCCTGCTCACCCGGCCCCGGCTGCTCGTCCTCGACGAACCCGCCAACGGACTCGACCCGGCCGGAAAGAGACACGTACACCGCGTCCTGACCCGGCTCGCCGCCGACGGCACCGGCGTCGTGCTCTCCAGCCACCGTATGGATGACGTCGAGGCTCTGTGTTCCGAGGTCACCATTCTCGCCACCGGAAGAGTCGCCTTCTCCGGCCCGCTCGGCAAGCTGGCCGCCGAGAACCGCGAACTCGACTACCGGCTGCTCACCTCCGACCCGGCGGCCGCCCGCCGGCTGGCGGCCGAGACGGAGGGGATCCGGACCGTCAACGATGCCGAAGGGCGGCGCGACACCGGTGTACTCGTCGTGCGCGCCCGCGTTCCCGCCCTCGACGAGCTGGTGCGCAGGGTGGTCCACGCGGGCATCGCGGTGCGCGAGCTCGCCCCGGTGACCTCCCCGCTCGAAACCGCCTTCCTCGCCCTCACCGAGAGCGTCGTCGAGTCCGGGCCGGGCTGCGTAGCTGAACGCGTCGCTCAGGAGCCGGTCGAACGAGAACCGACGCGGCCCACCGACGCCCAGGAGGCCGGACGATGACCGTGGCCGTCGCCGCCTCCCGAACCGCCGGTTCCCGCCGCGTCCCGGTGGTGCGCGCGTACCGCTTCGAGCTGGTCAAGCTGGTCTCCCAGTGGCGCGTACGCCTGCTGGTCCTCGCCTGCTGGATCGTGCCGGGCGTCTTCGTCGCCGCCGTGGCCCAGCAGAGCACGCTCCCCACGGACACGCTCTTCGGGCGCTGGATGCACGCGACCGGGTGGGCCGGCCCGCTGGTGACGCTGGGGTTCTCGGGCAGTTGGGCGCTGCCTCTGCTGACCTCGGTCGTCGCGGGCGACGTCTTCGCCGCCGAGGACCGGCTCGGCACCTGGCGTCACCTCCTGGTGGCGGTGCGCTCGCCCCGGCGGATCTTCGCGGCGAAGGCCCTGGCCGGCCTCACCGTCATCCTCGTGCTGGTGGCCGGTCTCGCCTGCTCCAGTACGGTCGGCGGGCTCGCGGCGGTCGGCAGCCATCCGCTGGTCGGCCTCGACGGGCACACGCTCGCTCCGTCGGACGCCGCCGGGAAGGTGCTGCTCGCCTGGCTCTGTGTGCTGGCTCCGACGCTGGCCCTCGCCGGGATCGGGCTGCTGGGGTCGGTCACCCTGGGCCGCTCCCCGATGGGACTGCTGCTGCCGGCGCTGGTCGCGCTGGCAATGCAGCTCGCCCAGATACTGCCGCTGCCCGTGGCTGTACGCCTCGCCCTGCCCGGGTACGCCTTCATCGCCTGGAACGGGCTGTTCACCAGCCCCGTGCAGGGCGGCCCGCTTCTGATCGGTGTGGTGGTCGGCCTGCTGTGGGCGGCGGTCGCCACCGCGCTGGCCTATTTCCTCTTCGTACGGCGCGACTTCACCAGCCCGGAGCACGACGGGCCCGGGCGTCGCGCGCTCGCCGTCGCGGTCCTGCCGTTCGCCGGGCTGCTCGCCGCGACGGTGGCCGTCGTCGCCGCGGCGACCACGGCCACCGGTTCCGGCATCGAGCAGGAAAAGGTCCAGCGCTCGCTCGCCACCGCGTTCGCCCACCTCTACCGGACGCAGACCGAGCAGCTCAACCGCCCGGACGTCACCGAGGCACAGCTGAAGGCCACGGCGGCGTGCACCAAGGGCGACGTCAGGACCGGCGCCCACGGGCCGGGCAACGACTGGCGCTGCGTCGTCTCCTGGCACCTCCCCGGCGTCGGGACCACCGGCCAGGCCGTCTACCAGCTCGACGTCGCCGCGGACGGACGGTTCGTGGCGGACGGCGACGGGCCGAAGGAAGTGAACGGCTACTTCCTGGTGCGCACCGCGACCGGGGACGCGCCGAACCCGCTCTGGCAGTTCGACGGCAGTGTCGAGCTGCTCTCCGCCACCCCGAAGGGATGACTCATGCAGGTCACACGCCGCCGTCGGAGTGCCGAGAAGGGGCACCCCGGCACGGTCGGCAGACGTATCCGCCGACGTACCCCCCTGGCGACGGCAGGCGTCGCCGCCGTCGCGCTCGCCCTCGCGGGCACCGCCTTCGCCCAGACCACCCAGTTCGGCACGGCCCAGGTCGGCCAGGTCACCCGGCAGGGGCAGGTCATCTCCAGCGACCAGTTCATCGCCCCGTACGGAGCCCGTTTCGTCATCGACAACGGCAAGATCATGTCGTCCACGGTCAGTCCGGACGGCACCCACTTCGCCGCCACCGTCGCCGACGGCGGGATGGCACTGGACATCGTGAATCTGAGGCGGGGCAGGCTCCAGCAGGTCATCGGCAACAACGCCGCCGCCGACCTGCGTATCAGCGGCAACGACGTGGGCCAGGAAGGCCCCGCGTACTCGCCCGACGGCAAGCAGCTGTGGCTGGGCCAGACCGACGGCTACACCAAGTTCACAGTCACCGCCGACGGCAGCCTCGCGGACCCGGTGGCCGTCAGGATCCCGGCGGACGGGCCCAGGCACGCGCTGGTGGCCGGGGCCGCGTTCTCGCCGGACAGCTCCACCGTGTACGCGGCGGTCAACGGCCAGAACCGGGTCGTCGCCCTCGACGCGGCGACCGGCACCGTCCAGCACAGCTGGCTCGTGGGCAACGCCCCGCGCGGTGTCGCCAGGGTCGGCTCCAAGCTGTACGTCAGCAACGAGGGCGGGCGTCCGGCGCGGCCCGGCGACACCACTGGCGACTCGTACCACACCCAGGTGCCCGCCGACCCGGTGACCGCCGCGACCACCACCGGCACCGTCAGCGTCATCGATCTGGCGAATCCGGGCGCCGCCGTCGCGAGCATCGACGTCGGGCTGCACCCGACCGCCCTCTACGCGGGGAAGGGCGCGCTGTTCGTCACCAACACGGCCACCAACGACGTCTCGGTCATCGACACCGCCAAGGACAAGGTCGTCCAGACCATCTCCACCAGGCCGTGGCCCGAGGCGTCCGTCGGCTACGAGCCCAACGCGGTGACGTTCTCCCGCGACGGCCGGCTGCTGGTGACGCTCGGCCGTGCCAATGCCGTCGCCGTCTACCGCTTCACCACCCCGCAGGAACCGGTCAGCTATGTGGGCCTGCTGCCCACGGACTACTTCCCTGCGGAGATCGCCACCGCCGGCAACGAGGTGCTGGTCTCCAACACCCGGGGCATCGACGCCCGCCGCCCCACCAGCCGCGCCGGACACGGCACCCACGACACGACGTCGAGCCTCCAGCGCTTCCTGCTGCCCAAGGACAGCATCATCAAGGCCCAGACGGCCACCGTGTTCCAGCAGAACGGCTGGACCGCCGGTTCGGTCGCGCAGGGCGGCGGCCAGGCGCAGCCGGTGCCCGTCCCCATCCGGCTCGGCGACCCGTCGACGATCAAGCATGTGTTCCTGGTCGTGAAGGAGAACCGGACGTACGACCAGGTCTACGGCGACATGCCGCAGGGCAACGGCGACCCCTCGCTGACCGAGTTCGGTGAGAACGTGACCCCCAACCAGCACGCGCTGGCGAAACAGTTCGGGCTGTACGACAACACGTACGACATCGGTACCAACTCCGCCGAGGGCCACAACTGGCTGATGCAGGCCGACGACCCGGAGTACACCGAGTCCTCGGCCGGTGAGTACGCGCGCAGCTACGACACCGAGAACGACGCCCTCGGCCACCAGCGGACCGGGTTCCTGTGGACCGGCGCCCAGGCCGCCAAGAAGTCGGTCCGGGACTTCGGCGAGTTCCAGGAGTTCCTCACCAAGCCGGCGGACGCGAGCTGGCAGAACCTGTACTGCGACACCAGGAACATGCGGTCGACCGGGAGCGACACCGGCTACCCCCTGCTGTCCTCCTCGCCGATCCCGTCGCTCAACGACGTGTCGGTGCACGGCTTCCCGAAGTTCGACACCGCCGTTCCGGACATCTACCGGTACGAGATCTGGAAGCGGGACTTCGAGAAGAACGGGCCCGCGGACCTGAACATGTTCTGGTTCTCCAGCGACCACACCGGCGGGCCGCCGAACGCGGCCGCCCAGGTCGCCGACAACGACCTCGCGGTCGGCCGGCTCGTCGAGACGATCTCGCACAGCCCGTACTGGAAGGACTCCGCGATCTTCCTGGTCGAGGACGACTCCCAGGCCGGACTCGACCACATCGACGGCCACCGCGCCCCGATCCAGATCATCAGCCCCTGGGCCCGGCACGGCGCCGTCGACAGCCACTACTACTCGCAGATCACGATGATCCGCACCATCGAGCAGATCCTCGGGATCCACCCGATGAACCAGAAGGACAGCGCGGCCAGCCCGATGGCCGCGGCGTTCACCGCGAAGCCGGACCCCACGCCGTTCACCGCGCTGCCCAACCGCACCTCGCTGACGGCCGGTCTGCAGACCCCGCCCGCCTGCGGCGAGGACACCCCGGCACCGCCGAACCCCGCCGTGGCGCCCGTACCGACAGCGAAGGTGCCGGCGGACAAGCAGCGGCTCGTGGCGCGGTGGGAGAGCTGGAAGTCGCACCAGCGCCTGACCGGGCCCGACGCCAGACCCGACTTCGCCAACCCCGAGCAGATGAACCACTTCACCTGGTACGAGACGCACGGGTGGGTGAAGCCGTACCCCGGCGAGAACAAGCTCTACGCGCCCGAGGAGGTGCCGGGCGCCTACATCCCGTCGGCGGACCGCGACTGAGGCAGCCGACAGAAACGGGGCCCCGCCCGGCGCCGACGCCGGCCGGGGCCCCGTCTGTGCCACGGGCGGGCAACGGTGCCTCCAGGACTGCCCGTTCGGCCCTTCACCGATGACGGACTGGGAGGGCAGCGACGTCGAGGCGGGGTAGGGGCGGGCGCGTCCGGTCAGGGCCGGGCCTCCCGCCGCGCGTGCTCGCGCAGCGCCATCCGCGCCGCGGGTGACGGCCCGGTGGGCCCCCAGTACGGGTGGGCGGCGATCAGGACGGACAGCCGCTGGAGCCTGCGCCGGGCGGCCGCCGTCCCGCCCGGCGCGGGCTGGGTCAGCTGCCGGTACGCGTCGTACCAGGCCATCTGGGCTGTCACGAGGTCACGGGGGAAGGGGAACGTCGCCATGGCGGCATTAGACCGCGTGTTCGAATTTGCAGCCAAAAGCCCAGGTGGGATACTCCCGCCGTGACTCCCACCCGTCGCCCCCTCGGCTCCGGCCCCCAGGCCCCGCAGCCGCCCGCGCCGCCCGCGCCGCCCGCCGAACCCCGCCCCCGCGTCCAGGCCGCGCAGGCCGACCTGGACACCGGCCCCCTGGACCAGGCTCATCTGCCCGATGTCGACGACCTCCGGGCCCGCGGCGTGCTGAGCCCCGGACCCCTGGAAGACTTCACCTCGTGACCACCACGCGCCGCCCGCTGGGCACCGGCCCCCGCGCCGCCGACGACGACGAACAGTCCCGCACGGCCGACGGGCGCCCGCTCACCACCCCCGGCGGCCCCGGGACCCCGCCTGACCCGGGCCCCGCACGCGGTGGCCGCCGCCCGCTGGGCCCCGGCCCCGGCCCCGACGCCACCGCCGACCGCTAGCGCACCCCCGGCTCCCCTCGGCAGGGGAAATCCGGATGCGAGGGCCACGCGGCCCCTCTACGCTGCGTTCGCGGGCCGGGCGCAGCGCCGTGCCGGCCCCTTCAGGGGATCGGAGACGCACGGGGTATGACGAGTCGACTGTTCGCGATCTGCTTCAACGCGACCCGCCCATCGGAGCTGGCACGGTTTTGGTCCGGGGTCCTGGACTGGGAGTTGGCCGACGGGCCGGGCGACGAGGTCGCGATCCTGCCTCCCGACGCCGCCGGGTTCCGTATCCGTTTCCTGCCGAGCCAGGAGCCCAAGACCAACCAGAACCGGGCGCACTTCGACTTGACGAGCGCCTCCCCGGAGGGGCAGCGGGAGACCGTGGCCAGGGCGCTGCAGCTCGGCGGGAAGCAGATCGACGTGGGCCAACTCCCGGAAGAGGGGCATGTGGTGCTCGCCGACCCGGACGGCAACGAGTTCTGTGTCATCGAGGCGGGCAACAACTTCCTCGCCGACACCGGCTTCATCGGAGCGCTGGCCTGCGACGGGAGCCAGGAGGTCGGTTACTTCTGGAGCCGGGCGCTGGGGTGGCCGCTGGTCTGGGACCAGGACCAGGAGACCGCGATCCAGTCGCCGCACGGCGGCACGAAGATCACCTGGGGCGGCCCTCCGGTGGCGCCGAAGCAGGGCACGAACCGGCTGTACCTCGAGCTCGCGCTCCCCGCCGACGCCGACCGGGAAGCGGAGGTCGAGCGCCTGGTCTCGCTGGGAGCGACGCGCGCGGGCGAGGACGACGGCGGCCGGACGCTGATGTGCGACCCGGACGGCAACGAGTTCGCCATCCAGGGGACTCACTAGCGGCCCGCTGCCAGGCAGCGGTGAGGCTCAGCTGCTTGCGTGCCGGCCCGACAGCCCGACAGCCCGACAGCCCGACAGCTCGACAACCGGCAGTCCGATGGCCCGCCCGGTCAGGCCGTCGCCGGGGCGTCCACCAGGATGCCCAGGCGCTCGGCGACGGTGGTGAGGGTCGTCCCTAGCGGAAGTGCGACGCGGGTGAGCGCGTGCTGGTCGCCGCGGGTCGGGTCCCGGTTGACGATCACCACCGGGATCCCGGCCTGGGCGGCCTGGCGTACGAAACGGAGCCCGGACATCACCGTCAGGGAAGAGCCCAGGACCAGCAGGGATGTCGCCTCGGCCACCAGCGTGCGGCAGTGTGTGACCCGCCGCGGCGGTACGGATTCGCCGAAGAACACCACGTCCGGTTTGAGGATGCCGCCGCACACCGTGCAGGGCACCACATGGAAGTCCCCGACCTGCTCGTCGGTGAGGTCGGCGTCGCCGTCGGGGTTGAGCGCGGCGGCGGCCGGTGCGAAACCCGGGTTGGCCTCCTCCAGGCGCCGGGCGAGCTCCCGGCGCGGGCTGAAGTCGCCGCAGGAGAGGCAGACGACCCGGTCCAGGCTGCCGTGGAGTTCCACCACGCCGTCGCTGCCCGCGGCCTGGTGCAGTCCGTCGACGTTCTGCGTGATCACACCGCTGAGCAGCCCGTTCCGTGCGAACGCGGTCACGGCCCGGTGCCCGGCGTTGGGGCGGGCACGGCCGAACGTACGCCAGCCGAGGTGGCTGCGCGCCCAGTACCGGCGCCGGGCGTGGGCGCCGGCGGTGAAGTCCTGGTAGGTCATGGGGGTGTGGCGGCTGAGGCTGCCGCCCTCGCCCCGGTAGTCGGGGATGCCGGACTCCGTGGAGAGCCCGGCTCCGCTGAGCACCAGCACCCCGCCGGCGCTCAGCGCGTCGGCGACCGGCCCCGGATCCGAGGTGCCGGGCGGCAGACTCGCGTCGGGGGTCCAGCTCAGCGTGGGACGCATGCGCATACGGCCAGCGTACGAAACGGGCGGGCGTTTTATCAGCCGTCAGCGCCCCAGGCCCTGCACCGGCCGCGCCGGTATGCTGCGCGCGTGATGATCGACGGGGTGGCGATACGTGAGATCTCGCCGGGGGATGCGGCGGGGCTGGCGGAGACTTTTCGCCGGAATCGGGAGCGCATGCGGCCTTTCGAGCCGTATCGGCCCGAGGAGTTCTTCACCGAGCGGGGCCAGCGCGACAGGATCCGCGGCCTGCTCGCGGAGCGTGAGGCAGGGCGTATGCGCCCGTACGTCCTGATCGAGACGGCCACCGGCACGCCGGTCGGAGCGGTCAACCTCGGCAGCATCGCGCTCGGCCCGTTCCGCAGCGGCGGACTGGGCTACTGGGTGGACCAGGCGTGGGCCGGCCGAGGGCTGGCGACGGCCGCCGTGAACGAGGTCTGCCGCGTCGCCCGCGAGGAACTCGGTCTGCACCGCGTCGAGGCCGGCACCCTGGTCGACAACCTCGCCTCACAGCGCGTGCTCACCAAGGCGGGATTCCAGCGGTACGGGACCGCGCCCGACTATCTGCACATCAACGGCGCCTGGCGCGACCACCACCTCTTCCAGCGGCTGCTGCACGACGAGCCGCCCGCTCTCTGAGGACAACGGGACGGCGGCCGGGCGCGGGCGTCGGCCGGGTCACTTTCCGTCCGGGCCGCCGGGCGCCCGCGGCTCGCCCCCGTCCATGGGCGTGACCCGGCGCAAGGTGCGGATCGCCGGGGTCGCGAACAGGGCCGCGCAGCCCGCCAGGCACACCCCCGCCGACACCAGCATCAGCCGTTCCGGAGCGACCAGCGCGGTGGCCGGGCCCGCCAGTATCTGGCCGAGCGCCACTCCGGACACCGAGCCGGCCTGCTCGTACGCGGTCACGCGGTTGAGCACCGCGGGCGGGGTGTGGGTCTGCACACTGGTCGCCCACATCACGGACCAGAACGCCCAGGCGCCACCGCCCAGGACGTGGCCCGCCAGCAGCACCGGCAGGCCGGTGTCCAGTGCCACGCAGAGCGGCAGCACGGTGTACAGCGCCATCGCCACGGCACCGGCGGCCAGCGGCCGGGAGGGGCGCAGCCGCAGCGCCAGCAGACCGCCGAGCACGGTTCCGACGCCGAGGAAGGAGACCGCCACGCCGTAGGCGTTCGAGCCGAGCCGGTCACTGATCAGCGCCGAGCTGAGCGGTACCAGCGGGCCGAAGAGCAGGACGCCGTAACCCACCCAGATCAGGATCACCGCCCACATCCAGGTGCGTGCGCGGAACTCCTGCCAGCCCTGGCGTAGATCGCGGCGGAGGGAGCCGCGGGTGTGGACGGGCGCGCCGGGCCCGGACAACGCGGGCGCGGTGGCCCTGGTGAGAGGCAGCAGCGCCAGGCAGAGCGCGCTCAGCAGGAAGGTCCCGGCGTCGATCGCGTAGACGGTCCCGGCGCCGGTCAAGGTGATCAGCAGGCCCGCCAGCGCGGGGCCGAGCAGATGGGCGAGCGCGTCGGCCACCTTGAGCGTGCCGTTGGCGCGCTGGGGGTCACGGGCGACGAGGGGGACCATCCCGTTCACGCCCGGCATGAACATCGCGACGGCCGCGCCGGCCAGCGCCGCCATGGACGCCAGCAGCCAGAACGGCGGTGTCCCGACGAAGAAGGCGACGGCCAGCACCCCTTGGGTGAGCACCCTGGCCAGATCCGCGCCGACCATCAGCCGTCGTGCGCCGAACCGGTCGGCGAACACCCCGCCGAACAGGACCAGGAGGACGAACGTCCCGGTCCAGATGCCGAGGACGTAGCCGACCCCCGACACCCCGTACAGCGCGCCGACCGCGAGCGCGGCGGCCACCGGCATCATCGCGTCGCCGACCAGCGAGACCGCGCGGGCGACGAAGTAGAGCGTGAAGCGCCGGTCCCAGAGCGGGGGCCGAGGGGTCGGTGGCGAGGTGCGGGCGGTATGGGTCTGCGTCTGCGCGGTGGTCACCGTACATTATTGGACTGGACCAATTGCCAAACCCCAGTGTCCCCACCGACATGATGAGGTACTTTCCGGCCATGACGCTCCGACCGCGGCCGAAGTCCCCTGCTCCGCACCGGGTCGTGGCCCTGCTCCACCCCCCGCAGTCGGCCTTCACCCTGGCCTGCGCGAGCGAGGTGTTCGGCGACCACGGCCCGGAGATACCCGCCCGCTATACGTTCGAGGTCTGCACCGAACACCCCGGCCCGGTACGCACCCAGGACGGCTACGACATGCTGGTCGCCAACGGCCTGGACGCGCTGGAGCGCGCGGACACCGTGCTGGTCGCGGGCTGGCAGCAGCCGCCCGGCACCGAGGTGGCGCCCGCCGTGGCCGCGGCGGTCCGCCGGGCGCACCGGCGCGGCGCCCGGATCGTCAGCCTCTGCTCGGGCGCCTTCGTGCTCGCCGCCGCCGGACTCCTGGACGGTCGCCGGGCCGCCACCCACTGGGCCCGCGCGGCCGAACTGGCCGCCCGCTTCCCGCAGGTCCTGGTCGACCCCGCGGTGCTGTACGTGGACCACGGCGACGTCGCCACCAGCGCGGGTTCCGCCGCCGGCGTAGACCTCTGCCTGCACCTGGTGAGCGCCGACCAGGGCGCCGCGTACGCGATGCGGATCGCCCGGCAGATGGTGATGCCGCCGCACCGCGAGGGCTGCCAGTTGCAGTACGCCGAACTGCCCACCTCCGGACCGGTCGCCGACTCGCTGGGGCCGCTCCTGGAGTGGCTGTCCGGGCGGCTCGACCAGCCGGTCAGCGTCGCCGAGATGGCCGCCCGCTCGCAGGTCTCGCCCCGCACGCTGACCCGCCGCTTCGGAGAGCAGCTGGGCACCAGCCCCGGGCGCTGGCTGCTTGACCGGCGGATCGCCGCGACCCGGGCGCTGCTGGAGGAGACCGATCTGCCGGTCGAGACCATCGCCCGCAGGGTCGGCCTCTCCTCGGCCGTCAATCTGCGCCGACGCTTCCACGAGGCCCTGCGCACCACGCCCGCCGCATACCGGCGCGCCTTCCGCGCGGACAGGTCCTGGCAGGGCTGAGACCCTGCCTTCGGGGGTGGGAGTCCCGAGGGGTACGGGGCCGTACACCCCGGCCAAGTGGTCGCCCCCCTGCGGCCGTCGCGTACAAGAACTCAAGTCCCGCCTCTTGCCCGTGAGTTCGACTTCGGTGAAACTGGCATGCGCTTGACAATCTCTCCACCAAACCTTCTCGTTCCGCACACAGAAAGGACCGTCATGAGCCCTGTGGCACTCCAGATCCGCGACGCCGGCCCCCTCGACGTGGCTGTTGAGGAAGAAGAGATCCCCTTCGAGGAGCAGGCGGACCCCAGCCGCGGTCTCCAGGCGTGTCTGGCCGACCCCTGGGTGACGGCGACGACCCGCTTCGCCTGCGACTAGGCGAGGAGCACCAGTGGCGGCCGGACCGGCCTCGGCCGGTGAGGAGTTGTCCGGGGCGGCCGCCACTGGCGTGCACGGCACAGGCCCGTACGGCGGGCCGGGGAACGCGGTGCCCCCGGCCGGCGGTCCAGGGCCACAGCTCGGCCTCGACGAGCAGCTCGGGCACCTGCTCGACGGCAGCGGGCGGCGACTCGCCGTCGACGACCAGTGGGTGTACGTGTTCGCTCCCCGCGCCACGGCGAGCGAACTCCCCGACCACGGTTGGAAACTGCACATATCCGCCCGCGCGGAGGACCTCTCCCAGGTCGCGGACCTGATCACCCCGGTGTTGCTGCGCTATGTCTGCGACGCCAAATTCGCCCGTGAAGCCACGGTGTTGGGCCTGATGAACAGCGGGGCGCTCGACGCGGCACTGGTCGGCAAGGCGGTCACCGTCTACCCGCGACCACGGGATGTGACCGCGCTCGGCGGCGAACTCGCCCGTGTCCTGGCCGGGCGACCGGCCCCCCGGGTCCTCAGCGACCGCCAGATCCGCTCCGACGCCCCCGTCTACTACCGCTACGGGCCCTTCCGGACCACGGGCACCGACGACGCGGCGCTCGTGATGACCGGGCCCGATGGAGAGCCCTTCCGTGGCCGGGCGGGCACGCGCTACCGCCAACCGCCCTGGGCCACCGACCCGTTCCGCGCTGCCACACCGCCCCCGCCCCGCCCCACGCCCCTGATCGGCGGACGGTACCGGCTCACCTCGGGCATCTCCCGTTCCCCGCACGGAGACGTCTACCGCGCCGAGGACACCGCCTCCGGTCAGCGCGTGACCGTCAAACAGGCCAGGGCCCACGTCGGTGAGGGCCCCGACGGCGTCGACGCCCGTGGCCGTCTGCGGCACGAGCACGCCGTGCTGGGCGCCCTCGCTGGGGTCGACGGCGTCCCCCAGGTGCGCGACCACCTCCGCCATGGCGACGACGAGTACCTGATCACCACCGACTGCGGGCCCCGCGACCTGCGCCGCGACGTACTCGGCCACGGGCCGTACACACCAGCGCCCGAGGCCGCCGATACGCGGACGCACCACCGCGAAGTCACGGCGCTGGCGCGCCGGTTGCTGACGGTGCTCGAAGCGGTGCACGCGCGCGGAGTCGTGGTGGGCGATCTCAAACCGTCCAACGTGGTGCTCGCCGAGGACGGCACCGCCCACCTCGTGGACTTCGGCGTCAGCGCCCTGCACGGCGACCGGCCCGCCGGAGCGACACCGGGCTACTCGATGCCGGTGTACCGCGCGGGCCGCCCACCCGAACCGGCCGACGACCTCTACGCGCTCGGCGCGACCCTGTACTTCGCGCTCACCGGAATGGACCCGGTGGTCGTCGACCGCGACGACACCGTCAACCGGGACCGCACCCTCGCGTGTCTGGCCGCCGTGCTCCCCGGCGTACCACGGCGTCCGGCACGCGAACTCGTCGCGGGGCTCATGGACCCCGACCCGGTACGGCGTGTCACCTGCGCACGGCGATGGCGCGGGCAGCGGGTACCGGCGGCGACCGGGCGTCGGCTTCCCTCAGCGCCGAGGTTCACCCGCGACCTCCTGGACGATCTGATCGCGCATACGGTCGCCACCTGCGTCACCGCCACCGCCGATCTGCCCGCACGGGCACAGCCCCACCCCGGACAGCTGCACTTCGGGCTGACCCTGTACGACGGCGCGGCCGGCGTGGGCCTGGAACTGCTGCACCACCGAGACCACCCGGGCGTCACACAGGCGGTGGCCGACCTCGCCCGTCGCACCGCCCACCACACCGTCCTGCCCACCCTGACCACCGCGCTCTACACCGGTCGTACCGGCGTGGACCTCTTCCTCGAAGCCGCCGCCGAACTGACCGGCACGGCCGAGGCGTTCGTCCCACCGCCGAGCCCGCGCCCGTATGACGACACCGGTGACCAGATCGGTGGCGCGGCGGGCGCCGGGACCGGGCTGTTGGTGCTGGCCCGGCGAGCGTACGCGGCGGGGCGGCGCGAGGAGGGCGATGCGCGGCTGGCGGCGGCGAAGGAGTGTGTCGGCACGCTGCTGGCCATGGAGGACGGGCGGGAGCGGCCCCGTCCGCAGCGCTCGGCGGCGGCGTCCGAGGCGGCGTTCCCGTTCGGCTTCGCCCACGGCCAGGCGGGCGTCATCCATTTCCTGCACGCCTACCACCGTTTCACCGGCGATCCCGCCGCCGGGGCCGCGGCCCGCTCGCAACTGGCCGAACTCGCCGCGTACACACCGCGTCTGCTGGCACTGGCGGCCCGCCCCGAGGCCCACCGGCGCTACGGTTCGTGGTGCCGTGGGCTCGGCGGGATCGGGACCCTGCTGATCGAGACGGGCGGGCACGAAGGGGACCGGCATCTGACGGACCTGGGGGTGCGGTGCGCCCGGGCGTGCCGTGACCTCGCACCCCGTATGAGCCCGGTGTCCCAGTGCTGTGGGCTGGCGGGCGTGGGGGAACTGCTCATCGACGCCGAGGCGGTGACCGGCGACGGGACGCTGAACCGCGCGGCCGAGGAGGTGGCGGGGCTGATCCTGTGCCGCAGCGGCGGCACCCCGCGGCGACCGGTCTTCCCCGACAACACCCTGGCCGCTTCGGGCGCGGGGTGGGCGACAGGCAGCGCAGGTGTGCTCTCCTTCCTGCGCCGGCTGCGCGACCACGGTGGTCCGCGCCTGTGGAGCGACAGCGGACCGGTGCCCGGCCAACCCCGTTTGCCGGACCGCCTCTAGCGGAGCAGGTCAGCGTGTTCCTGCGAGCTGGCTTCGCGACCCACTCACCCGGTGGTCCTGCCTCCTGATGCGGGGGCAGGACCACGGGGCGGCCGGGCCGGCGGGGCACTCGGCCGGAAGGGTTATTCCGGTTGTTCGGGGGCGGTGGCCTTGATGACGGAGAAGCCTCCGCCCTGCGGGTCCGCGAGGACGGCCATACGGCCCGCTGCCATGTCGAAGGCCGGGGCCAGGACCGAGCCGCCCGCCCGTACGGCGGCGTTCTGGATGCTGTCGACGTCGTCCACGCCGAAGTACGGCATCCAGTGCGGCGGCACACCCGGCGGGAGCGCGGAGAGATCCATCATCCCGCCGATCGCGCGGTCGCCGACCTTGAACGCGATGTACCCCTCGGCGCCGGGCATCCCCGCGGGCGCGGCTTCGAGCGGCAGCACGGCGCCGTAGAAGTCGGCGGCCGCTTTGGTGTCGCCGGTGTTCAGCTCGTTCCAGATGAGCGCGCCGTGCTCGTTGACGATGCCCGCGCCGTCGAAGGTGCCGGCCTGCCACAGACCGACGACGGCGCCCGTCGGGTCGGTGATGACGGCCATCCGGCCGAGGTCCATGACGTCCTGTGGGCCCATCACGACGGAGCCGCCGGCATCGGTGACGGCCTTGAGGGTGGCGTCGACGGAGTCGGTGGCCAGATACGTCGTCCACACGGTCGGCGGCAGCGGGTCGGGCACGGTGCCGTCCGGGTTCATCGCCTTCATGATCCCGGCGACGGGCTTGCCCTTGAGGAGGCACACCGAGTAGCCGCCGGTCTCCGGCGGACCGACCTCCCCCTGCCAGCCGAAGAGGTCGCAGTAGAAGTCGAGGGCGGCCTGCTGGTCGGGGACCATCAGGTCGATCCAGCAGGGGGTGCCGGGTTTGTAGGGTCCGGTCTTGTCGGGCATGCGTGCCTCCGGGCGGGTGTTGCTGGGGTGGGACGACGGGGCGTTCTGTACCCGGTGGCCACGGCGCCAAGCGGGCCGAACGGATGAACGGGCGTCGTCCGCCGTATCGCCGTGCCGCCACACCCCCGTGCATGGCCGCTGTGGTGGCGGGTACGACCTGTCTCGTACGGAGTGTTGCGTAGGGGGTTGAAGAGCGAGAGGTGTCGCAAGTGATTCGAAAGCTGCAAGCGATCGCGCTGGACTGTGCTGATCCGGTCGGGCTCGCGCAGTTCTACGCGGAACTGCTCGGCGGTCGGGTGGTCGCGGACCCGGACGACCCCGAGTGGATCGAGGTCCACGGGTTCGAGGGGACGCCGCTGGCCTGCCAGCAGGTGGACGGCTACCAGCCGCCCGAGTGGCCCGGACAGCAGCGCCCGCAGCAGATGCACCTGGACTTCGACGTGGACGACCTCGAAGAGGAGGAGAAGCGGGTGCTCGCCCTCGGCGCGACCGTGCTGGAGCGCACGGACCAGGTCCGTCCGGACGCCAACTGGCGGGTGTACGCGGACCCGGCGGGCCACCCCTTCTGCCTCTGCCTCCACTGAGCACACCGGTCGCACGACCCACTGGCGGACCACCGGCACGACCGCGGCCCGAAGCGCGCGGTCGACCCGGTGGTCTGCCTCTTTGTTCGCTCCGACCTCTGCTTGCGGGCCTCCTGCCGACCGCGATCCAAGATCGATTGTCAGTGGTGGGTGGGAGGATCGAAGCATCCAAGTCGGAGAGAACGAGGGGGGACCTGTCGTGTCCGGAAACCAGAACTACATCAACCACGTCGCTCTTGTGCTGGATGCCAGCTCGTCCATGTCGCACCTGAGCCGCAAGGTCGTCGAGGTGGCCGACCAGCAGATCGCCTACCTCGCCCGCCGGTCGCGGGAGTTGGAGCAGGAAACCCGCGTAACGGTGTACGTGTTCGCGGACACGGTGGAGTGCGTCATCTACGACAAGGACGTGCTGCGGATGCCGTCCCTGAAGGAGCTGTACCGGGTCGGCGGGATGACGGCCCTGCTGGCGGCGGCTCTCAAGTCGCAGCGGGAGCTGGCGCAGACGGCGCAACTGTACGGCGACCACAGCTTCCTGACGTTCGTGCTGACCGACGGCCAGGAGAACGCGAGCCACCACAGCCCGGACGCCCCCAGCAGGAAGCCCCGTGAACTGGTGAAGGCCGTCGCCGAGATGATCGCGACACAGCAGGACAACTGGACCCTGGCCGTGCTGGTGCCGGACCAGATGGGCAAGCGCGAGGCCATGCAGTGCGGCTTCCCGAAGGACAACATCGCCATCTGGGACGCCACCAGCACCCGGGGCCTGGAGGAGGCCGGGCGGGTCATCCAGCAGGCCACCGAGAACTTCATGGTGGGCCGCGCCCAGGGCGTCCGGGGCTCGCGGGCGGTGTTCTCCACGGGAGCCGACGCGGTCAACAAGGAGACCATCGAGGCGGCCGGTCTCACGCCGGTGGAGCCGTCGAAGTACCAGCTCATCCCGGTGGCGCGGGAAGCGGCGATACGTGACTGGGTCATCGAGTGCGGACACACCTACCGCACGGGTTGCGCGTTCTATCAGCTGAGCAAGTCGGAGAAGATCCAGGCGCGCAAGCAGATCGCGGTCCTGGAGAAGAAGACGGACCGGGTGTACACGGGGCCGGAGGCGCGGGCCCTGCTCGGTCTGCCGGACGCGGAGGCGCGCGTGAAGCCGGACCACAACGACGACTTCACGATCTTCGTGCAGAGCACCAGTGTGAACCGGAAGCTGGTGGCGCACACGCGGCTGCTGCTGATGATCTGACGCGGCCGGGGCGCCCGCATCGACGGCGGGTGCCCCACGCCGCGTGGCGCGCCGCAAGGCTCTCAGCCTTCGCGGCCTCAGCCGATGTCGGTCCGGGCCGTGGCGCGGCCGTGCAGCAGCAGGGCGCGCACGATGCCGCCCAGGGCCGTGAGGCACAGGAGCGTGCGGAAGATGTTGGCGGTCTCCCAGGTGCCCTTGAAGTCCTCGATCACCGAGTAGTCGGTGGAGGGGCCGGGGTGGCCCAGGTCGGCCAGCTTGTTGTTCAAGGGAATGTTGATCCCCACGGTCAGCAGCAGCGCGGCCGCATAGCAGAGCGTCGCGGCCAGGAGCCACCAGCCCGTCTCCCGCCGTCCTTTGCGCAAGGCGCGGAACGCGGCCCATGCCGTGAGCACCAACGCGCCGATGAAGACCAGGGCGAAGGGGCCGCTGCCGTCGATGACCGCGTTGATGTTCTGCATGGCGGTGGCATACGTGCGGTCGTCCCCCTTCGCCAGACCCGGCATCACGGAGACGTCGAAGGCGAAGAAGAGCCCCGCCATCAGCCCCATCGTCACCGCCGCGGCACCCAGGAGCAGCCCCGTGAGCCTGTCGGCCGATGCCCGGACGGGCCCGGCGGCGGACGCGCCAGTGTGGTGGGACACCTCTATGTGACTCATGTCCATGTGACTCATAAAACCCTCCGCGTGGCGTTCACTTGGCACTTGGCACTCAGTGCTTGGGGCTTGGCACTTGGCGCTTGGCCGCTTCGAGCTCATTTCATCGTGGAGAACCCCGCGCGACCATGACGCAGACGCTCAGCCGCATATGCGAGGCTCCACGACGAGTCCGCGGATCGGGCGGGGAGGGCCGCTCTGCGGCGGTTTGGACGGTTGTGCGAGGTGCCATCCGATGCGTTGAAAAACCGGGAAAACGATCCTGGCCGCCGCGGGCGCGCCGTTGGCTTGGGAGCCTGTCCCTTTGTGAACGGAGACGCCCCGTGCGAATGACCGACATCCAGCGCTGCGAGGTCCGGCCCGGACGGCTGGTCGAGTGGACGCTAGGTCCGGGAACCGTCGCGGCGGCGACCGGTCAGCCGGAGGACGTGAGACCCCCTGCCTACATCCAGGAGTCGCACTTCCGCACGGTCCGCTCCGTACTGCGAGATGATCTCGTGCTGCCGACCTGGCTCGGTGCGACGTTCGACCTTCCGGGTGCGGTCGACCTCGACGCGCTGGAGGAGGCGCTGCGCAGATGGACACTCCGGCACGAGACACTGCGCAGCGGCTTCCGCTGGGCCGGGGAGGAGATGCGCCGGTTCACGGTCGGCGCCGAGGACGTGGCGCTGCGCCGCGAGGTGGTCGGCGACTTCCCCGATGCGGCACAGCTGGTCCAGCATCTCGAAGCCCGGTTCGACGAGGCGGCGTACGCGCTCGGCTGGCCGAACTTCCTCTACACCGCCGTCGTCCGGCCCGACTGCACCAGCGTGTACCTGGCCTTCGACCACAGCAACGTCGACGGCTACTCCATCTTCCGCATCCCCGCCGAGATCCACGACCTCTACACCGCCGCCGTCGAAGGACGCCCCGAGGAGCAGGCGCCGGCCGCCAGTTACGTCGACTTCTGCGAGACGGAACGGGCCGAGGCCGACCGCATCGAGGTCGACCACTCCAGCGTCAGCCACTGGCGGGAGTTCATCCGCCAGTGCGGCGGGCAGCTGCCGAACTTCCCCGTCGACCTCGGACTCGATCCCGGCCAGGGCCTGCAACCCCAGATCCTCGTGCGCGAGATGCTCGTGGACGCGGAGAGCGCCGCCGCGTTCGAGGCGTACTGCCGTCCCTTCGGCGGCAGCCTGGTCGGCATCCTGGCCGCGACGAGCCTCGCCGTGCACCACATCGGCGGTGAGCAGGTCTACCGGACGGTCGTGCCCTTCCACACGAGGGCCGCGGAACGGTGGTCGGACTCCGTGGGCTGGTTCGTGGGCGCCGTCCCGATCGAGGTGCCCGTGGCGTCCGACTTCTCCGGCGCGCTGAAGGCCGTACGAGCCCAACTGCGGGCCAACAGGCGCCTGGCGCGGGTGCCGCTGGCCCGCATCCTGGGGCTGCTGGGCCCCGAGTTCCACCCGGCGTCGCCCGATCTGTACTCGGTCGTGTCGTTCCTCGACGCCCGGGACGCCCCCGGGTCCAAGTGGTGGGCCGAGCGCAAGGTGTACGCCCTGGGCCGGGTGACGTACGGCGACAAGGTGTACGTGTGGTTCAACAGGCTCCACGAAGGTCTGTGGTTCACGAGCCGCCACCCGGACACCGATGTCGCGCACAAGAACATGCGGCTGTACGTGGAGTGGATGCGGGACCTGATCACTTCCGTGCCCCGAAGCTGACCTCGTCCACCCGGGCGGCCGCACAGACACGCGCCCACCCCC
The DNA here is from genome assembly GCF_039521265.1 of Streptomyces crystallinus. Lineage (NCBI taxonomy): Bacteria > Bacillati > Actinomycetota > Actinomycetes > Kitasatosporales > Streptomycetaceae > Streptomyces > Streptomyces crystallinus. The sequence continues at coordinate 258,423 of NZ_BAAACA010000014.1, read as the reverse complement.
GGCGGAGGTGGGCGCAAGGCGGATACGGGACGGGACGCGGCTCAGCCGAAGTCGGGGATGGGGTGCTGCGGAGCGAGGGCCGCGGCGATGCGCTGGGTCAGCACCTGGGAGGTGTGGCCGCCCTTCGCCTTGGGCCCGTTGGTCGTCGTCACCGCGATGGCCAGGCGCTCGGACGGCAGATAGGCCTGGGCGGCGGTGTAGCCGAAGAACAGCGGGTGCTGGCTGATCCAGTCGCCGAGGACGAGCAGACCCATGCCGTAGTGGGTGGCTCTGGTCTGCGGGAGGCAGATCGTCGCCGGGCAGGTCTTGGTCGGGCGCCCCAGACCCACCGTCCTCGGGTTCAGCATCTCCCGGTAGCCGGCCCGGGAGAGCAGCTCGCCCGAGCCGATGCCCGAGGCCGACCGGGCCAGATCGCAGATGTTCGTGGTCTGCACCGCGCCGGGCGCGGTGGTCCACGAGGGGTTCCAGAAGCTGGACTCCTCGTACGTGCCGCGCTCGGCGGTGAAGGCGTGCAGCACCGGCCTGGGAATCTCGGGAGTGAAGCTGTTGCGGGTCTCGGTCAGGCCCAGCGGGCCCATGACCTGCTCCTGGAGCAGGACGTCGAGCGGAGTCCCGGTGATCTTCTCCAGCGCGGCGCCGAGGATGACGAAGTTGGCGTGGGAGTAGCTCCAGTTGGTGCCGGGGCGGTACCACAGCGGCAGCGCGGTGGAGACACCCACCAGTTCCTTGGCCGTCCACTGGCGGAACGGATCCGCGTAGACCTTGGTGGAGAAACCGGGGGAGGTGACGTAGTCGACGAGGCCGGACGTGGAGGCGCCGAGCATCCGCAGGGTGATGCGGTCACCGAGGTGGTGCGGGAGGCCTTGCACCCAGCGGCCGACGGGGTCGTCCAGCCTCACCTTGCCGTCGTCGACCTGTCGCAACAGGGCCGTGCCCATATAGGCGATGGCCACGTTGCCGTTGCGGAAGTGCATGGCGGGGTCGGCCGGGACCCCGGTCATGGACTCGCCGAGCGCGGTGGTGACGAGCTCGCGCCCGTCGACCGTGACCCGCACGATCACGGACTTGAGGTCCATCTCCCTCTTGGCCTGCTCGGCGATCCGCAGGACGTTCCGTGCCGGGCCGTGGGCAGGCAGCCGGGAACTGACGCAGGGCCGGTGGTGGCCACCGCTGCCCACGGCGCCGTCGGCGGCGGAGACGGGGGTGCTGAGTGCGAGGAGGGCGGTGACCGCGGCGAGGCGCAGCACGGTGAGGCGGCGGGTGGGTCGCATGTCCGCAGTATTGGCCCGCGGTATCCGCGCACCCGCCCAGAACAGCCTCCGACCCGCGCGAAGATCACCCGTCGGGCCCGCGTACGCGGGTCGTGGGCGTGGGTGATCGTCGCGCGGGCCTCGCCGGCGTGCGTGCTCAGCGCACCCGGTATATCTGGCCCGTCTGCGCCCCTTCGACGGAGCGGACGTACGCCGTGGCGACGCGCGCCGTGGGCACGGCCTCCATGCCCACGAAGAACGGGCCGTAGGCGGGCAGCGACTCCTCGACCACCGTCGGGCTCACCGCGTTGATCCGCTGCGGCGCGAGTTCGATGGCGGCGGCCCGTACGAACGCCTCCACCGCGCCGTTGGCCGCCGAGGCGGCGGCGCCCGCCACGATCGGCTCCTCCGTGAGGATCCCGCTGATCAGTGAGAACGAGCCCGTCGCGGCCACGTGCCGGACGCCCTGGCGCACCAGCTCCACCTGGCTGAGCGCCTTGCCGCGCAGCGTCGCCGCGAAGTCGTCGCCGGTGAGCTCGGCCAGCGGCTTGAACACGGCGTCGCCCGCCGCGACGGCCACCGCGTCCAGCGGGCCGGCCTGCGCGTACAGCCGGGCCACGGCCTGCGGGTCGGTGACGTCGGCGACCAGGTCCCCGCCGGTGCGGCCCACGCCGATCACCTCATGGCCCCGCTCCGCGAGCGCCTTGTGCACCGCGGAGCCCAGCGTGCCGGCCGCGCCGACCAGAAGAATCCTCACAACTCACCGTCCAGTTTCTGAAAGGAACGCCCGGGATACAGCGGGCGGCCCCGGGGGAGGGCCCCGGGGAAGGAAGCCGGGCCACCGACCCGGCGCACCCGAGGCTACGGAGCCCGCTCGTCCCCCGGAAATGCCATCTGGGCAGCGACTATGCTGGGGAGGCATGGATGTGGAACTGCGTCACCTCAGGGCTCTGGCCGCCATCGCCGAGGCGGGTACCGTCACCGCCGCGGCCGCCCGGCTGCACATGACGCAGCCCGCCCTCTCCCGCACCCTCGCCCAGCTGGAGGCGCGGGTGGGAGTGGGCCTCGTCGACCGCTCCTCCCGGCATCTGGAGCTCACCGAGGCCGGCCGGACCCTGCTGGGCCACGGGCGGGCCATCCTCGCGCATCTCGACGCGGCGCTGGCCGACACCCGTGCCGTCGACCGGCCGCTGCGGCTGGGCTACACCTGCGCGGTGCTGGGGCAGCAGACCGTACCGCTGCTGCGGACCTGGCGCCAGGCGCACCCGCACGCGCCCCTCGAAGTGGTCCGCCAGGACAACAGCACGGCGGGCCTGGCCACCGGTGACACCGACGTGGCGGTGCTGCGTACCGTCCCCGCCGACCCGCGGATCCGCACCGAGGCCCTCTACACCGAGGACCGGGTCGCCGCCCTGCCCGACGACCACCCGCTCGCGGGCCACGACCGGGTGCGCCTGGCGGACCTCACCTCCGACCCGGCCCTGCCCCTGGCCCTGTGGCCGGACACCGGCACCGCCTCGGTGGACCTGTGGCCCCCGGAACAGCGCCCGCACCGCACGATCGAGGTGCGCAACGTGGACGAGTGGCTGAACCTCATCGCCACCGGCAGCGCGTTCGGCGTGGGCGCCGCGGGCACGGCGGAGAGCCACGGCCACCCGGGTGTGCGCTTCGTCCCCGTGGCGGACGCGCCCGCCACCACGGTCTACCTGGCCTGCCCGGCCCACGCCACGCACCCGCGTACGGAGGAGTTCCTCGCGGCGGTACGCGAAGTGGTCAGCGCCTAGCAGGAGCGGGAGGGCGCGGTCTCACGACCATTGAGCCGGAGGCTAAATCCATGGCGCGGCCCTACGAACGGGCCGGAGACTCATGGCGCGAGGCGTCGACGAGTCCTGGAGAGGACTCTCGACGGCGCCCTCGCCCGCGGGCGGGTGTTGCCGGAGAGGGATACGGGGGTGTCGTCTCCGGCAATACCGCCCCGGCGAGCCCGAACCACCGGGCGACGGGCACACCCTCATCGCGTATACGCGCGTCTTATTGGATTGCTTATCGGATTGCTTATTGGATTGCCGCCCACTGGCCCGGTCGGATAGGAAGCTCGCATGCTTCGAGGCAAGAAGGTCGGGCTGCGCGCCCGCCACGACGACGACATCCCGATCCTGCGGACCGAGCTCTACGACGACGTGGTCAACGGCTCGCGGGCAGAAGCCGGGCCGTGGCGGCCGATCACGCCCGGTGCGAAGGACCCGCGGCTCGTGGTGGACGACAAGGAGCAGGGGCACGTCCCGTTCTCCGTGGTGGAGTTGGAAGGCAACACGCTGGTCGGCACGGCCACGCTGTGGGGCATCGACACCCACAACCGGTCCGCGCACATCGGCCTGGGGCTGCTGCCGTCCTCGCGCGGCCAGGGCTACGGCACCGACGTGGTCGCGGTGCTGTGCCACTACGGGTTCGTCGTACGCGGTCTGCACCGGTTGCAGATCGAGACGCTGTCGGACAACGCCGCGATGCTGCGCTCCGCCGAGCGCAACGGTTTTGTACGCGAGGGTGTACTGCGCTCCTCGGCCTGGGTGTTGGGTGAGTTCCTGGACGAGGTGCTGCTCGGGCTCCTCGTCCAGGACTGGAAGGCGGACTCGGCAGCGTAGGACGCTACCGCGCCCTCCTCACTCGCCGGCCGCGCGGGTGTGGACGACCTGGTAGGCGTTGGAGTCCACCGACGTCAGGAGCGAGCCGGTGCGGCGCTCGGCGTCCAGGCGGGCGGCGGGCCTGGCGTCCTGCGGGACTGCCTGGTAGGCGTCCCAGGCCTCCTTGTTCTCCCACTGCGAGTACGAGATGACGAAGGAGCCCTCGAAGCCGCGCGCGGCTATGCCCTTGAGGACGGTGTGGGAGACGAAGCCGGGAACCTCGTCGAGGAACCGCATCGACGGGCCGAGGGAGTCGACGAGGCCGTCCTGGTTCTTCTCCTCCACGCCGAAGACCGCGATGACGGTGTAGTCGGAGCGCTGCGGCGAGATCTCGACGCCCTCGCCCGACTTGGTCTGGGAGTACGCGATCTCGTTCTGGAGCAGCCGGATCGAGGTGGTCAGCTCGCCGAAGAGCGGGAGCGTACGGTGCTCGAACTCCTCGGCGTTGTAGCGGTCTTCCAGGTCGGCGCGGCTGCGCCACTGGATGAAGTTGGCGGTACCGGGCTTGTCCACACCGGCGTGCACGGTGGAGGACATCCAGCCCGGGTAGGCCGCCGAGTCGACGATCTCGCGCATCGCGCCGAGCAGACCCTCCTGCTTCTCCGGGGCGTCGGTGGTGAAGATGTTGAGGACGGTCAGGTTCTTGTCGTCGGCGGAGATCTTGGGCATGTCGTTCTCGCTTCCGGTGAGGTACGGGTGGGTGGCAGCGGGGCGTCGGGCTCGTCACGCCGGTGACCGGCTGCTCCACTTCCTGTGACGCCGTGTCTCGGCGCCGGTGACCACACTGGCGCGGCGGTGCGAAGGACGGGAGAGACCGGCTGATCCAGGGACTGGCAGTCCCTACTTACGGGCCGGGCCGCCGTGTTCAGCGGCGTGGCGGCCAGGCCCGCACGCCCTGATCTCCACGGACTCGATGGCCCGGCGCTGGCTGGAGAAGTGATCCTCGCGACGCCCTCGCCGCTGTGTCGGAGCAACGGTGACCGCACATCCCGGGGCAGGATCGGGGCATGCGCCACTCATTCCAGATACGTACTGACACCCGCGGCGCGACCGGAGGTTGGACCATGCAGCACTCACGTGCCCGACGCGCCGCGCTGGGCGGACTCGCCCTGCTCGTGACACTTCCCCTGATGGCCTGCGCGCAGCCCGAGGGCAACACGTCCGCACAGGCGCAGCCCACCGCCGGCCCGGCGACACGCACGCGTACGGACGCGAAGCCGCCCGTGGTGGACCTCAAGAACCTGGAGCGTAAGTACGGGGCGCGGCTCGGGGTGTACGCGGTGAACACCGGCAACGGGCGTGAGGTCGGCTACCGCGACGGCGAGCGGTTCGCCTACGCCTCCACGTTCAAGGCGCTTGCCGCCGGAGCCGTCCTGCGCAAGTACGGGCTGGCCGGTATGTCCAAGCTGATCAGGTACTCCAAGGACGACCTGGTGGCGAACTCGCCCGTCACCGAGAAGCACGTCGACACGGGGATGACGCTGGGCGAGCTGGGCGACGCGGCCGTGCGCTACAGCGACAACACGGCCGGGAACCTGCTGTTCGACGCGCTCGGCGGGCCGAAGGGCCTGGAGCGGGCGCTCAGGGAGGCGGGGGACACGGTGACCCGCGTCGAACGCCGCGAGCCGGAGCTGAACCAGTGGACCCCCGGTTCCGTACGGGACACCAGCACGCCCCGCACGCTGGCCCGGGACCTGCGCGCGTTCGTCCTCGGTGACCGTCTCGGTACGCCCGAACGCGCCCAGCTGACCCAGTGGTTGCGGACCAACACCACCGGGGACGAGCTCATCCGGGCGGGCGTTCCCAAGGGCTGGACCGTCGGCGACAAGACCGGCGCGGGCGGTGTCTACGGCATCCGCAACGACATCGCCGTGGTCTGGCCGCCCGATGGCGCGCCCATCGTCATGGCCATCGTGTCGAACCGCGGGACGCGGGACGCCGACTACGACAACAAGCTGATCGCGGACGCGGCGGCGGTGGTGTCCCAGGCGGTGTCGTAGCCACGGCGCCGTGATCAACGGGGCGTGGCGGAGAGCAGGGCGGGCCAGTCCTGCGCGGCGGCCCAGTCGGCGAAGCTGTGCCAGCCGACCTCGGGGTAGTCGCGGCGCAGCCCCGCCACGTCGACGTCGAGACCGACGGAGGTGAAGTACGCGAACATGGCGGCCAGATCGGTCGAGTGCTTCCGGACGTAGGCCAGGGGCACTTCGTGGTGGGTGACCGCGAGATCGAGGGCGGCGGCGAGGATCTCCGCCAGCTGCGCGGGCGTACGTTCGTCGGAGGCGATGTCGATGCGGCGCCCGGCGAACTCGTCGCGGCGCTGGAGGACCAGCGCGGCGAAGGCGCCGATGTCGGCGGCGGGGATCAGCGTGAGCGGCCGGTGGGCGGGCATGGGCCAGGCGAAGGTGGCCTCGCGCAGCCCGTCGAGGGTCCAGCCGCCGGCGTAGTTGTCCATGAAGGCAGCGGGGGCGATCACCGTCCAGGGCACACCGGCCGCGCGCAGGTGCTGCTCGATCAGGCGCTTGCTCTCGTAGTGCGGCACGCCGGTGTCGCGGTCGGCGTGGGCGGCGGAGGTGAACACGATGTGCCCGATGCCTGCCTCCGCCGCCACATCGACGAGGGTCGTCCCCTGCCGGACCTCGGTGTCGGTGTCCGTGCCGAACGGGGTGGTGACCGCGAAGAGGGAGTCCGCCCCGGCGAGCGCGGCCGCCAGTGAGGCACGGTCGTCGAAGTCGGCGTGACGTATCTCCGCGCCGAGGCCGCGCAGGGTGTCGGCGGCGGGGGAGTCGGGCCGACGGGTGAGCGCGCGGACCGGGTGGCCGGCGGCCAGCAGGGCGCGGGCGGTGGCTCCACCCTGGGTGCCGGTGGCTCCGGTGACGGCGACGGTGAGCATGGGTTCTCCTGGGCCTGGGATCAGATATCACTGTGGGGCGCATTGACTGCGTTACGCAGAAGAATAGCGCAATCGCTGCGCCGCGCAGTGATTATTCATGTGATCCAGGCGACAGGGCCGCGTTCGAGTCGCGTCGTCCCTCTCCGGCGCTCCCGGCCGGGGTCAGTTCGCCGCGGTGGGCCAGGGGATGTCGGTGGCGACGGGCGCGGTGTAGTCGATGCCGGGCACGTCGAAGCCGTACAGGCGGTGCACCTCACCCGTGAACCAGTCCAGGTCGGCGAGGTTCGCGACGGTGTCGGTGGTGGCGCTGCGCCAGCGCTCGGCCACGGCGGCCTGGACGGTGTCGGCGAGCTCCCAGGTGTCCAGGCGGATGCGGCCCTCCTCGTCCAGGGTGAGCGGGCGGGCGCCGGTGAGCTGGTCCCACAGCTCGATGAGCTGGGCGACCGGCGGGACCATCGACGCGCCCAGGACGCTGCGCAGCAGCGAGGTGTAGAGGGCGATGCCAGGGATGGCGGTGGAGGACTGCGTGACGGCCGCGCCGTTCACGCTTGTCGCGGCCCGTCCGCCGACCAGCTTGGCCAGACGCTCGTTCAGCTGGCGGGCGGTGGCCTCCAGATGGGCCTTGGCGGCGCCGATCGTGCCCTGACGGTAGATCGCGGCGGTCAGGGGCGAGCCGATGTACGAGAGGGCGACCGTGCTGAAACCGTCGGCGAGCAGCTCCCTGTCGGCGAGGAAGGTGATCCAGCGCTCCCAGTCGGCGCCGCCCATCACCGCCACGGTCTGCTCGATGTCGTGGCCCTCGGCCGGCTGGGTGGTCACGTCCTTGACGTCCGGGGCGCCGTGCTCGTCGAAGACCAGGGTCTTGGTGGTGTTCGCCGCGCCGATCGGCTTCAGGACCGACGTGTACGTCGCCCCGCTGGCGGGGTCGGTGCGGCGCGGGGCGGCGACCGAGTAGACGAGGTGGTCGAGCCGGCCCCCGAAGCGTTCGGTGAGCACCGCGGCGACCTGCTCCTTCATCGGATCGCCGAAGGCGTCGCCGTTGAGGAACACCATGTCGCTGCCGTGCTGTCGGGCGAGCTCGGCGGTGGCGGCGGTGCGGTACCAGCCGGCCGTCCCGGTGCGCCGGTGGCTGGGCGCCTTCTCGAAGCAGACGCCGATGCCGCGGATCCCCACCCGGGCGAGCCCGGCGACGGTGGCGGCCAGTCCGTACCCGGCGGACGAGCCGATCACCAGCGCCACCGGCCGCTCACCGTCGCCGCGCACCGGCTGCCCGGCGGGGACGGCCTGCCCCATGTCGTGGACGAGCCGGGCACACCCGGCGGGGTGGGAGTCGAGGAAGAGGAAGCCGCGGTTCTTGGGCGCGATGACGCGTTCGCTCACGGGGGAGTCCTTGGATCGGAAGCAGTGTCGGCGGTAACCGCCCTGGTCAGCGGCCACCTCCGGCAAGTCTGGGCCCGTACGGGGGGTGCGCGGTCCCACGGCTGGACACAGAGATCATCGGGCGCGCTTGGAGGGTTCGGTCACAACGGTCGGCGAGAACGCCTGCGTCAACGGCGTTCCGGCAGCGCGCGGTTATCCCCTAGGGCTGCTGCTGCGAGGGGCGCGCCGCCGGTGGCCCGGCCGGGAGTGGCTCGTTCTGTCGCTGGGCCAGGGAGGCCGAGAAGCGTGCGCGGGCGACCGGGCCGACCAGGGCGACGGGCACGGTGACGGCCGCCGCGATCGCGAAGAGGGCGCCGAAGCGCTTGTCGTCCGCCAGCCCGCTCACCAGATACGTACTGAGGGCGGCCCCGGTGTAGACGGCGCAGGCCACCAGGGAGGTGGCGATGCCCCGTACCTGGGGCGGCGCGACCTCGGTCCCCCAGGTCTGCACGGTGGACTGGACGAGCGCGAAGGCAAGGCCGGAGAGCACGCTGGCGGTCAGCACGGTCGCCATCGACTGGGTGGGTACACAGACCAGATAGCCCACGCCGAGCAGTACGCTGCCGACGGCGAAGTGGGTCGCGGCCGTCACCCGCTGGCCCAGGGCGCGTACCGCCACGCCGCCCGCCACCGCGGCCAGGCCGTAGCTGCCGGTGACCAGACCGGCGTACACGACGCTGTGTCCGCCCGCCTGGAGTGCGGTGTTGAGGAAGTTGAAGAAGCCCAGCATGGCCGCGCCCTCGATGAGTGCGAAGGCCACGAGGAAGCGGAACCAGCCGATACGGAAGACCATGGCGAGCCGGGCCGAGACGCTCGTCCCGCTCGGCGCCGGGGCGGAGGCCTCCGGCAGCCGGCCGAAGGCGAGGACGAGCAGCGGGGAGCAGATCGCCACCAGCAGGATCGCCGCGCGCCAGCTCCACAGATGGGTGAAGACACCGGCGACCACGGTCGCGGCGGCCGTGCCGACGGCCCCGGCCGCGAGCACGCTCGCCACGGTCCGCTGCCGCTGGGCGAAGGGCAGCCGGTCGCCCACGTACGCGACCATCACCGGCAGCAGCGCGGCCGCCGACGCGCCCGCGAGCGCGCGCCCGAGGATGAGCACGCCCAGGTTGGGGGCGAGCGCGGACACCAGATCGGCGACGCAGATGCCCACCAGGGCGGCTCGCATGACCCGTACGCGCCCGTACACATCGGAGATCAGGCCGTGGACGGGCTGCATCAGGCCGAACAGCAGCAGATACGCGGTGAGGGCGATCGTGACGGAGGAGAGGCTGACGCCCAGGCCCTTGGACGCGGGCAGCAACAGCGGGGTGATCACGATCCGGTCGAAGTTGCCGAGGAACGATCCGGCGTAAATGAGCCGCATGTCCTGGGCATCGGTGGTGCGCTTGTTCATGGCCTTCCCTCCGGCTCGGTGGTCTGCTGACGGGCTGCGGTCGTCGCGTGCACCCGCGCCTCCATGACTGTCCCGGAAGGCCGATTAATCAATAGCGCTGATAGTCAGAGGACCTGATGGGTCAGTATGGGGCGGCCTGCGGGAATCGTCAACGCGAGAGCTGGGGTTCACGGGCCCAATCACCCGGTGGAGCGGCCCAGTTGAGGCAACGGGCTGCCCATCCGGCTGGTTACGCGCCCGGGGCGCACGCGGTCTCTGTCCTCCTCGGATGGGCGCCGCCAGTGAGGCCAAGCCGCCGGGGTGCGGTCGAAGGCGGCCTGCGTTGCCCGCTGTTGAAGGCTTGACGTGTCTCAAAGTCGTTGGTCTTCTGTCTAAAAGACAGTCAGTGCTGCTGTCGGACACACCGCGGCGGGATACGCCGACCGGCCCGTCGAGTGTCCTGGGGCCGACCGTGCGCCGTGCCCGGCGCTCGCTGGAGGGGGCCGGAGGAATGACCGTGAGCAAGGAGCTCGGCGTCGCGGATCCACCCTTGTTCGAAGGGCTTCAGCACCTGCACGGCTTCCTGCTGTGCAAGGCCGCCCAGGCGGTCACCGTCTTCGTCGAGAGGGATCTGTCCCCACTCCACGTGACGATGCGTCAGTTCGGCGTACTGGCCGTCGTCGCGGCCGAACCCGGCCTCAACCAGCGAGCGGTGGGGAACAGGCTGCGCATCAACCGGATGACCATCGTCGCCCTGGTCGACACGCTGGAGGGGACGGGGCTGATGGAACGCAGACGCGGCCCCGACCGTCGGAGCCTGGCCCTGCATCTGACCGAACGGGGCATCGTACGGCTGCGCGAGGCGCAGGAGGTGCTCGCCGAAGTCCACCGGGAGTTCCTCAGCCCCCTCTCCGCCGAGGAGCGCGAAGCCCTGCGGAAGCTTCTGGTGCGTCTGGTGGTGGTGCGCCAGCCCGGCCTGTGAGGGCGCCGCTCCCAGGACGCCGGGCGCGTCAGGCGGGAGCGGTCTGCGCTGTGCGATCCGGTCGACTGGCCCTGATCACGGTGGCGTACGCCTCGCGCTCACCCGTCGAGGTGGTGACGGTGTGCGCGACCCGCGCGGCGCGCTCGACACGCAGGCCCGACAGCTCGGCGCGCAGGCGCTCCGGGGTGAACATCCTCTCCGGCTGGGACGGCCCTTCGAGCCCCGTGCCGAGGTTGTCGAGGTGGTGACCCACGATCACCAGCCGTCCGCCCGGCGCCAGCGCCTTGGCCGCCCGGGCCAGCAGCATCGCCCGCTGTGCCGGTTCGACGTGCACGTACGTGATGAGGGCGAGGCCGAAGGTGTCCTGCGGCGGCTCATAGGAATCCAGGTCGGCGAGAACGGTTGTCACCTCTACGTTTTCCGCCGTGGCCTGCTGCTTCGTACGCTCCAGGGCCACCGCCGAGATGTCCACCGCCGTCACATGCCAACCGCGCCGGGCGAGCCACATCGTGTGCCGTCCGGCGCCCGCACCGAGGTCGAGGGCCCGGTGTCCCGGCTTGGCGGGGTCCGCGTCCGGCGCCACCAGCGCCAGCTCCTCGACCGCCAGTGGGTGAGGGGCAAGGGTCCACCCGATGTCGCCATGGGTGTAACGACGGTCCCAGTACTCCGCCCAATCCGTCATCTGCGCTCCTACTTCCGCACGCCGGGAAGAAGCCTTGAGCAACGTGGCAGCGAAGCAGACTATCACCGGCACTGTCTGTGGTGGGTACGAGCCGGGAGCCGTGCCGGGAGCCGTGCGGGGACTCGCTCGCCGAGAACCTGCGGGGGCGTGGCGACCGGAATGGCAGGATGTGCGGATGGCGACGAATCAGCCCTGGTCAGGGTTTCCCGGTGACCTCCTGACGGCCAAGGAGCTGGTGTACGACGCGGTCGGTTTCGTCTGCACGCCACCGGTGCCCGAGCCCGAGAGCGCGGAGTACGCGGCACATGGGTTCACGCTGGACGGGCTGGCGGTGAGGTTCCGCATAGCGAAGACCACCCCTACGAAGACGGGCCAGTTCGTCACCGTATGGCAGCGATCCGTCGAGGGCCCCATCCGGCCCTTCGACGCCGAGGACGGAGTCGATCTCGTCGTCATCAGCAGCCGCGACAGCGGCTATTTCGGACAGTTCGTGTTCCCGCGAGCGGTGTTGTGCGAGCGCGGCATCATGTCGCGGGCCGGGGCCGGTGGGAAGCGCGGATTCCGTGTCTATCCGCCGTGGGTGACGACGACCAGCCGCCAGGCCGACCGTACGCAGAGGTGGCAGGGGGAGTACTTCCTGCCGCTCGATGAGGGAAAACCCCTCGATGTGGCGCGGGCGCGGGTGCTCTATCACCCGTAGGGGCGGCGGTGACGGCATGCCAGCGGGCCCCCACGGCGTGGGAAACCACGATGACCGGTGGCTCACCCTCCGGAGGGTCCGTACGGGCGCGACTGCCGCTGTTGAGCGGGTCGTACCACTACGGAAGGGGGGATCAGTCGCGGATGCCCGCCGCGTGCAGTCGGCTGCGGACGTCGTCCCATTCCGGGGAGACGGTCTTGGTCGACTGGGAGCCGACGCTGCGGTTCTTGAAGCCGCTGGAGGTGGAGATGCAGACCACCGGGCCGTCGAGGTCGGGCACGGTACGCAGACCCGCGAGTCCGGCGGCGCTGGACAGTTCGGTCCACAGGCCCGCCCGGGCGAGTTCCCCGTGGGCGGCCTCGAGTTGTGCGTCACTGAGTTCGAGGACCTGGCCGCCGCTGTCCTCGACGGCGACCACACCGCGATAGCCGCTGACGGGGGAGACGATGGAGTAGGCCTCGGTGTGTCCCACCGTGACGTGCGCCGCCGGTACTCCGCGCCGCACTGCCTCGGCGAGCGGCGCGGCCGCAGTCGGCTGGCAGGCGTACATCCGCGGCAGCCGGTCGATGAGGCCGAGCGAGCGGAGTTCGGTGAATCCCTTCCAGACACCGAAGAGGAGTTCGCCGTACGCGGTGGGGACGAAGACGGCGGCGGGGGCGCCGAGATCCTGGTGGATCTCGTACGCGATGGTCTTGTACCCCTCGGGGCCGAAGGCGTGTCCGGTGTGGGTGGTGGTGAGGTTGCTGACCGGGTGCAGGCCCGTCCGCTCGACGATCTTCCGCGTCAGCGGCCATCTCGCTTCCCAGGGCACGGGCAGGACGACCGCGCCGTAGGCGTGGAGGAAGGAGTCGACGGCGGGAGGCAGTTCGGGGCCCGCGACCACGACGCAGCGCAGGCCCGCGCGGGCGGCGTAGGCGGCGGCGGAAGCCCCGTGGTTGCCGGAGGAGGCGACGACGACGCCCGGGGCCCCGGTGGTGACGGCGGCGCTGACGGTGCACCGGTTCAACCGGTCCTTGTGGCTCCAAGTGGGGTTGCGGGACTCGTCCTTGACGAAGACGCCGGCCTCGATCTCGATGAGCGGTGTGCCGCCCTCACCCAGCCCCGGCGCGGCCAGCGGCGGCAACAGCGGAGCCCAGCGGTCCAGGCCTCCTCCTCGCCCCGCGGCGGTGGCGAACAGAAAGGGGTCGACCTGGTCGTAGGCGTAGTCGACTTCGACAGGGTAGGAGACCTCGGCGGTACTGGTACGGGGGCAGCCGCTGGTCATCGGTGGCCACAGGGGGTAGGTGACCGTGGGGTCGCCCAGCGAGCGCTGAAGGGTTGCCGAAGACCATTGCGTCGTCACGGCGTGAGCCTATCGACCGCCTCGCGCACGAAGATCGCGGGAGCGGTGAAGGAGCCTTGCCACCGTGATCACTTGCCCTCGCCGGCAGTCGTCAAGGCCTCGTGCCAGAAGGAGATGAGGACGCGGAACTCGTGGCGGCCTCCACGATCACCTCGGCCACCCGCGCGGGCTGTTCCACCAGCGCCATGTGTCCCGCGTCCGGCACCGTCACCATCGTGATCTGCGGGCTCGCCTCCAGTTGGACGCGCTCTTCGTCCTTGAGGCCGATGTCGTCGTGGTCGCCGCGTACGACCCAGGCGCGGGCGCCCGAGGCCCGCAGGCGGGCCACGAGGGACGGGTGCTGGTGGAGGTACTCGTAGTAGTGCCGTACGACGTTGCGGCAGAACGCGGGGTCGTTGTTGCCCAGGTCCGCGGCGAGGGCCTGCGCGCGGTCCTCCGGGATGTTCTGCTTGAGCATCTCCTTCTTCATCATCTGGGGCATCGCCTTCAGCATGGCCGTCCACGCCAGCGGCCCCAGGGCCGGCATCCGCCCCACCTGGTCCAGAACCCCGAGGAACCTGGCCTCGTCCGCCCGCGAGAACGTCGGCGACAGGAGGACCAAGGGGTCGGAGCACACACCGAGGGCGGCCATCTCGATCACGACGTTGGCGCCCAGGCTGTGCCCCACCACCACGTCGCAGCCCTCGGCTGCCGCGAACTCACCCATCAGCCGTGCGTAGTTCTCCATCGACAGGTCGGCCGGGGCGGTGGTCCGGCCGAACCCCGGCATCGTCGCCGCCACCATGCCCAGCCCTGCTTCGGCCATCACCGGCTGAGCCATCACATCCGCGTAGAACTCCGTGGTGCACAAGCCGCCGGGCAGCAGCAACACCCGGTGCTCAGCGTCCACCGGACCCGCTCTGCGTACATCCAGAACTTCGTCCATATGTCCACACTGAGCTCGCCGGTCGGATAACGCGACCGATCCTGGACGAGGTGCCCGTCGGCCGTCAGGTGGCGGAGCCGGCCGCCGCGCCCGTCTTGAGGTCGGGGCCCCAGCGCCGGAGGGACTCTTCGAGGTCGAGTGCGCTGGGCCGGCCCGTCTCGGTGGCCGAGGGCCAGTCCTCGCGCGGTACGCGCCACATGATCTCGAACTCGTTGCCGTCGGGGTCCTTGGCGTAGAGCGACTTCGACACCTGGTGGTTGGTGGACCCGACCATGGCGCCACGCTTGTTGATCTTCTCGGCGATCTCGACGAGCTCGCCGAGCGTTCCCACCTCCCAGGCCAGGTGGTAGAGGCCGACGCGGCCCTGCTCCGGTCCGGGGGCGTCCGGGCCGACGGAGAACAGGCCGAGGTCGTGGTCGTTCAGTGTGCCCTCGGCGCTGAGGAACGCGGCGCGTCCCGGGATGTCGACGTCGAGCCGGAAGCCGAAGACGTCGGTGTAGAACTCGACGGCTCGCGCGACGTCGCGTACGTAGAGCACCGCGTGGTTGAGGCGGCGTACAGGCATGGGGATCTCCCTGGGGGCGACGAGGCCGAGGAGGCGGCCTCGCTAGCGACGATAAAACAATGTGAGACTTCAAGTAAACCTCTTCTGTCCGTGAACATGTCGACACGGTGGGTGACGAGGGGTGGGGTCAGCTCGTGCCCGCACCCCCGAGGATGTCCGCCAGCTCGACCGGGCGGCTGAGCGCAACGCAGTGACCTGCGGTGATCTCCTCGGGGGTGACAGCCAGCCGCTCCCGTGCGAGACGGCGCTGGAAGGCGGGAGGAAAGAAGCGGTCCTGGGCGCACACCACGAATCTCGTCGGCACCGGCGGCCAGGCGTCGAGGGGCCACGGCTGGGCCCACGCGGCGGGTGAGGGGTGGGGCCGTTCCTTGCTGAGCGCCTCCTGCGCCAGTACGCGCGGCACGCCGTTGTAGAACCCGATGTATGGGTCGTCGTTGCCGGTCAGGCCGCCGTCCTGGGCGGCCTGGTGGCGTACGGCCTGGGTGTAGCCGGTGTTGGCCCACCACTGCTCCGGCGACTCACCAGGAGCGGGGACCATTCCGGCGACCAGGACCAGCGAGGCGACCGGACGGCGGGCGGCGATCAGGGGCGCGGTGAACGCGCCGAACGAATGGCCCACGACCACGAGATCGCGGTGGCCGCCGACGGCCGCGAGGACGGCGTCCGCGTAGTCGTCGAGCGTCAGCGTGTCGTCGCCTGCGGGGAGGTCCGGCGCCACCACGCCGTGCCCGCGTGCCCGAAGCTCCGCCTCGACCAAGTGCCAGTACCAGCCGACGTCGCCGGCGCCGTGGATCAACACGAATGTGGTCACCCACCCAGGTTCCCACCGCCGCGCTCGACCGGCGGTGGGAACCTGGGCAATCTCTGGGGGGCAAGATGCCCCGGGGGTGTCGATGACTTTCAGCCCGGCGACCTTCGTGTCGCCGCTGTTCCTGCGACACTGGAGGAGTGACCCACGGTGATCGCCAGATGGACAGGCGCCTGGAGCGCGCCGTCCTGGAACTCCTGGAGCGTCGTGCCGCGACCGCGACGATCTGCCCCTCCGACGCCGCCCGGGCGGTGTACGACGGAGACGACGACGGCTGGCGCGCGCTGATGGAACCGGCCCGACGCGCGGCCCGGCGGCTGGTGGCGGCCGGCCAGGTGGAGATCACCCAGGGTGGCCACCCCGTCGACCCGGGCCAGGCCCGCGGCCCGATCCGTATCCGCCGCGCCCGCTGACACGCCTTCGCGCCCGTCTCCTCCGGGCGACCCCTACTCCGCTGTCTCCCTCCAGTGGGGTGACCGTGCGGCCGCTGATGGCAGCCGGCTGCGTCGTCCTGGCGCAGGAACACGCCCAGGAGATGGCCGACCGCCGGGCTGGTCAGGCGCAGTTGGCCGTGCTTCCGGCCGGGCACGTCGTGCACCACGACGCCCCCGACCGGTTCGCCGACGTCGTACGGACGTTTCTGTCCCGACAGCTGATGCGCTGACGACGGACAACTGACGACGTACGGGCACGGTCGGTACCCGTGCCCGTCAGCGGGCCAACAGGCTGATCCCGCCCGTGAGTTCCCGCAGGCAGCGGACGGCGAGCTCGGCGGGGGAGCCCGCGCCCGTGGTGGGCGCGTCGGTGGCGGCCCACGCCTCCAGGGCGATCCGGATGGCGTCGGTGGCCGCGGCCGCCGCCAGCCGTACCTCCAACGGGTCGGCGCCCGCCCCGGCCAGCCGGGTGAGCACGGGCAGCAGCTTCTCTTCGGACTCCTGGTTCACCCGGTACCAGACTGCCCGGAGCGCCGGGTCGCTCTCGGCGGCCCGCAGCAGCCCGCGCGTCCAGCCCAGCTGCTCGGCGGCATGCTCGTCCGGCACTGACAGGGCCTCGGCGACGGCCCGCTCCAGGGTCGCGGGCAGCGCGCCCGGCTCGGCGGCTTCCAGCAGCGCGCGCCAGCGCTCGGCGCCGCCGGAGAGCAGCGGGCCGACGGCGTCCTGCTTGGAGCGGAAGTAGCGGTAGAAGGTCCGCAGCGCCACCCCGGCCCGGCCCGCGATGGCCTCGGCGGTGGTGGAGTCGGGGCCGTGCTCGGCGAAGAGCGCGGCGGCGGCGCGGGCGATGTCGAGCTGGGTCGCGGCCTTGCGGCGCTCGGTCAGGGAGAGCTGGGTCACGTCAGCAGCGTACGTCAGTCGCACCACGTGAGGCATGAAATGCAAACATGGCAAAACGTGCCACTAAGGCGTACGGTGGACGCCGCAGAGGGGGCGCCGACGACATCACGCGGGCCCCGGAACCTTTGAAAGCAGGAGTGCCATGACCGTCATCAACCGTTACGAGGGCCGCCGCGCGCTGATCACCGGAGGCGGTTCCGGCATCGGCCAGGCCACCGTGCTGCGGCTGCTCGCCGAGGGCGGCCTGGTCGTCGCCGCCGACGTCAGCGAGGCCGGCCTCGAGGACACCCGGGCCAAGGCGGGCGCCGCTGCCGGGCGTCTGACGACGGTCGTCGTGGACATCGCGGACGAGGCGTCGGTCCGCGCCGGGGTCACCGCCGCCGTAGAGGCGCTGGGCGGGCTGGACGTGCTGGTCAACGCGGCGGGCATCCTGCGCTCCTCGCACACCCACGAGACGACCCTCGCCGACTTCAACAAGATCGTCGCCGTCAACCTGACCGGTACCTTCCTGATGATCCGTGAGGCGATCCCGGCGCTGCTGAACGGCGACTCCCCGGCCGTGGTCAACTTCAGCTCCACCTCGGCCGCGTTCGCCCATCCGTACATGGCGGCGTACGCGGCCAGCAAGGGCGGCATCCAGTCGATGACCCACGCGCTCGCCGCCGAGTACGCCAAGCAGGGCATCCGGTTCACCGCCGTACAGCCCGGCTCCATCTCCTCCGGTATGACCGACGGCTCCGGCGCCTCGAAGGCGAGCGTCGGCCCCGGCCTGCCCGAGGACGCCGACATGTCGCTGTTCCTGAAGCTGGCTCCGGCCATCGGCCAGGGCTTCGCGGGCCCGGAGACGGTCGCCTCGGTGGTCGCGATGCTGGCCTCGGACGACGGCCGGTTCATCACCGGCACCGAGGTGCGCGTCGACGGCGGTACGCACTTCTGAGACCCGCCGCTGTTCGTGGACGCCTCGGTGTTACGTCACCGGGCGGCGCGCGAGCAGGGTGCGGAGGTCGCCGACGCGGTAGTCGTTGGCGTGGAGGTGCCGGATGATCCGAGGCAGGGCCAGGGCGTCGAGGACGGGCTCCGGCCGCTGCTCGTCCGGCGTGCCGACGTGCATCTGGAGGATCTGGCCGGGTGCGAGGGTCTCGGCGGCGCGGGCGGCGGCCAGGGCGACGGTCATGCCGCCGGTCCGGCCGACATAGCCACGGGTGTCGGTGGTGAACTCGACGTTGGTCCAGCCGCGTGCGTTCGCGTCGACGATGCCGTTGGCGGTGGGCTCGCTGTACGGGAAGCGGAAGAAGGGCGCCGGGGGCGCGTCGATGGCCTTCCGGATGGCTCTGTCGGCGCGGTCCATGTCCGACTGCCCCTGTGCGCGCGTGATGTGCCGGTAGTCGGGGTGGCTGTAGGAGTGGTTCCCGATGCCGTGGCCCGCCGCGGCGATGGTCCGCATCGCGCAGGTGTGCCGTTCGGCGAACTGTCCGGTGACGAAGAACGTGGCCGGCAGGCCGTGGTGGCTCAGCACGGACAGGACGGTGTCGAGGCCGGCCTCGTTCCAGGCCGCGTTGAAGGTCAGCGCGACGACGCGCCGGCGCGTGGGGATGCGTCGGAGCGATTCTTTGGGCCATGGGGTGGTGGGGCGCGGAAGGGGGCCGAGTGGTGCCGCGACGGCCGATGGCGTGACGGCGAGCGCGGCGAGCGCGAGCAGGCCGGTGCGGCGGGGGATGGGGGCAGGGTTCACGTCGGGTGATTGTTTCGCGGCCCGGTACGGCGGAGGGGGGTGACTCCAGAGCGCGTGGGAGTGCTCAGGCAGTCCCCGTCGCGCCGGATGCGCTCGGCCGTTGGGGTGTCTGGGAACGGGCGGCCTTCAGCTCGACGCCCATGCGCGACAGCGTCAATGCAGGGGGGTGCGGTGCAGGTTGACGAGCAGCCGCCAGACCCGGGTGGCGATCTCGGCAGCAGTGGCCTCGATGAGGCCGTGCAGCCAGTCGGCGAGCACCCCGGCGAAGGTCCCGGCCACGGCCGAGGCGACCAGGTCCGGTTCGGGAGCGCCGGCGAGGGCGCGTTCCGTACGGCTGCGGGCGCGCAGGTCCTCGTGGAGGACGCGGCCGAGCGGTCCGCCGCCGCCCGGGCGCAGCAGTTCCCGGTAGAGAGCGGCGTGCGGAGACAGGCGGTCGAAGAAGGTGATCAGCGCGGGTGGCGGGGTGCGGGGGTCGGGCGTGCCGCGCCAGGCGTGCAGGGCGTCCACCGCTTCGCGGACGATGTCGGCGCAGGCGTCGACGGCGAGGGCCTCCAGGTCGGCGTAGTGCAGGTAGAAAGTGGCGCGGCCGACCCGTGCCCTGCGTACCAGCGCGGCGACGCTGACCTCGGCCAGGGGGCGGCTCGCACACTCCTCGAGAAGCGCATCACGCAGCTTGGTCCGGGTCCGTGCCGCACGGGGATCCTCGTGCACGGCGGTCATCGCGCGAGGAGGACGGCGCCGAGCGCCAGCGCGCCGGGCAGCGCCTGGGCGACCAGGATGCGCCGGTTGGCGGTGAGACCCCCGTACACCCCCGCGACGAGCACACAGGAGAGGAAGAAGACCTGGACCCGGAACCCGGTCGGGTCTGTGGCGATCAGACCCCAGACGAGGCCGGCCGCCAGGAAGCCGTTGTAGAGGCCCTGGTTCGCGGCGAGCGGGGCGGTTGCACGGGCCATGGCCGCGTCAAAGCCGGAGAGCTCGCGGCCCGGCTTCTTCTCCCACAGGAACATCTCCAGGACCAGGATGTACGCGTGCAGTGCGGCCACCAGGCCGACCAGCACGTTCGCGGTCGTCTCCATACGCGCAGGGCTCCCTCAAGTTTCATGGACAGATGTCCAGAATACATGGACACCTGTCCATCTTCGAGGGGCGGGCGGGGGGGGGAGCCCCCGGGAGTTCTACGAGTCGGTCGTGCACTGCACCGCGAGGTCGTCGATACGCACGGTCCTCGATGTCCCGTCGTACGAGCTGATCACGGCCTCGACGAAGACGTTGGTGTTGCCACGCGGTGACCACGCCGGGGTGTCGACGGCCTGGTACGCGGAGTTGGCGTTGAGCCAGGGCACGGTCTCGCCCAGCTTGTTGCCGTTCGCGTCCCACACCCTGAGTGCGAACTGCACACCGTTCTGCGGCCAGACGTAGATACGGGCCGCGCAGGTGGAGTTCCACGAAATGCCGTTGAGCGCGGCCCAGGTCCCCTCGCGGGCCCACCCCTGACGTGCGTAGAGCCAACCGTTGTTCTGGCCCCAGTGGGCGGTCGCGGTGTTGACCTCGAAACCCGCGCGGGCGTCGTCCCCGGTGAGGTGGTCCCACTTGTCGAGCTGGCTGCCCTCGAATCCGTTCGAGAACACGAGCACTCCGGCGTGCGCGGGAGTCGACAGTGCCAGGACGGCCGCCGGCACCACGCCGACGGCGAGCCATCTGGTCAGACGCCGGGCACGGCTGCGGGTGGTACGTGGGGCGTTTGCTTCTTGGCGACGTATTCTCATGCGTTCCCTCCTAGGGTCGCCGCCCAGGCTCGCAGCCCCCCTCCGCCCCACCAATCCCCAAAGTTTGGGATTGCGCGACGGGGGACGAGCATTGCCTGCCACCGAGTGGGGTGGCCGGCGGGTGCTCATGGCGTGCGGTGTACGGCAGCCTTCCGGGGAGACCGCTGTGATCAGGTGTGATCAGTTGTGATCAGGCGAACTTCACGCTGTGAGGCACGGGTTGGCCGAAGCCGCGAGAGGAGTGCGGTGCCAGCGGCGAGCCAAGGACGTCTTCACATCCGTGGTCCGAGTACACGATGGCCACGGAGCCGGTGCCGTTGTCGATGTGCACCGCTCCGCTGACCAGCAGGAAGCACTCACCGCTCGCGGGGTTCTGGGTGGTGAAATCGTCTCCGTTGACATTGACGTAATGCAAGGCTCCGTTGGCTGCCTGGACGTCGACCGACCCGCCGGTGGCCAGCGCGAGTGTGACCACGGCGGCCGCGGCCACCCGCGCCAGGTGCCTGAATGCCTTCATCTCTGTTCCCCTTCGGGCTGGTCCGGGATCCTGTTCACAGGATCCCGGCAGGGATGACCCCACAGCCCATGACGCGGTGCCGGTCACCCGAACGAGGTAGATGGGGCTTCTACGACCGGGTGGCCGCGTCCGGGGGTCGACGGCCTCTGACCCAGAACAGCACGACCAGCGAACACACCGCGGCGGACGCGCACCACGTCGAGATGTACTCCTGCCGCCAGAGCGCTGCCGACACGGCGGCGCCGATGGCGACCAGGACGCCGAGCAGGATCAGACCCCGGTCGCCGGACAGGAGCAGGGAGCCGATGGTGGCGAGGAGGTAACCGGCGACGATCAGTTCTGTGTGCGGCAGGCCGAGGGAGTATCCGACGGTGTGGCCGCGGATCTCGGCGGTGACGGTTCTGGTCGCCAGCGCGTAGGTGAGCGCCGTGGCTGTCGCGACTCCTGCCGCCAGGGGGACGAGCAGGCGGCGTCGTGCGGTGCGGGGTGCGGCGCACAGCACGGCGGCCGGTGCCCACAGCGCCAGCAGCGGGAGCGCGATGACGGCCCAGGCGACCGTGGCGGGTCCGGTGCCGCCGTCGTGGTGCCAGACGGCGGCCTCGATGATCTGGTGGCTGCCGAGGAGAAGGGGCAGTGCGGCCAGTGGCAGGTCACGGGGGCGCCGGACCGCCAAGGTCACCGAGGCGAGTCCCACGGCCGCGATTCCCGCGCCCGCGATGAGATCGGCCGTCGCGCTCCAGCACATGAGGGCAACCTTACGGCGGCCGCAAGCCGGGGGCGCGCGCCGGGCGCCCTCACCTTGCGCGACCGACGCCCCGGGCGCTGCAATCCGCCACCCGGACCGGCCAATCCGCCACCCGGACCGGCCGATCCACCACCCGGCGCTCCAATCCGCCACCCGGACCGGCCAATCCGCCACCCGGACCGGCCGGTCAGCCCCGGGCTGGCCCGTCTGGCGCACGGCCGGTTGTCTCCCCTCAGCCCCCCGTCCGAAGTTTTTTGAGATTTCTTCGCCGGTGGTGTCACACATCGGAGCCCGCGCGGTTCAGCGAGATGTGAGGGCGCGCAGCGATGCGGGTCCCTTCACTCCAGACCGACCGTCCGCTGAGACAACAGCGGTGAACCACACCGCTGAAACAACCCGCATAGGAGCCCGCCATGTCCCTGGCCTACGTCATCGTCGCCGTTCTCACCGCCGCCTGGGTCGGCTTCTCCGGGTTCTCGCTGCTGCGCCGGGCGGAGTTCGTCACCCAGCCGCTCGTCGAGTACGGCGTCCCGCGTTCCCTGTGGACCCTGTTGGGCCTGGCCAAGGCGGCCGGGGCGCTCGGCCTGCTGGTCGGGCTGGCTGTTCCCGCGATCGGAGTCGCGGCCGGGGTCGCCCTGGTGCTGTACTTCCTGGGCGCGGTCGTCACGGTGCTGCGGGCACGCTCGTACAAGACCGTCGCGTTCCCCATCCTGTACCTCGCGCCGATCATCGCCACTCTGAGCCTGGCGTATGCCGCCTGAAGGGTAGTCAGGTGCCCCCACAGCTGTCGGCAGGCGAACTTCCCGGCCGCGTAGGCTCGTCCGTAACGTCGCGGGATTCGCCACGGGGCCGGGGGAGGTGGGGCGGTCGGTGTCGTGAGGGCAGGGCCGCCCACCGCGACGGGGCGGCGCTGTCGGCGGGGCGCCGAGGGCGGACGTCGCCCGTCGCGGTGTGGAACGCCCCCTACAGCGGGCGGACGGTGAGGATCTGTTCCGCGTGGCCGACCGGCCCGTCGATGTCGTGCAGGACGCTGCTGGTGAGCCCCTGTCCCGTCGGACCGAAGGTCGCCGTGGTGTCCAGGCCCGTCCACGGGCCGCGCGGCTGCCGGTGCAGATGGATCGTCAGGTCGAGGTTGGGGAACATCCACGCGGTCGGGTCCTGCTGTACGGCGATGCCGTTGGCGGTGTCGACCAGTGAGATGTACGAGGCGAGGGCGCTGCTCGGCTCGCCCGCGACCAGGTCGACGCGCGAGGACAGCCAGGCGGCCGCGCGGCCCTTGCGGGACGGAGGCGTCCGGCGGACCTCGATGGACGAGACGTAGCCCCCGTTCCATTCCTCACCCATCGCCCAGGGGGCCAGCTGGTCGGGGGCCGGGAGCCGCTCGTCGGGGCTGTCGGCAACGGACGAGGTGTCCTGGGAGGCCAGCAGCCAGGCGCGGGCGCGGACGACCGGGCGGCCGGCGATGACGACGGTCGCTTCGAGGAGTTCGATGGTCCGGCCGGGACGGACGACTTCCACGGTTATCTCGCACTCGTCGAGGGCGAGGCGGCCCAGGATGTCGTAACTGATCCTCGCGAGCGTCAGCCGCTCGGGCCGCTGTGCGAGGTGTCCGTCGATCGCGTGGACAACGAGCCCGGCGAGCGGGCTGAAGTGCTGCTCGTCGGTCTGCCAGGCACCACCGGCGTGAGCCGTGGGTTTGTAGGCGTGCTCGCCCGTCCGTTCGTAGTAGCTCTCACGCGCGACGATGCCGGTGGTCACGGGGTGCGTCTCCTGGGGGTGGGCGTACGGGGATAGGTGTATCTGTCATGCATGGTGACGGGTGCCACCCCCGCAAGTCCACCGCTCACCCTCTCCTCGTACCCCCCCTCTGGACCGGTCCTCTGGCGGCGCGAGAGGACCGGGAGAGCTCACTGTCGGCTCGACCGGGGAGTCCAGGAACATGACCGGCGTGTCCGGAGCGATGAGTTTCTCCGCGAGGTCCAGTCTCCCTCAGCAAAGACCGCGACCCGTCGCACCCCCCCTGAAGGAGATCATCATGACGGCCACCTACACCTTCGACGTCTTCTGCAGCCTCGACGGCTTCGGCGGAGCCGGCGGCAACTGGACCGGCTACTGGGGCAAGCAGGGGCCCGAGCTGCTCGACCACCGCCTCGCCCTGTACGGCGAGGAGCAGCGGATGGTCCTCGGGGCGAACACCTACCGGATGTTCGCGCGGATGCTGGCGTCGAGCACGGAGGAGTCCGACGTACGTGACCCCTGGGTCACGCGGATGCGGAGCCTGCCGGCGACGGTCGTGTCGACCACCCTGGAGGAGCCCCTCGACTGGCCCGACGCGAACATCGTGCGCGGTGACGCCGTCGACGTCGTCGCCCGCCTCAAGGAGGAGTCCGACGTGCCGTTGCGCTCGCACGGCAGCCTGTCGATGAACCGGGCGCTGATGGCCGCCGGTCTGGTCGACCGGGTCCAGGTGACGCTCTTCCCGGTGATCACCGGGGAGACCGGAGCGGACCCGGTCTTCCAGGGCGCGGCCGACTTCGACCTCGAGCTGATCGAGACCCGGACCCTGGACGGACACATTCAGGAGCTCGTCTACCGGCCCACACTGCACACCTGATGTGCCGCCGTCACACCGCCAGCTGTGCGATGTCCTGCGGGTCGAGGCCGGTCAGCTGCGCGATGCGCGCGGCCGGTACGCCCGCGGTCAGGGCCCGGTGCACGAGCGCCTGCCAGTCCTCGGTGGTCTCACGGAACTCCAGCAGCTCGGTCTCCATGTCCGTGACGGACTGGGGCGCGCACTCCTGCTCGACCCGTACGGTCTCCTCCTCGCTGAGCGGCACGGGCAGGCGTTCGACTCCGTCCGGGATGAACCGCTCCGCCCCGGCGGGCAGGATCCGTACGTGTTCGGAGGAGGCGGAGACGTCATGGGCCTGGAGCCAGCCGTGGACGGCCGGTGTCTGCGTGCACTCAAGTGCTCCGACGGCGGCCAGTGCCGCACCCAGCCGGGGGTGCCGTTCGGGCAGGAGGAACAGGTAGGCGTCGTCGGCCATCGGAAGCAGTCGCCTTTCACTCACGGACAGCGGCGTCGCACGGTGCTGACGCCCCACCGCGCTCCTTCCCCGGCCGTCGCGGTTCTCACCGTGCGGGTGCGGGGCAGTGCGGAAGGGACGGGCGGTCCTTGGTACGGACGGCCGGCAGCCAGGCCGTGCCGGACCGGGGCGTGGCGACCTGGGGTGTAGCGACCTGAGGTGTGGGGGCCTGGGGTGTGGCGGCCCGCTCGCCCGGCAGACGCACCCGGAACCAGACGGTGGAGCGCAGATCCTCCTCGTCGATGATGGGCTGCCCCTGCGGGAGCTGGCACTCCGCGTCCAGGACGTCGCCGTGCCACACCCGCGTGGCCACCACGTTGTCGGCGGTGTAGGGCCGTTTCGGGTCGATCGCGAGGCCGAGGCTGCACTGCGGCTCGCGGTCCGCGCGGTCCTGGCAGCCCCGCTCGGCGTTGAACACCCTGATCCGGGCGGGCTCGCGGTCGCCGTCGTCGCCTCCCGCATACGCCCAGAGCGCGGCGGCCCCCGCCGCGCACCCGCTGACGAGGAGCAGGGCGGCACGCCCCAGCCGGCGCCGCACGCGCGATCGGCGGGGGCGGGCAGGCGCGGTGTCTCCTTCGGCGGTGTGGGTGCGGATCCGTGCGAGGAGACTCCCGGCCGTGTGCGGGGCGCGGGCCGCGTGGGTGGGGGCGAGGCAGTCGGCGACGAGGGCCCGCCAGAACTCCGGGACGGCAGGGTCCATGCGTAATGCCGCGCGGCCCTCGGCGTACTCCTGTACGGCCGCGCCCCGTGCGGTCGGTGTGGCGCCGGGGAAGGGGTGCGCGCCGTGGGCGAACACCTCGTGGATGAGGATGCCGAGTGCCCAGATGTCGGCGCTGGGCCGCATCTGGACGCCGTGCTCCCCGAGCGGCTCGCGCCACCGCTCGGGCGGGAGGTAGTCGAGGGTGCCCATGGGGGCCGTCCAGCCGTGGGTGCCGGTCAGCTCGATGGCGAAGCCGAAGTCCGACAGGCGTACCTCGCCGTCCCGGCCGATGAGGATGTTCTCCGGCTTGAGGTCGGCGTGCACCCAGCCGCTGCGGTGCATGTGGTCCAGGCCCTCACAGATGCCGGTGACGACGCGGGCGCCCTCGGCCTCGGTCACGGGGTCGGCGAGCAGCTCGCGCAGGCTGCACCGGGCGCGCTCCATCACGAGGACGATCGCGCCGTCCAGCAAGGGCCGGTCCGGGGCACTGAGCACCAGGGAGTCGAGGAGCCGGACGAGCCTCGGGTGGCCCGCCTCCCGGCCGAGTTCGAGCTCACGGCGGGCGGCCTCGGCGACGCCGCGGGCCTGGCGGGGCGCGAGTCCGGCGGTCGGCATGACCTTGAGGGCGACCTCGTACGCGTCGCTCTCGTCCCTTGCGGTCTCGTGCGGTTCGCTCTCGTCCGGCCGGACCGGTAAGTCACCGGAGGAGCCGTCGCCGTCCTCGGACCGCTCTGCCGGTCGTGCGGCGTAGACGGTGGCCCAGCCGCCCGCGCCGATCGGCTCGCCCACGACCCAGGAGCCGATCCGGTGGCCCGCGGGCAGGAGTTCCGGCTCGCCGCTGTCCACCCGACGCGCCCCCCGCTGCACCATCATCGCGTCCTACCGTCCGCGCTCGGCCGGCTCGGCGCGCGGCGGTAACAGAGCGAGGTGCTCCTCCCGTACGATCCCGAACTTCAGGGCCAGAGCGACCACGGCCTCGCGCTTGCCGTTGCGGCGGCCCGCGCGGTCGGAGCCGTCGGCGGCCGGCGTGGCGGCGATGCGCAGCTTCTCGTCGGCGAGGTAGTCGATGTGCGAACTGACCGCGCGGGCCGTGAGTCCCGGGTGGGCGCCGGGGCCGCTCAGTCGCTCGACGACCTGCGGCGTCGTCGGCACGGCGACCGGTGAACGGTCGCGCAGCCACGGCTCGCACAGCGCGACGAGCACCAGGAAGTACGTGGCGGTCTCGTCCAGGGAGTACGCGGTCAGGGTGCGGCTCTCCCAGGAGCCGCCGCCGGGTGCCTGCGGGTCCACATAGACGTGATCGGGCGCGAACACCTGGAAGGAGAGCGGGGTTTCGCGGCGGGAGGGCAGCACCACCCGGGAGAACTCGAACGGGATGGGCGCGCCCACCCGGCGCGGCGGGACACGCAGATACTCCCCGGCGCCTTCCGGGTTCTCCACGAGGTAGCCGTGGGTGGCGCTGAGGTTGCTCAGCTGCCAGTGGTCGTCCGTGGCACGGATCTCCCCGGCGAGGCGGGAGACCGACTCGTCGTCGAGGCGGAGTTCGATCGGAGTGCGGGCCGAGCCGCGGCCGAAGCGGACGCGCTCGCCGGGGCCGAGCCGCAGGGTCACGGCGGCGCCGCCGCCCTGCTCCGGTAAGTGGATGACAATCCCGCTCACTGCTCCCCCGTCCCGCGTGCCGACCGTCCCCGTTGTCCGACACAGGGAACGTTACCGCCTGCCCCTGGCGTTCCACCGCGTGGCATCGGCCACTTCGGCGTGCGGGGGCGACGGCGGGAAGAGGGGCTTCGCGGTACGGGGAAGGGTGATCGGGGCAGGTCAGGTGGCTGCGGTGAGGGTGCCGAAGGCGGTCCAGGGGCGCCAGCCGCCGCTGGGCCGCTCCTGTACGCGGGTGCGTACGCGGCCCTGCGAGGTGACGGCGAACAGGTGCAGACGGCCGGTCGCGTCGGCCGCCTGCGAGGGGGAGGCGGCGAGTGTGACACCCGGCTCGGTGATGTCCTCGCCCGGATCCCAGGCGCCGCCGGGGGAGAGCTGCCAGCGGTGGGTGAGCCGCTCGCCGCCGGGGGCGAGCGCGAAGCCTTCGAGGCGGCCGTCGGCACTGGCGCCGAGCAGCGGGGCCGCGGCCGACCAGCCGAACAGCGGCTGCCAGTCGTCCCAGCCGCCGCTCGGCACCGACTGGCGCCGGTGGAAGGCGGCCACGCCGGAAGGGGCGAGCGCGGTCACCGTGAGCCGGCCGCTGCCGTCGCGGTTCACCCTCGGGGCCGCACCCGCCGCCGTGCCGAACCGGTCCCACGAGGACCAGGCGCCGCCCGGACTCTGCTGCCAGCGGTGCAGGATCGCCGTCCCGCCTCGGGTGAGGGCGAACACCTCCAGGCGGCCGTCGGCGTTGACGCCTACGACCGGCGGCGCTCCGGCGGGCCCGCCGAACCCCGCGTCCCACGGCTCCCAGCCCCGGGCGCCCGGTGCGGACTGGCGGCGGCGGGCGATCAGGGCGCCGCCCGGGCTGAGGGCGAAGACCTCCAGCCTGCCGTCGGCGTTGCGGGCGACGGCGGGCGCGGCCCCGGCGGGGCCGCCGAACTCCTCCCAGTCCTCCCAGCCGCCGTCCGGGCGCTGGACCCGGTGGTGCAGGTTGACGCCGCCCGGGGCGAGCGAGAACACCTCCAGGCGGCCGTCGGCGTCACGGCCGAGCGTGGGCACCGCACCGGCGGGGCCGCCGAACGGCTCCCAGTCCGACCAGGTGTCGGCGTCCGGGTCGAGCTGGACGCGCCGCAGCATCGAGCGGTCATCGGCGGCGAGCGCGAAGACGGTCAGCCGGCCGTGGACGTCCAGGGCCGCCACCGGGTTGTCCGGGCTCTGCCACGTCGGCGGGGTGTCCTGCCAGCGCAGCGGAGCGACACCGAGGCCGTGCCGGAACCAGCCGGCGGCGCTCGCGTACCACTCGCGCCCGTCGGTGACCGGTTCGACGGCGTGGCCGGGGACATGGCCCGCGTATCCGTCGAGGGTGAAGCGGAACGGGTCGCGGGAGGCCAGCACGTCGGTGCCGTCGTAGCCGCCGCGCGGCCCGATGAACAGATAGAACCAGCCGTCCCGTTCGACCACGTACGGCGACTCGGTGACCGAGACGCCCATGGGGGCGGTGCTGTCGTCGGTGAACGCGGCGCCGGGCGCGCTCCAGTGCAGCAGGTCCGGGGAGCGGCGCCAGCAGACCAGGTGGTGGCCGTCGGCGGAGAGCTCGGTGTAGTACATGACCCAGTCGGCGCCGATCCGTACGACCATGGGGTCGCGCGCCGCCCGGCCCCGGAACAGCGGCCCGGACGGCAGCCGGGTCCAGGTGAACAGGTCGGTGGACGTGGCCAGGTTGATGGCGGCCCCGGCGCTGCCGCCCGCGGCGTAGAACATCCAGTAGGTGCCCGCGGACTCGATCACATGGGGCGCCCACAGGTGCTGTTCGCCGTAGTACGTGGGATCGACGCTCAGCGCGTCAGGGTGGCTGGTCCACGGGCCGTACAGGTCCGGTGCGCAGGCGTGCGCGAAGGTGGTCTCGGCGCTGCTGTCGGGGGCCTGACCGGGCGCGGCGCTGTCGCCGACGATGGCGAACAGGTGCCAGCGGCCGTCCGCGCGGACGAGCGTGTGGTCGTTGAAGTAGCGGCTCCGGACGGGCGTGGAGGGGTCGTGGACGGGGGTGAAGGGGCCGGCGTCGACCCACTGGTGGGGCGGGACGTCGGCCGGGGCGCCCGTGGCGCTCGCGGTACGGGCCGCGAGCGGGAGCACGAGTGCTCCCGCCCCGGCCGTCCGCAGCAGGCGCCGCCTGCTGATCGGATGCATGGCTCTTCTCCGTGGGGGCCGTTCGGGTCAGTTGACGGCGGGGCCGGAGCTGTTGTTGAGCCAGGCCCATTCGGACCAGGTCGACATTCCGGTCTGCCACTTGTGGTAGACGCCCGCGCGGCTCGTGCCGAAGACCTCGATACGGCCGTCGGCGTTGGTGGCGGCGGTGACTTCCGTACCGCCTCCGCCGAAGGAGTCCCACTGGCCGTACGGGGCGTTCACGCCGGTCTGCCACAGGTGCTGGGCGACGCTGCCGTTGATGGCGAACACCTCCACCCGGCCGTCGGGCGAGCGCTCGCTGCTGACCTGCGCGTCGGCGGGCCCACCGGTCGGCTCCCAGCCGGACCAACTGGCGCGGTCCGTCTGGTATTTGTGGAACACCCCGGAGGGTCCGGAGGCGAAGACCTCCAGGCGTCCGTCCTGGTTGTGGTCCACGGTCAGGTCGCGGCCCCCGCCGCCGAAGTCCTCCCAGGCGGACCAGCCGCCGCTGACGGCCGTCTGGTACTGGTGCTGGAAGACGTCACCGTTGATCGCGAAGACTTCGAGGCGCCCGTCGGCCGACTTCTCCATCTCGATCCTGCTGTTGGCCGGGCCGCCTCCCGCGGACTCCCACTGCGACCAGCCGCTGTTGGGCGCGTTCTGGTACTTGTGGAAGACGCCGACAGGTCCCGAGGCGAAGACTTCCAGGCGTCCGTCGCCGTTGGCGCCGACCGCGATGTCCTTTCCGCCGCCGCCGAAGTTCTCCCAACCGGACCAGGCACCCGAGGGAGAGAGCTGGTAGCGGTGCTGGAGCACGTCGCCGTTGATCGCGAACATTTCGAGGCGTCCGTCGGCGTTGGGGCCGATCGCCAGCTCCGCGCCGCCCGGCCCGCCCAGGTTCTCCCAGTCGGACCAGCCGCCGTTCACCCCCACCTGCCAGGCGTGGTGGACACCGTCGGCTCCGGCCGCGAAGACCTCCAGACGACCGTCGGCCGAGCGGGCCGAGACGACCCGCCCCGACTCCGCCGGGTACACCAGCGGGGCGGGCCCGGGCTCGTGGTGGCCCAAGCGGTCCACGGCGGCCCGCGCCTCGCCCATGTGCCGCAGATGCGCACCCGCGTTGTAGGTGGACCAGGGCTGCCAGTTGGCGCCTTCGGAGGAGATCCGGAAGGCCGCGTTCGCGTTGCACTGGGGGTCGAAGGCGCAGTTGTCGTCCACCTCACGGTGCCAGTAGCTGTTGATCTGCCACAGGCCGCGGTCGGTGGAGGGCGGGGTGTTGTTCTGGACGTTGGTCGCCGTCGGGTCGCAGCTGGACTCGGCGAGGGCGACCGCGACGGCGGTCACCAGACCCTCGCCGCGGAACCCCGCGTTGTAGCCGACCTGGGCGCACAGATCGCTCGGTGCGGCGTACGCGGGGGAGGCGCCGACCAGGGCGCCCGCCCCGAGGAGCAACGAGATCACGGTCGCCAGAATGGCGCGACGGGGCGCTCTGCGAGCGCGCTGCACAGTTCTCACCTGCTGTCTCCTCAGTTGACGGCGGGGCCGGAGGTGCTGTTGAGCCAGGCCCATTCGGACCAGGTCGCGAAGCCCGTCTGCCACTTGTGGTAGACGCCCGCGCGGCTGGTCCCGAAGACCTCGATGCGGCCGTCGGCGTTGGCCACCGCGGTGACCTCCGTACCGCCGCCCCCGAAGGAGTCCCACTGGCCGTACGGGGCGTTCAGACCGGTCTGCCACATGTGCTGGGCGACGCTGCCGTTGATCGCGAAGACCTCCACCCGGCCGTCGGCGGTCGGCTGACTGGTCAGCTGCGCGTCGGCGGGCCCGCCGGTGGACTCCCAGCCGGACCAACTGGTGCGGTCCTTCTGGTACTTGTGGAACACCCCGGTGGGGCCGGAGGCGAAGACCTCCAGGCGTCCGTCCTGGTTGTGGTCCACGGTCAGGTCACGGCCGCCGCCGCCGAAGTCCTCCCAGGCGGACCAGCCGCCGCTGACGGCCGTCTGGTACTGGTGCTGGAAGACATCGCCGTTGATCGCGAAGGCCTCAAGCCGCCCGTCCGGCGACTTCTCCATCTCGATACGGCTGTTGGCGGGACCGCCGCCGGTGCCCTCCCACTGCGACCAGCCGCTGTTGGGCGCGTTCTGGTATCTGTGGAAGACGCCCACGGGTCCGGAGGCGAAGACTTCGAGGCGTCCGTCGCCGTTGGCGCCGACCGCGATGTCCTTTCCGCCGCCGCCGAAGTTCTCCCAGCCGGACCAGGCGCCGGAGGGCGAGAGCTGATAGCGGTGCTGGAAGACATCGCCGTTGATGGCGAAGACCTCCAGGCGGCCGTCGGCGTTGGGGCCGATCGCCAGCTCCGCGCCGCCGGGGCCGCCCAGGGGCTCCCACTCGGACCAGCCGCTGTTGACTCCCAGCTGCCACGCGTGGTGGACACCGTCGGCCCCGGCCGCGAAGACCTCCAGACGGCCGTCCGCCGAGCGTGCCGAGACGATCCGCCCCGACTCCGCCGGATACTCCAACGGCTTGGGACGCGGGCCGGTCCCGGGCGTACAGGGCATGTCGATGCCGCGCTCCGCGAGATACGGGATGGGGTCGGTGCGCACGCTCGCGCCCGCGTCGGCCCAGACCCGCAGGTGCAGATGCGGGCCGGTGGCCTGGCCCTCGGCGCCCATCAGCGCGATCTGCTGCCCGGCCACGACGCGGTCGCCCACCTGGACGTCCCGTTCGTACATGTGGCCGTACTCGGTGATGGTCCCGTCGGGGTGCAGGATCCGGATCCACTGGCCGTAGCCGGGCTCGTATCCGGAGATCGTCACCTCGCCGTCGCCGACGGCGTAGATCGGGGTGCCGCGGTCGTTGGCGATGTCGATGCCGTTGTGGCTCGAGCTGTAGTACTGGGAGATGAAGCCGGTGGTCGGGCAGGCGCCGGTGAAACCGGCCGCCCGGGTGGCGGTCTGCGCGCGGACCTGGGCAGCCGCCGAGGAGGGGGCCGCGGCGAGCAGGCCCAGCAGCAGGGCCGCGACCGCCGCGAGCGCGAGGCGCAGCGCACGCCGTGGCGCAGTGGTGAACGACATGGGACGTCCTCCCGTCACGCCTTGCGCAGGCGGTCGATGATGCCGTCGATGTCGCGCTGCATCAGGTCGTGGCGGATGAAGTGGCCGCCGGGCACCTCGTACGACTCGTGCGGGATCCGGGCCTGGTCGAGCAGGCCGCGGAACTCCCGCTGCCCGGCGAGCACCTGGGTCTCGTTGACGGTGTCGAACCAGTTGACCGGGTCGGGGCTGGTTCCGGCGACGAGGAAGACGCGCTTGTTGCGGTAGCTCTCGATGCGCTGGACCGGGTTGTCGGCGCTCACCCGGGCCTCGTCCCAGAAGGGCGCGCCGTAGATGGTGCCGCCGTTCAGATCAAGGGCCGCGGCCGAGGCGTTCGCCCAGTGGCCGACGAGACCACCGTCGCGGCGCAGGCTCGCGGGGCCGGAGTGGGCGCTGACGGAGGCGAAGTGGCCGTAGTACTTCGCGGCGTACTTGAGCGCGCCGAACCCGCCCATGGAGAACCCGGCCACGGCCCGTCCGTCGTACTCGGCGAAGGTACGGAAGTTGGCCTCCACCCAGGGAAGCAGCTGGTTGATGTGGAAGTGCTCCCAGTTGCGGGGGCCGACGTTGGAGCTGACGGGGTTGGAGTACCAGCCGGCGTGGCCGCCGTCCGGCATCACGACGATGATCGGCCGTCCGGCCGTCCACTGGCGGATGCCCTCGCGGTCGAAGGTGATGAAGTCCTGGTCCGTGCCGCCGCCGTGGAAGAGGTAGAGGACGGGGTAGGTGCGGCCGCTCCAGTGGTAGTCGTCGGGCAGCAGGACGTTGACACCGGGGTTCCAGCCGATCGCGTCGGTCTGGAAGCGGTAGTACCACATCCTCGGGTCGCCCTCGTTGCGGTCCACGATGCGCAGGCCGAAGCCGTCGCCGGCGGCCGAGGCCGTCGTCGCTGCCGCGAGCACGCCGCCGGCGCCGAGGGCCGCGGCGGCGGTGAGCCCGCCGGCGGACTTGAGGATGCTCCTGCGGGTGGGGTGGTGCGCGCTCAACGTGACCTCCTGGGGGAAGCGCGGCGGCCGTGGGACCGACCGCCGTGTGACAGGAGCTTCGGAGGGTAGTGACGGGGCCGCCGGGCGGAGAATCCGGAAGGTTACGGACTGACAGGGGGTGCCCGGGTGGGCTAGGAGTCTGGCCGTTGGACCCTCAAGGTGAAGGGAACGGTGACACTTCTGGGCGGGCGGACCTTGTGGGGGCGGGTGCCCGGATGCCTGTCGTCGCAGGTGGGCCACCCCGCCCCCTGAACTCGCCGTTTCGGGGTACCCGCGTCCTCATCGGAGGGCCGGACGCACGATGCGGCCGGCTGTAGGACGAGTGGGACGGGAGGTGACCGCCGTGTCGAACACACAGCCGCACCATGCCGGATCGGACCGCAACGCGAGCCAGGAGCCGGTGGGCGAGCTGGTCCAGCGCGCCGCGCAGCAGCTGACGGAGCTGGTACGCGGCGAGCTGAGGCTGGCTCAGGCGGAGATGAAGGAGAAGGGAAAGCGCTACGGCAAGGGCGGTGGCCTGTTCGGCGGCGCCGGAGTCGTCGGCTTCCTCATGGCGCAGTCGCTGGTCGCCACCGCGATCGCCGCACTGGCGGTGCCGCTGCCGGTATGGGCCGCGGCGCTGATCGTGACGGCAGTGCTGGGTGTGGTCGCCGCGGTCATGGCCATGCTCGGGAAGAAGCAGGTCGGCCGGGCCGCGCCGCCGGTACCTGAGCAGACGATCGAGAACGTGAAGGCCGATGTGGCCGAGATCAAGGAGAGTGCACACCGATGACCGAGCCGTCTCACGGAGACCCCACCGCCTCCGGCCCCGAGGAACTGCGCGAGCAGGTCGAGCAGACCCGCTCCGAGCTCGGACAGACGGTCGAGGCGCTGGCGGCCAAGACCGACGTCAAGGCACGCGCGCACGAGAAGGCCTCCGAGCTCAAGGAGCAGGCGGCCACCAAGGCGGAGGAGCTGAGGGAACAGGCGGTCGTCAAGGCGGAGGAGCTGAGGGAACAGGCCACTGCCAAGGCCGAGGAGCTGAAGGTGAAGGCCGCCGACCTGGCCCATCTGGCGCAGGACAGGCTGCCCGACCCGGTCAGGGGCAAGGCCGCCCAGGCCGCCGAGCAGGCCCGGGTCCAGGCGGCCCACGCCGGTCAGCTGTGGGAGGAGAAGGCGCCCGAGCCCGTACGGCAGAAGACGGCCGAGGGGGTGCGGATGGCGCGGGACCACCGCAAGCTGTTGCTGACGGCAGTGGGCACGACTGTCGTGGTGTGGCTGGCCTGCCGTCGTCGGAAGGGATGAGTTCGGGTGAAGGCATCGAAGATCGCCTACAAGCCGGTCGGCCTGGCGCTGGGAGCCCTCAGCGGTATGGCGGCGGGAGCGCTGTTCAAGCAGGCGTGGAAGATGCTCGGGCACGAGGACGACGCCCCCGACGCCACCGACGAAGAACGCTCGTGGCGTGAGGTGTTGCTCGCCGCGTCGCTGCAAGGCGCGATCTTCGCCGGGGTCAAGGCGGCGGTCGACCGCGCCGGCGCGACCGCCACGCGCAGCCTGACGGGGACCTGGCCTGGCTGAAGCGTACGAGTCCGGCTTACGCGCACGTGGAGGAAGGGCCCGCCCCGGCTGCCGCAGCCGGGGCGGGCCCCGTGCCGCTTGGTGACCGCACCCGTCTCCGCCGGCCCCCGACACTGGGTCCCTGCGGGCCGGTCGGCCGGTATCACACGTCCGTTCGCGGCTCACTGATCCCGCCCGTCCCCGGAGTATCCGACCGGGTGGACCGGCGCAGGACACGCACCCGTTAGCGTTGCCCCGGCCTCGGAGGGAGGCCGGGAGCAGGCGAAAGGTGTGAAGTGAGACGAAATTCGGTGCGGCGGCGGGGGATACGTCGCCTCATGTCAGGCGGGACCGTGGTCCTCGTCGCCGCGCTCCTCGGCGCGGTGCCCGCGACCGCGCGGACCTCTTCCGACGGCGCGGCGGTGGCCCAGGACGCCTACACCGTGACGCCGGCCGTCTCGCCGGTCGTGCAGAGCGGGCCGCGCAACATCGTCAAGCGGGTGCAGGACACGTATGTCAGCAGCACCGACGCGCGCGACCACTCCGCCGGCAGCGTGCTGCACATCGGTTCGCCCGACAACGGGACCACCCGTTACCGCAGCTATGTGCAGTTCGATGTCGCCCGGCTCAAGGGTGTCGCCATCAAGAGTGCCGCACTGCGGCTCTACAACTCGTACACCGGCTCCTGTGACGGCTGGTGGATGTACGCCGACCCGGTCGCCGCCGCCTGGAACGAGAAGACGGTCACGTGGGCCACCCGGCCCGCCGTCACCGCCGGTTACCAGGCCTCCGCCAACTTCGGCGTGGGCAGCGCGGGATGCGCCGACGAGGCGCGGCCGTTCGACCCGGCGACCTCCAACGGCATCCACCGCCTCGACGTCACCGCGATGGTGCGCGCGTGGACGAGCTCGACGGGGGCGCTGCCCAACTACGGGATCCAGTTGTCGGCGGGCGAGCTCGACAGCAAGGCGTACAAGGACTTCTGCTCGATGAACCCGAGCGCGTCCGTCTACGCCTGCGACGCGGCGTACAACGCGCCCACGCTGGAGATCGAGTTCGATGACACCTCGTCGGTCGTGAGCGCGGGCAACAGCAAGCCGGTGGCCAACGGGGGCTACCCGGCGGACGTTCCGGCGATCGAGTTCTTCAGATCGGGCAAGGTGGCCGACGGGCCGTACCAGCGCTGGTTGCCCGACGCGTACCACTCGGTCGCGGACCCGGCCGGGAAGCTCTTCCCCACCCGCGCCTGGGGCGGCGGCACGGACCACCGGCTGCGGCCCGCCGGGGCGTACGCCGAGGGTGACCCGGCCAAGAAGGTCATGGTGGTCACGGACGGCAACAGCGGGTTCGTCGGGGTGATCCCCTACCCGTCGCTGTCCGGATACAAGTGGGCGTACAACGTCGGTGACGCCGGTGTGAGCAATGTGCACGGGGCCGAGCTGCTGCCGGACGGGAACGTCGCCGTCGCGTCGAGCAAGACGGGCACGGTCGCGGTGTACGCGCGGGCCACAGGCGACCCGACGAGCCCCACCCCCGGCCCCGCCAAACCGCTGTCCTCCAAGCCGCTGGAGGCCGCCCACCAGGTCCTTTACGACCCGTCGACGAGCTCGCTGTGGGCGATCGGCGGGCATGCGCTGGTCCGTTACACCTACGATCCGGCCACGGGGACGCTCGACGACGGAGAGCCCTTCGCGCTGCCCCAGCAGATCTCCTCGGGCGGCCTCGCCGCGGCCTGGGGACACGACTTGGAGCCGGTGTACGGAGACCCGGACCGGCTGTGGGTGGCGGCGAACGCGGGGATCGTCCAGTTCTCCAAGTCGGGCAGTGCGGGCTGCTACAAGGGCTCGCTGCGGTGGCCCCTGCCCCAGCAGGTGAGCGGCGGCGGCATGGAGAACCACTGGTGCACCGACTATCTCGCGGAGAAGGAGCTCAACGTACAGCCGCTGGTCAAGAGCATCGGCAATGACCCGGTCTCCGGGGAGCGGCTGACGACCTGCGCGGACGGCTGCGAGGGGTCGAACACCAACCCGAGCTACACGACGTCGTGGCTGCGTTTCGTCACCACCGGCGGCCACACCGACCTGACGCGCTGGTGGAACCAGAGCCAGCACTACCGCGCGCGGTGGATGGTGCCGAGCTACCAGTAGCCACTCGACGCAAGGGGCGTGTGCGATGCCGGTGCGCGCACGCCCCGGCGGTGCGGTGGCCGGGGTCGGCCGGGGTTCACGGGCAGGCTCTCAGAGGGTCAGCAGCCGGATGAGCAGTACGGTCAGCGTGCCCGTGGTGAAGACCGCTCCCACCACGGTGAAGAGCAGTTCCACCCCCTTCATGTCCCAGCCCTGGATCGTGAACCGGTCCGGGGCTTCGGGGTCGTACAGGACCACGGCGTGACTCCCGACGCCGAAGCCGCCGCGGACACTTCCCCGGCCGAACCTGGACGCGTACTCGCAGGTGCGTCCGTCCCGTGCCGTCCAGGCCACCACGGGGTAGTAGAACGTGCCGCCCTCGTCGCTGCGGCCGACCTCATGGCGCACGATCCGGGCCCTGGCGGTGACGCCGTTGCGGCGCAGCGCACGGGCGCGGCGCAGGCCGTATATGCCGAAGCTGAGGAAGACCGTGCCGATGGTCAGGGGAATGAGGGTGACGAGCCATGCGCGTTCCATGCCTTACGCGACGCCTGCGCCAGGCGGTTGGTTGCGGCGTTCACCACCCTGTGCGACGTCGGTGGCGGCGACGATGGCCTGCCCGCCGGTCCTGGCTTGTCCGTGGGCCAACCCCAGGTGAGCCTCAACCGGTGCACGGGGGCCGGTAAGCCGTCGCCGGGAAGTAGCGGTCCCATTCGGGGCGGGTGATCGCCGGGTGAACCGTGGCGCAGACCCGGGTGGCGACCTCGTCGGTGGAGGTGTTCCACAGCCGTGCGGTGTGGTCGTCGCTGCCGGTGGCCAGGGTGTGGCCGTCGGGCAGGTACACCACCGAGGTGACGCTGTCGGTGTGGCCCGTGAGGGTGGCGCGGAGCGCGGGATGCCGTGGATCGGCGATGTTCCACACCCGGATGGTCTTGTCGTTGGCGGCGGTCGCCAGGGTGCGTCCGTCGGGGCTGAAGGCCACCGCGCGGACCTTGCCGGTGTGGCCGGTGAGCGTGGCCAACTGCCGTGGCCGGGAGGGACGGCCGAAGTCGACCAACCGTACGAGGTTGTCGTTGTCGAGGTTGTTGCTGACCGTGGCCAGGACCGTACGGTCGGGGCTGAAGGCGCCGGGTGCGACGGTGTCGGTGCTGCCGAAGGGGAAGGCCAGCTCACGTGGATGACGGCCGTCCGCGATGTCCCAGAAGCGGGCGGTGACACCCTGACCCCCGCCGACGGCCAGGGTGTGGCTGTCGGGGCTGAAGACGACCGCCCAGATCATATGGGGGAAGCCGTCCAGGGTGGCCACCTCCCTGGGGTGGTCGCGGGTGCTGACGTCCCACACCTTGAGTCTCTGGTACGCGCCGGTGGCCAGTCGGCGGCCGTCCGGGCTGAAGGCGACGGCGGCTACTTCCGAGGACTGGGGCTCCAGCGTCGTGACGGGGTGCGGGGCGCGGGGATCGGCCACGTCCCACAGCCGTGCGGTGCCGTCGTCGCTGCCGCTGGCCAGGGTACGTCCGTCGGGGCTGAAGGCGACCGACCGTACGAAGTTGGTGTGGCCGGTGAGGGTCGCGAGCGGGCGTCGCCCCCGGGGGTCGGTGACGTCCCACAGCCGTACCGTGCGATCCCAGCTGGCCGTGGCCAGGGTGTGTCCGTCCGGGCTGAGGGCGATCCCCACCACGACGTTGGCGTGGCCGACCAGCGGGAGCTCGCGCAGGTCGACGAGGCGGGCGGTGTGGTCGACGTCGGTCGTGGCGAGGGTGTGGCCGTCCGGGGTGAACGCGGCGGCGCGGAACCCGGGAACGGTGGTCATACGGACGGGACGGCCGAGGTCGGAGACGTCCCACAGCCGGGCGCCGTCCCCCGTCGACACGAGGGTGCGGCCGTCAGGGCTGAAGGCCACCGACCAGACGATGGCCGCGTGGTCCGTCAAGGTGGCCAGCGCGCGCGGGGAGCGGGGACGGGTCAGATCCCACAGCCGTACGGTGTGGTCCCAGTCGGCGGTCGCCACGGTGTGGCCGTCGGGGCTGAACACCGCCGCGTTGACGCCTCCGGTGTGGCCGCTGAGGAATCCGATGGTGCGGGGGTGGCGCGGGTCGCTGACGTCCCACACCCAGGGGGTGGCGTCGGCGGCGCTGATCAGTGTGCGGCCGTCCGGGCTGAACGCCACGGTGCCCAGTTGCGTGGTGTGTCCGGTGAGTGTCGAGAGGAGCTGGGGGTGTGGGGGCTGGGACACGTTCCACAGCCGTACGGTGTGGTCGCTGCTCGCGGTGGCCAGGGTGCGGCCGTCCGGGCTGAACGCGAGTGCCTTGACGGTGTCGTCGTGCCCGGTCAGCTCGGCCAGTGCGCGGGGGTGGCGTGGGTCGGAGACGTCCCACAGGCGGGCGGTGTGGCCGCCGGCGGTGGCCAGGAGCCGGCCGCCGGGGGCGAAGACGACCGCTTTGACCTCGTCGGCCTGGCTGAGCAGGGCCAGTTGCCGTGGGCGGTGGTCCTCGGTGATGTCCCACAGCCGGGCGGTGTGGTCCGCGCTGCCGGTGACGGCGGTGTGGCCGTCGGGGCCGATGGCCAGGGAGACCACGTCCGCGGTGTGGCCGACCAGACGGCTGGCGTAGGGGAGGGCGAACGAGCCGAGGAGGGTGTCGCGGGTCTCGGCGGTCCGCGCCAGACGATACGCGGCCAGACTCACCTGCATCGACAGTGCGGGGTTGCTCTCCCGCAGCGCCGCCGCCTCACTCGCGGCCCTGCGCGCGACGGCGATGTTGCGCTGCTCCTTTGCCTGGTGCTCGGCGTCCATGGCGTACCCCACCGAGATCGACGCGATCACCAGCAGGACGGTGAGAAGGCCGACCAGCTGGCGCAGTCGCCGTGTGCGGCGCCGGGTCGCCTGCCGCTCGGCGGTCTCGGCGGCCAGGCTCGCCTCCAGGAACCGCTCCTCGCGTTCGGACAGCGCGTCGCGATGGTCGGCGGCCCACTGACCGGCCAGGGCAAGGCGTGTGCCGCGGAACAGCGTGTCCGGATCGTAGTGCAGGGCCTCCCAGGCGTCTGCTGCCTCGGCGAGCTGGTCGAGCGCGCGCAGTCCTTGGCGGTCCTCCGCGAGCCAGTCCCGCAGCCTCGGCCAGGCGCGCAGCAACGCCTCGTGTGTGATCTCCACGGTGGTGTCGCTGAGCGTCAGCAGCCGGGCCGCGGCCAGCGCCTCCACGATCTGCGGGGCCTGCCCGCCGCACTGCTCCACCAGCCGGTCACGCGCGACCCGGCGGCGCGCGTCGGAGCCGTCCTCGCCAACGCGTATCAGGCGCAGCAGCACCTGGCGGGCCGCCTGTTGGGCGGTCGGATCCAGCCGGGTGTAGACGCGCTCGGCGGTGGTCGCCACGGCGCCGTGGATACCACCGGTGAGCTGGTATCCGGCCACGGTCAACCGGGAGTCGGCGCGGTGCTGCCAGGTGGCCAGCAGTGCGTGGGAGAGCAGGGGCAGTGCGCCCGGTTCGTACGTCGTGTGGGCGCTGCCGGGGGCCACGCCGAGGTCACGCAGCAGCAGCTCGGTCAGGCCGGCCTCCAGTACGAGCCCGGCGGCCCGGGCCGGCGCGGTGATCGCCTCGACGAGCTCCTCGCGGGCCATCGCGTCCACCGCGAAATGGTTGTCCTGGACCGCCCGCAGCAGCTCGGGGTGGTCCAGGCACCGGCTGTAGAAGTCGGCGCGTATGCCAAGGACCACCACGGCCGCCGGGAGGGCGTCCGGGCCGGGGCGGGCGGCGTCGCAGACGGCGGTGACGAACGACCAGCGCTCGGCCTCGTCCTCGCAGACGGCGAAGACCTCTTCGAACTGGTCCACGACCAGGAGCATGCGTCGGCCCGCGAGCGCGGTCCGCAGCACGGAACTCAACCCTCCGGAACCGATACCCTCCCGTACACGCTTCCGTACCGTCTCGAGGGGAAGCGCCAGCGACTCCGCCACCGACTCGCAGAGCGCGTTCACCGGGTGGGCCGTGGGGGTCATCACCAGCACCGGCCAGTCGGCGGAACCGGGCGTGGCGAGCGCGCCGCGCGCGAGTGCCGGGACCAGCCCGGCGCGCAGCAGCGAGGACTTGCCGGCCCCCGAGGCGCCGAACACCGCTAGCGGCAAGGAACCGGACACACAGGCACGGACCCGGCTCACCAGATCGGCCGTCATCCGCTCGCGGCCGAAGAACCAGTCGGCGTCCTCCGGCTCGAACGCCGCCAGACCCCGGTAAGGGAA
This sequence comes from Streptomyces crystallinus, assembly GCF_039521265.1. Taxonomy (NCBI): domain Bacteria; kingdom Bacillati; phylum Actinomycetota; class Actinomycetes; order Kitasatosporales; family Streptomycetaceae; genus Streptomyces; species Streptomyces crystallinus. The sequence goes on along the minus strand of NZ_BAAACA010000014.1, from coordinate 217,152 downwards.
CGGGGGTTCGTGGCGGGCGTCGGCGAGCTTCACCAGTTCGCCGTCGGCGCCGAGCGCCGTGTCGAGTCGGCGGGCGAGTTCGGCGGAAGGGGCCTTGCGGGCGTTCTCGACGTTGCTCAGATAGCCCTTGCTGTAGTGGGTCAGCGTGGCCAACTCGGCGAGCGACAAACCCCGTTCCCCACGCAGACGGCGTAACTCCGCCCCGAAACCCGAACCGCCACCCACTCCGGTTCCCCCAGCTCAACGGCCGTATCCACGATCCCGCCCGGAAAAGGATACGGACTACGTCTTCCCTTGGCGTGTGGTCTCTGCGCCAGACTCGCTGACGCGATCCCGACTCGCGCGATCCGGGCCCGGTGTGGTGGGCGGCGGGGGCTCGGGGCTGATCGGCGCGTTCCGCGCCCGCCGTCAAGACGCCTGGCGCCCCGCACGCCGCGACGTGCGGGGGCCTCCACCTCTGGAGTCCCCATGGAGCTCGCCGACCGTATGCCCACGCGCCCAAGTGCCACGAGAAGAGGTTCGGTTGTGCCGGTGGACGGTCGGGTCGCGGGACCGGAGGAGGGTGACGCGGCCCGGCACACCGCGGCGAAGGCCCCGGCCGGGCGGAGTGTCCTGGAAGGTGCCTTCCAGTTGCTGGAGGTACTGGCCCGGATGGAGGAGGCGGGACTCAGCGAGCTCGCGGTCGAGGCGGGGCTGCCCAAGACCACCGCGCACCGCCTGCTGGATCAGCTCGCCGCGGTGGGTGCGGTGGAGCGACGGGCGGGCCGCTACCGCATCGGGGGCACGATCGTCCGCCTGAGCAGCTCCTGGACACCCCATCGCTTACTGGGCCGGGCCGCCGCGCTGCCCCTGCGGCACCTCGCGGCCTCGACCGGATACGCCGTCGCCATCGCGGCTCCCGTCGCCGGACATATGGTGATCGTCGACGGGCTGCCGGGAGCGGCGGACCCGGTCTTCCCCCACCGGCACGGGGTGGTCCTGCCGCCGGGCAACGCCGCCGAGGTCGTCATGGCGGCCGCCGCACCGGCCTGGACGCGGCCGCCCGGCCAGGTCCCCTCCGAGTGGGCCAGGCGTGTGCGGGCCGCTCAGGAGCAGGGCGCGGCCGTCCATCACTGGGAGGACGAGGTGGTGATGTCCTGTGTGGTGGCGCCGGTCCGTACCCGTACCGGCAAGGTCGTCGCCGCCATCGGGACAACCGTCCTCGACAGCCGCCGGATCGTCACCGCGACGGCCGTCACCCGGCACGCGGCGCGGCTGGCCAGCGCGAACCTTGCGCGACTGCCGCATGCCCGGAGACTGTGACCGGGGCGAGCGCGCAACTGTCCGGTGGGAGCCGGGTGGTGTGGTCGGAGGGGGTGCTGGATCGCAGAGCAGCCAGCTCGTTGGGCAGGTGGTTCGTTGGGCAGGTGGGCGGTTCGCAGAGCAGGTCGGCCCCAGCGGGAGCGGTCCCGCTGGGGTCTCCTGCCCTCTCCTGCACGCTCGGTCAGGCGTGCGGCGCCGCGACCTACGGCTGAGCCGTGGGCAGCTGCCACTCCTGGGCGGCGGGCTTGTTCTCGGCGGCGGGCTTGGCCATGTTCTCCGCGGGAACGGCGGGCTTGGCCATGTTCTCCGCCGGGGCCGCGGGCTTGGCCGGCATGTTCTCCGCGGAGGTCGCCGGCTTGGCCGGGTTGTGCTCGGCGGGGGACGCGGGCTTGGGCGGCTGCTGCGCGTCCAGCGCGGGAGTCTGCGGCGTGGCCGGCTTGTCCGGAGTGGCCTGGGCGGCCGGGCTGTTAGGCGTGGCCGGCTGTGCGGCGGCCTGGTCGTGGTGCTGCTCCGTGGACGGCGTGACCGTGGTGGGGGAGGCCGGGACGGACGGCACCTGGGGCGCGGGGTCGTGTGCCCCCGGCTTGACGGGCATGTTCTGCCCGGGGACGGCCGGCTTGGCCGGCAGCTTCTCCGCGGGGTTCGCGGGCTTGACCGCCTGCTGCTGAGCGTCCGTTGCCGGGGTCTGCGGCGTGGCCGGCTGGGCGGCGGCCGCGTCGTGGTGCTGCTCCGTGGCCGGCGCGGCCGGAGCCTGCGGCGGGGCCGGGGGTGTGGGGGTGGGGTTCTGTTCGGCCGCAGCGGATGCGGGGGAGGTCGCCTGCGTGGTGGCGGCGGCAGCGGTCGGCGCCGCGGCGATCACTCCGGCCGCGGCGATGAGGGCCAGGGGCCACAGCGGACGACGGTGACGGGGGAGCAGATGCACGGTGGAACACCTTTCAATTACCTGAATGCCTGGAATGCCCCGGTAAGGGCCTTTCATTTCCACTGAACACCCTTGGGACGCGATGCGCGCCTCTGGTGTGTCATACGTGGGGCCAGGCCCAATCGGACGTGCCCTGACGGCTGTCGATCGGCTGCTTCTTCGGTGCCGCACGCGCGCGTTGCGCGCGAACGGCGGGCTCGGTGGCTTTCGTCGTGCACCCGCTGTCATCAACTCTCCATGAGGCGAGCTGAGTTCGGGGAGTCATACCAACGGCCGTCACGCGACGGTTCGTACCGCCTGAAACCGCGCAGGTCTGACGCCCGCGCGTCACCGATAGCCGGGCTGATCAGAGGTGCCGGGTTCCGGCGGGGGGAGGGGGCGACGTCGATGTCGTACGCAAGTGCTACGAGGACACGTTCGGGGCTCCCTGTCGGGCCGCGGTGTCACCCACATGGGTTAAACCAACCCGTGTTCCGTTCAGCGGGAACAAGATGGCCACGAGGGAGGGTGGCCCGGCACAGTGAGGGTGTGCCGGGTCGACCGGCCCGGCCGTTTCAAAGGGGGAACGGTATGGCAATCAGGGGGAAAGCCGCAGGTCTGGTGGCTGCGATCGTCGCGGTGGTCGGTTTGGCGACCGCGGCCTCGGCGGCGTCGGAGTCGGGCTCCGGCACACCGAAGCCGGCCCCGAGAGCGGTGAAGGCGTCGGCAGCCCAAGCGGGGGCGCCGGTGTTCGGCACGTCGGTATCGGTGGGTGGCGGCTCGAACGGCAGTGCCTACGTGTACTGCCCGGCCGGAACGGCGCCGACCGGTGGCGGTGGCCAGACCAGCGGCTGGGACATCTTCCTCACCGACAGCTACGCGTCCGGGGACGGCTGGGTCGTCAGGGGCCGGAACACCGGGGCGGCGGCGCAGTCACTGACGGCGTTCGTGCTCTGCCAGTGACCGTCGGGGACGGACGGACCCGGCGGGCCGGCCCGATCTCGGGCCGGCCCGCCGGGATGCACCTCACGGGCGGCTTGTGACGTTGCCCGCGAAGGCCTCGGCGGCCGCGCCGCCGAGGCCGGTGACGGAGGGCGCGGTGGGAACCGGGCCGTCGTCAGAGCACCGGGGTCCGTGCCCAGTCTCAGACCACCCGGGTCTGTGCCCAGTCGTAGAGGCGGTGGGCGCTGCCGCCCAGACGTGTGGCGTAGAGGGTGGGTGTGGGGCCGCCCGCGAGATCGTCGGAGGTGGTGGTGACGCCGACGACGGTGCCGGTGCCGGTGCGGGGGTCGAACCGCGCGAAGTGGGGCCCGCCGCTCGCCCCGCTCGACATGTCGCAGGACTCACCCCACAGGAGGGGTGCCTTGGGACCCGGCCGGGCCGGTCCGGCGCAGTGGATCATGCGGGATCCGGCGTATTTGGCCGAGGGGTCGTTGAGACGGCCCTTCGGGTATCCGAAGGTATGGACGAACTCGTCCGGTACGGGCTCGGTGAACGCGATCTTCTGGCTTCCCGTGACCTCCGCGATCCTTCGCCCCTCGACCGACCGGTGGGCGACGAGCACGCCGGTGTCGTACCCGGCGACAGCGACGTCCTCCGAGGTCGTCTTGCCCGGGTCGGCGTTCCAGCGGGAGGAGGTGGCCATGCTCTTGATGCTGAAGCCACCGAGAGGTTTCGTGCCGTTGCGATAGCCCGGCACGAAATAGAGGTTGTGGTTCCAGGTGCCGTGGGTGCCGGGAGCCCCCACGCTCCGCAGACAGTGGGCTGCGGTGATGACGGTGCTGCGGTTTGCGCTGTTGACGACGGTCGCGGTGCAACTGCCGTCGTAGCCGTCGGAAAAGGTGAAGAAGAGCCGTCCGACGCTCCTGCCCACGGCCCCCGCGTGCGTCCAAGTGGCTCCGGGGTCAGGTGTGTCGGCGGGCAGCGGCCGTGGGTCGTCGGGCGTGTTGTCGTCTTCCGGAACGGGCGTGATCTCGGGGATCAGCGCGCCCGCCAGCTTCATACGGTCGGGAGTCCAGTAGGCATCGACCTGACGGCGCTCCTGTTCCGTGGTGGCGCCGGAATGCGTGGTGATGGGCTCCGCTTCCGCGGCGAGGGCCACGGCCGGCAGCAGCACGGCGGCGGTGACCGCACTCAACAGGAGGGCTCCCGCGGTGGCGATCCTGGGCGGGAACGCCGAGCGTATGGCTGTCATGGTTGCCTTTCTCGGTACTTCACGTACGAGGGGGAGGCGGAGCCTGCCTGACCAGGACGCCGCCGAGTGGTACGGCGGGGGTTCGTGAGCGCCCCGCCTGCTCTGTACGACGTGTGGGCGGGGGTGGGGTTGCCGCCCGCGCAAAACCCCCACCCCGGCAAGACCCGGCAAGACCCGGCAAGCCCGGCCCACCACTACCCCCGCATCCCCCCATCGATCCCCGCCACCCGCTCCCGGCACCCCGCAGCCGCGCTCTCCGCGCCGAGTTCCTCGTAGAGGGCGAGCGCTTCGGTGTACGCGGTGCGGGCCTCGGTGGGGTGGGGGAGTACGGATGCCAGGGCGCACAGGATGTCGGCCAGGCCGCGGCGGGAGCCGACCTGTTCGAAGGCGCTGCGGGCCTCGTCGTAGGCGGCGCGGGCCCGGTCCGGGTGGCCGTCGGCGCGTTCGGTGTCGCCCAGGGCGCGCAGGGTGAAGCCGAGGCCGCCCGCGTTGCCCAGTTCGCGGTGGACGGCGGCGGAGCGGGACAGTGTCTCGCGGGCCTGGGCGTACTGGCCCCGCAGGCGCTGGACGTCGCCGAGGCCGCGCAGCATGTCGGCCTCCCCGCGCCGGTCGCCGATGCGGCGGGACAGGTCGCGGGCCCGGACGAAGAGGTCGGCGGCCTCGTCGTGCCGGCCGTCGACCCGGGCCACATGGCCGAGGCCGCGCAGTGCCTGGGCCTGTCCGCGTACGTCGCCGATCTCCTCGTACGTGGCCAGGGCGGCCCGGTAGCCTTCGTGCGCCTCGACGCCCCGGCCCCGGTTGCGCGCGATGTCGGCCAGGCCGCGCAGTGCCTGGGCCTCGCCCCGGCGGTCGGTGAGCTCGGCGTACAGCTCGCGCGCCCGGCGGAACTCGGCGATGGCCGCCTCGTAACGGCCCTGCGAGACGCTGACGTTGGCCAGACCCCAGTGCGCGTCGGCGCGGCCCGCCCGGTCGTCGAGCTCCTCGTAGCCGCGCAGGGCGTCGGTGAAGAGCGCACGGGCGTCGTCGTAGCGGCTGCGCGAGCGTTCGGTCTCGGCGAGACCCCACAGGGTGTCCGCCTCGCCGCGCCGGTCGCCCAGGGTCTCGTACAGCTCCTGTGCGGCCCGGTAGTTGGCGCGCGCGGCACTGGACTGACCGCGTGTGCGTTCCGTGTCGGCCAGGCCCCGCAGGGCGTCGGCCAGGCTGGGCTGGTCGTGGTCGGCCACGGCGGCATCCCTCATGGTGGTCCAGATCCTGGCGAGTTCCGTGCTGGCGCCGAGGCCGCCCAGGACGGTGTGGGCCAGGGCGGCGAGGCGTCTGGCGTGCGGGGAGCGGCGTTCGACGGCGGCCACCGTCACGGCGATCAGATTGCCGCGCTCCGCCTCCAGCCAGGCCCGGGCGGCGCCCGGCTCGCCCGCTCCGGTGGCCAGCGCCTCCCGGGCGGCCTCGCCCCGGCTCAGCTGGTGGGTGAAGAGCCGGTCGAGTGCCTCGTCCCAGCGCTCCTGCGGCTCCTGCCGCAACGCCAGGTTGCGGGCGTAGGCCAGGAACAGGTCGTGGAAGCCGAAGCGCCCCCGGCCGTGGCGTTGCAGCAGATGCCGTTCGGCCAGGTCGGCCATGCGGCGGCGGCACTCGCGCACCGCCAGCCCGGTCATCGCCGCGCACGCCTCCACCTCCAGCTCGGAACCCGGATGCATGGCCAGTACCCGCAACACGCCCGCCTGCACCGGATCCGCCGCCTCCAGCGCCTGCCAGGACACCGCGAACGCCGCACCGACCCGCCGGTCGGCGTCCGGGATCTCCAGCAGCGGCGAGTCCGTCTCCCGCATGGCGAGCAGCAGTTCCGCCGGTTCCTCGAAGCGCAGCCGGGCCGCGACCGCCTGCACGGCCAGCGGCAGGAACCCGCACGCCCGGCAGATCTCCTCCAGGGCGGGGTCGGCCGCCTCCCGCGCCGTGAGTCCGGCGCCCGCCGCCAGGAGCCGTACCGCCTCGTCGGCGGGCAGCACGTCGAGCGCGGTGAGCGTGATGCGGTCCGGGTCGTGCAGCGCGATACGGCTGGTGATCAGGACCAGACTGCTGTCGTCCCCGGGCAGCAAACAGGACACCTGGTCGAGCGAGGCCGCGTTGTCGAGCAGCAGCAGCCCGCGTCTGCCGTGCAGCCAGTTCCGCCACAGTGCTGCCTTCGCGTCCAGGGACGGCGCGTCGTCGCCACGGATGCCCGCCCAGGTGAGCAGCGCCTCCATCGCGGCGTGTGCGTCCAGCGGCGCACGGTCGGGGGTGTGGCCGTACAGGTCGAGCTCGAACTGCACGTCGGGGAAGTCGGCGGCGAGCTGATGGGCCAGGTGCCGGGCCAGGGCCGACTTGCCGACGCCCGGCATGCCGACGATGGCGTGCACCAGCTCGGGCCGCCCGGTGAGGTTCCCGGCGACCAGCTCGGGCAGGCGGCGGCGCTCGGCGACCCGGTCCACGATCTGGCGGGGCGGCGCCTTGAGAGTGGTACGGACCGCCTCGGCCGGACCCGGAGCGGCCGGTATCCGGGCGGAGCCGGCCGGGCGTTCGGGGTCGAGCGCCCGCAACAGCGGGTCGTGGCCGGTCAGTTCGCGAAGGACGCTCCGGAACCCGGCATCCGCGAGCAGGGCCCGTACGGGGACGGCCGTCAGCCGCCGTCCCTCGTACGGCCGGTCGCTCCAGGCGACGACCCCCAGCAGGGCGCCGCTCTTGTGGACGACCGCGCTCCCGGACATGCCCGACCACTGGTCCCAGCCGGCCGGCCAGGCGGTCGACACGTCGATGGCGTAACGGTCGCTGCGCGTGTACGTCAGAGGGTCCAGGACTCCGCGTACGGTCTCGGTCTCCGTGTCGTCGCCGGTGCTGCGCGCCGCCGCGGCCGACATGCCGGTCACGGCGACGGTGACCGGCTCGGTGCCCGTGATCTCGGCCCAGCGCGGCTCGGGCACAGCCGATACGACGGCGGCCTCGGTGCCGAGCCGCAGCAGTGCCGCGTCGAGCCCGGCGTCGCCCTGCCAGACCACGGCGCCCGGCACCGGGTGGGTGAGGCGGACCGCTCCCCGCCCGCCGACGACGGCCCTGACGGTGATGTCGGGCCGGTGTCCGCCGTCCGTGAAGGTCACGCCGTGGCGGGAGGTGAGCACCAGCGACGGCGCCAGCAGCCGCCCGGACGAGAACTCGTTGCGGCCCTCCGCGTCCACCGGGCCCGCGGTGACCGCCACGAGCCCCGGGTGCAACGCCGGACTGCCCTCGTACCGGTCCTCGCCCCGCGAAGCCGTCACCGGCGGCCGGAGACCGTGGCGGGGTCCCCGGTCAGGGTGTCGCGTACATCGAGCTTGAGGCGCAGCCGGTGGGTCGTGCCCTGCGCCACCTTCGCGTCGGCGCCGAGCTTGACCACGCCGAGACGGACGCCGCCCGATCCGCCCGCGTCCTTGCGCACCTCGACGAGGAACTCCATCTCCACCTCCGTGATCTGGAACTGAAGCCGCGCGTCCTTGCCGTACTCCTGCGCCTGGGCCAACTGCGTACGCAACTGCTCGATCGCCTCGGTGATCTCATTGCCGTCCGTCGTCATCCCGTGCCCCCGTCGCTCATGATCACTGCCGCCGCCGCATCCTTCCGCACGGGCCCGTGGGCCGCCAGCCCCTCGACCGCCCTCGCGAACTCCCAGGTCCGGACCGACACTTTGTGCGAAAGCGCCGCCTTCACCGTGGCCCACAGCGCAGCCTATGCTGGCCTCGCAGCGGGGAGCGGGGAAACAGCTTCGGGGGTCGTGTGCAGGCATCAGCGCAGCGGCGTCCGGCCGATCAACGGCCGTACTTCTTTCTGAGTTACGCGCAGACGCCGAGGTACGGGGCGGGCGGGGCGGACCCCGACATGTGGGTGGAGCGGCTCTTCCGCGATCTGTGCGGCCATGTGATGGCCCTGACGGATCTGCCCGCCGACGCGCCCCCCGGTTTCATGGACCGGGAGATACGCTTCGGCGACGGCTGGTCGGAGCGCTTGAGCGGAGCCCTCGCCTCCTGCCGGGTGTTCGTGCCGCTGTTCTCGCCGCGTTACTTCGCGAGCGAGACGTGCGGTCGGGAGTGGTACGCGTTCGCGCAGCGCGCCATCCAGCACCGGGGCCACACCAACCGCCCGGTCGAGGCGATCGTGCCGGCTCTGTGGGTGCCGGTCCCGCCGGATCAACTGCCGGGGCCCGCCGAGCGGTTGCAGTTCAACCACCGGGCCCTCGGCGACCGTTATGTGACCGACGGCCTCTATGGGCTGATCAAGCTGCGCATCTTCGCCGAGGAGTACGAACGCGCGGTCTACGAGCTCGCCAAACGCATCGTCAGAGTCGCCGACGAGACCCAGATCGCCCCCGGGCGGCACCTGGACTACCGTACGGCGCCCAGTGCGTTCGGCGCCGCGTCGCCGGCGCCGCGCCGCCTGCACATCACGGTCGCCGCGCCCACCCGCCATGAGCTGCCCGAGGGCCGTGACGACGCGTACTACGGCGACAGCCCGCTCGACTGGAACCCCTATCACCCGGTCGCCGCACGGCCGTTGGCGTATGTCGCCCAGGACCTCGCACGGAACCTCAACTACAACGTCACCGTGTCGTCGTTCGACGAGGAGGCGCCGCGCTTCGGCAGCGGGCATCGTCCCTCGCGGCCCGAGATCCTGCTGGTGGACCGCTGGGCGCTGACGGACGAGGACCGGCGGGCCCGGCTGGCGGCCTTCGACGCCGAGCACCGGCCGTGGGTGAGCGTGGTCGTCCCGTGGAACCGCGACGACCGGCAGAGCCGGGCGGCGGAGGCCGAGTTGACGTACCGGATGGAAGAGACCATGCCGGTCAAGCTGCGCCAGGGGCGGGCCGCCTCCCGGCCCGCGGCCGACGGCGTGGCGAGCATGGAGGCCTTCGGGCGGCTGTTGCCCCAGGTCGTCGAGGCAGCCAACCAGCAGTACCTGAGATACGCGGAGGTCTACGCGCCCGCGGGCGGCACCCACACCGAGCGACCGCGCCTGCTCGGCCCGAGGGAAATGGCTGCGGGCGCCTTCCGCGTTCCGGACAGCCTTCTGTCGGCGGGCTCCGCTCGATCGGCGGGCGAGCAGGCCCGCGAGCAGGCCCATGCCCCCGCCAGGAACCCGGTTCTGCCCGCGGCCGCGGCCCTTCCGGGTTGTCACGCCCGTGTGATCCTCCTGGACGACCGTGCCCGTGCCGGCGCTGCCCTGCGCCTGGCGGTCGAGCTGGTCGCCGAGGACGGGCACCCGTGGGCGCGCCCGGATGCGCGGCCCGTGCTGGAGATCGTGGCGGTGCCGCTGAGCGGCGCGGACGTCATACCGGCCACAGCGCTGTACGGTCCTGGGGACTCCAGTCCCGCGAGGTTCCGCGTCAGGGCAGCCGAGCCCGGCCGACACCGGATCCGGTTCACCTTTCTGCACCACGACACCGGCGTCGTCCTGCAACAGGTGGAGGCGGACCTGGACGTCGGGGGCCCCGAGCCCACCGGGGCAGAAAGCACGGGGGCGGCGGGACCGCACCGGGGGAGGGACTGAGCCGATGCCCCGTTCCCTGACCACCCATGTCGTCCAGGACCCCAGCGACGGCTTCCGCTTCCTGCCGCACCTGGAGACGGAGCCGCCCGACCTGCGCGTCAGCTTCGACGTCCTCGGCGGCGGCCGGATCCGGGCCCGGATGTCCGGCGCCTCGGTCGCGGCGCTCCAGGGCACCGAGCACAAGGCCGATCTGAGCGTGCGGCCCGAGGACGTCCACAGTGCCGCGGCACGGCTCCGCGCCCACTGGCAGAGGAGGTTCGTCGACTTCCAGCCGGTCGACTCCCAGGGACGCGATCTTCCGGGCCGGCACCGCCCGTACGCCACCGCCGCCGACCTCAGCGCCGAATCGGAGGAACATCTGTGCGGGCGGGTCGCCGATCTGGCCCGGGCCGGGGAATCCCTGCTTTTCGACACGCTGCTGGGCGGCGACGACGTACAGACCGAGATGTTCCGCTCCTATCTGCGCTCAGCGCTGTCCCAGGAAGGGCTCCGGGTGCGGTTCGACTCCGATCTGCAACTGCCCTGGCCGATGCTGTGCACCAGCGGGGAAGCCACGCCATCCACAGCGGAGTTGGACGGCCTGTTCGCGCGGTTCCTCGGCCACCGGCACCAGATCGAGCACACCGGGGCGGCCTACGCGTGGCTCGGTCCGGCCCGTACGGCACCCCCGCGCCCCACCGTCAGCCTGAACCACGACCCCGGCGTGGGCCGGGCGACCCGGGCGAAGGAGGTGGCGTCGGTGCTGGCCGAGGGCACACAGTGCACGGTGCGTACGACGTACGACGAGTTGGTCCGGGACTTCGCACGTCCTGATCTGGACGAGCAGCTGACGTACTTCTGGTGCCACGGCGACTTCATACCCAACGAGCCCGAGCCGCCCATCCTGGCCATCCGGCTCACGGACGGCACGCCGTTCGACGGGTACAGCGTCCGTGAGCTGCGGGCGGCCCACCGGCACAGCCGCTTCCGGCCGCTCGTGCTGCTCAACGCCTGTCACACCGGTGTCGCCGCGGCCAACGCCGACCGGGCGTTCCTCGGGCGGATGCTCATCGACCACGGCGCCGAGGGCGTGCTCGGCCCGCACATCGCGATGCCGCAGGCGTTCGCCGCCGAGTACGCGCTCGCATTCGTCACGCGGTACCTGCGTGGCACGGCGACCGCCGGCCGCATCACCAACGACCTGGCCCGGCACTTCGCCGCCCGGTACCGCAACCCGCTGGGGCTCGCCTACGGGCTGTACAGCGGCATGGACGCGCGGCTGGACCGGGCACCCGGAGGCGGGGCATGAGCGACAGCGCCGTGGTGGCGACCGTGGACCTGGACGAGACGGGGTGGCTGCTCGACGCGGAGTCGGGGGAGCCGGTGGCCGGGCCATGGCTGCGCGACTACTTCGCCGAGCGCCTGGCCCCGCCCGCTTGGGCAACCGACATCCTCGTCTACGTGCACGGCTGGCAGACCTCCCCCAAGGCCGCCCAGCGCACCGCCACACGGCTGTTGACCATGGCACGGAGCAACCTGACAGCGGCGCCGGGCCGTTACCCCGGTCTCGCCGCCGAGGGCTTCCGCCCGTGGTGTGTCGTGGTGCGCTGGCCGTCCTCCAGCCCGGTCACCCCTGCCGGCTACCGCCGCATCCGGGACCGGGCGCACGCCATGGGTGCCCGCGACGGAAAGGGACACGCCGCCCACATCCTCGGCCGGCTGCTCGGCTATCTGGACACCGAGCGCGCCGACCCCCGGGCCGCCCCGGTGATGGCCAATCGGGACGGACAGTATCTGCACCTCGTCGGCCACTCCTTCGGCTGCCGCTTCCTGTGCGAGGCGGTGCAGTGGGCGGCCGACGCCCGCCTCGACGACACCCTCGGCTGGGGCGCGGCCGCCCACCCGTCCACCCGCCCGTTCACCGCGGACAGCATGCTGCTGTTCCAGATGGCCGCACGGCGTGACGCGTTCCTCTCGCTGTTCCCCCACCTCCTGCCGAGTGAGGCACACGAGGGGGCTCCTCTGCGGGGCCCGGTCGTGGCCACGTACTCCCGTCACGACCGCGCGACGGGCTTCTGGCACCTGCGAGCCGAGCGGCAGCCCGGCATCGGGCACTCCGGGATCGGCCCGGCACCAGCCCCCCTGTCCACCACGCGACTGCTGCCGCTCGACGAGCGGTACCCGCTCGCCGCGCTCGACCACCGCTTCGTCAACGTCGACGCCTCCGACGTGTACGTACGGGGCCGCCGTCTCAACCCGGCAGGCGCCCACTCCGACCACGTACGCACCGAGTCGGCCCACCTGTTGCTCACGCTCGCGGACTATTCACGCTGACCGGCGTTCCGCCCCCGGTCCAGCCGGTGTGGTGCAGGTGTGGATCAGGGTGAGGACGCTGTGGCGCAGCTGCTCGGGGGAGAGTTGGTGGGGGGCCGCGGCGGTGAGCTGGTTGAGGAGTATGCCGTCCAGGAGGGCGACGAAAGCGTTGGCCTGTGCGGCGGCGTCGGGGGCGCCCGCCGAGGCGAGCAGATGTGCGGCCACGGCCCGGTGGCGGCTGCCCGCCTTGTGGAGTGCGGCGCGGAGTTCGGGGCGGCGGGGGGCCTCCAGGGCCAGCTCGTAGCGGGCGAGCATGCGTTCGCGTCCGGCGGTGGTCCAGTGCTGGATGAGGTCCGCGGTGGCCTCGGCGATCTGGGCGACGCTCGCGGGCCCGATGAGGGCGGGGCGGTCGTCGATCTCGTCGATGTCCAGTTCGGCCAGGCGCTCGACGGCGGCTTGCAGGAGGTCCTGGCGGGTCCGGAAGTAGTACGAGCACGAGCCCAAAGGGACGTCGGCCGCCTGGTCCACCGCGCGGTGGGTGAGTCCGCGCATCCCGGAATCAGCCAGGGTGCTGATCGCCGCGTCGGCCAGCCGCTGCCGCCGGAGTGTGGTCTGGGTCACTGGTTTCCTTCCTGGGCTCCGCTTGCGTCTCTACAAGTGTAGAGTCAAGGGCGTCCACTACAGATGTAGAGGGGGGATTTCGATGAGCAAAGCGGCTCCCGGTGCCGGGGAACGCTCCGCGATCATGGTCGGGGGAGGGATCGGCGGACTGGCCACCGGCCTCGCGCTGATCCGTCGCGGCTGGCAGGTCAAGGTGCTGGAACGCGCCGCCGCCTTCGGTGAGGTGGGGGCGGGGCTGTCGCTGTGGCCCAACGGCCTGCGCGCGCTGGACGCGTTGGGCATGGGCGACGAGGTCCGAGGGCAGGCCCTCGTCGAGACGCAGGCGGGCATCCGGGACACCGCGGGCCGTTGGCTGTCGCGCACCGACACCCAGGAACTGGCCGGCCGCTTCGGCCCGTTGGTGATGATTCACCGCGCCCGCCTCTTCGACACCCTGCGTGCGGCCCTTCCGGCAGGCACGCTGTGCGGCGGCACCAGGGTCACCGGGGTGGCGCTGCACGGCCGACGGGTCGAGGTCCGGCACGACGGGGGCGTGTCACAGGCCGATCTGCTCGTCGCCGCGGACGGGATCAACTCCACCGTCCGGCGCTCCCTGTGGCCGCAGGCCCCGGCACCGCGCTACACCGGATACACCAGCTGGCGTCTCGTCGTCGACGCGGGCGGGCGACTTCCGGCCGGAGGAGAGACCTGGGGGCGGGGCGAGCGCGTGGGGATCGCCCCGCTGGCGGACGGCCGCACCTACCTCTTCGGCGTCGCCAACGCACCCGAGGGCCGACGCGCTCCCGGCGGCGAACTCGCCGAGCTGCGCCGCCGCTTCGGCGGCTGGCACGACCCCATTCCCCGACTGCTGGAGGCCGCCGACGAGGAAGCGGTGCTGCGCCACGACATCTATACGTTGCCGCCGCTCGCCGGTTTCACCACCGGTCGCGCCGTGCTCCTCGGCGACGCCGCGCACGCCATGTCCCCGAACCTGGGCCAGGGCGCCAACCAGGCACTGGAGGACGCGGTCACGCTCGCCGCGCTCCTGGACACCCATACCGACGTGGAGTCCGCGCTGGCGGCCTACGACCGGGACCGACGCCCCCGTACGCAGTCGATCGCCCGCCGCTCCGACCGGATCGGCGCCGCCGCCCAGTGGCAGTCCGCCCCCGCCACTGCTGTACGCAACCTACTGCTCCGCCTGACTCCCGCCTCGGCCATGTTCAAGTCGCTCGCCCCGATCCTCGACTGGGAGCCGCCCGGCCATGACGAGTTGGCCGCGGTCGACGTCGTCCGAGGCCCGCGGGGGTAGGCGGAGGTTGTCACGGTACGCACGTGTCGGCCGCCCGGAGCTACTCGCCGGGCGGCCGACACGAGCGTTCACCCCGCAGGTCAGCGGGCCTTGAGGCGTTCCACGGCGGCGACACCGACCGCGGCGAGGGCGATCTGGATGGCCAGTTCGATCCAGTCGATGCCCTTGGTGTCCGCGACGTCGAATCCGGCGGCGATGGCGGTGCCGACCAGGGCGGCGACGATGCCGACGGCGATGGTCCACAGGAAGCCGGTGTGCTGGCGGCCGGGCAGGGCGAGGCGGCCCAGCACGCCGATGATGGCGCCGATGATGATGGCGGTGATGATGCCGGAGATTTCCATGCCGTCCCTTCCTCGAAGTCGTACGCTGCACGGATGCCCGCCCACCGCTTGCTCACACCCCGACTCCTCCTGGAATAAGCCCTGGTCATGATGTTGCAGAGACCACGGCGCCCACAGTTCCTCGAGGGGTCTGAGGGTGCGAAGCCGCTGGCGGATCTCGTCCAGGGGCACGACCGCGCGGCCGCGCGTGGGGCGACGTCGGGCCTCGCCGGCGAAGTCGGGGCTCCCGAGCGGCGGATGCGGTCAATCCCCAAGTTCTCGGGATTCCCCCGTCAGCACCGCCGGACCCATGGTGATGGGGTCATGCCACAACGATCTCGGGCCGAGGACGCGGCCGGGGTCGGGCTCGTACCCACCTCACCAGTGGTCACCAGCGAAGGAGCACCACCTCATGGCACGCACGCACACCAAGCGCATGGCCGCTCTCGCGGTCGGGGTCGCGTCCCTCATCGGCGGCAGTCTCGTCGCGGCCGCGCCGGCCGGCGCCCGGCCCCAGCCCGTCGGCCCCGGCCTCGCGGCCGCCGGGGGTTACTTCGTCAACGTGGACAGCGGCAAGTGCCTGGACGCGGTGTGGAGTCACACCAATGGCACCGCGGTGAACCAGTGGGACTGCTATGGCGGCGCGACCCAGCAGTGGAGCTGGAACGGCCAGGAGATCGTGAACACCGACAGCGGGAAGTGCCTGGACGCGGTGTGGAGTCACACCAACGGCACGGTCGTCAACCAGTGGGACTGTTACGGCGGCGCGACGCAGAAGTGGACCCTGCGGGCGGTGGGCAACGGGTACGAGGTCGTGAACGTGGACAGCGGGAAGTGTCTGGACGCCGTGTGGAGTCACACCAACGGCACCGCGGTGACGCAGTGGGACTGCTACGGGGGTGCGACCCAGCTCTGGCACGGCTGACGACCCGCGCCGGGCCGCCCCTGGCCACCCCCCACCCAGGCCTACCCCGCAGGCCGTGTCAGCACCATGCGCGCGATCTCCACGCGCGACTTGGCGCCCAGCTTGCGGTAGGCGCGCGTGAGGGCCGCTTCCACGGTCTTCACGCTGACCACCAGGCCCGCCGCGATCTCGCGGTTGGTGGCACCCTGGGCGACGCGGGCCACGACGCTGCGCTCGGTCGTCGTGAGGTGTTCGGCCCAGGACCCTCCCTCGGGGGCGCAGGCCGAGCCGTCCGGCGTACGGTCGCGTTCGGCGCGGGTCAGGGAGACCCAGGAGCGGGCGCCGGACTTGGTGAAGATCCGCAGCGCGCCCGCGAAAGCGGCGCGGGCGGCGGCTTCGTCGCCGAGGAGACGCCGCACCCGGCCCAGGGTCACCTGGGTGCGCGCCTCCTCCAGGGGGTATCCGGTGGCCCGTAGCCGCGCTGCGGCGTGCTCCAACCCTCTTGCCCCGTCGCCGAGTTCACCCCGGGCCACGCTGACCGTCGCAGCCGCCCTGTCGAGCGTGGCCAGGACCCCGGGCCGGCCGAGCCGCTCGGCCTGGCGGCGGGCCCGGGTGACTACGGCTTCCGCCTCGTCCGGCGCGCCGCAGGCCGCCAGGGCCTCCGCCAGGTCCGCGTGCCACCGCCGGGTCGCCGGGTCCCGCTGGCCCTGCGCGCTCTCCAACGCGGCGGTACGCCGCAGGAGTTCGACGGCCTGCCCGTACTGACCGCTGAACAGCCTGATCCTTCCCTCGGCGTGCAGCGCCCGGGGCAGGAAGAGCCGGTCGTCGTCGTCCTCGCTGTGGCGGCGGGCCGTCTCCGCCGCGGAGAGCGCCTGGCTGAGGCTGCCGCCCGCCGTCTCGGCGAGCGACACCGCGTACCAGGCGGGCCCCTGGCTCAGCCCCGACTCCTCGGTGATACGCAGGCTCTGCCGGGCGATGGTCAGGGCCGGGCGGCAGCGCCCGCGCTGGATCTCGACCTGCGCCAGGCCGATGAGGCACTGGCTGAGGCTGTCGGCCGAGCCGCGCTGGCGCAGCCGGTAGACGAGGGTGCGCAGTTCGGCCCTGGCCTCGTCCAGTTCGTCGTGCACCAGGTGGAAGCGGTGTTTGAGGTACAGGGGCCCGTTGTGGTGGATCATGGCGTGGACGTCGTGCGGCGCGGCGAGTGCGGCGGCCAGGGTCACCTCGGCCTGTGGGAGTCCCAGGAAGAGCTCCAGGGCCGCCTGCTGGGTGAGCGCCATGAGCTCGGTGCGCCGGTCGCCGGTGCGCGCCGCGAGCTGGGCGGCGCGCACGGCGTGGGTGTGGGCCCGGGGCGCGGAGCCACCGACCATCCACTCGCGCCAGCTCATCCGGTAGTGCAGCGGGGCCAGCAGCACGGGGTCGCCACCGGCGTCGCGTACCGCCTCCGGAAAGACGTCCGCGATCTCGGCCATCGCCTGGCCGCAGGAGTCGATGACCACGTTCCAGGCCCGCACCCGCTCAGCCGGCCGCCGCGCCTCGCCCAGCACCTCGTGCGCCAACTGCCGGGCGAAGTCGAGGTCCGCGGCCTCGATGGCGTCCTCGGCGGCCGTCAGCCTGCGGGCTATGTCGGCGTGCGCCTGCCCGGCGGGGGTGTACTCGGCGGCCAGGCGGCCCAGTCGCGCCGCCGTCCTGGGAGCGCCGCGACGGCGAGCCGCCGAGGCGGCGGCGGTGAGCCGGGCCGCCACGGCCGGGTCGGGGCCCGCTGTGAGCCGCGCGAGGTGGTGGGCGCGCTCGACGGGGTCCTCGGAGGCGTCGGCCAGGGCACGGTGTGCGGCCATCTGGTGGGCGTAGGGGGTTTCGCTCTGGAGCACCATCGGCGTCAGCGGATCCAGGAAGCGGATGACGCCGTGGTCCGTGCCCGGCAGGACGTCGAGGATGCCGTGCCGCAGGCAGGTGTCGAGGTCGGCCGCGGCGTCGTGGCGGCCCGCGCGTCGCAGCAGCTCCACGGTGGGACGCGCGGCGGCGGCCGCGACGACCAGCGTCCGGCGGGCACCGGCGGGCAGGGCGTCGACGCGGTCGAGGATCGGCCGGCGCAGGGATTCGGGGACGGGGAGCGGGTCGGCGGAGCCGGGCAGTTCGTGCCTGCGGGCGCGCTCGTCCAGAGCGGAGCTGAGCTCCAGCGCGGTGCGGGGGTTGCCGCCGCTTGCCCGGTGCAGGCGGGCGACGAGCGGGCGGGGCCAGCTGGGCTGGTCGTGCCGCTCCAACAGCTCGGCGATCTCGTGGGCGGTCATGGGCGGTACGGGCAGCCGGCGGACCGGCTGCGGACAGAGCTCCTGCGCGCCCGCCGAGCGGTCGGCGGGGCCCCCGTCGTCGCCCGAGGAGCCCGTGCGCGCGGTGACGAGCACCCACAAGTCGGCGTCGGCGCGACGGGCTGCGTACTTGAGGATGTCCGCGGTGGCCCGGTCGAGCCACTGCGCGTCGTCGATGACCAGCAGCAGTGGGGCGGCGGCGCCGAGCACGGAAAGGACCTTGCGGACGGCGATCCGCAGGACGAGCGCGTCGCGCCCACCGAGCGGGCCGGTCGGCGCGAGAGGGTCGGCTGCCCAGGCCTGCGGGCTGCGCAGCAGGGTGGTTTCCAGCACGGTCCGTTCGTGGGCGGCCAGCGCCGCGAGAGTGTCCTCGCCGACGCCGACCAGCAGGTCGATGAGCCCGAGGAAGGGGCTGTCGCGCTCGGCGGGGGAGGGTGAACAGCGCAGCACCCGGTGGCCGCGCGAGCGCAGCTGTGCGGCCAGCTCGGAGGCCACCGTGGTCTTGCCGATGCCCGCCGGGCCGGTGAGCAGGACGCCTCCCGCGCGCAGCAGATGGGCCCGTACGGTGTCGCACAGGGCATCCCGCTCGACGGCTGGCGGCCGAGGATGGGCCGGGCCGTCTGTCGGCAGGGTGATCGGCTCGGTCATCGCAAGCCCTTCCGGACACATCCTTGGCCATGCCGCGGAGGTCATGGTCCAGCCCGCAGAGTTCATGCCTCAGTCAGCGATCATGAACCTGCCATTCATTGCGCCGCGCCGAATGTAGGACCGCTCCTGGGGAAAGGTCAAGACCAATCCCCACGCTACCGGGCGCTCGCCCGCACGCGGACCGGGCCGCCGGTCGCAAGACCAACGGCCCGATCACGTACGGGTGTTGAGGACGCTCAACGAGCGTGATTCAGCAGGCGCCGCCGTCCTTCCAGACGGCCCAGGAGCCGGGCGCGCCCGGTTCGGCGCCGGTCGAGTACCACTGCGAGGACCACTTGTGGCCGTTGTGCGCGACCTCGTCGCCGGGGACGTAACTGGTGCTCGCGCTCCAGGCCGGCAGGTTGCCGCAGCCCTGCGGCGGGCCGCCGTCGGTGATGGTCCAGGTGAAGGAGGTCGTGCCGGTGGCGTTGTCGGTGTTCTTGGCGGTGACGGTCACCGACGAGGTGCCGGCGGCGGTCGGAGTGCCGGTGATCAGGCCGGTGGAGGAGCCGATCGACAGCCCGGCGGGCAGACCGCTCGCGCTGTAGGTGAGTGCCTTGCCTCCCGGGTCGGTGGCCCGGATCTGCAAGGAGACGGCGGTGCCGACCGCGCCGCTCTGGTTGCCCGGGTTGGTCACCGAGGGCGAGCCCGGCTGGCTGTTGCAGCTGCCCGGGACGGGGTCCGCGCCGGTGACGCTGACCGCGGCCCAGGCCGCGTCGACGGTGTTGTACTCGGCGCAGTGCGTGCCGTACAGGTCGGCGGCGGCCTTCAGCGAGTCGATACGTGCCTGGTGGTAGTTCTCGCTGCTGTTGGCGTAGGAGGCCAGCGCCTTGTACCAGATCTTGGCGGCCTTGTCGTTGCCGAGTCCGGTGATCGTGGAGTTGTTGCAGGTGGGGCTGTTGCCGTAGCCGTGGTCGCCGCTGCCGACGGCCGTGAGGAAGAACCAGTGGTTCAGCGGGCCCATCGAGAAGTGCGGGTCGAGGCTGCCGTTGTTGCTGTCCCAGCAGTTGGGGGACCGGCCGTCGAGCGACGGGTTGTACATATAGCGCAGCGGCCGGTTGTCGCCGTTGATGTTGATGAGCTCGCCCATGGTGTAGTCGGGCTTGTCCACCGGGTTGTTGGCGTAGAACTCGACCATCGTGCCGAAGATGTCGCTGGTGCCCTCGTTCATACCGCCGGTCTCACCGGTCTCGTCCCACCCGGTGAGCGCGCCGCTGACGCCGTGGCTCATCTCGTGCCCCGCGACGTCGAGTTCGACCAGCGGACGCGCGTTGGACTGGCCGTCGCCGTATGTCATCTGGGACCCGTCCCAGAAGGCGTTCACATACGCGTTGCCGTAGTGCGTACGCGAGGGCACCCCCCGGCCGTCGCCGAAGATACCGCTGCGGCCCTGCACGTTCTTGTAGTAGTCGTACGTCTGTGCCGCCCCGTAGTGCGCGTCCGCGCCGGCGGACGCCGGGTCGCCGGTGGAGCCGTTGCCGAAGGTTCCGCTGGAGCTGGTGAAGACCGAACCCGTCCCGCTGGTGGCGTGGTTGAGGTTGGTCGTGTAGCCGTTGCCGTGCGAGGGGTCCTGCATCGAGTAGCCACTGCCGCTCTGGGTGACGTCGATCGAGACCCTGCCGCTGTAGATCGTCGCGCCCGTTCCCGCGACCGCGGGGGCAGCGGCGCCGGTCCTCGGCGCCGCTGCCGCAGCCGTGGCGTGCGCCGCCCCCTCTGCGGCGAACGTACTCACCTCGTCGCTGGTCCGTACGACCTTGCCCGTACGGGCGTCCACGAGGACGTGCAGTCGGCTCGGCGTCTGGTCCGGGCGCACACCCGCGACCACGGTCTCCCAGACCAGGGCGGCGTCGGTGCCCTTCATCCGCACCGCGAGATGCGAGGCGGAGACCGAGTCGACGCGGCCGCGGAACGCCTCCTTCGCCACCTGCGCGGCGCGGGACGCGGCCAGCCGGGGCTCGGTGGAGACCGCCCCCGTAGCCCGCGATCCGGTCGCCAGCGACCGGTAGGTGCCGTCCTTCTCCAGACGCACGACGACGTCGCCGCCGTAGGTCGGCAGCCCCTTGTACGTACGGTCGAAACGGACGGATGCCGCCCCGTCCCGGTCGACCACCAGGTTGCGCACCGAGAACGCGTCGCCGTCCGCCTTGTGGGCGTCCTTGGAGTGAGCCGCGAGCGCCTTCCGCGCGGCCTCCACGACACGGCTGCGGACGGCGGGCGCCGGATCAGCCGTGTAACCGGCCGCGCTGAACGCCCCGGTCCCGGCCCGCGCGGGCCCCGGGGACGACACGGGAGCCGCCGTGGCGGCGGGCAGGGCGATGGCGGACGCGGACACGCAGGCCAGCGTGACCGTCAGTAATCTCGCGGCTCTTCGTATGGCCATGGAAGTGGGGGTTCCTTTCACTTCGTGCAGGTGGGCGGGTCACGCGCGGGCGCGTCCGCCGGTGCTGGGCAGGTCGTTTCGGGGAGGCACGGCCTGCGGGTGCGCTGTCGGCACGGCTCTTGGGGGAGAGGCGCCGACGCATGAGTGTCCGGAACGGGCGGGCACGGCTGCCAGGCACTGCGCGCGGTGCGAGGGGTTTCCCTATCGGGGAAAGCGCGGGGGAGGCTCAGCGCTCGCTGTCCCCGGCCTCTCCACCTCGCTCGCGCGCCTCTCGCGCGGGCAGGCGCAGCATGACCACGCTGACGGCCGCCACCCACAGCCAGAAGAGGAAGAACGGCGTGACCGAGGGCAGGGACAACGGGGCCAGCCATCCGGCGCGTACGAGGGAGATCGCGCTTCCCGAGAGGGTGATGAGGCCTGCCGCGAACGCCGTCCACCCTGTCCAGGCCGGGAGTTCCCGGCTCCGGTGGATCGCGGCAGCCGCCGCCAGGAGGAAGAGCGCGAAGACGGTGAGCAGTCCGTAGAAGGTGTGCAGGCACGCTTCGGTGAAGGCCCGGAGCAGCGGCCACGACCGGGGGTCGTCGATGAGCTGCGGGGTGCTCGTCACGCTGAACATCGCGTTCACGACGAGCATGCCGGCCACGATGACGGTGGCCGACGTGCGGATGACGAAGGACAGCAGGGAGTCATGGGGCAGCCGGAGGGCCCGGGTGAGGGAGAAGGCGAACCAGATGCCCAGGAGCGCGCCGATGTTCGTGGAGAAGGTCTGGGCGAACGCTCCCGCCGAGTGCTGGTCGAACCAGGCCGCGTACTCCGCGTCGGAGTCACCGCGGACCGGCCAGAACTTCCAGGAGTCCCGGGTGGTGAGCAGGACGGCCAGGGAGAGCAGGAGGTTCGCGATTCCGGCCCAGGCACCTAACCTGATCTGCTGAGTTTGCGACATGTTCGACCGCCCTTCGCTTCTGCCGTTGGCTCCTGGCTGCTTGCTGGCTCTACCGGGGGCCGCCGCGCCGCGCCGCGGGTTCACCCTGTCCGGGGCCTCGGACCTTGAAGAGGACCTTGGCCAGCGTCCTCGGGCCGACGAGTGCGGTCGGTGGCTTGAGCATGTGATAAACGCTCAGGAACTCGCGGTACACCTCCGCGTCGACGACCGCCAGGCGCAGGAGCCGCCGTTTGTACCAGAGCGCGGGTCGCAGCCACAGCGGCAGCGAGCCGCGCTCGCGGTAGTGGTGCCACGCCAGGTCTTCGCTGACGGACATCAGCCAGGGAGTCCGTACGATCGCGGCGACCCGGCGCTGGGCCCGGCGCGCGACCGCGTCCAGGTCGTCCGCGCCCGCCAGGGTCTCGCCCAAGGCCTGGGCCTGGAGCACCGATACGGTCATGCCCTGCCCGAACACCGGGTCAAAGGCTGCCACCGAGTCGCCGATCGCCACCAGCCGCCGGGGCCACCGCCGCATCGCCGTGTACGCGTGGCGACGGTTCTCGGTGCGCTTGAACCCATGGACGCCGGCCTCTTTCACGGGCGTCGCGGACGCGAGGAGCTTGTCGAGGTCGGGGTTGCCCAGCTGCGCGGCGAACTCCCGCCAGCCCGTCTCGTCGGTGGGCGGGTGGTCGCCGAGAGCCCCGAAGACGGTCGCGAGCCAGCGTCCGCCCTCGATGCGCAGGACGAAGGCGCCCCGGGTCAGGTCCGGGGCGCTGTTCATGTGTTGCAGGGCTTCGAAGTCCTGGCTGGGGGCGTCGAAGGCCATGGTCGCGTACGCCAGCCCCGCGTCGACGACCTTCACCGCCGGCCGCGGATACCCCGCATCCACCAGCCACTGCGGCAGCTTCGAGAACCGGCCCGAGGCATCCACCACCAACGAGGCGTCCAGTATCTCGTCGTCCGCCAGCCGGACACCGACCACCTGGCTCGCGTCCGGGCTCCAGCGCAGCCCCGTGACGGGGGAGCGGTCGCGAAGCGTGACCTGCGGATGCTGTGCCACCCGTTGGCGCAGCGACCACTCCAGCAGGTCCCGCGAGAAGCCATGGGCCCGTACACCTGTCCGCGCGCGGGGCACGAGACCGGCGAACACCGTCGTCGAGGCGAACAGACCGTGGTCGAACAGCGGCGCTCCCGCCGCGATCAACTCGGCCTGGAGACCCGGGAACAGCACCTCCAACTGCTTCGCACCCCGCGCCAGCAACCCGTGCACGTGCCGCGCCTGCGGGACGCCGTCGCGTGGCCCTGCCACGGCCGGGAGCACGCCCGACTCCAGGAGGACGACACGCTCGAAGTGGTCGGCGAGTACCCGCGCGGCGGTCAGGCCCCCGATCCCCGCTCCGATGACCACCGCCTGCCCGGGGAACCGTATGCCCGCTGGGTTCGCCATGTTCATCCTCCAGTCATCAGGCCCCGGCGCCGACGCCCGCGCGGCGCGGGGCGCCGGGAGATCATGTGTCCAAGGCCGGCCCGGTGTGCGCGGAACCGGGGATGAGCTCTTCCAGATACCCGGGGTCGGCGGGCGGACAGGCATAGCGGCTCGTCGACATGCCCCAGTCGGCGTGGCCACGCATCCACGCCCGCAACAGGCCGACACACGCGGCCAGCGCCTGCTGTTGCGTACGGTCCAACTCCAGCGCCGCGCACAGTCCCGGCAGATCCTCTTCAGCCCGGTGAAAGTCGTCGAGGCGGCGGGTGAGGAGGGCCCGGGCTCGCGCAAGGGCCTCGTTGCGCGTCCGGGTGCGGGTGCGCGTCCGCTGGAGCACGGTGACCAGGTTGAGCAGGTCTCCCGCGGCGGTCTCCTTCTCGACGGTGAGGACGTCGTTCGTCCAGCACACGACGTCGGCGGCGGCCGTCAGCAGCCGCTGGTAGGTGCGGCTGAAGTACACCGAGGGCGCCAGTTCGGCAGCGCCCACGATCTCGATGAGATCGAACGTCACCAGGATCCCCCCGGCCGCCCGGCGCAGTACTCCGTACTCGGTCAGGTCGCAGAGGTCGCCAAGCCGGCGGTAGGCGGCCTGTTGCAGGTTGCCGGTGAGGTATTCCAGCACGTGCAGACGCAGTCGGCGGCGCAGCCCGCTCCCGGCCCGGTCGCGGGTCCGGGCCCACAGGTCGGCCAACGCGTCACCGATCGGCCCGGTGGCCGCGCGGCCGGAACCGGTGGACACCACGTCGGCGACGCCTGCCAGGAAGGCCTCGAACCGCTGCGGGTCCAGGGCGCTGCGACGGTCGTCGTTCTGGTCGTCGAGGAAGTCCAGCCAGGCGATCCAGTCGGTGGTGAGCAGCAGGTCGTCGACCGAGGCCGTCGGATGGACGCGCGCCGCGAAATCCCCCAGGCGCACGGAGGCGAGGCGGTCCTCGGCGGCGTCGGACCGCACCAGCCCGTGCCCGCGTGCCCACGCCACGACGTGGCTGTTCGCCAGGTCGGCGGCGCTCGCCAGGTCGGTGGCGGGAGACACGGGAGTACGAAGGGCCCAGATACCGTCGGGCAGCGCGTCGTGGCGGCGTCTGTCGAATCCGGGACGGCCGGTCGCGGGCGCCGCGCCAGCGGCGATCACGCCGGGCTGGGCATGCCGGGTGGCTCTGTCGGTTCCCGGCTTCATGGCAGACCCCCTTGGGCTGCCGTAGCTCCTGTGCCGAGCGCGCGGGCAGCCTGGTGCGGTGTCGAAGGAAACAGGCGCACGGTACTACTGCGGCGGACACAACCGAAGAGCCACGTCGCTCTCGTAGTCAACATTGAGGGGGTGGCGTCCTGATGCCTTCCATATGTCCTCGCGGCGCGACCTGGGGATCGCCGGCGCACCCCGTACCGCCGGTCACGTCAGTCGCGCCCCGCCCCACTGGGGGCGGGGCGCGTTGGCTTCCCGTACGGATGGCGCTCGCCCGTCGCGATATGTGCGACGTCCGCGCCCTCGCACGCCCTGTCACTCAACGAAGTTGGCTGTTTACGCTAAGTGTCCAGCTTGTTGGTATGTCGACGCCGGTCCACCGGCCCCGGCATGGAGCGCAGGAGGGGAAGCATGAGTGAACAACCCGAGGATGACACGGGCGTGGCGGCCCCCACGGATCTGGACGCGGAGGTCGCGAGCGCCGACCGGGCGACCGCCGCGCCCGTCGCGGCCGAGGAGGCCGTGGAAGTGGAGGCGGAGGGGGTGGCCCGCCACCGGCCGGGCCTCTTGCTGACCGAGGAGCACGCGCTGTCGGAGAGCGCGGGCCCGAGCTTCCGGCTCACTCCGACCGAGAGCTGAAGGGGGAGATCCGATGACGCTGTTCTTCCGCAACAGCTACAGCACGCTCGTGTCGGTGAGCTACATCAAGCGCTTCCCGAACTGCCCGGAGGGCTGGCTGAAGCGCGGCTGGTGGAACATCGGGCCGGGTGCCACGGTGGCCGTGGACGGCGCGAACGTGTCGGCCGTCAACCGCTTCTGGTACTTCCACGCCGAGGCCGCCGATGGCGCGGTATGGGCAGGGCCCGTCGTCACCTGTGTCACGAACACCGCCTTCGAGTGGTGCCTCAACCGGTGCGACCCACCCACTCGAAACGAGGGTTTCCGCGAGTTCGACGTCAATGGGTTCACGAACTACACCGTCAATCTGGTGCCCTGACCCCTGGAGGGAACGACGGCCGTGCCTGGGGAGATCCGTCGCGAGGTAGCCCGTATGGGGGAGGCCGATCGTCAGCGCGGATGACATCGCGTGCGTATGGCGCTGCCAGGATGGAGTCGTGACGATCAAGCTCTCTGTTGGCGACGAACCACACCCGGCCCCGGCCCGGGCACCCCGGCTACACCCGGGCGTTTGGCCGGGGTTCGCTGCGGCGGCATGGGGGCTCCTGTTCGCGGTACCCAGTTTCGTCTGGGCTACGGGAACGACCTTCGGAGCGCGTACGACGGTGTCACCGTCCCTGGTGAAACTCGCCGATGAGCGCGTGGCGTGGTTCGTGGCCGTCTTGTGGGTGACGGGTCTTCTGAAGGTCTTCGGAGCCCTCATCGGTATCGGCCTCGCACAGAGGCGCGGCAGACGGGTCGGCCGTCTCCTGGTGTTCTGCGGCGGCGGCGCGGCGGTGCTGCTCGTCTGGCACGGTTGTCTCTTCCTCGTTCATGGTGTGCTGGTCGAGGCCGGGATCCGCTCGGTCGCGCCTGACCTGGCCGGGCTGACTCTCTGGTATCTCTGCCTGTGGGGGCCGTGGTTCATCGTTGGCGGCCTGGCGTTCGCCGCCGCCACCTTGCGGTACGTCCGTCGACTGGATACGCGGATCGAGGTGCGCCGTTACGGTGCGGTGGGTGCACTGGGGGCGTTGCTGCTGTCGCTGGGATCAATGATCACCGGGATCGGCTGACGGCCCCGCACAGGCCGCCGAGCAGCCCTGCCGGCTCCACCGGGCGAGGAAAGGGCGCCCGAGCATCTCCTCGTCCCGGCCGCGGTGGAGAACACCGCGTGCCGTCACGCCGGGAAGTAGCGCGTGAAGGCGGAGGGGTCGGTGCCGAGGATGTCGCCGAACGGGGCGTCGAGTTCGCGGATGAGCAGCACCAGAAACGTGATCAATCCGGCCAGGCCCATGACCATCACGATGTGCGTCAGGCTGCGGCGGATGCCGAAGATGAACATGAAGGCGACGGTCAACACCCCGCCCATGATCAGGCCGAGCCACAGAACGGGGGAGAGGCTGCTCTGTGCATCGCCTTCTCGCCCGCGCCGTGCCTCGTCGAGGGTGCCCAGTTGCGACAGGATCTCCTGGAGGGCGAGCTGCTGGGCGGGCGTGGCCGTGGCCGGGAGCCGGCTCGCCGCGCGCAGCTGCTCCAGCGTTCTCCAGCCCTCGGGGCCGAGGCTCTCGCCTGCTGTCATGCGCGGCCACTCGGTGGTGACGACCTGATGCGCGTACTGCTGGGAGGCGGCGCGCACCTGCGCGCGCTCGGCCGGGGGCAGGGCCTCGGCGAGCAGGTACGTCTCGTGCAGCGCGCTGGATTCGGCCTGCACGTGGGAGGAGGCACTGCTGCTGGTCTCCCACACGGACACGAGGGCGAGCCCCAGTACGAGCGCGTAGAGGACGCCGACCATCATCGAGATGTACTCGGCGACGTCCTCGCGCGGCTCCTCGTCGGGGTCCGGTGGAAAGAGGCGGCCTTTGACGACGACCACCGCGGCGGCGACCATGGCCGCTCCCACGACGACGGCGAGGCTCTGCAAGGTGTTCGGCACGGAATTCCCCTTGGATCACGGGCGGCGTGAGCCCAGCAGCGCAGCCGCGAGCGCGCCGGGAACGAGGAGGAGCAACAGGACGACCACCATGGACATGTCCGGGGATTCCTTGCTGCCGCGCGGCAGCTTCGGGGGGATCGCCAGTTGTTGTACGCCGCCACGGGGCGGCTGGGGCGGCCGGGGCGGCGGGGGTTGGGGAGGCGCGACCGGAGCCGGAGGCTGCACGGGCGCGGCGCCGACGACACCCCCACCGGGCCCTGGTGGGACAGCGGGGGCCGCAGGCGGTACGGCAGGGATCGCGGGCGGTACGGCCGCGGCTCCGGGGGGTGCTCCGGGGAGGTCCGGCGGTGCCGCGGGCGGTGCCGGGGGAACTCCGGGCGGCGCCCCAGGGCCAGGCGGTACTGCGGCGATGCCGGGCGGCGCCAGGGGCACCGGGGGTACCGCAGGTGCCAGTGCGCCGGGAGGTGGCACAGGGCCGGGAGCGGTCAGGGGCGCGGTGAAGAGAGACGGCGGCGCGGCGGCACCGAGCGGCGCCCCCGGAGCGGGCGCGCCGGGTGCCGCGGGCGGCTGCCCCAGCGGTGTGGCGGTACCCCCCAACACCAGGGAGCGGGGGAAGGGGAAGGGCACGGCGGGCACGGCCGGCGCGGCAGGTCTCGCCGCACCCGGCACGGTGGGCGACCGCTGTGCTGAGGGGGCACCGCGAGGCCGGGGAGACACCGAACCGGGAACCCGCGGGCCGGAAGCCTGCGGGCCCGGTAGGAGCGGCGGGGGCATGGCCGGGGGAGGGAGAAGGGTGAAGGAGGTGTCGGCGTGAGCGGTGAGGACCGGCGGCCCCTCATCGCCCCCTGCCGGACCGAGGGTGACCGTCCAGTCGCTGCCGCCGGCCGTGCCCGCGCTGTGGTACGTACCCGGGGGCCGGCCGACCTGCGCCGTACACGTCACGGTCATGCCCGGCGAGAGCTCGGGAACGCCGGCCCGGCCGCCGCAGTCGATACGGCCCGGCGCCAGCACGGGATCGGTCAACTGGATGTCGTACACCGCCCTGTTGCCGGGGTTGGTCAGGACGTAACGCACCTCGGCCTCGGTGAAACTGGTGAGCCGGGAGCTCTCGGCCAGCGAAAGCCTCCCGCCCACTCCCGTATAGCCGCTGCGCGCCGAAGCCTTCATTCCCATCGCCAGGGAGGGGACGGTGCCGCTGGCTACGGTCCATCCGATGTGGAGGCCGGGCACGGCGGGAAACCGGGCCGTGCAGACGGTGCTCGACAGGGCCCGCAGGTGACCCGGCTGGGCGGAGCCGCCGCAGTCGATGGTGGAGGGCGGCACGTCCGGGTCGGCGAGGCGTACGGAGGACAGGTCGGCCCCGCTGCGGTTGGTCAGCCGGTAGACCTTGACCACGGGCGCTCCCACCCGGATGCCGGGCTGGAGCGCGCCCAGTCCCGGGCGGGTGTTCACGGTGACCGTCAGCTGAAGGCCGTGCTCACCGACTCCGCCGGCGCGGGCCGTCGGCGCGTGAGCTGTCAGCGTGCCGAGCAGCGCGGCGGCGAAGGTGCAGACGGCGACGAACGCCATGCTTCGGCCTGCCGGATGTGTGCGGCGCAGCCTCATCCCGGCACCCCTTCCTCGGCGACCGCTGTCACAGGGATGGTCACCGCGGAGCGCCCGCCGGGGCTGTAGGCATGCCGGGCTGATCGTATTTCCTGCTCGATGTCGCCCTGATGGCCGATCGTCGACGCGCGCCCGGCGGCGCGGCGCCGTCCGGCAGGCCGCCCGCGACCGCCAAGAAGTCGACGGCCCTCATTGCAGCGGCTCATAAGGTTAATGGAAACGCCTGAAAGAGAGGAAATACCGCTGACTGAAGAATGCTCAATCCATATGGAAGGATGCTCCATCCGTATGTACTACCGGCACTTCGGTGAGAAATCCCGGGCTTTCGTTCGTACCTCCGAGCGAGGGGTTAAAGTCCTCGTCGCTCAGGCGTGAGAAAGGAAATTCATTCACCCTCCGGTGTGGTGACACGAATGGTGATCCGGGCGGATTCTGGTGGCGGCAGATCCCGTATGTCAGCGGAGGGTTTTATCATGTCAGTTGATTCCGACCAGGAAGTGCGGGCCGGAGGGCTTCCCCGTCAACAGAGCCTTGGTACGGCGGCCGCGCGCAAGCTGGCGACCACCACCAAGTCCGTGCCGCAGATGCAGGAGATCAGCTCCCGGTGGCTGCTGCGGATGCTGCCGTGGGTGCAGGTGCAGGGCGGCACGTACCGGGTGAACCGGCGGCTTGCCTTCGAGGTGGGGGACGGCCGTGTCACCTTCGTCCAGACCGGCGACCGCACCGAGGTCATCCCGGCGGAGCTCGGGGAGCTGCCCGCGCTGCGCGACTACGCGGACGACGGTGTGCTGCACGAGCTGGCGAGCCGCTGCGAGCAGCGCGAGTACCCGGCGGGCACGGTCCTGGCCACGGCCGGGGATCCGCAGGACATGGTCTTCCTGCTGGCCCACGGCCGCGTACAGAAGGTCGGCAGGGGCCCCTACGGCGATGAGACGGTGCTGGGAGCCCTCGCGGACGGCGCCTACTTCGGTGAAGCCGCCCTGACCGGGCAGCCCCAGGTGTGGGAGAACTCGTTCAGGACGGCCACTCCCTGTACGGTCCTGACGCTGTCCCGGGCAGACGTCGACAACCTCGCCGAGCGTGCCGAGACGCTGCGCGCGCACCTCGACGGTGCGGCGGTCGTCCCGCAGCAGCGCACCAACAAGTACGGCGAGGCGGCCATCGACCTGTCGGCCGGCCATGTCGGCGAGTCGGTGATCCCGCACACGTACGTGGACTACGAGGGCGCGCCGCGTGAGTACGAACTCTCCGTCGCGCAGACGGTGTTGAAGGTCCACAGCCGGGTCTCGGACCTCTACAACCACCCGATGAACCAGACCGAGCAGCAGTTGCGGCTCACGGTGGAGGCGCTGCGCGAGCGCCAGGAGGACGAGCTCGTCAACAACCGCGAGTTCGGGTTGCTCGCCAACTGCGACTACGGGCAGCGCATCCAGCCCCACGAGGGGGTGCCGAGCCCGGACGACATGGACGAACTGCTCTCCCGGCGCCGGGGCAGCAAGCTCTTCCTGGCCCACCCGCGCGCGATCGCCGCGTTCGGCCGCGAGTGCAACAAGCGGGGTCTGGTGCCGGAGTCCATGGACGTCAATGGCCACCGCATCCCCACCTGGCGCGGTGTCCCGATCTTCCCGTGCAACAAGATCCCGGTCAGCGACGCCCGGACGACCTCGATCCTGTGCATGCGTACCGGCGAGGACGAGCAGGGTGTCATCGGGCTCCAGCAGAGCGGCATCCCGGACGAGATCGAACCCAGCCTGTCCGTCCGCTTCATGGGCATCGACGAGCAGGCGATCATCTCCTACCTGGTCACCGCCTACTACTCCGCCGCGATCCTCGTCCCGGACGCCCTCGGGGTGATGGAGAACGTGGAAGTCAGCCGCTGGCACTGAGGCAACCCGGCCCCGGGGGAACCGGCCCTTCCCCCGGGGCGCCGGCGCTGGCGCGTCGCTGCTTCCAGGAACGGCACGCTCGCATCGATGAAGGTCCATGAACGCGGGTATGTCCGTCGTGCCGAGTCGGTTGACGCCCTGCTCGTCACACCGTCCGACGGCCGTGTTTCAGCCCTCCGTCGGGAAGGCATCGGCGCGTACATGGGGCATGGGGGTGCTGTACACCCGGTAGGGATCGCCGGGAGGAAGCGAAGTCGCTGTGATGCGTATGGTCAACGGCCCCGCCCACTCATACCCCTGGCGCCGCCCATGGCGTACGAGGTCGTCCGTCAGCACCTCTCCCACGTCGGCGCAGCCGTGGCGTACCAACTCCGCGTACACCACCGTGTCCAGCTCCACCGCGTAGGCGTTCGGGACGACCACGCGGGCCTGGCTGCACACCACGGCGTGGCTGTCGCACTCGTCGTGCAGCGCGCCGACCAACTCGACCGGTTCCTGCCGGTGGACCTTGGAGAGCAGAGCGCTCTGCCACCGCTCCAGGGCCCGCTCCCAACGCGTCAACGTTCCCCACGCTATACCCATGGCCGTCCCCTCACCCCCGCCTCACTGGCGCCCGCGCAGCCGCCCGAAGAGCTTGCGCGCCTGGTCGCGCTTGCGCGGGTCGGCGGCGGCGCGCCGGGCCGATGCGATCGCCCGCTGTCCCTGGGGAGTACGGGTGAACTGCTTGATACGCGTGATCAATCCGGACATGTGACCCTCCCTCGACCTGTGTGGGGATCGTCTACCCGGCAACGTCGCAACGATGCCCGACGGGCGCGTAACGCGTCCCCGCGGCCCGGCCAGGCTCGTGTTGGCGACCTGTTAGAGGACCACGGCAAACTCCGGAGACCAGCGATCCATGCTCTTTCTCGCACTGGAGTTACCTTGAGCAACACCATCAAGCGTCGTGGCGCCTTCGTCTTCGCGACCGCCGCCCTGGCCACTGTCGCCGCCCTGGGCGGTACCGCCCAGGCCGTCCCCAACTCCGGCTCCCTCTGGGTCGGCTACGGCAAGGCCAACGCGTACAACAGCGTGCTGTGCGTCCAGAAGATCTCCAACTCGCTGCACTACCAGACCGGGTACCACGTCGTCGCCGAGGACGGCGCCTTCGGCCAGGACACCAATGGGGCGGTGTACGCCCTCCAGCACTGGGCGGGCCTTCAGGAGGACGGTGTGGTCGGCCCCAAGACCGGCGACGCCATCCTCTCGGCGACCAAGGACATGTACGGCTGCTACGCCTACCTGCCCAGCACCCACTGATTTCCGCCACCTTCCTGGCGGCACCCCACCAGGTGCCCCAGGAAGCCCGGCGGCGGCGTTAACGTACTCATGCCATCCGAGTACATCCCGAGGACAGTGGCGTCATCACGGCGGAGAACCCGTCCCATTCGGCGAACCTCTCGAACGAGAGCACCGGTCCCTCTTCGCCCTGGACGGCCGCGCAGATGTATGCGGGGTGGACCCTGCCCATGGTCAGGTAGTCCAGTTCGTAGAACGCGTCCGTGGCACTGCAGAGGATTCCGGGCTCGGACGCCGAGTACATGATGAACGCGTGCGTGGAGTCCAGGAGCCGGTTGGACTTCGCCCAGTCGACGGCCGACTGGCCCGACCATCCGTTCTCCTGGTAGTCGAACGACGAGAACGGGATGCTGTGCCAGTCCAGCCGGGAGGGGCCCCATGGCAGGGTGCACAGATACTCGTCGAACGAGCGGCTCGATGCGACGGGGAGCGGGGTCGCCCGTCCTTTCTCGATCCAGTTCGAGAGGTGTTCGGATTCTATGTACAT
Source organism: Streptomyces crystallinus (assembly GCF_039521265.1). Lineage (NCBI taxonomy): Bacteria > Bacillati > Actinomycetota > Actinomycetes > Kitasatosporales > Streptomycetaceae > Streptomyces > Streptomyces crystallinus. The sequence continues at coordinate 184,916 of NZ_BAAACA010000014.1, read as the reverse complement.
GGTCGCCCGGGATGTGAATGGCACGCCGAGAAGACTCGGGACCCAATTCGCTGCGCTTCTTCGGCCTGTTGAAATTCTGTCGCCAGTTTACATGGAGGCCCTTCTTCAGGTCTCTCAGCGGCTGCCGCCGCCACGGCCACGCCCCCAGCGGCGGTGGTCAGCGCGACCGCTGGGGGGTGGTTGAGGTCCGTGGATGTCGTGCCGTACGGCGGTCAGGTCTGCAGTGCCGCCAGCTGCTTCTTGGCTTCGGCGAGCTTCGGCCCGTAGCTGGCGTGGTCCGCCGCGTCCAGTGGCGTGTAGAGGTCCACGGCCTCCCGCAGGAGGGCGATGGCAGTTGGTGGCGAGGGTGCGGAGGTTGTCGGTGGCGGCGAGGGTGAGGTCGGTTGCCTTGGGCTGGAGTTCGGTTTTGGCTGCGAGGTCGATGGCGACCGCGATTTGTGCCCAGGAGATGCGGTAGGTGAGTTCGTCGTCGCCGGGGTTTTCGGCGGCGAGTTTCCGGTACAGGCCGATGGCCTCTTCGCCGACAGCGGTCGCCTCTTCCCACCGACCGGCCCCGGCCAGGAAGGCCGCCCCCGGCGACACCTCCCACTCCGCCAATTGGCGCCGGTAGCTCGGATAGTCGGTTGTCATGGGGCGCAGGGCCTGGACCGCGTCCAGCGGCAGCTGGGCGCCGACCTCTTTGTTCTTGAGGAGGGTGATGAAGGTTCCCGCAATGTTGATCAGCGCGGCGACTCCGTCGGTCAGATTGTTCTCCTTCACCTCCTCCGAGTAGTGGATGACTGCCCTCTCAGGTGCGACATGCTCATGCCCCATGGTGAGATGCGTGGCATGAGTGACTCGCTATGTGTCCGGATCGAGCAGTACTACGCCGCGGTGCCCCTGCTGTTCGCAGACGCCGAGGTATTTGGCCCGTTGCGGCTGTTCGTACGGAAGGAACCAGGCACCCCGTACTACGGCGGCCCGAGCCACGCGCAGCCCGTCGCGGGCGACGGCGTGGCCAGCACCGGCGACGACATCGCCCGAGTGCGTGCCCGGCAGCGCGAACTCGGCGTACCGGAAGCCTTCGAGTGGCTCGCCCAGACGGCTCCGGCGCTGCGTTCCCGTATCGAGGCCGCCGGGCTCCCCGTGGACGAGCGGCCGCTCATGGTCCTCGACCCACACCGTCCGCTGCCCGAGCCACCTCTGCCCGACGGCGTCACGCTGCGCGTGGTGACGGACGACGACCCGGCTCTGCCCCAGGTGCTGGCGCTGCCCCGCTTGGCCTTCGCGGAGGTGGGCACCGCGGTCGGTCCGGCGGGTCCCGCTGAGCTGTCGGCGACGGCCGAGGACCTGGTCGAGGACGGCACGGTCGAGGCGGCCAGGCCCACCCTCCTCGCCGGGCACAAAGTCCTCATAGCCGCCTTCGCGCCGGACGACACGCCTCTCGCGGCCGGCCACTACCACCCGGCCGAAGGCGCCACCGAGATCGGCGGCGTCGCCACCCTCCCCACCGCCCGCCGCCAGGGCCTGGGCGCGGCTGTCACGGCTGCCTTGGCCGCTCACGCCCGCGACCACGGGGTGCGGACGGTGTTCCTCGCGTACGCGGACGAATCCATCGCCCGCATATACGCCCACCTGGGCTTCCGGCCTGCGGGGGTCACCCTTCTGATCGCCAATCAGCCGGCCCGGTCGTAGGGTCACAGGTCGGCTCAAGGCCCGGCTCGACGCCCGGCTGACCTGCCAGAGCCTGCGGAATGACGTGGCTAGGCGGGCGGCACCCGCAAAGCGGCCAGCACCGGCAGATGGTCCGTCGCCGCCCGCAGGTCCTGTTCCGAGACGCCGGCGAGGCCCATCGGCACTCCGCACCCCAGCACCTGAATGCCGTCCGTCGCGAAGACGGCGTCGATGCGCTGGAGCGGATCGCCCAGCCGGGTGGTGTGCTCGCGCCCCCACGGCTTCGTCGCCCAGCCGTCCTGGAGGGCACCGGCGAGCAGGCCGAAGGTGTCGCCGTCGGGCCGGTCGTTGAGGTCGCCCGCGGCTACGGCGTGCGGGACGTTCAGCGCGGAGAGCCTCTCCAGGAGCAGGCGGCCCTGTTCGTACCGCTCCTGGTCGTCGATGCTGAGGTGGCAGCTGAGCACGCCGAGCCGGGCCCGGCCGAAGCGCAGCACGGCGGTGGCGAAGCCGCGCTGGTGCAGACCGGGGGTGCGGGGGAGCAGGACGTCCTCGGTGTGCTCCACGTGGGCGCGGAGCGAGGAGAGGATCATGGGGCCGGAGGCGGTGGCGCCGCCCGCCACGTACACGAGGTCGGATGTCCTCGCGAGGCGGGCAGCGGCCTTGCGCCAGCGGAAGAACCGGGGCGCCTCCTGGACGCAGACCACGTCGGGTCGGCAGGCGCGGATCACCCGGGCCAGGGCCGTGACGTCGTCGCGCATCGAGCGGATGTTGTAGCTGAGCAGGCGCACGACCGCGGAGCCGTCGGGCTCCGTCGCCGAGCTGGGCAGATCCTCCACGCTTCCCCTTTCTTCCCTGTGGGGCGGGTTTCCCTGTGTGGCGGGCAGCCGCCCAAGAGGCGATCGCGAACATCTCCATCTATACCCGAAACGCCCACGTCCGGGCCGGGTTACGGGTGGTCACGACCGGCCTTCACGCTCTTGCGGTGGGAGAAGGCACCACGGTAGGCGGCCGGGCTCATGCCGATCTGGCGGTTGAGGTGCTGGCGCAGCGACTCGCCGGAGCCGAGCCCGCTGCGGCGCGCCACAAGGTCGACGGTGAGATCGGTGGTCTCCAGCAGCTCGCGGGCCCGCAGCAACCGCTGCTGGAGCAGCCATTGGAACGGGGTCACACCGGTCTCGGCGGTGAAGCGGCGGGTCAGGGTCCGCACGCTGACCCTCGCGTGACCGGCCAGGTCGTGCAAGGAGATCGGCTGGTCCAGATGTCGTAGTGCCCATGTACGAGCCGCGTCCAAGGAGGAGTCGGTCGCGGCCGGCAGCGGGGTCTGCACGAACTGCGCCTGCCCGCCGTGCCGTACGGGAGTGACGACGGCCGCGCGGGCCGCCGCGTTGGCCACGGCCGCGCCGTAGTCGGAGTTGATCAGGTGCAGGCACAGGTCGATCCCGGCGGCGGACCCGGCACCGGTGACGATGGGTCCGTCCTCGACGAACAGCCGGTCGGCGTCCACGCGCACCGCGGGGAAGGCGCGCCGCAGCTCGTCGGCCAGGGCCCAGTGGGTGGTGGCGGCCCGGCCGTCGAGGAGCCCGGCCTGGGCGAGAACGAAAGCGCCGCTGCAGATCGACGCGATGCGCTTGCCTGCGGCGGCCGCCTCCCGCAAGGCGTCCAGAGCGGCAGGCTCGGTGTCGTGCCGGGCGGCGGTCGAGGGGACGATCACGGTGTCGGCCGCCGCGACAGCCTCCAGGCCGTTCCGGACCACCACGTCGATGCCACCGGAGGCGGCGAGCGCGCCGGGTGCGGCGGTGCACACCGTCACCTCATAGCCCGGATGCCCGCCGATGTCGGCGGCGCCGAGCAGCACCGACGGCATCGACAGGTCGAAGGGCTTGACCGCGGGAACGGCCAGGACGGCGACACGGTGCATGGGGTGCATGGGATGCATGGCTGGATCCTTGGACCTCGTGGCATTCAGGCCACTGACCCTACCCCGCGGCCGGAGGGCAGAGTTGGGTTCGCGGCCGGGCCCCCGCGCACCGCGTCTCCCCGTGCGGGAGGCGTTCACCCTTCAGGATTACGGAGAGAACGTCATGGCTGAATCAGTCGTCATCGGGGCGGGCGCGACCGGGATCGCGACCGCCAGACAACTGGCCGACAGCGGTAGGCGGGTCCGCCTCATCACCCGCAGTGGCAGCGGCCCGGACCACCCCGGCATCGAGCGGATCGCCCTGGACGCGGGCCGCACCGACGAGTTGGCCGAGGCGCTGGCAGGCGCGGCCACGGTCTTCAACGCCGCCATGACCGCCTACCACACCTGGCCGGAGACCATGCCCCCGCTGTTCGCGTCGATCCTCGCCGCGACCGAGCGGGCCGGGGCCGACTATGTGATGCTCGGGAACCACTACGGCTACCAGCAGAGCACCGAGCCGCTCACCGAGCGCACCCCGATGGCCCCGCACACCCGCAAGGGCCGGGTACGGGCCGAGCTGTGGCGGCAGGCGAAGAGCGCCCACGACGCGGGGCGGCTGCGGGTCACCGAAGTACGGGCCGGCCAGTACCTGGGCCCCGGCGCGGTCTCGCCGTTCACGCTGCTGGTCGCGCCCCGGGTCCGCGAAGGCGAACTCGCCCTCGTCCAGGGCGACCCCGACGCGGCGCACTCGTATTCGTACACCGAGGACGTCGCGGCGGCGCTGGTGGCGGTCGGTGGCAACGGGCGGTCCTGGGGCCGCCCCTGGCACGCCCCGGTCATCACCACGACCTTGCGCCGGGCGGCGGTGGAGTACGCGGCCCTGCACGAAGCGCCCGAACCGCGGCTTGGGTCGCTGACCGAACGGGAGCTGGCGCTGCTGTCGTTCACCGACACGGTGTGGCGGGAGTTCGCCGAGATGGGATACATGTCCGAGCGGCCGTTCACCGTGGACGACAGCGACATCCGCGACACCTTCGGGCTGAAGCCCTCAACGCTGTGCGAGGCGCTGACGGGCTGATGGGGTGGTGGGCGGGCCGGAACTCTCCGGCCCGCCCGTAGCCGGTCATTCAATGACGCCGTTGGCTCCCCGACTACGCGGGCAGAATGGCCGCCGCCCGAGCCGCCGTCAGCCAGGAGGGGAACTGGGACAGCAGGCGGTCGTACAGCTCCTCGTCGGAGACCTTGGCGATGTCGTCGACGGCGAAGAACCCGGTGTTGTCGACGCGACGGCCCGTCAGTGTGTCGAATCGTTCCAGCACGCCGTAGTCGGCCTGTCCCAGGCCCACGAACTGCCAGAAGAGCGGCTCGTCGGCGGCACTGCGCAGCTCACGTTCGATCTGCACGTCGTTGTAGACGCCGCCGTCGGAGAAGAAGAGGACCAGGGTCGGCACGGCCGCCGGGTTCTCCTTGACGTATGCGCGGACCTGGGCGATGACCTTCTGCTCCTCGTTCCCCCACCCGATGTCCTGCATCTCCTCGCGGCCCCGACGGCCGAAGAACCCCCGATGCTTCACCAGCCGTTCGAAGCGCGGCCCCCGTCCGGCCGGAACATGGGTCTGCAACCATGTGGGCAGTTCACCGATACGCAGGTCGGGCAGCTGGGTCGATTCCGTGGCGAACGCCCAGGCCTGCATGGTGCCGTCGTCCTCCAACTGCGCGGCCACAGCGGCCATGCGCTCCACCACATCGGCGACCACACCGTCTCTGTAGAGACTGCTCATCGACCCCGAGGCGTCGAGGACCAGCACCACGCGTGCTGAGACACCCTGCGCGCCGTGCTTGGTGAGGCAGACGGCGACCTTCTCCTTGCGCAGATCCAGACGCTTGCGCATGTCGACGGGCAGGCTGTCCTCGCTCTGCGGCTGCATCTGCGGGGGGCGTGTGGCCGCGGGCTCGGATACCGCCGCGGGCTCGGGCTCGGGCTCCTCGGCCACCGATATACCGAAGTCCGTCGCCAGCCCGGCCAACCCCGACGCATAGCCCTGCCCCACGGCCCGGAACTTCCATCCCGTGCCGCGGCGGTAGAGCTCACCGGCGATGAACGCCGTCTCGCTCGTCGCCGCCATCTCGAACAGGGCGAGTTCCACCCCGGACTGGGCGTCCAGCAGCCGCAGTCGCAGCCCCGAGAGCTCACCGAACGTACCGCCGTCGAGGGAAGCGCAGAGGGAGATCTGCTCGATATCCGGCTCCAGCGCTCCGAGTTCCACCTCCACCGTGTCCGTGACGGAGTCCCCGTCGTCGTGCTTTCCCAAGTGCCGTACGGTGCCGGACGCATGGCGCGGTTGGTTGTAGAAGACGAGGTCGTTGTCGTCGCGGACCCGTCTCTCCTGGGTGAGCAGCAGCGCGGACGCATCGGCGTCGAGGCCATCACCCGCCTGCTTCCAGACGAGTTCGGCGCGTACGACGGTGGCGGCGATCTGAATGTTGGCGCCCTGGACCATAGATGTAGTCGTCATCCGGCCAGTGTGCCTGGATTTGGCGCCGACGACCCATATTTGATCAGCTCGGCTACGCGCCCGCCGACGACGTGAACAGGGGACTTGCCGTAACGGCCGCTTGCCGGCCGGGACGGCCCGATACCAGCGACCGGCGACCGGCGGGGCATTGTCACCCGATACGGCAAGAACCCCAGCGGCTACCCCCTCACTGGGTGCGGCCGGTCAGGAACACCGAGCGCAGCTTGAGGCGATCCGTGGCGGGGTTCCCGTGCGGCCGCAGAGTCCAGGAGTCGCCGGTGCAGTCGGGCTCGGTGAACACCATGACCCACTCGTCGGTGTCGTTGTGCGGGGCGAAGGCAGGCTCGGAGGAGCCCGGGTCCGCGACTTCGGGCAGGACGACGCAGCCGGGACTGACCGGGTCGTGGAGGGTGACGGACTGCGGCGCGCCGTCGAGGCCGATGAACTTGTAGGAGAAGTGACCGGTGGCGGCGCTCGCGGACGCCGATTGGGTGAGGAGGAGTGCGAGCGCACCGCAAACGGCGGCGGCGGTGTGGCGAAGACGCATGAAACCCGTTCCGTCTGGGGAGTTGGCGGCCTCCCCGAAGCCGGACTCCGACATGCTGCCGGATCTGCTCAGCCAAATCCCCTGACGGCGGCCCCTGATGCGCGGTGTCACCCGCGCGTGGGCCGACGTATCGATCCTCCGCCCGCCATCCGGGTGAATGGCCCGGACAAGCCATGCGGCACCGCACGGGACGTGCTCTACACCCGGCTGGGCGGGGTGGCGGGAGCTGTTGGCCTCGTCTCCCGGTCACGTTCAGGCGGCGGGCTTTCCGGGCTGGTCGTGCGTGGAGCAGTGGATGCCACCGCCACCGGAGGCGATGGTGTCGATCTTGATCTGGACGACGTCCCGCTTGGGGAAGTGCTCCTGGAGGATGGACTTGGCCCGCGCGTCCGCCTGCTTGTCGCCGAACTTGGGCAGGAAGACGGAGTCGTTGGCGACGTAGAAGTTCGCGTAGGTGGACACGAAGTCGTCACCCTTGCCGGTGATCTTGTCGAGGTCGGGCTGGGGCAGGTCGATGATCTCGAAGCGCCGACCGCGTGCGTCGGTGGTCCTGCTGAGTACCGAGCGGGCCTGGTCGGCCGAGCGGGACCAGGAGTCCGGGGGAGAGCCGGGGAACGCCTTGTCGAGGAGGACCACGCCGGGGGCGGTGAACCGTACGAGGCTGTCCACGTGCGCGTCGGTGATGTCCTGGCCGCGGACGCCCGCCAGCCAGACCACCTTCTCCACGCCGAGCGTCTCGATGAGCTCGTCCTCGATCCGGTCGCGGCTCTTGCCGCGGTTGCGGTTGTCGTTGACGATCGAGCTCTCGGTGACGAGGAGGGTTCCCTCGCCGTCGGTCTCGAAGGAACCGCCCTCGGCGACCAGCGGCGCCTGTTCACGCGGGACCTTGTACTCGGCGAGCAGCTTGCGGCCCACTTGGGCGTCGTTGGTGTGCTCCTGCTTGTTGCCCCAGCCGTTGAAGTTGAAGTCGACGCCGACGACCTTGCCCGCGTCCTCGACGAAGACAGGCACGATGTCGCGGGCCCAGAGGTCGTCCACGGGGAGCGCGATGACCTCGACCTTCGATCCGCAGGCCCGCTGCGCGGCCGCCACCTGGTCGGGGCGGGCCAACACCACGACGGCCTCGTACTCCCCGACCGCGCGGGCGATGCGGGCGATGTCCTCGCGTACGTAGGGCAGGTCCTCCTCCCAGACGGAGGGGAGGGCCGGCCAGGACATGAACGTACGGGTGTGGCTCTCCCACTCGGCGCCGAAGCGCCGGTCGCCGTGGGCGCCTCGGGAGGCCGCTGCCCCACTCGGGCGGGTGGTCTCACCGGCCCGGGAGGAGCTGTCGGGGTCGCATGCCGTGGCGCCGAGGGAGAGTCCGCCGCCGATGCCGGCGAGGGTGCGCAGGGCGGTGCGCCGGGTGGGGGAGAGGTGGGACACGAGGTGCTCCGATCGTGGGCGCAGGAGAGGGTATCCGGATGCGGCGGGCGGGTGGGGGTGGCGCGCGACGGCGGGTGTGCGGGGTCCGTGTCCTCACGCGGGTGGGGGGCCGGGCACGTACGCCACTGTGGCACTGACTGAATTTTCAGTCAAATCAGCTCGCTGTCGAGGGGTCCGTGGCTGTCGTCACCGTCGTGGCCGTGGTGGTCGTCGTGGCCGTCGTGCTGAGCCAGTACGGCGTACGCGGGGAAACCGGCAGGGTGGGCTGTGGGCACGCGTGTCTCCGGAGCCCGGATAGGGTTCTGACATGGCGTCTCGCAGTACTCAGATCCTGGAAGCGGCCGCCCGGGTGATCGCCCGGCGCGGGGTCCGCGGCCTTCGCGTGGAAGAACTCGCGGAGGAGGCCGGGGTGTCCACCGGCCTGATCTACTACCACTTCAAGGACCGCACCGGAGTCCTGCGCCAGACGCTGGAGTTCATCAACGACCGCGCCGAGCGGTACACCACGGCCCAGGGTCCGGACGAGGAGCCGCTGAGTCCCCGCGAGGAGCTGGACCAGGTGCTGCTCCTGGAGCTCCAGGACACCCCTGAGGTACGCGAGAACAGCACCGCCTGGGGCGAGTTGCGGGCGAGCGCTGTCTTCGATCCCGTGCTGCGCGAGGACCTGGCCCGCGCGACGCTGGCGTGGGTGCAGGAGGTGGCCGCCCTGCTGGGACAGGTGCAGCCGCTTGCCCCGGCGGCCGCGCTCGCGGCGGCGGCCGAGAGACTGACGGCCCTGCTCGAAGGCCTGAGCATGCGGTGGCTCAGTGGTGGAATCGCCATCGAGCACGCCCGCGCGCTCATGACGGAGGCCATCGAGGTGGAGCTGGCGCGGCTGAGGCAGCGCTAGATCTCGCGCCCCTGGGTCTGGCTCGTCGCCGAGAACCCGGCACGGCTGTCACAGCTGTCTTCGAGGGCGAGACCGGCGAGCATCTGTACACCACCGCCCGTCAGGAGATCTTGCGGGCAAGATCGGCCACCGTCTTGCCGTCGTACGCGGTCAGGAGCGCCCGCAGGGACTCACAGGCCTGACTCACGGCGTAGAGCGGCGTGGCATTGACCTTCTTTGGTGATATTCAGTCACTATTGAGATGGTTTCCTGCACACCTTCGACCATGAGAAGGCGCATCATGCCGCCAGGACGTACTGGAGCCGTATGGGCGGTTGTTGCCGCGGCCGTTGCCACTCTCGTGCTCGGTGCCGGACCCAACACGTCGACGGCGGCCCCGGCCGGGCTCGCTCGTGGCCGTGCGGTACGTGATGTGCAGGGTGCGATGCGGATCGACCTTGGCCTCAGCCGTGAGCAGGCCCGGGCACGGCTGAGGAATGAGGCGGCGGGGGCGGTCGTGGCCAGGCGCCTGGCCTGGGTTCTGGGCGCGGCGTTCGCGGGTGCTTGGGTGGAGGGGGCAGGTTCCTCGCGTGTCATCGTGGCGACAACCGACCCTGCGCGCGTGCCCGCGATCGCGGCCGACGGGGCCGAGGGCAAGTCCGTGCGGCACAGCCTTCGTGCACTCACGAACGCCAAGTCGCGACTGGACCGGGCCGCCGTGCGCCGTCACGGGCTCGGCACGCTTGTCTGGTACGTCGACGTGCGGACGAACAGGGTGGTCGTGCAAGCGCGGAGCAGGGCCGCCGCTCGGGAACTGATCGCCGGCGCCGGAGTCGATGCGGCGCTCTTGAGCGTCCAGACTGTCCAGCAGCAACCCCACCTGCTGCACGGCATCCGAGGCGGCGACGCCTTCTACCGTCCGACGGACGGGGGCAGGTGCAGCGTAGGGTTCGCCGTCACCCGCGGCAAGGAAAAGGGCTTCGTCACCGCAGGTCACTGCGGGAGGAAGGGCACCACCACCCGCGGCTTCAACAAACGGGATCAGGGGGTCTTCCGGGCCTCGGTGTTCCCCGGCGCCGACATGGCCTGGGTGGCCACCAACAGCGCTTGGGCGGCGCGCCCGTACGTCAAGGGCGGACGCGCGCGGGAGCTTGAGATCACGGGGTCGGCCGAAGCGCTCGTCGGCGCGTCCGTGTGCCGATCGGGTTCCACCAGCGGATGGCACTGCGGCATCATCGAGCAGCATGACGTCACCGTGGCCCACGCCGAGGGGACAGTCACCGGAGTGACCCGTACGAGCGTCTGCGCCGAGCACGGCGACTCGGGTGGGCCCTACGTGGCCGGTGACCAGGCCCAGGGCGTCACGTCAGGTGGCACCGGGAACTGCACCACCGGCGGAACCTCGTTCTACCAGCCGATCAACCCCCTGTTGGAGCGCTACGGGCTCACCCTCGTCACCACCGGAAACGGTCCTGCTCGCGTATAGCGACGGCCGGTCCAGGGACGGAGTGGAGTCACAGCAGCAAGCGGTCGACCAGCCCGTCGACGTAGTCGGGGGTGAGCGGGACCATGCCGAACAGGACGCGGATGTACATCGGGGCCAGGATGTGATCCAGCACGCCGAACGCGTCGGGTGCGCGCTCCCCGCGGTCGCGGGCGCGATCCAGCATCGCCTGGAGTTGCCGCATGCGTTCGGCGCGGAGGAGGTCGCCGGCCCGCATGCCCTGTTGACCGTTGTTCGACAGGGCGACGGCCAGGCGTACCACCGCCAGACCGTCGGGTCCGGTGATCTCGCGGGCCACGGTGGCCGCGTACGTACGCAGATCGCCGTCCAGGCTCCCGGTGTCGGGCATCGGTGACTGCGCGTTGAGGCGGGTGAGCAGCACATCGGTGAGCAGGGACTCCAGGTTGCCCCACCGGCGGTAGATGCTGCTGTCGGCCACGCCCGCGCGGGCCGCGACCTCGCCGACGGTGAAGTTGCCGTAGCCGCGTTCGCTGATCAGGTCGGTGACGGCCTGGTGCACCTCCGCGCCGACGCGCGCACTGCGCCCGCCGGGCCGCCGGACTGGCTGTCGTTCGCTCATGCCCCCACCTTAACGCAGCTAGTGCTTGCGTTTGTGGGCCGACCCTCCCTATAGTCCCCTAACGCAGTCACCGACTGCATTAGAGCGTTCAGGTGCACCGCCACCCGCGTCAGCGGGGCCGGAGCAACCGACGATTGAGAGGGATCCCCATCGCTGCATCGCATGCGGTCGTAGGCAGTCGTTCCCACCGGGGCGTGCTGCTCACGGTGACCTGCCTCGGCCAGTTCATGGTTCTGCTCGACAACACGATCGTGGGAGCGGCGCTGCCCGATATGCAGCACCGGCTGCACACTCAGCTGACCGGTCTGCAATGGATCGTCGACGCGTACGTACTGCTGGTCGCCATGCTGCTGCTGTCCGGCGGTATCTTCGCCGACCGGTTCGGCCGCAAGCGGGTCTACCTGACCGGCGTGGCGGTGTTCACCGCCGCGTCGGTGGTGTGCGGCCTCGCGCCCTCGCTCGGCTGGCTGATCGCGGGCCGGGTGCTCCAGGGCATCGGGGCCGCCGCGCTCAGCCCCGCCTCGCTCGCCCTGCTCGCCGCCGCCTATCCCGTACCGCAAGAACGCGTCAAGACGATCGGGCTGTGGGCCGGACTCAGCGGCATCGGTCTGGCCGCAGGCCCGGTGGCCGGCGGCGTGCTGACCGATGCCTTCGGCTGGCCCGCCATCTTCGTGGTGAACCTGCCCATCGGCGTGGTCCTTCTGCTGGTCGGTCTGCGCAGCCTGGAAGAGACCCGCAATCCGAGCGCCCCCGCGATCGACATCCCGGGGACGGTGCTGTCCGTTCTGGGGGTGGGGGTGCTGACCTACGGGCTGATCGAGGGCGGTGCCCGCGGCTGGACCTCGCCGGTGATCCTGGGCAGCTTCACCGCCGCGCTGGTCCTCCTGGGCGCCTTCGTCGCCGTGGAAGCGCGTCGCCGTGCGCCGATGCTGCCGCTGCGACTGTTTCGCCAGCGGCTGTTCACCGTGTCCAACACCGCCATGGTCGTGGTGGGGTTCGCGCTCATGGGTTCGTCGTTCTTCTTCTCCCAGTTCTTCGTGTACGTCCAGGGCAGCTCGATCCTGCGCGCCGGGTTGCAGACCCTGCCGATGTCCCTCGCCATGGTGGTCGTCAGCCCGTACGCGGGCCGGCTCGCCGCCCGGTACGGCTTCCGTGTCGTGGTGACCACCGGCCTGGCGCTGGCAGGACTGGGACTGCTGGCGCTGGGTGTGGTGCACGCCGACACCGGCTACGGGAACGTGTGGTGGCGGCTGGGAGTCGTCGGCACCGGTTTCGCCCTGACGCTGTCACCGCTGACGGGAGCGGCCATCCAAGCGGTCAGCCCGCAGGAAGGCGGCCTCGCCTCCGGCATCAGCAGCACCACCCGGCAGATCGGCGCGGTGCTCGGCGTGGCGGTACTCGGAGCCGTCGTCCGCACCCGGCAGTCCGGCGGCGCCTCCTTCGAGACCGGCCTCGACAGTGCTTTCATCGCGGCCGGCGCCGTCACCTTGACGACCGCGGTGTTCACCGGCCTGTGGTTGGCGAGGTCCACGCCCGGGGAAGGCTCCGCGGCGCCGCGACATTCCACCGACCCACGAGAGAGGAACCACCTCCACGATGCCGCCCGTTCCCGCTGACCCCACCGTGCTCCACCCGATGCCCGAGCACCCGCGTGTGGTGCTGCTCAAGCCGCTGGTGAAGTCGCCGCTGATCGAGGTCGGTGACTTCTCCTACTATGACGATCCCGACGACCCGACCGCGTTCGAGACGCGCAACGTCCTCTACCACTACGGTCCCGAGCGGCTTGTCATCGGCAAGTACTGCGCGCTGGGGGCGGGCACCCGGTTCATCATGAACGGCGCCAACCACCGCATGGACGGCCCTTCCACCTTCCCGTTCCCCACCATGGGGGGCTCCTGGGCGGAGCACTTCGACCTGATCACCGACCTGCCCGGCCGGGGCGACACGGTCGTCGGCAACGACGTGTGGTTCGGGCACGGCGCCACGGTCATGCCCGGTGTACGGATCGGTCACGGCGCGATCATCGCCGCCGGCGCCGTGGTCACCGGCAACGTCCCCGACTACGGCATCGTCGGCGGCAACCCGGCCCGGCTCATCCGTACCCGCTACGACGCCGCGGACATCGCCCGACTCCTCGCCGTGGCGTGGTGGGACTGGCCCGTACAGCACATCACCAGGCACGTACGGACGATCATGTCGGGGACCGTCACCGACCTGGAGGAGGCCGCCGCGCTCCACGACGATCGGTCGGGTGCGTAATCCCATGGGCAAAGAGCCCCGAAGTGTCATATCGTGGTCAGGCTGCTGCGCCGGAGGTCTCGGCAGCAGCAGCCGGAGTTCCTGCTCTTTCTGAGAGTTTCTGTTCCTTCTGCGTCGATCTTGAGGTGACTTCTTATCAACCAGGCCATGTAGTCGTCCGTGTTCCCCGCGTGCCGATATGTCGCACGTGTTCGGGGGCGGACGTCGCGCTGGTCTGAGTTGCGTCACCCTCCCCCGCATTGTTCTGTCTTTTCCCGGGTGCAGCTCTGCCGTCTGCCCCGGGTTTCGTGTTGTTCGGCCCCGGTGCGGCTGTCGGCAGGGCTTCCCGATCTCTTTGGATCAGGAGTCCTCTCTCGTGTCTTCCTCCGCGCTCGGCAACGAGCCGCAGCACACCACCGGCCCCCCGACCCACCCCACGTCCGGGCCGTCGAAGAGGGGCCTGGCCGCCTGGATCGCCCTACTGGTACTGCTGGGCGCCGAGCTGATGGACATGATCGACCAGTCGGTCGTCCTGACCGCCCTGCCCGCGATCCAGCAGTCGACCGGAGCTGGACCGGACGCGGTGCAGTGGCTGACCACCGGCTATTCCCTGCCCATCGCCATCGGGCTGATCACCGGCGGGCGCCTCGGCGACCTCTACGGCCGGCGCAGGATCCTCCTGATCGGCACCGTCGTGTTCACCACGGCCTCGCTGCTGTGCGGCCTCGCTGCCGGGCCGGGCGTGCTGATCGGCGCCCGTGCCCTCCAGGGCGTGGGCGCGGCGCTCATGATTCCGCAGATCCTGGCCACCCTTCATGTCACCTTCGAGGGGCAGAACCGGAGCAGGGTGTTCGGCCTGTACGGAGCCGTCATGTCGCTCGCCAATGTCCTGGGCCCGGTGATGGGCGGTCTGCTGACCGAGGCGGACCTGTTCGGGCTGTCCTGGCGGCCGATCTTCCTGGTCAACGTGCCCGTCGGGCTCGCCGTGCTCCTTCTGGGACGCCGGTTCATTCCCGAGTCGACCGTGAAGAGGGCCGACCGGCTGGACCTGACCGGCGTGCTGCTGTCCGCGTCGGCCATCGTCCTGATCGTCTTCCCGCTCTCCGAGGGACACCTCCGTCACTGGCCGCTGTGGTGCTTCGCCCTGCTCGCCACCGGTCTTCTCGTCCTCGGCGTCTTCTTGCGCCATCAGCAGCGCAAGCAGGACAACGCGCCCCTCGTGCCCCTGTCCCTGTTCCGGGGCAGGCAGTTCTCCGGTGGTACGGCCGCGCAGCTGGCGCTCGGTCTGCTGTGCGGACTGTTCTTCATGACCTGGACCCTCTACCTTCAGGACGGCCTGGGCATGAGTCCCTTCCACGCGGCCCTGGCCTTCGTGCTGCTCTCCCTCGGGGAACTGGCCGGCGCGACGGTCGCGGCGAAGAGCGCCGGACGGTTCGCCCGCCGCCTGCCGCAGGCCGGAGCCCTCATCGCCCTAGCCGCGATGGCCGCCTACGGGTTCCAGGTCGCCGGCAGCCAGGCGGAGCTGACACTCGTGGCGATGACAGCTCCGGTGGTACTGATCGGCTTCGGCCTCGGCATGGTCAGCGGACCGCTCGCCGACATGTCGCTGGCCGGTATCCCGCATGAGGACGCCGGAGCCGCCTCGGGCCTGTTCAACACGGCTATCCACCTGGGCATCGCCTTCGGAACCGCGCTGACCGCCCTGGTCTTCTTCGCCGCCACCGGGGGCACACCCGACGCGGGACTCAACCGAGATGCCTTCATCACCGTCCTGTGGTGGGTCGGCAGCCTCCTCGCCCTGATGTGGGCCCTGATGTTCTGCCTGCCCAAGCAGACGGACACCCAGGCCGACTGAGCCACCCCCCCCGGCCCCCGGCCACAACTGCGGCCGGGGCCGGGGCTATCAGCCTGCACCCGGGTCGTGGCGTGTGCGCATCCACCGCGACGCGTATGCCCGACTACTGCACCGGCTCCAGGAATTCGAGCCGGTTGCCGACCGGGTCCTCCGAGTAGAAGCGCTTGTGGCCCGGCAGGTCGTCGTCCCAGACGACCTGCGCGCCCCGCTCCTCCAGGCGGGCGGCGTATGCCTCGATCCCGGTGACCCGCAGTCCTGGGTGCGCCTTCTTGGCGGGCCGGAAGTCCGTCTCGATACCCAGGTGGAGCTGGACCGGTCCGGCCTGGAACCAGCAACCGCCACGCGGCGCGAGGGCCGGAGGCTTGGGTATCTCGGTCATACCGAGGACGTTCCCGTAGTACTCCCGCAGCCGCTCCTCGCTGCCGGGCGGAGCGGCGAGCTGTACGTGATCGACGGCAGCGAGCATGAGGTCGGGCTCCTTACGTGGTGACGGCCGGCCCCCCCATCCTGCCGTCACCGGTGTCCCTCGCCAATACTTCGGCGGCCGGGGGGCGGTCACAGGCCGATGAAGCTCACCGTCTCCGTCATGGCCGCCCGCCCGGTGCGCATCCGTGGCACGCCCTCCCTCTCGTGCCCCACGGAGACGCCGCAGAACAGCACGAACCTGTCTTCGGCCCCCACGACTTGGCCGACGGTCTCGCGATACATCGTCCACATCACCTGCGGGCAGCTGTGCAGCCCTTCCGCCCTCAGCAACAGCATGACCGTCTGCAGGTACATCCCGGCGTCGCCCCACTGTCCGGGCCCCATCGCCCGGTCGAGGTAGCAGAACAGGACGAGCGGCGCCCCGAACGCCTGCGAGTTCAGGGCGGCGATCTTGAAGGGTCTGCCCGGGGCGTCGCGCGCGATCCCCAGCGCCTCGTACCGCTGGGCAGCCGCGCCGGAGAAGCGGTCGAGATACGGGGAGGCCAACTCGGCCGGGTACATCGGATACTCCCGGGCGTCCCCCGGATCTCCGGCGAGTGCCCTGGCCGTGGCGCGCTTCTTCAGCTCGGCCAGGGGCTCACCGGAGACGGCATAGACATGCCACGGCTGGAGGTTCCCGCTCGACGGGGCCCGCGCCGCCGCGGCCAGCACCCGCTCGAGTACCTCCTTGGGCACCGGCTCCTCGCTGAACGCCCGTACAGCCCGGCGGCTGTCCACGGCCTCATATACGTCCACGGCTTCGGCGTCCTCTCCCTCGACCGGCCCTTCCACGGTAGGCGGCGGTCGATGCCGAGGAACAAGGGGCCCAGGGAAGGCGCCTGATGAACTGTCCGGTCAGAGCTCTGTCAGAGTCAGAGCCCGGGTCAGACCAGGGTGGTGATGCAGAACGGGTGGCCCGCCGGGTCCAGCAGGACCCGCCACCGGTCGGGCTGCGGCTGGACGGCGGGCTCGACGGCTCCGAGGGCGAGCAGTCGGGCCTGGGCGGCATCCAAGTCGTCGACGCCCACTTCGAGGTGGGCCTGCTTCTCCTGGGAAGGGGCCGGCCAGGTCGGGGGCCGGTAGTCAGCCAGCCGGTTGAAGCCCAGGCCCGCCGCGCCCGCTTGGCCGAGCATGACGAAGTCGTCGGAGGAGTAGGCGGTCGGCAGACCGAGGGCGTCGCCGTAGAAACGGGCCAGTTCGGCGGGGTCGGGGCAGTCGAAGGTGACGGCCGCGTAGCGGAACGTGGGTGCGGACGTGGTTTCCGTGCGCATGGTTTCAGTTTCCGTGCTCATGGTTTCAGCGCTCATGAGGACGACGCTATGACGGGACCCGGACAGATACGGTCCTGGTCGTGCGGGAGACTTCGCCATGTGATCAGCACATCAGCCCGCCTGCTGCGACTGGTCTCGCTGCTGTCCTCGCGCCCGTCGTGGACCTGCGGCGAGCTGGCCGACACGATGGCGGTCACCGAGCGCACGGTCCGGCGTGACGTCGCGAGGCTGCGCGAACTCGGATACGGAGTCGAGTCCGACCCTGGGCCGTGGGGCGGCTATCGCCTGCGCGCCGGAGCCCGGGTGCCACCCCTGGTCCTCGACGACGAGGAGGCGCTCGCCGTGGCCGTCGGGCTGCGCGAGGCGGCGCTCAGCGGCGTGCTCGGCGGCGACCAGGCCGCGCTGTCCGCTCTGCTGAAGCTGCGTCAGGTGCTACCGCGCCGGATCGCGGAGCGGCTGGGGGAGATGGACGCCGCGTTCGTGCACACCGCGAGAGTCGACGAGCCGCAGATCGCGCCCGGCATGCTGCTGGAACTGGCCGGCGCGTGCCGCCGAGCCGAGCGCATCCACCTCTCGTACCGCGATCGCGCGGGCAAGGCCACGGTCCGGGACGTCGACCCGTACCGTCTGGTGCACACCGGACGCCGTTGGTACTTCGTCGCCCGGGATGTGACGCGGGACGAGTGGCGTACGTTCCGGGCGGACAGGGTGGCCGAGATCCGGTCGACCGGACGCCCGGTGGAACTGATCGACCCGCCGGACCCGGCGCTCCTCGTCTCCCGCTCCATGGCGAGCTCCGCATACCCGCTCTATGTGACGATCCGCCTGCCTATGCCCCTGGACCAGGCACGTCGGCTGATACCCCCGACGGTCGGCATCCACCGCCCGGACGGCCCCGACGCCACGGTCGTCGACATCGGCGGCCCCGACGCGGACGGCCTCGCCGGCTACCTCCTCAGCCTGGCCACACCGCTGCGGGTCCTGTCACCGGACGGTGTACGGGAGGCCCTGCTGCGCCGTACGCGGGAGCTGTACGAGGACAACGCGGACGGTCGGAGCTGGTAGGTGGCGAGGACGTCGCCGCTGACCTTGGTCTATCGGGCGTGCCACCTGGGCGCGTACATGGTCTGGGTCGGCGGGGGCGGAGGAGGTGAGGGCGGCGGCTCGTCGTGGAGCAGGGGCAGTGGCGTGTGGAGGCGCCAGATGCCCGGGAGGTCCAGTCGGGCCTGGCGTTTCGCCAGCAGGATCTGCTGGAGGGTGAGAATCCCGGTCAGCACGCACTCCCCGCTGCTGAGAGCGACCAGCTGGGCGTCGCGTACGACGGCGACGAGCCCGGTGACGCGGAAGTTCAGGTCGAGGCCGACGTCGAGGGTGCCGAGCTTGATGCCGTCCATGAGGACGTCGACATAGGGGCGGTGGTGCGAGGTGATGTCGTGGGTCGCGAGAGCGACCACCTCCTCGCTGCCCGGGGCGGCGCGGGTGCGGCGCGCGGCGGCGGTGAGGGCGGCGTGCTTGCGCCAGCCGCCCGCTGCCACGTCGAAGAGGTCCAGGCCGAGGAAGGAATCGACGACGGCCGCCATCTCACGCTCGACGGCTTCGTCGGCCGCGGCTGTCAGGGGGCGGGTGGTTCCGCTGAGGAGCGCGGTGGCCGCCCCGCTGCCCTGGAGCGGACCGAGGAGCGCGTCGGCGGAGCCCTCGTCAGGCCGGCTGAACAGGAACGCGCGAACCGTGTACGGCTCTGTAGCTGCGGCAGCGGTGGTCATGACGTCACCTCGGTGGAGCCCGGCGCCCATGAGGAACATGAGGAACACGAGGAAAGAGGGACGAGGCACTACGGCACCCGGGTCGGCACCCGGCCAGAACTCACGTATCGGCCCTTCTCCATTCTCCTCCCTCTGCCTGCTCCTCGCGCGGCGCCGGCGGCGCCGTCGAACTCGCCCGGTGTGCCGCTCGGCTTCTGGATCCTTGACCTACGCATCCCGGCCCCGCTCGGACGGGATGCCGTCGGAGCGGGGCCGGGATGCGTAGGCGTCGGGTGGGTCAGGCGGAGTGGACCTGGGTGTTCTGTGCGGCGGCGATCCGCCAGCGGCCGTTGTCCTTGGCGAGGACGTACATCGGGCGGCCTTCCGGCTGGTCGTCGATGGGCTGTCCGCCGGGGGTGACCGGCCGCTGCCGGACGTTGACGGCGGCGACGTCGGGGCGGATGAACAGGATCCGTACCACCTCGTACGTGGCCGTCGAGTGCTTCGTCGCGCCGGGCAGCACCTGACGGGTGAAGGAGTCGATCTCGTCCCAGCCCGACAGCCGCTTGCCGTGCCCGGTCGTCCACACCGGGTGCTGCTTGCGGAAGTTGCTCATGAACGTGTCGACGAGCTCGTTCTGCTGGGCGTACTGGACGCCTGCCACGAAGCGGACGATGGCCTCGACGTCGGCCTGCCGCCCGTCCCCGGCACCGAACACCGCGATGCCGCTCGTGTCGACCTGCCGGTAGGAGAGTTCGCGTACGTCCGCGACCGCTCCCGCCTGCCGGGGCAGCCAGCCGAGGCTTTCGCGGGCCGCGTCGCCGCTGACGGTCTGGTCGAGGGCGAGCGCGTCGGCGAACGGGGCGCCGAGCTCCGCCCGGGCGTCCTCCAGGGCCCACGACCGCGGCTCGCCGTCGACACCGGCCGCCGCTCCGGCGGCCACGGCGAGGTCGAGGACCGATACGCGGGGCTCGGTGACACCGTGCCACAGGCTGCCGGCGGGCGCCTTCTCGACGGTGGCGACGAACAGCTCGGCCAGGTCGTCGACGTGGACCATCGGCCAGTGCACGGTCTCGTCGCCGACGTACGTCGGGGCTCCCTGCTTGCGGGCGCGGTCGACGAGCAGCGCGGGTATGCCGCCGCCGTTTCCGTGCACGATGCCGGGGCGGATCACCGCGGCCCGTACGCCCGCGTCGGCGGTGTCGAGCACCTGGCGTTCGATCGCCGGGCGGTATCCGACGATCGCCGGGGGGTTGACCGGGGCGCTCTCGTCGGCGGCCTCCGGGCCGGTGGCGCCCAGCACCCAGACGCCGCTGGCGTACACGAAGGCGCGTCCGGTGCCGCGCAGTGGATCGGTGAGTGCGGTGATGGCAGCCGCGTCCACCGCCGCGTCGCCGGTCGGAGGCGCGAGGTCGACGACGGCGTCGATGTCGGAGGTGACCGCGCGGGTGAGGGAGGCGGGGTCGGTCACGTCCCCGACGCGCCGCTCGTGTCCGGCGTCCGAGCGCTGGGCGTCACGCACCAAGGCGACCACGTGGTGTCCGGCGTCGGCCAGGTGCGCGGAGACGGCGGAGCCGATGTAGCCGGAGGCGCCGATGAGAAGGACCTTCACGGGAGTCACCTTTCGCGGAAGCGGAGCGCTTGGTGAGCGCTGGTCGAAAATTTCGACGTCGAAATATTAGGCACAGGGCTCCCGTGATGTCAAAAACTTCGACGTCGAAATGTTAAGCTCGGAGTGAAAGCCGGTTCGGCGGCCAGCCGGGCAGGGCGGGACCCCATCAGGGAGGACACATGGCGGCAACCCCACAGGGCGATGGCGTGGACGCGATCATCGAGCAGTGGCAGCGGGTCCGGCCCGACCTCGACTGCTCGCCGATGGCCGTGATCGGCCGCCTCTCGCGTGCGTCCCGGCTGTTGGAGCGGGCCCTGAAAGAGCACTTCGCGCAGTACGGTGTCGAGCCGTGGGAGTTCGACGTCCTCGCCACGCTCTACCGCTCGGGACCGCCGTACACCGTCAGCGCGGGGGAGCTCAGCACGGCCGCGATGGTGAGCAGCGCGGCCCTCACCAACCGCATCGACCGGCTCGTCGACAAGGGTCTGGTCGACCGCGAACTCGACGCCACCCACCGGCGCCGCGTCCTCATCTCCCTGACGGACGCGGGTATCCGCGCCACCGAAGACCTGGTGGTGCACCATCTGGAGAACGAGGAGCGTCTCCTCGGCGGGCTGGCCCCCGCCGAGCGCACCCAACTCGTGCCGCTCCTGCGCACCCTGCTGATCTCCCTCGGCGACCGACCGCAGACGGGATGAGGTGACCCGGGCGAGCGCGAGCGAGCCGCCGAAAGCCTAAAGGCCTCAATGGGCCTAAAAGGGGACTCAGTTCCCCGCCCGGTGAATGCTTTCGCGGACAGCGACGCGGTCGACGCCGAGCTGTGCGATGAGCTCCGCCACCGGATCCGGCTGCTCACAGTCGAGCAGCGCCAGCAGCAGGTGTTCCGGCGTGATGCGCCGACGGCCGGCCTTCCGTGTCTCGGCAAGGGCCCGGGGGATGACGGCCCGGGCTCCCGAAGTGAACGGCGTGCGCTTGCGCGAGGCGGGAATCGGCTTCCGCTCGATGCCCTGGGTGTCGATGCCGACAGCGGCGAGCGCGGACCGGTCGAGCGCGTCGAGCGCGGCGCGCGCGCTCTCCAGGTCGGCCCCGAAGGCCTGGACCGGTCCGGGCTCGTGGAGTACGCCCAGGAGAAGGTGCTCGGTGCCGATGCGGCGATCGCCCCGCAGGGTGGCTTCGCTCACCGCCGCGGTGACAGCCGTACGTGCACCCGCTGCGAACTGTTCGAACATGGTCGTCTCACTTCCCGTATTTGGCGTGCACGGACTGCCGGGAGACGCCGAGGGCGTCGCCGATCTGTTCCCAGGACCACCCCTGGTCTCTGGCGCGTGCGATTGCCGCCGCTTCCACCTGCTCGGCCAGCCGGTGCAGGGCGCCCACCGCGCGCAGCCCCACCGCCGGGTCGTGCGACCTGAGACGTTCTGAGAGATCTCCCGCTTCCATGGCTGTCAGTCTGGATTGACATCCCCGCGCTGTCAACCCAGGCTGACGCCAGGACGCCCGATGGCTCGGTGCGGCGGCCTGACCGCGTCCACTGGCTCGACGACGGCTGAGTGCGGTGTCAGCGCAGGGTGAAGCGCTGGTCCTTGGACTTGTTGCAGGACCACAGGATCACGGGGGTGTTGTTCGCCGTGGAACCGCCCTTGACCGACAGGCACTTGCCTCGCTGAGTGCCGTAGTCGGGGTGGATGTTGCACTTGCTGAGGCTGCCCGCGCAGTTGATCCAGAACTGCTGGTTGATACGTCCGTTGCAGTTCCACAGGATCGGCTGGCGGCCCTTGCTGTAGTCGCCTCCCTGAATGTCCACACACAGCCCGGCGTTGCTCACCGGCCTGATGGTGTACGTGGGGGGAGTGGCGCTGACGGTGACGAAGGACCACTTCTGGTTGGCCCCGCCGACACACTTGTACTGGTCGATCTTCGCACCCTTGCGGACGCCGCCGTGCGCGGTGATACACCGCCCGCTGGTGTGCTCGGGCTTCCAGTAGGTCGAGCTGGGCAGGGAGGAGGCGGCTAACGTGCGGCTGGGATTGTCGGTTTGTGTGACAGCCGACGACGGCTGTGCGCTCGCGGTGGTTGCGCCTTGCGCGCCTTGGGCGCTGGGAGCGCTGGCCAAGGCGAGGAGCGCCGCGCCGGCGAGTGCGGGCAAGGTGGACTTCAGGATCATCATGGGGTCTCCGTGTGTCGATTCCGAGGCGGCCAAGTCGTGTTGGCCGGTGGTGGGTTGGTCTCCGCGATGAGTCAGCCAGACCCGGTTCGGGTTCGGGGCCTGGGCCTGGTTCTGGTGGTGCGGGGCCTGGCCCTGGTTCTGGTGGTGCGGTCACACACGAAGATAGGCAGACGTGTCGCTGTTCACATCCAGCACTGGTTTGACTTGGCGCGTCCACCCAAAGCGGTAGTCGTGTCAACCGGTGCGGTAGACGGACGGGCCTGTGACAAGCGGCCCCGAGCCGGGGCGCTTCGGTATCGGTGCCTTCGGAGCGCCACGGCTCGGGGCCGCTGAAGTGGGGGACCGGCCACGGCGGGGCTGTAGGACGAGCCCCGCCGCGCCTCGCGTGTCCCGTACGCCGGGCTGTCAGACGGCTGACGCCCGACAGGCTGTCGCGGGTGGTTCAGTGCCGGGGCCCGCGGCGGTCGCCGCGTCCGGGCTCGTTGCCCCGGCGGCCGTGCTTGCCGCCCATGCCGTCGTCGTACTCGATCTGTTCCTTGCGGACGGTCTCGGAGATCTCCCGCTGCTCGGTGACCTTGTCGGTCTCCAGGCGGGCGCGCTCGACGGCGACCTTCTCCTTGCTGACGACGGGGCGCTCGGCGTGCAGCGTCACCTCGGTCTCGGCTTCGCCGATGTCGCCGCGGACCTGCTCGCCCTCGCGGATCGGCTCCCGTACGACACGGACTTCCTCGTGGCTGATCGGGACGGTGGTGGCCACGTTCTCGGTCACCACGACCTTCCGCAGCCGCGCACGGCCGACTTCCTGTTCCTCGGTGCCGACGTGCAGGCGCTCCTCGGAACGCACCAGCTCGTCCTCACCTCGCGTCTGTCCGGCCGCGGTCATGCCGGCCTGGTCGGTGCGGCCGGTGCCGAGGGCGGTTTCGCCGTGCATGCCGTAGTGGCGGTACAGGGCCCGCTCCTCGTCGGCGTCCAGGTGCTGGTCCGCGTCGACGTGGGGGGCTTCCTTGACGAGCGACTTGTGGTGGACGACGGTCAGGGTGTCGCCGTTGCTGCGCGCGCCGGACAGCGGCACGAACGTTTCCTTCGTGCCGAAGAGGCCGGTCTTGACGGTGACCCATTCCGGGCGGCCGGTGTGGTCGTCGAGCCAGACCTGCTCGACGGTACCGATCTTGTCACCCTGCGGGTCACGGACAGTGAGGTCCTTGAGGTCGCCGGTATGGAGGAATCCTGCAGTCATGCTTCATCGCTCCCTTGAAAGGGACAGCCCAGGGGATTCGGTGGGCCCCGTGTGGAAGGCCGCGCCCTGCCTCCCATTCCCGCCCCTGGCCGACGGTCCCGCAAACGGTGGGTCGACCACTGCCTGTCACGGCTGGAGGCGCGCGTGGCAGCGCAGTAGAGAGCCGACCGCTGCCGAGTCGGTCGGGTGCGTAAACAGGTTGGGCCATTCGGGTGAAGTGGTGAGATCCGTGAGCGGCGAAGGGCTGCCGGTGGTCAGGGACGGGAGTGTTTGACGCTGTGTGCCGGGGGCACCTGGAGGACCTGCGCTCGACGATCAGAGGTTGAAGCGCGACCCTACGAGACCCCTGAGGCGAGGTAGTCATGAGTGACCAGAACATGGCGGACGACGCCTACCAGCCCACGGGCACCAATGAGGAGCAGGAGGACGCCTCCCCGCTGGACCTCCAGGACGCGGTGGACGAGCGTACCTACGACGACATGCTCGACGAGGGCTATTCACCGCCCGAGAAGCCCCTGGGCGTCACCAAGACGGGCACCACGGCGCGGGAGCAGCGCGAGGGTGAAACGCTGGACGAGCGGCTGAAACAGGAGGTCCCGGACGTGGAGCCGCCCGCCGGTGACGGCATCGGCGATCTGCCCGGCGGAGAGGGCGAGCCCGTCGACCCCGAGTCCGGCGAGAGGCGCGCCGGGCGGCTTGTCGCTCCGGACGAGGGCGCGCACCGGGATACCACCAAGGAGGCCGTCGCTACGGATGAGGGGATCGACGGGGGCGCGGCGGGGGCGGAGGAGGCGGCGATGCATGTCGTTCCGGAGGACGAGTTGCCTTCGGGTGGCTAGAGCCGGGGGTGCCTGGGCGGGCGCGGCGCGTTCCCAGTACGCGTGGACGGCGTCCGCACCGCGACCAGTGGCGGGTGTGAGCAACCAGCCGCTGCCCCCCGTGAGGGCAGCGGCCGACGGATGCGGTGGATTCAGGGCGGGGGCGGGGGGTGTGCTGCCAAACTGGCCCGGGCGCCTGCTCAGGTCAGCGGGTTGTCCACGACGTTGCCGAGGTACTTGTGGAAGCCGCTGGAGCCCTGACCCTTGGTGGAGGAGGTCTCGACCTGGAAGAACTTGATGTCGGCCTTCTGGTTCCACGACAGGTTGTTGAAGACGGTGTAGTGGCCGCAGCCGCTCTTGCCCACGATGTGCGGGGAGCCGTACTGCTGCTGGCCGTCCGTGCCGGTGACGATGATCCGGATCTGCCCGGCCACCAGGTCCTTGCCGCACGGGAACGTGACGGACATGGCGCCGCTGAGGGTCTTCTTGCCCCAGGTGAAGGTGCCGCTGCCGCACGCGTACGTACCGCAGGCGTCGCTGCGGCCGGTCGCCGCCGCTGCCGGGCCGGCCTGAACAACCACTCCTATCAGTGCCGCAAGCCCGGCCGTGCCGGTCACGGCCAGTCTCCTCGCGGTGGTCTTTCGCACGATGTTCCCCCTGCTGTAGTGGTCGACGCCGCATGGCGTGGTCAGCACCAGAGGTTAGGGGCGCCATGAACACCGTACGTACAGCGTCGGGTTGAATCTGCTGTCCAACTCGGGCGGCAGTGGCCGGGTAAACCCACGCGGTATCCGCCGCGTGCCCGCTTCCCACTCCGGACCTTCTGACGCGGCTCACAAAGGCGGGTCGGCGCGGTGGCGAACCTGGAGGGGTACCTCGACCTCAGCCCGGCGCCGACCGGTTTCGATCGGCCGCTGCGGCTGTTTCGTACCGACGGATTCGAAGGAGCGGCTCGTATCGAGCCCTCCTGGGCACGCCTGCCCGGCCACCGCGCGCTGCTCGCGAACGCGAACCATAGGGCGTTCACCGAAGGGCGTCCACCGACTATGGCGTGCTCGTCCCGCAGCTCCAGACCAGCGGTCTCGTGGCAGCGAAGGTACGGGCCGCCCTCGGCGGCACTGGCGACCCGGCCGTGACGCTCGCCGCGGTACGGCGTTCCCGGCTTGCCCGTTGCTTGGGCAACAATGCGGCGCGGTCCAGCCTCCGGGAACTGGGATATTGGCGTGATCATGTAGACCGGAAACAGACTGTTGGGGGTTTGTGGCTACACCATAAAAACGGGATGTCATCTCATGTCGGCCACTTCCGGAATCTAGGAGTCCATGATGTCTCGTTTCCGTACGACCACCGTCGCCCTCGTCGCCGCTGCCGCAGGGTTCGCCCTGAGCGCCGCGCCCGCCCAGGCGGCCCCGGGTGACGTGACGACCACCTGCGCGAGCACCGCCACCCCGGCGGGCTACGTCGACGTCAACTGGGGTTACAGCAACACCTGCGGGGGTCAGAACTTCGCCCCGAACATCAAGCAGATCAAGCAGCTCACCGGTCTGCCGATAGGCACCGTGGTCCAGGCCTGCGGGTCCACGTACTACCCGGCCGGCTGGGTCCAGACCAGCTCGTACTACAGCGGTTCCTGTGTGTCCTTCCCGAACCAGGGCTTCAACAACAACGCCTGGACCATCAAGCGCGTCTCCTGATCACTCCCTCCGCACTCAAGTCCGCCCCGCGACGGCGTCAAGCGGGGCGGACCTTCTGAACGACCTGGCCGGAGGGTTGGAGGAAGCGGCACGGCGTCGTGCGTGCCGTAGGGCATCGACGATTGCAACCCCACAGGATCTTGACCGCGAAACCCGCGCCGCACAGAATCGGCGCGAGCGAGGCACAAGGAGTAGGGGGAAGCGTGGCCGATGAACTCCGCAACGCCGCCTGTTCTCAGCGGCGTTCGAGATGTGAGGCGTCTTGACCGGGCATCGGGTGCGAGCCTTGGCGATGGGCGCACTTCTGGTGCTCGCCGGGTGCGGTGGCAGCGGTGACAAGGCACCCGTTTCCTGGAAGCGCCCCTGCGAGATGCTCCCCAAGGCCGTGGTGGAGAAGTCGGTCGGCATTCCGCTCGTGACGACCGGCTCGGACGAATCGTACGGCTTCGAATGCCGCTACCGGCCGCCGAAGACCTCTGAGGCTTTCTGGACGATCGCCTTCAGGTCGGACACCGCCGGAACGCAGTGCACGGTCCCGAAATCGCAGCCCGCACCGGAGATCGACGCCGACGCGTACAAGCTCGATGACCAGGGGCGTGTGGTCGTCGGAGGCCCCTACCACGGCCACTGCCTGCGCATCACGGGCTACAGCAGCCGGATCAATGGATCGCAGGTGACGGTTGCCTCAGCACTCGACCTGCTCCGCACGGCCAGGGGGCGCATGGAGTAGCGGCGTCGGGGCCTGTGTGCAGTCCAAGCCGCTTGGTTGCTCTCCGAGGCACGTCGGTGGCGGTGCACGTCGCGAACTGGGTGTTCGGGGCGCGTGGAAGGTCACGACCGTTTCGCCCTCCCGGCTGATGGCAGCGTGGCCAGCGGTAGGCGTGTTCCGGTCCCGTCCCGTCCCGTCCCGTCGCCCGTCGCCTGTCCTATGCCGATGGTCCGGTCGGACAGACACACCTCTGTCTCTGCCCGACCAGACCCGTACGTCATGGCGAGGTGACTCAGCCGTCTACGAGTTGAACTCCCGGAACGCGGCCTTGGTCCTGTCTCCGGCGATCCCGTCCACCACGAGGTTGTAGCCGGCGTCGTTGAGGAAGCGTTGCAGCGCCTTGATCGTCTTGGGGCCGACGATGCCGTCGACGGTACCGGCGTCGTATCCCCAGTAGTTGAACGCCCGCTGTGCCGCCTTCCAGCTGTTGGGACCCAGCTCCCCGTCGATCGTTCCGGGGTCGAAGCCGCTGTCGCGCAGGAAGCGCTGCCAGTTCTTGGCCTGGGCCGTGTTCAGGCCGAGGTTGTTCACTGCGAGGACGGAGGCGGCGTGGGCGCTGACCGTGGACGCGGCAGCCGGCTGGGGCGCCGCGAAGCCGGCGGTGGCGCCCGCCAGGCTCCCGGCGGCGATCCCGACGAGGGCGGCGGCGCTCACGAGTGCCTTCGCTGAGGCAGGTCGCATTATTCCTTCTCTCTGTCTGCGGAAGCGGCACCCGCTCTCCTGGAGTCGTCCACGACCTGGGGTCGCATCGGGGTGCCGGTCATGGAGTCCAGCAGGTCCACGGTTGTTCAGCACCTGTCTCTCAGCGGTTGAACAACCTTCTGCCGCCCGCGGCGGCCGCCCGCCCGAGGTGGCTGGCACATGCCTTGTCCCCGGCAGCAGGCGGTTTCTACGGTGGACACCTTGATCTCTCCTGAGAGCCGGTGAGATACGGGGGACCGTTGGTGGCACGGCCCGAGAAACCTCTGGACCCGGGCACCGGGCCCGTGGCGCAGTTCGCCGACGGCCTGCGGTGCCTGCGCCGTGAAGCCCGTTTGTCCTACCGGGCGTTGGCGCAGCGGAGCAGCTACTCGCCCGCCACGCTCTCGCAGGCCGCCGCAGGCGAGAAGCTGCCGTCTCTGGCCGTGACATTGGCGTACGTGCAGGCGTGCGGCGCCGGTACGGACCTTGCCGGGTGGGAGGCGCGCTGGCATCAGGCTGAGCAGGCCGTCCGGCGGGCCCTCGCGTCGGTACGTACCGGGACGGAAGCGGATGCTCCTGCTCCCTACCGGGGCCTGGCCCGCTACGAACCCACGGACAGCGCCCTGTTCTTCGGCCGCAGCCGTCTGACTGACCAACTCCTCGCTCTCGTCGGCAGGGAACGGGTGAGTGTGGTCATCGGACCGTCCGGCAGCGGCAAGTCCTCCCTGTTACGGGCCGGCCTCCTGCCCCGCCTCCAACATCCCGGCCCCACGGACACGTCCGGGCTGCGCCCCGCAGGCCTGCGGATCTGCACGCCGGGCTCCCGGCCCGTCAGCAGACACGGAGCGCTTTTCGTTCCCCGCGAGAGCGAAGCGGCCGGTGCGGCCGAGCGGACCGGGGACGACACCGTCCTGGTCATCGACCAGTTCGAAGAGGTCTTCACCCTCTGTTCCGACGTGGACGAACGGGAGGCGTTCGTCGGACTCGTCCTGGCTGCCCGGGAGCGCGGAAGCAGGTTACGTGTGGTGCTGGGGGTCCGTGCCGACTTCTACAGTCACTGCCTGCGGCATCCCGGCCTCACCGAGGTGCTGCGTGAGGCGGCGCTGCCCGTCGGTCCGATGAGCACGGACGAGTTGCGCCAGGCGATCACCAAGCCCGCCGTCGCCCATGGCCTGGTCGTCGAACGCGCCCTCACCGCCCGCCTCGTCGCAGACGTGTCCGCCGAACCCGGTGGCCTGCCGTTGATGTCCCATGCCCTGCTGGAGACCTGGCGCCACCGCACCGGCCGCACACTCACCCTGGAGGCCTACGAGGCCACCGGGGCCCTCGACGGCGCGGTGGCCAAGACGGCCGAAACCCTCTACGCGTCTCTCGACGACCGCCAGGCCCTCCTCGTCCGCCGCGTCCTCCTGCGGCTGATCACCCCTGGGGACGGGGCCCCCGACACCCGGCGCCCCACCCCCCGTAGCGAACTCGACTTCGGCCACCCCGAGGAGATCAGCGCTGTCCTCGAACAGCTGGTCCGGGCCCGCCTGATTACCCTCGACGACGGCCACATCGATCTCGCCCACGAGACCCTCATCCGCGCCTGGCCGCGCCTGAACTCCTGGATCGCGCAGGACCGCGAGCGGCTGCAACTGCACCGGCAACTCAGCGACGCCGCCCGCACCTGGCAACAGCTCGGCCGCACCACGAGCGAGCTGTGGCGCGGCGCGCGGCTGGACGCCGCCCGAGCTGTGTTCGCCCCGCCCTCGCGTCAGGCCGACCTCACGCCGGCCGAATCCGCCTTTCTTCACGCCGCGCTTCGCGAGCGACGTCATGCCACCCTGCGTACGCGGGCCCAGGCCGTAGCCGTCGGCCTTCTCGTCGGCCTCACCCTGCTGGCCTCCGCCCTCGCCTTGCGCCACCACCCGGCCGACCGGAACGAACGACTGCGCACCACGGCCCGCGAGCTCGCCCACACAGCGGACAGCCTGCGTCCGTCCGACCCCGCCCTGTCCGCACGGTTGGGCCTGGCCGCCTGGAGCATCGCCGATCTGCCCGAGACCCGCGCTGCCCTGTTGGCCATCGGAGCCCCACCAACCCGCCTCACCACACCCTTCACACCGGCGGCCCGGGCCGCCGAACTGTGCGGTCGGGACGGAGTGGCCCTCACCCGGGAGGAGTGGCAGCAGTACATCCCGAGCGCCCCGTACCAGCCCCCCTGCCCCGGTGCGGCCGGCCGCGGACCGACACCCGACCCCTGACCGGTGATGGCACCACGTACGAGGCCGGCGGGTACGAGGGCGTGGCCTGCGGTGGGGCAGGGCCGTGGAATGTCGATGGCCGTGAGGACCGACCTAGTGCTCTGACCGGGAACGTCTACCGGTTGGGCCCGGGGTAGCCTGCGCCCGTGAAGGTCTTTCCCCTTTGGCACATCAGCCACCAGAACGAAGCCGGCCCCAACGACGAGACGATTCACCTCGACGATGGGGGCGTGTTCATCGACGAGCAGGACGGCGACGACGTCAAGCTGCTGGGCATCTACTCCTCTGAGGCCGCGGCCGCAGAGCGGGCACGTCGCGCGCGTCTTCTACCGGGCTTCGTCGACGAGCCGGACTGCTTTCAGATCGGAGAGTACGACCTCGATGGGGACCACTGGACCGAGGGCTTCGTCCGCGTGCCGGTCTAGGTCTTCGGGTGAGCGACCCTGTAGAGGCGGGGCCATTCACGCCGCTTCGGTGAGCGTCCTTCCTCCCCAGCGAAGGCTCTTTTCGCTGCGATCTCGTTGAACCGGTGGATGACATCCCGCGCGGTGTCCTCGCCTGCCTGCACCAGCTGGGCGATCACTGGCACCCGGTTCCCGCCGGCTGAGGCCAGCAGCATCATCGCCCGCCGGTAGCGCACCGTGTTGGTGCTGCCCCGCCGCACGATCCGCTGTAACTGCTGACCCTCCTGGTCGGTCAGCCTTCGGACCTTGACCGGCTCCGCCACCACGTCCCCAACCCGTTGGATGTCCGCTCATCCAGCCCGTTCCGGCCCCGTCGCCGCCAACCCGGCGAACGTTCCCGGCCAGAGCACCAGGGACGGCTGCTCCTAG
Source organism: Streptomyces crystallinus (assembly GCF_039521265.1). Taxonomy (NCBI): domain Bacteria; kingdom Bacillati; phylum Actinomycetota; class Actinomycetes; order Kitasatosporales; family Streptomycetaceae; genus Streptomyces; species Streptomyces crystallinus. Next base: position 154,295 of record NZ_BAAACA010000014.1, on the reverse strand, counting down.
GATCCCTCCATGGCTACACGACTTGTGCAGATCAATATGAAGGCTCATGACGACTCCGCGCTCGGCAGGTTCTGGGCGGAGGTACTCGGCTGGGGGATCGACACCGAGGGACCTGGCGTGACCAACCTGGAACCCGTCGGATTCTCCTACCCCGATCCCACGGCTGTCTGTATCGACCTCATTGCCCGCCCGGAACCCAAGACGGACAAGAACCGGGTGCACATCGACCTGGCCAGCACCTCGCCGGCTCATCAGGCGGAGTTGGTCGCACGTCTGAAGGAGCTCGGTGCGACGCCGGCCGACGTGGGTCAGGGCGATGTCCCCTGGACGGTCATGGCGGACCCGGAGGGCAACGAGTTCTGCGTCCTGGAGCCCCGGGAGATCTACCGCGACACCGGGCCGATCGCCGCGGTGGTGGTCGACTGCGCCGACCCGCGAGAGATGGCGCGGTTCTGGGGCGAGGCGATCGACTGGACGGTGCACGAGGTCACCGACGACCAGGCGACCATGCGGTCCGCCCAAGGCGTCGGCCCCTACCTGGAGTTCGTGCGCAACCCCGACACCAAGAGCGTGTGGAACCGCGTGCACCTCGACGTGGCCCCCTACCGGGGTGACGACCTGGCAGCGGAGGCGGCCCGGCTGCGCGCCCTGGGAGCCCTCGACCCCGGTATCGACCAGTCCGCCATCCACTGGACCGTGCTGGCCGACCCGGAGGGCAACGAGTTTTGCCTCCTCACCCCTCGGTGACGCTCCAGAGCGTGCGCGGCAGGGGAGGGGGAGTGGGAGGGGGCGGGGAAAGAATAGCCGCTCCGACTTCTTGCCGGGCTATGCAATAGACCTCGATGAGGAAGAAATCGTGCACGTTGTCCTGCCCAAAAGGACAGCGGATATCCGGGATCGCGAAGCGATAGGCCGCGTAGTCCTGATCTAGACATTCAGGGGTGCGTTTCAGCCCAGCGAGCCGTGGACGATTGCCATATGCAGCTTCCTTGCGTGACATTCGAAGGGCAAGCCCGAGAGACGAGACCACGAAAGGGCCATACGAAGGCAGGCGGACATTTTCCGACAGGCCTTCATCCGTGCGGCCCTGATGTGGCCTTCTCGTTCGAGCGTCGGATGAAGGAGAACTTGTGATCTCAAGGACGAAGAGGGTCGCCCGTTCCGTGGGCGTGGCCGTGGCGGCCGCCACGGCGGTCACGGTGGCCATGCCCACGGGTAACGCGTTCGCCATCGACCACGTCGAGTGCCGTGGTGGGGAGAACTTCCTGAAGGTCTGGTCGCACCTGGACGGCCGCTCCAGTGTCGACTGCTACGCCAACAAGGGCCGTACGTCCTTCGGCAGCTGGTGGGTCGACCGCATTTCGACGGGCAACAACGATCTCATCTACTACGATGTGAACGGTGACTCGGTGCGCATCAATCGGTGGACCGACATCACCTTCCCGCACCGTCCCCCGAAGGTGAAGGACATCGAAATCCTTTAGTGGGCGAGCGGATGATAACCCGAAAGAGCTGTGCCGAGTGGCAGTCTTTCGCGGATCGAATCCCCTTCCTGGTGTGCTGAATTATCCTTGTGGATGAATTCAGTCCTGCCTGATTCGCCGATGCAGGTCGCGCGGGTTTCCGCGTGGCCTGCATCGGCGTCGCATGGCGCGTGTGGCGATCCGCCGGCCCTGCTCAGGCGAGCAGGCTCACGGCGCGGTGGAACAGGCCGGGGAACCGGGCGGCTGCCGGGGTGAGCCGGGGCGCCAGGTGCGGCTGGTTGCGGACCCAGAGCAGCGACCTGGTCAGGAGACGGTAGTTGCGGGACAGACGGCGCCAGGCGTGTTCGTATGCCTGGGGGCGGCCCTCGTGAAGGCACCGTACGAGGGCGTCGGCCGCGGTCAGGGCGAGCGCCAGCCCCTCACCCGTCAACGCGTCGACGTATCCCGCCGCGTCACCCACGAACAGCACGCGCCCGGCCACACGGCAGCGGGTTCGCTGGCGCAGTGGGCCGGCTCCCCTGACCGGGCCCCGGTCCTCGGTGGGAAGGCGGTCGGCCAAGAGCGGGAAGTTGGCCAGCTGGTCGTCGTACGGGAGTTGGCGCGAGGTGAGGATCGCGACGCCGACCTGCTGGGGGCCGAGAGGGGTGACGTAGGCCTCGCAGTCCGCGGCCCAGTGCACCTCGACCAGGTCGGTCCATGGTTCGACGGTGTAGTGGCGCCGCAGACCGTACCGGGGTGTGCCTGGTCGGTTGGCGGTGGGGCGGGCGGTCAGGCCCAGGGCGCGTCGGGTGGGGGAGTGCAGCCCGTCGGCCGCCACGAGATAGCGGGCGGTGATGCCGTCAGCGGTCACGTGTCCGTCGGACTGGGTCACCTGGCGGATGCGCTGCGCAATGACCGGGACGCCGAGTTCGGCCGCTCGGGCGCTGAGCGCCTGGTGCAGTACGGTGCGGCGGATGCCGAGGCCGGTTGCTGCGGGGAAGCGGGCTTCGGCGTATTGGCCGTCGGCGGCGTCGAGGTAGCGGATGCCGCGCAGGGGCCGGCCGGGCACGCTCATGCCGAGGGCATGCAGGGCGTGTACGGCCGACGGCATCAGGCCCTCTCCGCACGCTTTGTCGACGGGGGACGGGCGCGGCTCGGCGACCATGACGTCGAAGCCGCGGCGTACGGCGTGGATGGCGGTGGCCAGGCCCGCCGGGCCGCCTCCGACGACGAGCAGGTCGATCATGAGGCGGCACCAGGCCCGGGAAGTGCGCGGGAGGGCGCCAGCGCGGTGCTCTCGCAGCGGATGCGTACGCTCAGCAGTGCCGCGTTGAGCAGGGTGAAGACCAGGGCGGTCAGCCAGGCGGTGTGCACGAGGGGAAGGGCGAGTCCCTCGACGACGACGGCCACGTAGTTGGGGTGGCGCAGGTACCAGTAGGGGCCCGAGGTGATCAGCGGAAGGCCGGGGACGATCAGCACACGGGTGTGCCAGCGGGGGCCGAGGGTGGAGATGCACCACCAGCGCAGCGCCTGCGCGGCCAGGGCGAGGCCGAGGGCGGGCCAGCCCAGCGGCGGCAGGAAGGGCCGGTCGGCGGCCCAGGGCTCGACGAGGCAGCCGAGGAGGAACGCGGTGTGCAGGGCGACCATCGCCGGGTAGTGCCCGCCACCGTACTCGAGGCCGCCTCGCGCCCGGCTCCAGGCGCCGTTGCGCCGGGCCACGACGAGCTCCGCGAACCGCTCGACCACGACCAGCAGGACCAACACGGTGTACGGCGTCACGGGACTCTCACCAGGCCAGAAGGACGACGAGATCACGGTGGCGGTCGAGGGGCAGTGCGAGACGGCTCTCCACGCCGGCCGCCGCGTGCAGTCGGCGCACCAGATCTCGGTGGGATCCGGACGGCAGACCGGACAGGAGGTCGGCGGTGATCTCTTGCTGCGTATAGCGGTGCGGTGGGAGGACCGTGCTCGCCGCAAGGACGCGGGTCATTGCTCCAACATAGGGACAGTGAGACGTCGCCGCCCTCAACCCGGCGCTCGTGGGCGCGCCGTCGCCTAGCGTGGGGCGATGCCCTCCACCACCGATGAAGGGGACTCCCGCCTCGCCGGTTCGCTCGTCGCTGGTGCGGCGGAATCCTCGGCTGCCGTGGGCCTGGTGAAAGCGTGTCACCCGATACCGACGGTGGCGGTCACTGGCCTGGCGGCGCTGCTGGCCGCCGCGTTCGGGCTGGACGTGGTTTCCGCGGCCACGGCGGTCGCCGCGGTCGCGGCCGGTCAGCTGTCGATCGGCTGGTGCAACGACCGGCTGGACCTGCGGCGTGACCGGGCCGCCGGGCGTCAGGACAAACCTCTGGCCACTGGTGTTGTACGCCCGTCCACGGTGGGTACGGCGGCCGGTGCGGCCCTGCTCCTGTGCATCCCGCTGTCGCTGGCCTGCGGGGTGTTGGCGGGCGCGGTCCACCTCGGCTGCGTTGCCGCCGCATGGACCTACAACCTGTGGCTCAAACGTACGGTCCTGTCCTGGCTGCCGTACGCCCTCGCCTTCGGTCTGCTCCCCGCCTTCTTGACGCTGACCCTCCCGGGCCGCCCATGGCCGCCCCTGTGGCTGACCCTCGCCGCGGCGCTCCTCGGCACAGGCGCCCACTTCGCCAACGTCCTGCCGGACCTCGAAGACGACATCACGGGTGGGGTACGGGGACTGCCGCAGCGGATGGGCCGACGCGGATCCGTCACGGCGGCGGCGGTCCTCGCCCTCGCCTCCTGCGTGGTGCTGACCGTGGGCCCGACCGGCCGGGTGCCGCTCGCCGGAGCGGGGGTGATCGCGGTGACCTCCGCGCTCTGCCTGGTGGCGGTGGCGGGGCCGCCCGGGCTGGCACGCGGGCGTGGGCCCTTCATCGCGGTCATGGCCATGGCCGGCGTGGATGCGGCTCTTTTGGTGGTGGCCGGCGCTGGGCCCTTCACGGGAGGGGCGGGGCCGTGATCCGGCGGGGCCGGCCGGTCAGGCCGTCGCGAGCAGATGCCATGCCTGTCCGCGGGGGCGGGTGACAACCGCCCATGACCCGTTTGAGGGCAGCGGCTCAACGGTCATGGCTGAGGTGTCCTGACGATCGCCACCGGGAGAGACCATGACGACAGAGCCCCCACCCGCCCCCTCCACCAGCGGCGACAGCCTGCCGGGCAAGCCGGGCCCGGTGTCGCCGCCCGTGGACGAGCCCACCCGGCCCGTCGAGCCGCTGCCGCCGAAGGCGGACCAGCGGGGCCCCGAGACCGTGAGCGCGACCGGTCAGGCCACCGGGGCCGACCAGGCGCGCATGGCGCAGAGCGGTGCCTACCTCACCACGGCCCAGGGCGTGCGGCTGTACGAGAGCGACCACTCCCTCAAGGCCGGGGCGCGGGGCCCGGTCCTGATCCAGGACCACCATCTGCGCGAGAAGATCACTCACTTCGACCACGAACGGATTCCCGAGCGCGTGGTGCACGCGCGCGGCGCCGCCGCCCACGGGGTCTTCAAGGGTTACGGCACCGCCGGTGAGGTGTCCAAGGCGGCTTTCCTGGTCAAGGACGTGGAGACGCCGGTGTTCGTCCGGTTCTCCACCGTCCTCGGCTCGCGTGGCTCCGCCGACACCGTGCGGGACACCCGGGGATTCGCGACGAAGTTCTACACCGACGAGGGCACCTTCGACCTCGTCGGCAACAACATCCCGGTCTTCTTCATCCAGGACGCGCTCAAGTTCCCGGACGTCGTCCACGCCGCCAAACCCCACCCGGACCGTGAGATCCCGCAGGCCCAGAGCGCCCATGACACGTTCTGGGACTTCGTGTCCCTGCACACCGAAGCCACCCACCACACCCTGTGGAACATGTCCGACCGCGGTATCCCGCGCTCGTACCGGATGATGGAGGGCTTCGGAGTCCACACCTTCCGGCTGGTGAACACCAACGGCGAGAGTGTGCTCGCGAAGTTCCACTGGAAGCCGAAGCTGGGCGTGCACTCCCTGGTCTGGGAGGAGGCGCAGTTGATCAACGGTATGGACCCGGACTTCCATCGCCGGGACCTGTTCGACGCCATCGAGGCGGGCGCCTTCCCGCAGTGGGAGCTGGGCATCCAGGTCTTCCCCGACACCCCTGACCAGACGTTCCAGGGAATCGACCTCCTCGACCCCACCAAGATCGTTCCCGAGGGGCTCACCCCGGTCCAGCCCATCGGTCTGATGACCCTGAACGCCAACACCAAGAACTACTTCGCGGAGACCGAGCAGGTCGCCTTCCACCCCGGCCACCTGGTCCCGGGCATCGACATCACCGACGACGCGCTGCTCGCGGGCCGGCTCTTCTCCTACCTCGACACCCAGATCAGCCGGCTCGGCGGTCCGAACTTCGCACAGATCCCGATCAACCGGCCGCACGCGCCCGTCAACGACATGCTCCGCGACGGCATGCACCAGAGCGCCGTACACACCGGCGTCGCTCCCTACCGCCCCAACAGCCTCGACGGCGGATGTCCCTTCCAAGCCGGGGCCGACCTGGGCGCCTATGTGGAGACCGCGGTCCGCGTCCCTGAGACGAGCAAGGTCCGTGAGGCACCCGCCACGTTCTCGGACCACTTCAGCCAGCCCCGGCTCTTCTGGCTCAGTATGAGCGCGCCGGAGCGCGAGCACATCATCGCCGCGTACACCTTCGAACTGAACAAGTGCTTCGAACAGGCCGTCAAGGAACGCACCTTGAAGGTGCTGGCGAACATCGACACCCAGTTGTGCGAGCAGGTCGCCTCGGGGCTCGGCCTGCCGGCACCGCAGGCCACCGTGTCCCTGGCCCCCGCCGACCCGAGCCCGGCGCTGTCGCAGCTGGGCAAGACCTGGCCGGTCGACGGCCGCGTGGTCGGTATCGTCGCGGACTCCGACGCCGACCTGGACGGCGTACGCAGCGTGCGGGAGGCGGTTCTGGCCGCGGGCATGGTCCCTCTGGTCATCGCGCCGGTCGGCGGCACCCTCGGCTCCGGCGACGGCCCCATCGCCGTCCAGCGGACCTTCGCCACCGCCCGCTCCGTCGAGTACGACGCTCTGCTGTGCGCCGGGTCGCCCCAGCCCGGCGCCGACGCCTACGGCGCCCGGGATGCCAAAGCCGGCTCTCCCACCGGGCGGGGGCCCGACCCGCGTGTGCTGTTGCTGCTGACCGAGGCGTACCGGCACGGCAAGGCGCTCGGCGGCTGGAACGACGCGCGTGAGCTCTTCGACGCGGCGGGAATCGGCGCGGACGAACCCGGAGTCGCGGTGAGCGACAGCGCCTCGGCCGCCGTCGAGAAGGTCACGGCGGCGCTCGCCGAGCACCGGGCGTGGGACAGGTTCCCGGCCGCCCTCTGAGCGCGCCGAGGCGGGTGCCCGCACCACCGCCTGCGCGCACCCGCCATACCCGCGTACCCCTTCTCCGGACGGGTCCGCGCGCCGCGTCGACCCATCCGCGGACTCAGACGCATACATGCGCTGATCGGGGTACCTGACACGCGTACCCACACCTCTACGGCCTCAGTGGCCGCACGTGTGCCCTCCTCCAGAAAGGCGCCGCTCATGGCCGACCCCGCTCGCCCGCAGGACCCGACCGACAAGCACCCCCGGCCCGACCTGCCCCAGCAGGACCAGCAGCACCCTGGCTGGACCGGTCCGATGGACCCGCCGCCGGACCACGGTGAGCAGACGTACCGGGGCAGTGGTCTGCTCGCCGGGCGCAAGACCGTCCTCACCGGCGGCGACTCCGGCATCGGGCGGGCCGTCGCCCTCGCCTATGCCCGCGAAGGCGCCGATGTGCTCTTCACCCACCTGCCGGAAGAGGAGGAGGACGCCCGCGAGACCGTACGTCTGGTGGAGGAGGCGGGACAGCGGGCCGTGGCCGTGGCCTGCGACATCCGCGAGGAAGCGCAGTGCCGGGACCTGATCGGGCGGGCGGTCGCCGAGTTCGGGCGCATCGACGTGCTGGTCAACAACGCGGCGTACCAAATGGCACAGTCCGAGGGCATCGAAGCCATCACCACCGAGCAGTTCGACCGGGTGCTGCGCACCAACCTGTACGGCATGTTCTGGCTGACCAAGATGGCCGTGCCGCACATCCCGGCGGGTGGCTCCGTCATTAACACCACCTCGGTCCAGGCCTACCAGCCCAGCCCCCACCTGCTCGATTACGCCATGACGAAGGGCGCGATCGTCACGTTCACCAAGGGCTTGGCCCAGATGCTGGCCGAGCGGGGGATCCGGGTCAACGCCGTCGCGCCGGGCCCGGTGTGGACGCCGCTGATCCCGGCGACCCTGCCGGACACCGTCGAATTCGGCAAACAGGCTCCACTGGGGCGGCCCGCCCAGCCTGCCGAGATGGCGCCTGCGTACGTGTTCCTCGCCTCCGAACACGCCAGCTTCATCACGGCGGAAGTCCTCAACGCCACCGGAGGCTCACCGCTTCCATAGACCGGACCGGTGGGCTGGGCGAGGCACAGGATGGAACGTTGACAGATCTGCGCCAGGCCTTCCTTCAGTGGAGGCAGTGGGCAACCTGGGAGTGCGCGGCGGTGGCCCGCTCCGCGCGGCGAGCGCTGGGGGGTGCGGGACCCGAACGGGACACCGCCGTCCAGGCGTTCAAAGCAGCCGCGGCAGCGCTGATCGCCTGGGCGCTGGCGGGCTGGTGGTGGAAGGCACCGATGGCGCTGCTGGCGCCCTGGACGGCACTGTTCCTGGTGCAGAGCACGGTGTACCGGTCGCTCAAGACAGCACTGCAGCAGTTCGTGGTCGTGGTGGTCGGCACGCTGCTGGCGGCCGCGGCCGGGGTGCTGACGGGCGACACCATGCTGGCCATGCTCATCGCGCTGCCCCTGACCACGCTCTTCGGCTCGTACGCGCGGTTCGGCACGCAGGGTCTGAACGCGCCGACCGCCGCGCTGTTCGTCCTGGTCTACGGCACGTACTCGGGATTCGCGATCGTCCACCGCTTCCTGGAGACCCTGCTCGGCGCGGCCATCGGGCTCACCGTCAACGCGCTGGTGGTGCCTCCGGTCCACACCCGCAGTGTGCGTCACCTGCGCGCACGTCTGCCCGAGGAGAGCGCCGCGCTGCTGCACACGGTCGCTGACGGGCTCGACGACGGCGGCTTCTCCCACGGGGACGCCGATGCCTGGCACGACCGGGCGAGGCGGCTCACCGACCGTGTCACCGACCTGCGCTCGGCCCGCCGCTGGTCGGACGAGAGCTATCGCTTCAACCCGGGCCGCAGACTGCGCCGTTCCGCTCCGGTGGCCCCGGCCGCCGACTGGGACTTCGTATGGGACCGGATCACGAGCCACATCGAAGCGATCACCCGGACCCTGGCCGACGCGGCCGGAGGCCGCTGCGACGACACAGTCCTGCGCGACCCCGCGCCCCGCACGGTGGCCGAGCTGCTGCGGGCGGCCGGAGATGTCTGCGCGCTGGATGACGCGGTGGAGATCCCGGCCGACCAGGCACAGGGCAGCGAGAACCAGTCCGGTGGGCGCAGCCGCGAGCGGCGCGAGGCGCTGCGGCGGGCGTACACGGCCCAGAGCGAGCTGACCTCGCTGTTTCGTGAGCGCGGTGACGCACTGGAGGATGTGCTGGCGGCCCTCACCGCGGACACGATCCGACTGCTCGCCGAGTTGTCGGCGGTTGCGGGGCGCGACCGGGGCGAGGGGCCGGAGGGGGAGGAAGCCGCGGCCGACGGTGGATAGGCCGTGGAACGGGGGCCGTCGTGCCGCGCAGGGCCAGGTGGCGCATGCGGCCTGCGGCTTCGTGCAGCGGGCTCGACTGGGCGAGGATGGCAAGATGCGTCAGCGCCACGCATGGCATCGCCCTGATCCGCGGTGCGGCCGGCGTCCCTTGCTCGCTCAGGCTGGAGTCTCCGTAGTGCTTTTCCCCGTCACACGCCGCGAACTCGTCGACATCTTCGGCGAGGACCGGCTCGCGACACTGCCTGCCACCGCCTTCCCGCCCTTCACCGCGGACACCGAAGGCGCCCGCCTTCTGCAGACCGTCGGTGTCCCTACCGGGACGCTCTACCTGCGCGAGCCCGACGGGAACGACGGTCGGCTGCCCCTCCTCCAGGACGTCGTCGACTCGGGGGACTTCGAGGACGCTCCGAAGGACGCGGACGGGTGGCCTGTGATCGGCTGGCTGCTCAACGCTCATCTCGCCCTCGACCCCCGTTCCGGCAAGGTGTACGCCTTCGACGCCGATGAGGAGACGGTGCAGGAACTCCATACGGACGTCTCTTCGCTCATCCAGGTCAGCCTTCGCTTCCAGCGTCTGCTCGAAGAGTTCACCTTCAGCGACGACCCCGACAGCGACGACCCCGACAGCGACGACCCCGACAGCGACGACGCCGACGAGGAAGCCGAGTTCGAGCGCCTGGAGGGCGAGGTCGAGCGCATCCGTCAGGAGACGAGCAGCATCGACCCGCTTCCCTTCCAGGACGACGAAACCGTCTGGTCGGTGGTCGGTGAGGAGATCGCCGCCGGCCAGCGCTTCACGGGCAGCAGTCCGGGAGGCCGTTCAACCCGTCATTACACTCCGTGTCCGTCTGATTGCGAGACGTGTGGGGGCGTGTCAGGCTGATCCGGGGCGATCATCAGCCCCATCCCCGCCTCCCGCTGCTAGGAGTGAATCAGCATGGGCATCAAGGACGAGATGCAGGCCAAGGCTCAGCAGGCCAAGGAGAAGATGCAGGGCAAGCAGGACGACACCCGCCAGCGCGGCCAGGACGAGCAGGAGCGGCTCCGCCAGCGTGCTGACGAGGCCCGCCAGCAGGGCCAGCGGTCCTTCGACGACGTCCAGGACGAACTCGACGACCGCATCTGACGTCCTCGCCTCCCCTGCCCGCTGTTGCTGATGCGGCCGCAGTCGCCGTCAGCGGCGGTCGCAGCGGGGAGCGTGCATGCGCAGTCGGCGGGCCCTGGTGGCCCGCCGACTGCTCGTGGGTGGCGGCGCAGCGCCAAGTAGAGCCGGGGTGGTGGGAGAGACGGGGATCAGGCGCGGGACTCAGGCATCGCCTGAGTGCGCAGCGTCGCGTCGGGGGCCAGCGCGGCGAGGACGGGGCGGTTGGCGGAGTCCGTTGTCAGGGCGGCCGCGCCGACCACAGCGCCCGGGACCGTGCTCCACCGCGGGGGCCGACCGGTGTCCAGGGTGGCCAGGCTCGTACCGCCGTCGTTGTTGCGGGCGGCCAGAAGCACCCCGCCGGGTATGGAGTGCAGGGCGAGTGTCCCGTAGCCGCGGCTGCCCAGGTCGAGGTGCTCGTCGCGCCACGCGCCGCCGCCGGCCGGGAGGGTGCGCACGAGCACACGGGCGGTTCTGGCCTCGCGGAAAGCGAGGAGGAGCGAGCCGTCGGGCCGGGCCAGCGCTGTCGGCGGGTCGGCCGGGGCGGGCAGCCCGGTGGGGACGAGGACGAACGGCCCCCCGGGGCCCCGCTGCGCCCAGTGGCGAACGGTGTAGTGGCCGGCGCCGAAGACGTGGACGACCCCCGTGGCGTCGGTGACGGCGCTCAGCCCCTCCTGGACTTCGGCGCCGCCCAGGTCCGACCAGTCGCTCCAGGTGCCGTCGGCTCGCTGGCTGCGGGCGGAGACTCCCTTGGCCCAGTTGCGTACGAAGAGCCAGGTGGTGCCGTCGGCGCCGCGGGTCACGACCGGCCCGCCGACCCGGCGGGCATGCTCGGGGTCGCGGTCGGGGGCGCCCAGCGAGCTCCAGGGGCGGAAGGGCCCGCCCTTGCTGGGCTGGTCTGTCGTGACGATCTCACGGCGGTTGTCCTGCGGCCCGGGGCCGAGTGAGGCGATGCGCTCCGCGAACAGCTGCCAGCGGCCGTCCTTGGTGAGCGAGGCTGTCAGGCCCGGCAGCAGTCCCTTGCCGGCCAGCAGCTTCGGCGCCGCCCACTGGCCGCTGCCGCGCTCGCTCTCCTGCCACATGGCGGCCTGTCCGCCGAGGACGGCGAACGCGGTCAGCCGCCCGTCCGCGCCCTGCCGCAGCTGCGGAGCGGCCGTGGGGTAGCGCAGCGAGGTGCGCTGGAGCCAGCCGGTGCCGTACGAGCGGTCGCGGCCGACGTCGTAGTCGCCGCAGCCGCCGAAGACCTTGTCGTCACAGCCCTTCGGGGAGCCTCCGTAGGCGTTGAGGACGTTGGCCTTGGCGCGGACGATCTGCGCGGGGAGGGCCTGCGGCCAGCGCTCGTTGTAGTAGCCGCGGAAGGCGGTGACGGTGTGGGGCGCCTGGTAGTGGTCGAGTGCGGCGTAGGTGAACAGCGCGGTGGCGGTGTGGTCGGGGTGGTCGGAGTAGCCGCGCTGGTCGTGGTGGGCGCGGTGCTTGGCGTCACGGACCTGCATGTCCGGGTCGGGGTCCATGGTGCGTACGAGGGTGGGCCGGTAGCTGTTCAAGAGGTACGTCAGCGTGTCTATCAGCCCGGTGCGGGTGACCGTGTGGGCGGCCCGGACGGGAGAGCCGGTGCCCACCAGCGTCCGGGTGACCGTCTTGGGGTCCTCCCACAGACGCCGCAGGTCACGGCTGGGGGTTTTGCCGTGGGTGGGGGAGTGCTGGGACACACCGAGGAAGACCAGCCGGATGCCGGGGTGCCGGCTCAGGACGTCCACTTCGATGGGGGTGCCGTCGGGCAGGGTGGCGACCTGCTGCGCCCAGGGGGCTTTGGTGTCTCCGGTCGCCATGAGCGCGTACGCCTGGCGCAGGCCCTGACGGCGGGCGCCGGCGTAGTTGGCGACGTCGGGCTTGGGGGGCTTGCGGCCGGGGACCTTGTTGAATCCCTGGGCCTCCCCGCTGGTCACATAGACGCTGACGAGCTGGTCGTTGGCGTCTATGGACTGCTGGAGATCGGGGTTCATGAAGTACAGGTCGTCGTCCGGGTGGGCCACGATCTGCATGACGCGGGCACCGCTCGAACCGTCGTGGGAGACCTGCACCACACCGCGCGTGTGGATCGGCGAGGAGGCACGCGACGGCGAACCGGGGGCGCAGGCCGATATCGCCGCGGACAGGGCTATGAGGCCGGCAACGAGGGCGCGGCGAGCGGGAAGTGACGGCACGGGAGGTCTTTCGCGGGTGGGTGAGCGGGCGGATGCGTACGGGCAGGACACGGGCGAGCACGACTCCAGGGAGAGACGTGCACCGCACGGCGGCCTGCCCGAGGCGCAGCACGGCGCTGCCCCGTCCCGGGCCGGTGGTGTGGGGGTCAAGTCGGCGGACGGTGCTGAGGCGTGAGCGGCAGAGCTGACGCTACGAAGAGCGCACGTAGGTATTCCATCGGCGATGTAACAGTTGGCGGGACATTGCCATACGGAGTTGTTAAGTCGCGCTGGTCGCCCCTGAGCGAGGGGAGCGGTGCGTCGGCACGCCGAGGTATTCGGCCTGTGCTCCTTGTCGCCGGGAGGGGCGAGGAGCACGATGGAGAGCGGAGGCAGGGCGTCCACATGGGTCGGAGGTCACTGTCCGTACCACTGTCGGAGTCGTACGTGATCACGGCTCTCCTGGGCCGCGCCCACCCTCGTGGCCACCGCGAAGATCCAGACGGCGGTGACTGGCCGAGCGCGTGGGGGCCGGCCGTGTTCCCGCTGGGCACGCTGTCGGCGGACGACGGCGCTATCGATGGAGAAGAAGGTCCGCCATACGACAACCGTCGGCGTTGGTGTGCGGCACCTCTTGTCAGTGCGCCGGGCCGGCCAACGAGCGGAGGACTCGATGTCCGTCACCGTCGTGGTCATCATCATTGTCGCCGCCGTGCTGGTGCTCGCCGCGTGCGCGGTGGCAGCGCGCGTGGTCATGGTGCGCCGTCGCCGCGAGCTCCAGGAGCGGTTCGGCCCCGAGTACGAGCGCACTGTGGAGGCGCGGGACAGCCGTCGGGCCGGCGAGCAGGAGCTGCGTGAGCGCGAGGAGCGCCACGATGCGCTGGACATCAAGCCGCTGCCGGCTGCTGTCCGCGACCGCTACTCCCTGGACTGGGCCCGCGTGCAGGAACAGTTCGTCGACCGGCCCGACGACGCCGTACACGACGCCGACCGGCTGGTGACGACGCTCATGGGCGAGCGCGGCTACCCGACAGAAGGGTACGAGCAGCAGCTCAAGGACCTGTCCGTCGAGCACGGGAGAACCCTGGAGCACTACCGCGCCGCGCATGACGTCAACGAGCGCAGCAGCCGTCACGAGGCGACCACGGAGGAGCTGCGCGGCGCGATGGTGCACTACCGCGCGCTGTTCGAGGAACTGCTGCACAACGGAGACCGGCCGGGCAGGGGCGCGGAATGAGCTCGCGGCCGACGGTAGGGTGCGCCGCAGGGGCAGCGCCTTCGATCCAGCGGACACCCGCCATGACGCGTGACGGACCGACCGCGTGATCGACAGACAGAGGGATTGATGTACACAGGGATGGATGTGTAGAGATGGGCAGCACGGAGACACCCCGACCCGATGACAGCGGCGCTCTGTCCACGGAGGACCTCGCCGGCACCGGGCGGCAGGACATCGAGAGCGAGAGCAGCGAGGCTTCAGAGCTCGCCGACACCCCGCCGGCGTATCCCGGAGAAGCCACCGCCGACCTGGGGGACCGACAGGACGACGCCGGGCGGGCCCCCTCCGACGGAGGCGGGGACTCGGCACCGCCGGAGGAGAACGAACCCCTGCTGGGAGCGGAACAGGAGGAGTTCCGTGCCAGGTGGCAGCAGATCCAGAGCCAGTTCGTCGACGACCCCAGGGACTCCGTCAACGCGGCCGACCAGTTGGTCGCCGAGACGATGCAGGCACTGGCCACCACCTTCTCGGCACACAAGCGCGACCTCGAGAGCCAGTGGCACCGCGGCGAGGAGGTGGCGACCGAGGACCTTCGCGTGGCACTTCAGCAGTACCGCTCGTTCTTCAACCGACTGCTCAGCACGTGACCCCGGGGCGGGGGAGGGCCAGGTCCGTCCGGTGAAGGACGTGTCTATGACTCCAGTAGACCGGGAACGGGCCGTGGCCGGCCCTCGCTGTCGATGGCCACGAAGCTCAGGCGGGCGGTGGCCACTTCGGTGGGGGGAGTGGTGGTGGCGTTCCAGCGCTCGGCGGTGACGCGTACGGCCACCGTCATCGAGGTCCGGCCGGCGCGTTCGAGGAGGGCGTGGACGGTCAGGAGGTCCCCGGCGCGGGCGGGGGCGAGGAACGTCATGCGGTCCACGGAGACCGTCACGGCCGGCCCGTCGGCGTGGCGGCCCGCCGAGGCCGCCGCCGCGTCGTCGATCAGCTTCATGACGACGCCGCCGTGAATGGTGCCGTAGAGGTTGGTGTCGTGCTCGCTCATGATGTGGGCGAGGGTCACCCGGGAGTCGGCCGGCGCCTTGTGGGCGCGGGGGCCTGCGGTGATGTCCGCGGTCACGGAACTCTCCTTCGCGAGTCGTGGATCGACCCGGCGGCGTACCGCGGACGCGAGGGAGGGCGGGCTCGGTAGGTGCCCGCTGCCGCCGGCCCGCCCACGAGGCCACCGATTCTCCGCACGCGCTCGTCGCGCACGGGCAGCGGCAGGTCTTCGGACTCACGGGCACGCCACCGTACGAACGACATGTACGAGGCATCTACTGGCCGTCGCTTCCCAGGACCGTTGTCGGTCCCAGTGCGTATGACGGCGGTCGTTCCCGCTCACCGCTGCGGGGCAGTCCCGGATTCCCACCGGGTTCCCTCTTACGACGCATCCCGCCTGGCGGGCGGGGCGAACCAGCTGCGCTCTCAGCCTAGGTCACGGCCCCGGGCGTTTCGGCGGCCCGGCCGGATGGCGTACGTCTCACATCACGGGCCGGAAGAGCCGTGCGGTGCGCCTGCCCCGTATCTTATTGCACATAGGTTGCAAGAACGATTGATATGCGAAAGAGGCTGACGTGGGCGCTCCGGTGGTGCTGGGCATCGAGTCGTCGTGCGACGAGACCGGGGCCGGGATCGTGTCCGGCGGGCGGCTGCTCGCGCACGTCGTGGCGTCGAGCATGGACGAGCACGCGCGGTTCGGCGGGGTCGTGCCGGAGATCGCCGCCCGTGCGCACCTCCAGGCGTTCAATCCCGTGGTCCAGGAGGCCCTCGACCAGGCGGGGTTGCGGCTGCGCGACATCGACGCCGTCGCCGTCACCACCGGCCCCGGCCTCTCCGGCGCCCTCCAAGTCGGTCTCGCCGGAGCGAAGACGCTCGCGTACGCCGCCGGTGTGCCGCTGTACGGGGTGCACCACCTGGCCGGGCACGTGGCGGCGGACACGCTGGAGCACGGGCCGCTGCCGAATCCGTGCATGGTGCTGATCGTGTCGGGCGGGCACACCTCGCTGCTGCTGGTGCGGGACCTCGTACGCGACCCGATCCTGCACCTCGGCGACACCGTCGACGACGCGGCGGGGGAGTGCTTCGACAAGGTGGCCCGGGTGTTCGGGCTGCCGTATCCGGGCGGGCCCGCCATCGACCGGGCCGCCCGTGAGGGCGACCCGTGCGCGGTGGCCTTCCCGCGCCCGCTGACCGGCCCACGCGACGATCCGTACGCCTTCTCCTTCTCCGGCTTGAAGACCGCCGCCGCACGCTGGGCCGAACGCCACCGGCAGTCCGGCGAGGAGATCCCGCTGGCCGACGGCGCCGCCTCCCTCCAGGAGGCCGTCGCCGACGTGCTGACCCGCAAGGCGCTGGCCGCCTGCCGGGAGTACGACGTGCGCACCCTCGTGGTCGTGGGCGGGGTGGCCGCCAACTCGCGGGTGCGGGCGCTCGCGGAGGAGCGTTGTGCGATCGCGGGTGTGGAACTGCGGGTGCCGCCGCTGACGCTGTGCACCGACAACGGGGCGATGATCGCGGCCGTGGGCGACCTGCTGGTACGGGCCGACGCCGCCCCGGCTCAGCTGGACATCTCCATCGACCCGTCCGCCCCGCTGGAGTACGCCTTTCTGCACCCGCTCGCCCGCCCCGCCGCGAGCGCCGCATGAGAGGGCTGGTCATACGCCCGGTCGCGGGTACGGAACTGCTCTCACGCGGCGCGGACATACGACGGGTGTACGCCGATGCCTTCAGCCGACACCCATGGAACGAGGACGCCACCGTCGCGGACACCTATATACGGCGGTTGGCCGACGATGTCACGCGCCCGGGCTTCGTGGCGGCCCTGGCCTTCGACGCGGAGACGGTCGTCGGTATGGCCACCGCCTGGACGACCTCCGCCCCCTTCCCGTCCGGCCGTTGCTACCCGCAGGCCGCTGCCGCCCTGGGCGCGGAGCGCACGGCGGACTGGCTGTGCGGCGGTCGGGAGGTCGACGAGCTCGCCGTGGCCGGTGCGGCGCGCGGCCGTGGCGTCGGCGCGGCCCTCCTGCACGCGGTGACCGGCGACGCACCCGACGGCCGCTGCTGGCTGCTCACCTCGGTCCGTGCCCCCGACGTCGTCCGCTTCTACCGGCGCCTGGGCTGGGCCCAGGCCACCCACCCAGCACCTGAGGGGAACGGAATCGCGGTCTTCCTCGGGCCGGCGCATCCGGCCCGTCCGGCCGTCGTGGGCACGGACTGAACGAGGCGAGGATCCTTGGTGCGTACGGTCGGTATCTGCGGCCGGCCCGGATGCCTGCGCCGCACCCTTCGCCTGTGCACGGCTGTGGCCGCCCGTGGTTCGGGTGGCCACAGCCGTGGCGACGCGGCGGCTAGATGGTATCGGCGAAGCGCTTGAAGGCCGCCTGCGTGTTGGGGCCCGGGTCCCCGTCGATCTTGTCGGTGTAGCCGTAGTTACGCAGGAGCCGCTGGAGGGCCATCACGGTGTTGGGGCCGGGGTCGCCGTCAATCTTGTCCGTGTAGCCCCAGTGGGTCTTGAGGCACCTCTGGAAAGCCTTCCAGCTGTTGATGCCGAGCTGGCCGTCGATGCCGTCGTTGTAGCCCCAGTAGGTGTGCAGCCAGCGCTGGACGTTCTTCGCCTGCGCGGAGCTGAGGCCGAAGTTGTGCACCGCGAGGATCTGCGCCGACGCAGTGGTGACCGGCACGGCGCTCGGGTGTGCGGGCGCTGCCGCGCTCGCGCCCGCCAGGCCGGCGCCGGACAGTGTCACTGCGAGCGCCGTGCTGACGAACGCCTTCCTCATCCAGCCTTTGCGCATGTCTTTCCCCCTTTGGGTCATGGTCAGTGGCCCTTGTCTGCGACAGTCGCAGACTGGCGCGGCAACGAGTGTGCCGCAGCAGGGTTGTCGCAGGTCAGCTGTGTGCGTCTGGGCGCACACTCCCAGGTGGGCGACGCACATGTGACACACGTCGAGGGGATGCGCAGGGCCCACAGCCCACCGGGTGTGTAGGGATGTCAGTCCAGGCAGAACTCGTTGCCCTCCGGGTCGGTCATCACGAGGAAGCCGGCACTCAGCGGGGGAGCGGGCTCGTGGCGGCGTACCCGCGTCGCTCCCAGCGCGACGAGCCGGTCGCACTCGGTCTCCAGCGCCGCCATCCGCTCGTCTCCCTTCAGCCCGGGAGCCGCGCGGATGTCGAGATGGACGCGGTTCTTGGCGACCTTGTCCTCCGGCACCTGCTGGAAGAAGACGCGCGGGCCGTGCCCGTCAGGGTCCTCGATGGCCGATCTCGTGTTGCGCTCCTCCTGCGGTACGCCGATCCGTGCGAGGAATCCGTCCCAGGCGGCCAGCGGGTCGGCACCCTCGGGCAGGTCGACTCCGGGCGGACCGGGGTGCACATATCCCAGTGCGTCACGCCAGAAGGACGACAGCGCCCGCGGGTCGTGCGCGTCGAAGGTGACCTGGATGTGGCGGCTCATCGGGGTACTCCGTTCATAGCGGGCTTCGTACGCGGGCAGCGGCTGCCCGGCACAACTACTACACAGTCACCGTGTGTATCTGGTTGGATACTGATGTGGGCGTCGTGGATGTGCTCACTCCGGATCCAGAGAGGTCATTGATGTCAGCGACAGCGGGTCACGCAGAGACGAACCTGGCGGTCAGGCTCGGCTTCCAGCCCGACATGGTGGTCCAGGAGATCGGGTACGACGACGACGTCGACCAGGAGCTTCGTGAGGCCATCGAGCAGGCGACCGGTACGGAGCTGGTCGACGAAGAGTACGACGATGTCGCTGACGCGGTGGTCCTCTGGTTCCGCGAAGACGACGGAGACCTCACCGACGCGCTGGTCGACGCCCTCGCCTACATGGAGGAAGGCGGCTCGATCCTCCTGCTCACCCCGAAGAGCGGAAGGGACGGCTACGTCGAGCCGAGCGAGATCGGCGAGGCGTCCACGACCGCGGGTCTGTCCCAGACGAAGTCCATCAACGCCGGCAAGGACTGGAACGGTTCCCGTCTGAGCACGCCCAAGGGTGCCGCCAAGAAGCGTTGACGCGCTGAGGGTGTCGCCACGCTCCTCGCCTGCCCCGCCGATGCCGGCGGCGGTCCGCTACCCTACTCGCCAGTAAGGTCCGGCGAACCTACAGGGAGGGCCAACGATGGGGCGTGAGCGGAAACTTGAGGAGTCCATAGTGGTGGACGCCGCGCCGGAGGCCGTCTATCGGCTGGTGGCGCATCTCCCCGACATGGGCCGCTGGAGTCCCGAGTGCCGCCGGGTCTGGGTGCCGCGTACCCCCGTACGCGCCGGCACGCGCTTCATCGGTCTCAACCGCCGGGGTCCGTTCGTCTGGTTCACGACGGGTCGGGTCTCGGCGGCGCGCGTGGGCGAGGAGTTCACGTTCGACGTCGGGATCTTCGGTTTGCCGATCGCCCGCTGGGGCTACCGCTTCGCCGCCGAAGGGTCGGGCACCCGCGTGACCGAGACCTGGGAGGACCGGCGCACCGGCCCCGGCGCGCGCCTGACCAATGTCCTCGGCACCGTCTTCGCAGGCACCAACCCCGAGCGCCGTATCGCCGTGAACCGCCATGGCATGCGTACCACCCTCGCCCGGATCGCGCAGGCGGCAACCGTCTCCTGACCTCCGCTTCACTCGTACCGGTACTTCAGCGAATCCGCCTCCGCCCGCTCGATGTCGGCGATCGTCAGCTCCGGCATCCGCAGCTGAGCGAGCGTGACCTCGGCAGAGGTCGGCTGGGCGTCCGCCGGCAGCCACTGCTCCGGCTTCCAGGCCGCGCTGCGCAGGAGCGCCTTGGGGCAGTGCGGATAGACCTCCTCGATCCCCACCACCAGCGCACTGGCCGGCGGCTTGCCCACGGCGGTCAGCTGCGACAGGAGCTCCGGGCGGGTGGAGACGCAGGCCCGGCCGTTCACCCTGAGCGTCGTGGTACGCCCCGGGATGACGAACAGCAGTCCGGCGCGCCCGGTGGCGATGACGTTCTGCAGCGTGTCCAGACGCTTGTTGCCGGTCGCGTCCGGTATCGCCACCGTCCGTGCGTCCAGGACGGTGACGAACCCTGCGGGACCGCCGCGCGGGGAGACGTCACAGTTGCCCTCGGCGTCCGTGCTGGCGACCAGGACCAGCGAGGAGCAGGCGATCAACTGCCGCGTCTGCTCGGTCAGTTCGGTCATCTGCTTGCGTACGGCCGCGTCGCCGGGGAGTGCGTAGGCGAGGCGCAGAGCCTCCTGGTCGCGTACGGCGTCGAGCTGGAGCGAGTCGAATGCGCTGGTGGCAGGGGGCGTTGTCATACCTGCGACCCTATGGGGCGGACCGGAACGTCGGCGGGGGCGGCGGCGCGCAGTGCCGCCTCGACCCGGCGGTTGGTGGTCATGGTCGAGGTGACGGCGGTCATGGCGAGGAGGAGGCTCGCCGCGGCGTAGAGCGGCGTGCGGACGTCATAGGTGGTGGCCAGCCAGCCGCCGAGGAAGGCGCCGAAGGGGGCGGCGCACATGGCGAGCATGCGGGAGGTGGAGGCGACCCGGCCCATCAGATGGGCGGGGACGATCGCCTGCCGCAGGGAGGGGCCGAGCACCATCGTGGCGCCCATGCCCGCGCCGCAGACGGCGAGCGCGAGGCCGGCGATGTACGGGTTCGGGGCGGCGGCAAGGCCCAGGATCGCGAGCCCTTCGACCGCGGCCGTGCAGGTCAGTGCGGTGCCGGTGCCGAGTCTTCGGCCGAGGAAGGAGGCGATGGCCGCGCCGAGCAGACCGCCGGTGGCTTCCGCCGTGAGGAGCAGTCCGAAGCCGAAGCTGCCGATGCCGAGGCGGTCGTGGGCGAAGAGGGCGAGGACGGTCTCCACCGCGAGGAAGGCGATGTTCCCGACCGCCGGACGCAGCGCGAGGCCGAGCAGCAACCGGTCCCGGAAGACGTACGAGGCGCCGGCCCGCGCCTGCCGCAGCAGCGATTCACGTGCCTGCGGTACGGGCGGGGGCACGGTGGGCAGCGACCGTACGAGCAGCGCGGAGAGCGCGAACGACACCGCGTCGGCGACCAGCGGAACCGCCCGCCCGAGCGCGAGCAGGGCGCTGCCCGCGGGCGGCCCCGCGAAGCCGGACGCGGCGGTCTGGGCGCCGCGCAGACGGGAGTTGGCGCGCTCCAGGAGTGCCGGGTCGCGGTCGAGCAGATCGGGCAGATAGGCCGTGGCGGCGGTGTCGAAGAAGAGTCCGCCGAGGCCGAGCAGGAAGGCGACGGCCGCGAGCAGGGGAATGCTCAGCACGTCGAGTGCGGCCGCCGCTGCCGGTATCGCCAGCAGCAGCGCACGGATCGTGTCCGTGATCCACATCGTGCGCCGCCGGTCCCAGCGGTCCACCAGCGCACCGCCGAGGACGCCGAACAGCAGCCAGGGCAGGGTTCCCGTGGCCGTGACGACGGCGAGCGCCATCGGGTCCCTCGTCAACGTCAGCGCGAGCAGCGGCAGCGCGGCATGCGACACGCCGTCACCGAGAGAGGACACCGTCTGCGCGGTCCACAGCCGTCCGAACCCGGTCGGCAGCTTTTCGATGGCTGAGGTCACTTGGCGTCTCCTTCGGACTGCTGGGGCACCGCCGGGTGGAACAGGGCGAAGACGAGCGAGGCGTCCGGGAGCGACGGATCGGACAGCTCCCGGTACTCGTCCGCCAGTGCCTGCAGCCGCGCGCCGAGCTCCGCGAACTGCGCGTCGGTGAGCCGCAGATGCGCCATCCGTACGTGCCGCTCGCTGTCCACGGGCGCCGCTTCGAGGTCTGCCACCGCGTGCCGCATCAGCACGTCCGGCCCTCCCTCGCCCGGGTCCGACAGCTCGATCGACCGCGCGGCCATGGCGTAGTAGCGCTCGGTGACACCGCGCACTTTCCGCGTCCGTACCACCTTCACCAGGCCGGCCCGCTCCAGCAGCCGTACGTGGTAGCTGGAGCTCCCCTTCGCGAGGCCCACCCGCTCGGCGATCTGCGTGATCGTCGCGGGCTCGAAGCGGAGGACGGCCATGATCCGGTGGCGGGTGAGGTTGGAGACGGCGCGTAGCTGCTCGTCCGTGGTGACGTGAAACGTCTCAGGAAGATCATCGGTTGGCATGGCCCCAATGGTCAACACTTCTTGACCATTGCGCAAGAGGGTTTCCGCTCCGACTTTCCGGAGTCGGCTGTGCGGCCCCCGGCGCAGGCCCCTGGAGGAAGTGGCCGTCGCGGTCGACGACAGCGGAAAAGGCGCTGTTCAGGCGGGGGTTGGGATGTTGAGGATGTGGTCGCGGGAGGCGTGGACCCGCTCACGCAGGGCGCGCAGATCCACGTCGAGGACCTGGCCGTTCCACTTGCGTGGCTGCCCGTTGACGAGGACAGCGCTGATGTTTCGGGCGTCACATCCCAGTACGACGGTGCCGATGGGGTCGTTGAGGGGCATGGTGTTGAGGTCCTCGGCCTGGATGACCAGCAGGTCGGCCTGCTTGCCCGGAGTGAGCGAGCCGGTGATGTCGGCCAGGCCGTTGGTGCGGGCGCCCTGGAGGGTGGCGAAGTCCAGGACGTCGTGGGTGGTGATGCGGGCCGGCTGTCGCCCGGTGCGGTGGACGGCGTTGACCGCCCGCATCCGCTGGATGGCGTGCAGGGCCCGCATCTGCGTGAACATGTCGCTGACCAGGGCCACTTCGACGTCGATGCTCAGGCCGGGCCGCACCCCGGCCGACAGGGCCTCGTCGATGGCGGGAATCGCGGTCTCCAGCCCGATCTGGGCGTCGGAGGTCGGGGCCAGGGCGATGGTCGTGCCGCTGTCGCCGATCGCCTTCCACGCCTCGCAGGTCAGGCCGGTCGCATGGATGAGGGTGAGATCCGCCCCCAGCAGGCCGGCCTTCTCCCACTCCGTGATGGCCGCCGAGGACGAGGTGCCGAAGACGGCGTCGACGCTCACCCCGATGCCCAGCTCCTCGGCCGTACGGGCGAGTTCGGGGCCGTAGGCGAGGGCGGGACCGGCGATCTCGTCGGTGGCCAGGGCCGCCAGGCGCAGGGTCAGCATCCGATCGCCACGGGCGAAATACGTCTCCTTGAGGCGCGCCAGGTCGCCGGGCCACTGCTTGTCCCACTCCCCGAAGTGCGGGCCCATGGAGGCGTGCACCCCACGGATCCCGGTGTCGACGAGGGCCTGCACAGCGGCGTCGGAGTGCTCGGGAGTGCGGGAGTTGTGGGAGAAGTCGAGCATGCAGGTGATGCCGCTGTCGAGCGCGGTGAGGGCCGCCAGTTCGGTACCGACGTACATGTCCTCGGGCCGGTAGACGGTGGCGTGACCGGCGAGGGTGGACATCACATAGGCGCCGAGGTCGTCGACGTCCGGCATGATCCGGCGCAGTGGGGACTGCCAGGCGTGCCGGTGCGTGTCGACGAAGCCCGGCGTGAGGATCGTGCCGCCGGCCTCGACGACCACCGCGCCGTCCCGGGCCAGGCCGGAGCCGATGGCGGTGATGGTCCCGCCCTCGACGAGGAGATCGGCGTCGCACAGGACACCGAGGTCGGCATCCATGGTGACGATGGTCGCGCCGGTGAACAAGATGCGGCGCTTCGGGTCGGCGGACCGGCGCTGGAGCTGTTCGAGTACGGCGGTGCTGGTGGTGCCGGAGGGAGCCAAGGGAAGTCCTGTTCATCGAGCCGGGCGGTATGCCGTGGGCGATGACGTCAGAATCGGCCCCTCCCTCGCGAGCAGCCAGGCCGCCGTTTGACCGGGTGCGTCACACCCTGGTCCACCGGCTGTCCCTGACCAGCAAACACTGAGCCGCCGAGGTCCGCGCTGCGGCATGATGGCGGCATGGAAGATCAGACTTTCGCCTGGGTGACTCTCTTCTCCTACGAGAACCTTCCCGGCTGCCCGCGGCCGGGCTGGCTGACGGCGGTTTGACTGCGGGACCGAGGTATCGACTGGTACCCGTTCACGGAGGATGAGGTCCGGGTCGACCTGATGTGTGGGGTGCGCTCGGACGGGCGCTGGCACGGCACGATCGCTGTGCGCTTCCGTGCTGACGCCCTTCGGCGCCTCGGACTGCATCCCGACCAGCCGACGTCAGCGCCGGCGGATCCGCTGCCGCCGAAGTGGTGGGGGCCGTGGGCTCGGTGAGGTTCAGGTGCGACGGATGGGGTCGGAGTTCTGGGCGGGTGCCCGGTCCTCAGGAGTGTGTGAGGAGTCCGTGTTCCAGGGCGACGACGACGGCGCGGGTGCGGTCGCTGACGTCGAGTTTGGCGAAGACCCGCAGGAGATGCGTCTTCACCGTGGCTTCGCCGATCACCAGTCGACGGCCTATCTCGGCGTTGGACAGGCCGTCGGCGACCGCGCGCAGCACGTCCTGCTCGCGGGCGGTCAGCACGACCGGCTTGGGGCGGCGCATCCGGGCCACGAGGCGCTCGGCGACCTTGGGTGCGAGGACCGTCTCACCGCGCGCCGCTGAGCGGATGGCGTCGGCGAGCTGGTCGCGGGTGGTGTCTTTGAGGAGGTAGCCGACGGCGCCGGCCTCGACGGCTCGTTCGATCTCGACGTCGGTGTCGTACGTGGTGAGGATCAAGACGCGGGTGGTCGTGGGCAGGGCGACGATCTCGGTGGTGGCGGCCACACCGTCGAGCACCGGCATGCGCAGGTCGAGGAGGGCCACATCGGGGGCGAGCCGCTCGACGAGGTCGACGCCTTCGCGGCCGTCGCTCGCCTCGCCGACGATCTCTATCGTGGGTTCGCCGGCGAGCAGGGCGATGACTCCGGCGCGCATGACGGCGTGGTCGTCGACCACGACCACCCGGATCGGGCCGTCGGCGGTGTCGGTCATGGTCAGTCCTTAGTGGGCGTGGGCAGGCTGGCGAGGACACGGGTGCCGTCTCCGAGGGAGCTCGTGACGGCGAGTTCGCCGTCGAGTTCGGCAAGCCGGCGGCTCATGCCGTCGAGGCCGAAGCCGTGGGAGTCCTCGACGACGAAGCCGCAGCCGTCGTCGGTGATCTCCAGTTCGACACCGCCGTCGTACGCGGAGAGGACGACGCCGACCGTGGAGGCGCCGGCGTGCTTGCGCACATTGGCGAGGGACTCCTGCGTGCACCGCAGCAGGGCGACGCGCGTGCGCTGGTCCAGGTCGATGTCGGGCAGCTCGGCGGTGACGGTGAGGCCGGTGTCCTGCACGAAACGGTCCAGCGTCCTGCGCAGGGTGGCGGCGAGCGAACCGGACGCGATGCCGCTCACGGGGGCGGAGCCGACGAGGACGCGGGCCTCGGCCAGGTTCTCGCGCGCGGTCTGCTCGATGGAGGTGAGCTGCTCGGCGCAGCGTACGGGGTCGCTGACGGCGGCGGCGCGGGCGGCTTCCGCGAGCACCACGATGGAGGCGAAGCCCTGGGCGAGGGTGTCGTGGATCTCCCGGGCGAGCCGTTCCCGCTCCTCGGCCGCGCCCTGCCGCTGATGCGCGGCCGCCAACTCCTCCTGGGTGATGGCCAGTTCGGCGGTAAGTTGCTCCTGCCGCTCGGTGCTCTGGCCGACGAAGCGGTGCATCCACAGCCCCAGACTCGCCCCTGCGGCGTACGCGACGAGGGTGAACACCGTGTTCCCGGTGAGGAAGTGAGGGCTCCAGCCCTGGCCGAGCGTGCCGCCGAACACGGTGAGGGCCGCGGCGGCTCCGCTGAGCCTGATCGCGTCCGCCGGGGTGCGGGTGAAGAGCCAGAACTGCGGCAGGGATATCACGTAGAAGGCGGCTCCGCCGTCCAGGAGGTACGCGGTTGCGCCGAGGACGAGGGCGAGTACGGTCAGGTAGGTGCGGGGCGGCAGGACGGGGCTGTCCGGCCGGGTGAGAACGAGGGTGTGGCACAGCCCGACCAGCAGGAGCAGGCCGAACATCCAGTACTGCCGGGCCGGTGAGGCGTCGAGGATGGCGATGGCCGGGGGCAGCAGGCCCAGCAGGACCCAGCCTGCCAGGTTCCAGCGACGGATACGTTCCTGGGTGAGTCGGTCACCCTGCTGCTGCCACTGACTCACGCTGATGTACCTCGTTCGTAGGGGTGTGCGGGCGCGGCGGTCGAGTTGATCAGCTTACCGATTTCAGGGTGGGGGCGGCCTGTTCGGTGCCGCGGCGGGCCCGACGTACTCCGCGTGAGGGCCACCAGTTGGCTTCGCCGAGCAGGAGCATCAAGGACGGCAGGACCAGCATGCGGATCACGAAGGCGTCCAGGAGGACGGCGACCGCGAGGCTGAAGCCGATCTGCTTCATCTCGATCAGGTGCAGTGCCGCGAAGCTGGCGAAGACCGTGACCATGACCACGGCGGCGCTGGTCACCACCCCCGCCGAGCTGCCGATGCCTTCGATCACGGCCTGGCGCGTGGGGACTCCGCGCAGGGCTGCCTCCCGGATCCGGCTGATCACGAAGACCTGGTAGTCCATCGAGAGGCCGAACAGGATCACGAAGAGGAACAGCGGGACACGGGAGCCGATCGACCCGGTGGAGGTGAAGTCGACCAGGGATTCGGCCCAGGTGTGCTGGAAGACCACGACGAGGATGCCGAGCGAGGCGGCGGCGGAGAGGAGGTTGAGGACGACGCCGACAAGGCCGAGGACCACGGACCGGAACGCGTGGACGGTCATGGTGAAGGTGACCAGGAGCAGGGCCCCGATGATGAGCGGCAGCTTCTGCTCCTGGTGGGTCGGGTAGTCGGTGTAGCGGGCGACGTCACCGGTCACGGCGGTCTGGACGCCCTTGAGCCGGCCGAGGGTCTGGGGGACGTACGTGGCGCGGAGGTCCTTGAGCGAGGACTGGGCTTCGTTGCTGCTGACGTAGTGCGGGACCTGGAGTTGGAGCAAGCTGATCCGCTTGTCGGGCGAGGTGGTCAGGCGGGAGGTGCCGCTCAGGCGCGGGTCGTCCTTGGCGTCGGTGGCGAGTTCGCGCAGGGCGGCGGTCACCTCGGCAGCACGGTCGGCGTCGGCGCGGACGACGACCTGGTGCATGGACTTGAGCTCCGGGTAGGCCGCGTTGAGCCGGTCGTACACCTGCATGGCGACGATGGAGCGGGAGTGCGTCTCGCGGCCCATGTCGGTGAGCTTGAGGCCGAGGACCGGGGCGGCCAGGGCGAGCAGCCCGACGACGGTGACGGTGAGGGTGGCGACGGGGTGCTTGGCGACGGGGCGCAACACGGCGGCGGTGAGTCGGCCGGGGCCGGTCTTGTGCGTCTTCTGTTTCTTCGGCGCGAGGCCTCGGGCCGCCCGCCGCTCGGCACGGCGCTCGGCGCGCATGCCCAGCTGGGCGAGGAGCGCGGGCAGCACGGTCAGCGAGCTGACGACGGCGACGAGCGTGACGACGATCGCGCCGGTGGCGATGGACGAGAAGATGACGTCGTCGGCGAGGTAGAGGGTGGCACTGGAGACGGCGACGGCCAGACCGGAGAGGACGACGGCCCGCCCGGAGGTGGCGGCGGCGATTTCGACGACGGCCTGCGGGCTCAGCCTGCCACCGGCGCGGGCCCGCTCCTCACGTTCGCGCTTGAGGTAGAAGAGGGTGTAGTCGACGCCGACGGCGAGGCCGATGAGCAGGATCACATTGGTGCCGACGCCCGCGTCCGGGAAGACGTGCGAGGCCAACATCGACAGGCCGACAGCCGCGGCGATCGAGGACAGGGCGAGCAGCAGCGGTACGAGGGCCATCGCCACGGAGCTGAAGACCAGCAGCAGGGTGATGAGGGTGACCGGCAGGGCGATCACCTCGGTGCGCGAGAGGTCGTCGCCGCGCAGCTTGTCGACGCCCTTGCTGATGGACGGTGATCCCGTCTCCTCGACGCGCAGCCCGGGGTTGGCCTTCTGCACGGCCGTGGTCTGCCCGATCAGCTCGTCGACGTGCTTCTTGCCCTCCAGCTCAGGGCCCTTCATGGTGACGGTGACCCGCACCGCTGTGTTGTTCGAGCTGCGTACCGGGTCGGCGACGGAGAGGACTTCGGGCAGCTTGGCCATCCGGGTGGCGATGTCGGCGGCGGCCGAGTCGGCTGCGGCGAGGTCGAGCTTTCCGGTCCCCGGCCTGGCGGTGATGAGGACGTGCTCGAGGGGGCGCTGCTGCAACCCGCCCTCCGCGGCGATCGCCTCGCCGCGTCCCGCCTCGCCGATGCGGAAGTCCTCGGTGGTCGCCGCGTCGGTGCCGACGGAGATGCCGATACCGAGGCACAGAACGACGAACACGAACCAGCCGACAATGCCGCGCCAGGGGCGGGCAGCGCTCCAACGAGCCATGCGTACAGGAAGATTCTTCATGGCTCCATGCTGTTCGCCGGGGGTGTGGCGGCGACAGCAGCGACCGGTGGAACTTGGGGTCCACCGACTGGTGGACCCCCGCTCGGATCGGCGTGTGACGAGCTCACGGTCCCGCACCGCGCTGAACCTCTCCCAGGCGGGCGATCAGAGGGCGGCCGATGCCCCCGGCCCACGATCAGTGGCCCTCGCCTGGCCCCGCTACCCGCAAGCGGGGAAAGGGCACGGGAGTGTCAGAAAGGGCACGGGAGAGTCAGGGTGTCGGCATGTGCGGGGTCCTCGCGGGGTCTGGGACATGCGGTCGTCGGGCGAGCAGCACGCTGGCGGCGATGATCCACAGTCCCGACACGAGGAAGGCGAAGAAGCCGACCCACGGGATGCACATGAGCACGCCGAGCGCGATTCCGGCCCAGCCCAGCCAGCGCGGCAGCGGGGTTCCGCGGCGGGCGGTATCCAGTCCGGCGGCGAGCACCATGACGCCGATTCCGGCGACGAAGGGAATGAAGAGATCGGTGCCGATGGCGTTCATGGCCTGGAGCGCCGGGCCGCTGACCTGCTGCTCGTCGCTCGCGTCCAGCAGCGCGAGGGTCACGCCCGATGCGACCCAGAAGCCTGCGGCCGCCAATATCCCCCCGGCAAACGCGACTTGGGGCAGCCAGCCGTGCCGGTCGGACTCCGAGAGGTGGTGGCGAAGAGAACCGGCGAAGAAGACCAGGAAGACTCCCGCCAGGACCAGCAGGTACAGGGAAACCGCCTGCTGCGTGTCGTGCTCCTGGAAGAACAGTTTGACCTGCGGCCCGGAATCACCGACACCCGGCGTATCCCCGCCCACACCGAAAGCGACGGCGATCAGAACAACGGCCACCAGGCCGGTCAATGGTCCGAGACGCATCGGAATCCTCCGATCCGGGCATTCGGATACTGTTTTCAGCGTTCCACGCAGCACGAACACCGGCAACTCGCCCCCGCCCCGGCGGCGAGCGTCGAGCACTGTCCTTGAACCACGCGCCGCCCCGGCCGACGGATCAACTCACTGGATACCGCCTGTCCCGCCCCGGCGCGCGGTCCTCCCCGTACGTGATGTCAGCGGGCGGTGGCGACTGGCTCGCGTCGGCCCGGAATTCGCTGGGGGACATACCGGTGGCCGTGCGGAAGGCGCGGGAGAAGGAGTCGGGCTGGGGGTAGCCCCAGCGCGCGGCGAGGGCGTGGATCGTGAGGTGGCCCAGAGCCGGATCGGCCAGGTCTCTGCGGCAGCGGTCGATCCGTTGCGTACGGATCAGGGCCCGGGGTGTGGTGCCGTGGTCCTGGAAGAGGCGGTGCAGATAGCGCAGGGACACGTGGTGTGCCACCGCGATGTCCTCCGGCCCGAGCGCCGGGTCCGGCAGATGCTCGGCGATGAAGGCGGTCATCCGCAGGAACAGCGCGTCGTGCGTGGAGGCACCGGAGACCGCCGGCCCGCCGGACGAGGCGTCATGGCCGAGATGGTGTTCCAGCACGGCCGACAGCAGGTCGACCGCTGTGGCCTCCAGACCCTCCACGGCCGTCGGTGGGCAGTGGGCGTACTCGTCGGCGACTCCCGTCAGGAACTGGCCGAACAGGCGCCCCACGCCCTGTGTCCAGGGCAGGGACAGACCGTACAGCCGGGTGAACCGCTCGTGCGGGAGCCGCAGGAGGTGCTTGGGGAACTGGAGAACGAGGTGGCGGGCGGGGGCCTGTCCGGCGTGGATGTCGAGGGGTTCGGAGCTGTCGCCGAAGCCCAGGTCCCCGCGTCTGAGGAGGAGCTGCCGCCCGTACTGGTCGATGCGTATCTCGCCGGCCATGGCGACGTTGACGCGGTACATCTCCGGGTCCGACTGGCGCACGTGCCGGGCTGTCCGCCGTACGCTCACGCTGGCGTAGGAGCTCAGGAGCGAGAGCTGTCCGGCGCCCAGCGGCATCATCTCGACCCGTGCCTGGAAGGTGCCCGTCTTGAGGGAGGTGACGTGCTGGGGGATCTGCGCCAGGGTCATGGCCTCGGCCCATGCCTCCGGCCGTTCGCCGATGGGTAACTCGGCCGTGTCGAGGACTGTCGAGCGCATTCCTACCTCCCGCACAAGCCGGCAACGGCTTTCAGAACCGGCAGTCAAAGGGCCGAGGCGCGGGCGGCAACAGTGCGTTCCCTGCCAACGTCCAGGCGTTCGAGGCCAACGCGTCCGCGAAATCCCCCGGACAGAATGAGGCCGACTGGCCGGGAGCGGAAGAGGCAGGACGTGCGGTCTGTCAGGTCGCGTGTCCCGGCGGCATCGACGATTCTGGAGGGGCCTTGACCGGGGGTGGCGGTAGAGCGCGGTTGTTCGCGCGTCCGTGGTTACGGTTGATCATTTTCACGGTGGCGATGGGACTGCTGGTCTCGCTGGCGCAGGCCCAGGCCCTGCCGTCGGCGTCCGCGTCCGCCGCGTCCAAGAAGGTGCCCAGGGATCTGCCGATCCTGTCGGTGGCTTCTTCCGGCAAGCACGGGCCGAAGGCGGAGTCCAAGCGGCCGAGGCAGCCCAAGGCCGACTTCGCACCCCTGGTGACGGGCAAGCACGCCCGGTTCGACGCGCGCAGAGCGGCGCGCGAGGCCGACCCCGCGCCGCAGACCAGGCTGGTCAGCCCGGTGGACGGCGCGGTGGTGGGCACGGAGACTCCGGCGTTGCAGGTGGCCGCGGTCGGTGACGGTGTCCTGTACTGCTTCAAGATCTCCACCGGGTTCGACGGCCGCTCGGGCAGCGTGGTGGACTCCGGCTGTCTCGACCAGCCCGAGTGGACCGTGCCCCGGCACGTGCTGCACGACGGTGGCCGCTACACCTGGACGGCGGCCACCGCGCTGCCGGACGCGACGACGGCGACCGCGCCGCAGTGGGTCGGGCACTTCACGGTGAACCAGCGGGTGGGTGATCCGGGACCGGCGCCGACCGACCACCTGGGTCCCGTGACGGTCAACCTGTTCAACGGCAACGCCCACGTCGAGGCGGCCGGGCCGGCGTTCCAGACCGTCGGTGGATCGGCCGGAGTGAGCCTCGCGTACAACTCCCGGGAGGGCGCACCGCACGGGGTGCGCGCCTCCTACTTCAACGACTCGCGGCACTCGGGCAGTCCGGACGCGATCCCGGTGATGGTGCGCGGGGAGTCGCAGGTCAACCTGGACTGGGGCATGACCTGGAGCGGCAACTCGGACAACCTGCCCTGGCGGACCAACCCGATGCCGCCCGCGCTGGACAAGAACTGGTTCGTGGTGCGCTGGGAGGGCCAGTTCAAGCCCCCCGTCACCGGCGATTTCCGGTTCGCCGGCGCGCACACCGACGGCGCGCGCGTCTGGGTGGGCGACAAGCTGGTCTACGACAACCCCGAGGCCGCCGACCCCGGCGACGACTTCCTGCTGCCCGGCCACCGCCAGGCCGGCGAGGTCGCCCTGAAGGCCGGCCGACTGGTGCCGATCCGGATCGAGCTCTACCACCACTCCGACCAGCGGCCGCGCATGGTGCTGTGGGCGAAGAGCAGCGTCGGCGCCGACGACCAGCGCGCTCACAACCTCGACCCCCGGATCGTACCCACCGAATGGCTGTCCTCCTCCGACTCGCAGTCGCTGCCTCCCGGGTGGACGCTTGCGGCGCAGTCCAGCGGCTACAGCCACGCCGAGATGCTGGACGGTTCGGTGGTGCTCACCGACGCCGCCGGCGGCAAGCACACCTGGGCCAAGGCCTCCTCGGGCGGCTACACACCGCCGGTGGGCGAGGACGGTGTGCTCGCCTTCGACGCCGAGGGTCGCATCACGGTCACCGAGGGCGACACGGTGTCGCTGTTCCACGCCGACGGGACACTGGCGGCGGTGGAGTCGGTCCTGGACGGCAAGAAACCCGCTGCCCTCCAGTACGTCTACAGCGGTTCGCCGCCGAGGCTGACGCAGATCAAGGACCCGGTCTCCGGCCGGTCGCACCAGCTGTTCTACAACACCGACGGCAGCGACGGCTGTTACGGCGGGGTCTCGCGCCCACCGGGCTCGGACCCGGCCCCGCCGCAGATGCTGTGCCGCATCCGCTACTGGGACGGCAGCGAGACCCGGCTGTGGTACCTGATGGACACCCTCGCCCGGATCGAGAACCCGGGTGCGTCCATGCAGGACTTCGACTACACCGGCCGCGCCCTGGCCAAGCAGCGCTACGACGAGGCCGGTGACAACGAGGAGGAGAAGCAGAAGGCCCTGGACAGCATCGGGCCGCTGGCCACGCTCCGGGGCAGCCTGGCCTACGACTGGGTGGCCCGCCAGGCACCGTCCGAGGCGAACGGGTGCACCAACACCGGTGACACCGCCGCCGCGTGCACGGTGATCGGCTACGACTCGGTGGTCGAACAGCCCCAGGAGCCGCCGGGTCTGCGCGCGGTCCAGGTGCTGGCCCCCGCCCCCGACGGCCGCTCCAGCGGGCAGCGGGCCGAGCACTTCTACCAGTACTACCTCGAACGCAAGCAGGCCACCGTGGCCCTGGCCGGGGTGTACGACGCGACGCACTCGCGCACCGTCACCTATGACGACGCCGGTCGTACGCTGGTCACCACGGACTTCACCGGCGCGAGTATCTCCGCGGAGTGGAACGCGAAGGACCAGGCCACCGCCGCGGTCGACAGCGCGGGGCGCCGCTCCACCACGGTGTACGACCACGCCGACCGGCCGGTCGACCGGTACGGGCCCGCACCGGCGTCCTGCTTCCACGGCCAGCTTCCGACGCCGGAGTGCGCGGCGCGAATGCCGCACAGCCACACCGGCTACGACGAGGGGCTGGCGGGGCTGTCAGCCGCCTTCTACGACAACCCGGAGCTGTCCGGTGTGCCCCAGGCGTTCGCCACCGGGGTGGGTACCTCGGACGGGGCACTGTCACAGGCGTGGCGGGCGACTCCGCCGGTGACGAACTCCGGCGGCTGGTCCGGCCGTTTCACGGGTGAGGTCCAGTTCCCCGCCGCCGGGGACTACGGCCTCGGGTTCACCGCGGTCGACGGCGTCCGCCTGTGGGTGGACGACGTGCTGACCGTCGACAGCTGGAGCGACAAGCCCAGTACCGCGGTCTCCGGCAAGTACACCAACACCGCGGCAGGCAGCCGCCATCGCGTCCGCGTCGACTACTACAACCGCTCCGGCACGACCGGGGCGCTGGCCTTCACCTGGACTCCGCCGGGCGGCGGGGGACCGGCGCTGGTGCCCGGGAAGTATCTCGCGCCCCGGTACGGCTGGGCGACCGGCTCGACCACCGAGGACACCTCCGGGGGCGACAGGGAACGGGCGCCGTCCCGGCACAGCGTCAGCCGATACTCCGACCCGGCGGCGGGAATCGATCCGGTGTACGGGCTCACGGTGTCCTCGACGGCTGACCCCGACGGGCTCGCGCTGACGTCGCGCACCACCTACGAGCGGCCGGGCACCGGCTATCTGCGCAAGCAGGCCACTGCCATGCCCGCCGGCGAGATCGCCGATGCGGACCGGCGCAACACGACTGTCTATTACGGCGATTCCGAGAAACGGGCCAATCCCTGCGACCCAAAGGCTCCTGCCGCCAATCAGGGGGGCATGGCCAGGACCGCCACCGCGGCGAAACCGGACAGCGGACCGGCGCTCACGGGAGAGACGGTCTACGACGAGGCGGGGCGGACGGTGGCCCAGCGCGTCAACGACGAGGCGTGGTCCTGCACGAGCTACGACGAACGGGGGCGGGTCGTCAAGAGGAGCGCACCCGCGTACGGAGGAAAGGCGGCCCGCAGCGTCATCACCGACTGGGCGGTCGGCGGCGATCCGCTGACCTCGAAGGCGACCGACGACAGCGGGTCGATCACGACCGTGATCGACCTGCTCGGCCAGGAGGTCAGCTACACCGACGTCAACGGTGTCACCTCGACTGCCCGCTACGACCAGGTCGGGCGGCTGATCAGTGACACCACGACCATCAGGGGCGTTTCCAGCACCGTGGGATACGCCTGGAACGACGCCAACCAGTTGACCGGCGTCAAGGTCGACGGAACCACCGTGGCCACCCCCACCTACGACGTCGCCACCGAACTGAGCGGTGTCGTCTACGGCAACGGCTCCCGCCTCGAATCCCTGACACGCAACGACTCGGGCAAGACGACGGCGCTGACGTGGAAGACCGCCTCGTCGAAGGTGGTGGACACGGTGTCACGGTCCCGCGACAACCGCGTCACCGGCGACGTGGTGACCGAGGACGGGAAGGCCGTCGCCCAGTACGCGTACAGCTACGACGCGGTCGGCCGGCTCGTCGCGGCGACGGTCCCACATCACCAGCTCACCTATCGGTTCGACGCGGCCGACGGCTGCGGCCCGGCGAAGACGGCCGGGTCGAACACCAACCGCACCGCGTCCACCGACAGTCTCGACGGCGCGGCGGCGGTCACCACCCGCTACTGCTACGACGGCGCCGACCGGCTCACCTCCACCAGCGGCGGCACCGGGCTCTCGTTCGTCTACGACAGCCACGGCGACACCGTCAGGGTGGGGGACGACACCCTCGGCTACGACTCCACCAAACGGCACATCCAGACCACGACCGCGTCCGGTACCGCCATCTCCTACACCAGGGATCCGGTCGACAGGCTGACCGCTCGCACAGTCACCGGTGCCGCCAACGGGTCGCAGAACGGGACCACCCGCTACTCCTACAGCTCCAAGCACGACGACGCGGACCTCATCCTGGACAAGGACGGGGGCCTGCTGCAGCGGATCGTGGCGCTGCCCGGCGGGGTGCTGCTGACCAAGAACTACGACAAGAACGCCACCACCAACTGGTCCTACCCCAACATCCACGGCGATGTGCTGTTCACTGCGGACGGGGCAGCCACCCGCACCGGTGCGGTGCGCCTCTACGACCCGTACGGCCAGAACATCGATCCCGTGAATGGCGCCTTGAGAGACATCCCTGCCCCGGCCACGGCTGCCGGCGGAATGGACTTCGGGTGGCTGGGCCGGCACGAGCGGCCGGTGGAGCACCTGGCCGGCCAGCAGGCGATCGAGATGGGCGCCCGTGTCTACCTCCCCGTACTCGGTCGGTTCCTGCAGGTCGATCCGGTACCGGGCGGTTCCGCCAACGACTACGATTACGTCGACGCGGACCCGATCAACGGGCTGGATCTCGCCGGGACGTTCTCCTGGAAGTCGGTAGTGCGCGCAGGGACCACTGCGGCGGAAGTGGTGGCCTTCGTGCCCGGGCCGGTCGGCACGGTTGCCTCCGGGGTGGCCGTGGCCGGTCAGCTCGCGCAGGGCAACAAGAAGGCCGCGGCGATGGACGCGCTCGGTATGGTCCCTGGCGGCAAACTCGCCGGCACCGTCGCCAAGTCCGCCGCCAAGGAATCCTCGACGCTCGGCAAAGCCGCTCAGGCCGTGGAGAAGGACTGCAATTCCTTCACGCTCGACACCCAGGTCGTGATGGCCGACGGCTCGGTCAAACCGATCGGTGAGGTCCACGCAGGAGACCGTGTCCAAGCCACGGACCCGGCCACTGGTCACACCTCCGCCGAACCCGTCGCGGATGTCATCTCGGGTCACGGCACCAAGCACCTGATCGACATCGGCCTTGCGGGCCCGCGGCAAGGGACGATCACCACCACTGCAGGCCACCCCTTCTGGGTCCAGGGCCGCGGCTGGGTCGACGCCGGCGACCTCAGGACCGGTGACCTCGTTCGCGGTCTGGCCGGCTCCCCGATCGCACGGGTCACCGCAGTCCACGACCGCGGCGAGGTCACCGGCCAGACCGTCCACAACCTCTCCGTCACCGGCATCCACACCTATTACGTCCAGGTCGGATCGGCCCAGGTCCTGGTGCACAACTGCCCGGTCAGACGCCCCTCGTCGCCGAACCAGATGAACGAGGACGTAAGGCTGGGCAACGCGCCGGCGGGAGTCATCAGAGTCGACAAGGGCCTCACCAAGGGCGAGCAGGACCACGTCCACTTCAAGGACGGGACGGCGTTGAACAAGGACGGGACCTGGAAGCACGACGGAAACGGAGACCCGAGGCCGCCGAACAGGAAGCAGCAGAAATGGCTGGAGGGCCACGGCTGGAAGATGCCCGACTGAGACGAGCCGTTGCCGCGGCGTCACGCCGCCGGGACGAGGTACGACGACCTTTGCGCAAGGGAGCGGGCGCCCCATGAACGGGCGCTCTCTCCGATCCGCACGACGAAAGGATGGCCCCGTGGCACCAGCAGCGGTAAGACCCCGCAGATATCTGCGGCGAAGAACAGCGGTGATCCTCGCCCTGGTATGCGCAGCCATGGCCGCGGCGACGCTCCCCACCGCCGCCGCGCCCCGTCAGAGCGCGGCACCCACCGCGCTGATACAGCTGACGATCACCTCCGTCGCCAACAACAAGCTCGTGGACGTCCCCAACGGCGCCCGCGACGACGGCACCATCATCTCTGTCAACCCGGCGCCCGGCGCCGCCGCCAACTGGCGCGTCAACACCGGCAGCAAACTCGGCTCGGGATTCGCCATCGTCAACACCACCACCGGCAAGTGCATGGACGCGCCCACGCTCCACTACAACGTGCGGCAGTCGCCCTGCGACGGACGCGCGTCCGAGCAGTGGTACTTCCAGCCGGTGGCGCGCTCGGCGCAGAAGGCGTTCATGCTCCGCCACGTCAGCGACGACGGCTGCCTGACGGAGCAGATACCGCCGGGGACCGACAACTACACGTACACCAACACCTGTGACAATTCGCAGTTCCAGCAGTGGACCGTGCCCACAGCCGTCTACCAGACGGCCTGGAACACCGCCGTGGACTACGCCGCCGCCCGCTGCGGCCGGGACACCGGCACCTGCTCGTGGACGACGACCACCCAGACACCGCCCTTCACACTGCCCGAGGCCTGTGTCTCCCCGGTCTGGTACAACGACACCTCCACCACGATCCCGTGGGAGTTCTCCCTCACGACGAGCACGGGCTGGGTGAACAGCATCGGGTTCAAACTGGGAGGAAGCCTGTCCATCGGGGGAACCGAACTCCTGCCCCTCAAGCTGGAGGTCACCGCCGAGGTCCACGGGGAGACCACGCTGGACCTGAAACAGGAGATGGGCAACAAACTGACCGTGTCCGTGCCCGCGCGCCAGTACGGGTGGGTCACGCTGTCGGAGCTGGCGACCAAGGCCACCGGCACCTGGACGTTCGACACCCAGGGCCTGCCCTGGGAGGCCGAGGACACCATCACCGTACCGCTGAAGTACGACCCCAACGGCGGCGCGAGCATCTACAGCACACGCACTAGGGCCACGTTCACCAACTGCGCGGGGGTCGGGTAGCGTTCGGCGGTTCGGCCGCCGCAGGGTGACGTGCAGTGCGAGCCTGATGTGCCGCCGGCCCCCGGAGCACCGCGAACGGGAGCAACTGCCAGGATGACCTGATGGACCTGCTGAATGAGTTACTGGCCCAGACCGACTGGTCGGCCCTGGAGCACGCCTACGGCCCGGCCTCGGACACTCCCTTCCAGCTGTTGGCTCTGCTCAGCGACGACATCGAGGCCCGCAGCGCAGCGGTCGGCCACCTGGACAGCGCGATCCTGCACCAAGGCAGCGTCTACTCGGCCACTGGCCCCGCGGCCCGCGTGGTCGCGGCGATGCTCAAGGACCCGCTGACCATGGAACCGGTAGAGGACGTGGTGCCCTGGGACGACGCCGTACCCCGCCCGGTGCGCTTGGACCTGGTCGACTTCCTCGCCCGCGTCGCCGACTCGTGCAGGTTCGATGACACAGACGACGCGGCGTTGAGCGCTGCGATGTCGGCTGCCGTCCGGGACGGCGAGGTCTTGCAGGCGCGGAATGCACGGGACCTGCTGGCCTGCCGAGCCGCCGCCCCCGAGCTGCTCGACGCGCTCACTCCCGTCTTCGACGACCCCGACGGCCACATTCAAGTCAAAGCCCTGGAAGCGGCCGTCCGTCTGAGCGACCACGAGGACCTCGCCGGATTCCGGCGGGCGATCGGCGACCGTCTCGACAGGGTCGCCGTCGACTCCTGCGACCCCAGATCGCGGGCGGCGGCGGCGCGGCTTCTGGGCATGCTCGGAGCGCGTCCACTGGCCCTGCTGCATGATGCGCATCCCGGAGTCAGGGCCTGCGCCGCCCTGGCACCGGCACTTGCCGACGAACCGCGCGCGACCCGAGCGATCCTCGACGCCCTGCTCGCCGTCCATGAGGCCGACCACTGGTTCGAGGAGCATCTCCCCGGCCAGGACGGATGGCTGCGGTTCGACCTGACCCGGGCCGCAGCCGCGCGGGTCGACGACTTCGAGGCACTGCTCCCCGCTGCTCTCGCCGTGCTTCCCCTGGCCGGTGGCTTCACGCTCGACAGAGACCTGGGCCCTTTCCTCACCGCGGCGTTCGCCCGCCCCCGCTCCGCCGACGCCCCGCTCTCGCTCGCCCAACGTACGTACCTGTCGGCCGTCCTCGATCGCGAGGAACTCTGGCGCTCCGTCAGCGCCGAGCCATGGTTCCCGGCGACCGGACTGCCTGCCGAGCGCGCTGCCTGCCGCGCCCTGGTCGAGGCGTCCGAGCCGTCCGATGGAGAGACGTCGTGATCGGTTTTCACCGGGCGGAGGTGGCCGGAGGCAGGTGCTGGGTCAGGATCTGGCGCGGCGGGGTGGCTTCGTCGGGAGCGTCCAACGCTCGTTCGGGAGGAAGCCGTTTCCGTTGGGGCCCGCGCCAGGGTCGGTAGCCAGGTGGGTGCTTCACCCGGCCTGCCGGGAGTACGCGCCCGGACACCGAGTGGCGTCCATTGGGTTGCGGCGGGAATCCGAAGGTAGGTCCAGAAGGCCAGCCCGCCCCGATGAGGGCCTGTGTCGGACGAACTTGGCGGGCGTTAGTGTCGTACGGCGCGAGGTGGTCCGCCCGCAGAAGGGAAATGCAGGTGACGCCGGATGGCATCGATGAAAAGCGTTGAACTGGCAAATGCCGTCGAGGACTTCGAACGCCTGGCTTCCTTGGTCGAGGAGAGCGGCGAGCGCGTGAACGTTACCGCTGGCGGCCAGCTGGTGGGCGTGGTTCTTCCGGCGGCCGAGCTGGCCGAGCTGGAGTACTGGGCGCAGCGAGAAACCGGAGCCCCGCTGCCTGTTCAGGAGCCCCTCACCGGAAAGCGTTCCGGGTCCGGAACAGCAGGGCGCGTATACCCGGTACGTACACGCGGACGGGCTGCGTATGACGCTCACTCGGGGTCGCGTCATCGTGGCCGAGATGCGCTCTGCGCGTGATCTTGCCTGGCTGGAAGGGCGGGCGCGCCATGGACGCGCGGGATACATGGATCGGAAGCAGTCGGTGGCATTCGCGGAGTTCCTCGCCGACCAGGCGCCCTCTGCGCCCTCAGATGATCAGTCGCGGGCGCCGGGCCCGCGCCCGCAGGAGGCAGCGGTGCGGCAGGTGACCGACGCCTGGCAGCGCATCGAAGCATGGTTGCGCGCCCATGCTCCCGCGTCATACGCGTCTCTCAAGCCGGGTGTCTCCCAGGCGGAGATTGACGGCGCTGAGAGGGCGCTCGGGGTCCGGATTCCCGTCGATCTCAAGGCTCTCTGGTCCCTGCATGACGGTGTCCATATCGTGTGGGGCGAGGCGTTCTTGATGGGCAACGCCCGGCTCATGGGCACGGCTCAGGCCGTCGAGCTTCACGGCCACTGGGGGAAGCACTACGACTTCCGCGACGACCCGGACGAGCCGGGCGACCTGTGGGATCACAGCTGGATTCCCGTATGCACGCTCGGTGAACACAGCTGGGCGGCCGGCTTGTACCTGGACGCAAGGACAGGCGAGCTGTGGTCGTGGGACGAGCACGCCAACCGCCGTGCCGAGTACGAGTCCTTGACCACCTATCTGGAAGAGATGGCGGATGCCCTGACGGCGCCGGGGCTTTTCACCGGCGCCAGGCCGGGCCTTCAGCGCGGCGCCCTCGTCTGGGGGGTGCCGGACCATCCCGACCCGGACCATCCGTGGGTGGAGTTCACCGGTTGAACTGCATCCGGCCGTATGCGTGTGTGGGGACCGACTGGTGCCGGTCCCCACACAGGTCTCATGTGGTGCTCTTATGCCCTGCGCCAGACGCATGTGGTGTGAATGCTCGTGCAGTGCTCGAAGCCGGGGTTGGAGACGAAGAGCTCGTCACTGTCGAGCATGCGCCATGACGGGTCGGGGTAGCTTCCGCCAGTCCGCCAATTTCCTGGACGGCGTCCGGGAGCAGACCAACCGCCTGGTCGAGCAGTCCATGCAGGAGTGGGACCGCGCCTGCCCGGAGCCAGAACCGGCCGTGTGAGCGGCAGGTTTGGTCCGTCCTGACTCACACCATTAATCGCCCTGGGTCGGGACCGGCGTGGCCTGGTGGTAGTACATTCGCCAACCCATCCGCTCACCCGCCCTGCGCCACAGCGAGCTGCGGCGCGCTCGCCGTCCCTCGAACGTGGTCTCGTACGTCAGGTGCACCACACCAGGAGCCAGTACGACACCCGTCATGTCCGAGTGGACATACCGGGGACCGGCTTCCGTGTTTCCGGGCATGTCCGGCAACGCGGCCAGCATCTCCTCGTACGACCACCGTCGGCCCGAGGCGCCGACTTCCACGAACTCCGGGTCCAGCAGCTGCCTTGCCTCCGCCCGTGACGTTCGTACGCTGGGATCCAGGAGCCGCAGCTCGGCCCCGATCGCTTCTTCCACCTCAATTGCTTCAGCGCTCACCTGTGCATCATTGCCCATCCCACCTGGCGCCCCGCAACCACATAACCCAACGCTCAGTGCTGAGCGGATGGTCGGGCTCCGTGGCGGAACGCCCAGCGAGCTGCCGACCCCGGTGACGTGGACGTAGTAGGTGGAGGGTGAGTCCGCTGTCACCCCGGCCCGGGGCGGCAGCGGCAGTGGCTGCCGCCACCGCCGTTGCTCAGCTGCGGCCTCTCACTCCTCGCTGAGCTCGGCCATGTCCTGCGCGCTCAGGCTCAATTGTCCGGCGGCGACGTTCTCTTCCAGGTGGTCGAGCGAGCCGGTGCCGGGGATGAGGAGGGTGTTGGGGGAGCGGGCCAGCAGCCAGGCCAGGGCCACCTGGGGTACGGTCGCGCCGTGCCGGGCGGCGACGGCGTCCAGGCGGTCGGCGGTGATCGGCCGGAAGCCGCCGACCGGGAAGAAGGGGACGTAGGCGATGCCCGCGTCCGCGCAGGCGTCGACGATCGCGTCGTCATCGCGCTGGGCCACGTTGTAGAGGTTCTGGACGCACGCGATCGGCGCGATCTCGCGGGCCTGGGCGAACTCGTCGGCGGTGACGTTGGAAACCCCCAGGTGCCGGATGAGGCCTTCCTCCTGAAGGGCGAGCAGGGTTTCGAGGGGTGGGGCCAGTGGGGTCTGGGTCCGGTCGAGGTCGCCGAGCCGCAGGTTCACCACGTCCAGGCGGTCCACGTCTAGCGAGCGCAGATTGGCCTCGACACCACGCCGCAGGTTGTCGGGCGTCAGGCCGGTCTTCTCTGCC
This sequence comes from Streptomyces crystallinus, assembly GCF_039521265.1. Taxonomy (NCBI): domain Bacteria; kingdom Bacillati; phylum Actinomycetota; class Actinomycetes; order Kitasatosporales; family Streptomycetaceae; genus Streptomyces; species Streptomyces crystallinus. The sequence goes on along the minus strand of NZ_BAAACA010000014.1, from coordinate 112,796 downwards.
GCGGGCCGGGCGACGTCCCCGCCCTCCACCAGCGCGCCGACCTTGGTCACGATCACCAGATCGTCCGGGTAGGGGTGGAGGGCCTCACGGATCAGCTCGTTGGCGGCCACTCCGTCACGCGCGTAGTAGTGCGAGGTGTCGATGTGGTTCACCCCGAGTTCCACGGCGCGGCGCAGGAGGGCCAGGGCCGTCTCCCGGTCGGGCCGGTCGCCCCGAGGCCAGCCGGTCAGCTTCATCGTGCCGTAACCGATCCTCGCGACATCCAAGTCGCCGCCCAGCGCCCATCGTTCCATCGTCATGATCACCACCCTAAGCGCCGCACCCAGGTGCTCTCCCGAGGCCAGCCCTCCGGGCCGTCCCGGCCCCCCGCAGGCCCTTCGCGCAGAAACTTCCCACAGGCCCTCCCCGCAGAAGTACGCCGGCCCCTACTTCTGCCGGTCGAATTTCCTGGTCCGCTGCCCTCCCGCGCGGTTGACTCGAGGTGTCCGCCGGAGGCCCGACCGCCCTCCGGCGGGACGGCCTGTCGCCGCTCCGCTCCGCCCGCCCGTGCGTGCGGTCGCCGCGCCGGGCAGTCGCTCCGTACACCTGGCCGCCGGCCGTACCGCGTACGCGGACGCCGGTGCCCGCCTTCCATCAGGGGAATTGACATGAGATCCAGAGGTGCCGTGCCTCGCCCGGCTGCCGCCCGCCGCGTTCGCCTGCTGCTGCGGCGGCTCGCCCTGCCGGTGCTCCCGCTGCTCGTCCTGGCCTCGGTGCTGACGGCTCCCACGGCAGCCACCGCGGCGGACAGCAAGTACGGCAACGCGCGCTACCACCAGTGGTCGTGGGTGACGACCCACAACTCCTTCGCCAACAGCTGGATGCACGCACCGCTGCCGCCCAACCAGTCGCGGAGCATCAAGGAGCAGCTCGACGACGGGGTGCGGGGCCTGATGCTCGACACCTACGACCCCAAGGGCACCGGCCCCGTCGAGCTCTGCCACGGCGGTACCTCCCTGTGCTTTGAAGAGTTCAAGTCCGCGCTGCTGACGATCGTGAACTTCCTGCAGAAGAACCCGCAGGAGGTGGTGACCGTCTTCCTGGAGAACTACGCCAGCCAGGAGACGCTCAGCAAGACGATCACTGACATGCTGGACGCGAAGAAGGCGGGCGGGCTGCTCTTCAACCCGAACAAGTACGGCATCAACAGCAACAACTGGCCGCGCCTGCGGGACATGGTGTCCGACGGTCAGCGCCTGGTGATGTTCCAGGACAGCTGGAGCGACATCAGCGTCGGGTCCGGCACCCTGATGAAGACGTGGACGCACACGGTGGAGACCAAGTACAGCTACGGCCAGGACGCTCCGTCCGGCTGTGAGCCCCGTGGCGAGAGCAAGCAGTTGAACCAGAATCCGATGTCGGGGACGAGCGGCCTCACCCCGCTGTTCACCATGAACCAGTTCAGCTCGGACAACATCGACCCGGAGGGTGCCTCCAAGGTCGTCAACGGCGCCCGGCTCAAGAGCCGCATTGAGAAGGAGTGCAAGGACGCCGCCTGGCGCAACCCCAACTTCGTCGCGGTCAACTACTACCAGAACAGCGACAAGTCGGGCCACACCCCGCTGTCGGTGGTCGCGGACCTCAACCGCGACAACTATGTCTTCGAGCCCGATCCTGCGGTGTGGATCGTGAACGGCAGCAAGCAGTACGTCAGCACCTACGGCAACAACCGCTGTATGGTGCGCGGCGACGAGTTCCCGGACGGGACCGGCGGGCTGGTGACGCAGCGGGCCTGCGCCACGCCCCTTCCCAGTAGCCACCAGTGGTCGGTCACCAAGCCCCCGTACGACAACAAGGGCTTCTTCTGGATCAAGGCGAGCAACGGCAGCTGCCTCACCGTGCCGTACAACAATGGAACGCCTCCCGGTAACGACACCCAGCTGTTCTGGTGGCCCTGTGAGACCAAGTGGTTCTCCGGCAGCCAGCTGTGGAACGTGATGCCGATCAACATCGACACCGCCGGTGACACCCGCGGCTACTACTTCATCAACCAGTGGACCGGCAAGTGCCTGACCCTGGACCGCGGCACGTCGACGGCGAAGGCCGGCAAGGTCACCCAGGCCGCCTGCCCGGCTCGCTGAGCCCTCCCGTCGCAGCGAAGAACGAGCGGTACGCGCCCATGGTGGTGTGTGCCGCTCGTTTCTTCGCTGACCCCGACCGCCGCCCGTACGATCTCGGCAACTCGGCGGGTGACGTCCCTGTCCGTTCGGTCGTTGTCCTCAGGTGGTTGAGGGATGCCGTCGTCACCGCATACGGTCTCGCTCGGAGGCGGGGGCAAGCGCTAGGACCCCCCAAGGACAAAGGAGTACGTACGCGAATGACCAGCATCGCGCCCACCGGCATCGAGCCCATTGATCTGCTGGTGGTGGGCGCGGGGCCGGCGGGTGTGGCTGCCGCGGTGATGGCCGCGAGCGTACGGATGCGTGTCACCCTGGTGGAGGCGGTCGCGGTCGGTTCGAAGGTGGCGGCGATCGGCGCCCTGGAGAACGTGCCGGGCGCCTGGAGCACCGGCCCGCAGCTCGCCGCGGCGTTCGCGGCGGACATCGCGCGGCACCAGGGCGCGGGCCGTCTCACCGTCGTACAGGGCAGGGCGGTGAGCGTCATGGGCCACCATGACCGGGCCGAAGTCGCCCTGGATGACGGCTCGTTGCTCACGGCGGCAGCCGTGGTGGTGGCGACCGGGGTGACGACGCTGACGCTCCAGGACGTGGACTGGATCGAAGGGGCCGAAGGTCTCCCCGCCCCTCCCTTGGAGCGAGCCACCCCCGAGGCGTTCGCGGCCCGAGAGGTGGCGGTGCTGGGCGCTGACCGCCCCCTGGGCACCTGGCTGCGCGCCCACCCGCGCACGGACACCCGGTTGCGCGTCCTCCACCCCGCCCGCGACAGTTACAAGACGGCCGAGGTGGCCGACGACAGCAGGGTCCGCTTCGAGCTGGTCGACCGGGTCGGGATCGCCGCGCGTCCGGGAGGCGGATACGACGTCACCGCGTACGACCCGGGTGGCGCGAGCCGTTCGGCCCGTGCTGATGCCCTGTTCGTCAATCTGGGCAGCAAACCGTCCGCGCTCACCGGTCTGGCCGTCGGCCCGGACGGTTACTGCCCGCCGGAGGGCCAGCACCCGCGCGTCTTGGTGGCCGGCGATCTCAAGGGCGCCCGGATGCAGCGCATCGCGGTGGCGCTGGGCGACGGGTCCCGGGCGGCGCTCATCCCGTACTACCGTTCGCTTGAGGCCGGTTTCCCGCCTCCGCCTTGACACTCCGTTCCGGTGCGGACGGATAATGACGCCTTGCGGAAGAGGAGCCGGGGGCCAAGGGGGGCCGACGTGGACGACCGCACGTCTCAGGGAATTCAGAATCCCCTCACCTTCCTCGGCGCCGCCCTCAGTACCACCGCGTCCGTCATCATTGCGCTGGCCGCCGGAAAGAGCGACGACAATCGCGCGTTTCTGATCTTCACGGCGGTGTTCGTGGCGATTCTCGCACTCGCGTTCCTCGTGATGCTCCTGATGCGACCAAGAAGACAGGGCGGTACGGGCACCTTGTCGAGCCGATCCGAACCGGCTTCCGCCGAGCTCCCGATGACCTACGACGTCTTCATCTCCAGCCCGATGGCGTCCTTCCCCTCCAGCGAGCAGTACGAGGAACACCGCGCCGCGATACGCCAGGTGATGGAAGCCCTCGAACGCCACTGCCAGTTCAAGGTCTACTACGCCGGATTTCACCTCCCCACCTGGAACAGCTTCCAGCGGCCGGACGTCGGCGCCCAGCGCGACGCGGCGGCGCTACGCCAGAGCAAGCGGTTCCTGATGGTGGTACCGCTGCCGCTGGTGTCGAGCGTCTACGTCGACGCGGGCTACGCACTGGCCCTGCACAAGCCCTCCGTGTACTACCACCACGTCGACGTGGAGCTGCCGTTCATGCTCCGCCATGCCTCCCAGTACGGAAACGACTTCCCGCGGTGCAAGGAGTACCGGTACGCACAGATCGAAGAGATAGTCCAGGACATCGAAAGGAACAAGAGTTCGCTCTTCGATTAGCGGGAAAGGCGCGTGTCGCCGTGGACAGCCGTGATGACAGCCATGAGGAGATGCTTGTGTCGCAGGATTCCCAGAAACCCCAGGAGTCCATGGAGGAAAAGGCCGCGCGGCTGGGGGAGTTGCTGCGTACGCGCGGTCTCTCGATCAGCACCGCCGAATCGCTCACCGGTGGAATGCTCGGTGCGGCACTCACCGGCACCCCCGGGGCATCCGACTATTACCTCGGCGGAGCCATCACATACGCCACGGAGGCCAAGGCGCGCATTCTGTCGGTGGACGAACACGTCCTCGCCACCCAGGGCCCGGTGAGCCCGGTGACGGCGGAGCAGATGGCCCACGGCGTACGTCGGCTCTACGCCAGCTCGGTCGCCGTCTCCACCACCGGAGTCGCGGGCCCCACCGGTCAGGGAGGCAAGCCGGTGGGCCTGGTCTACATCGGGGTCTCGGACGCCGACGGCACCCAGAGCCATGAATTCCGCAGCACGGGCACCTCCCGCGACGAGGTCCGTCGGCAGACGGTCGAGCAGGCGCTCGAGATCCTGATCGGGCACTTGGAGAAGGGGTAGGGCCATGCCCGGGAAGTCCGTGCCGCGAGGGGTGTCACCGGCAGGCTGAGCCGGAGGACGGTGGCACGGGGCATCGGCTGACGCGGCATCGTGGGGCCGACGGAGGGCGCTGCACCGGGCTGGCCTTGACGTACCGGGGTCAGCTCAGGACTCGTACGAGCCAACACCATCCGTTGCACTACCGTTTCCGGAAGATACCGGGATACTTTCCGGGCGGACGACTGCGGAGGTGGGGATGGTGGCCGGGGAAGACGTTCAGCGTAAGACGGACATACCGGGCTCTCAGGGGGCGATCAAGGTGACGATCTCCGAGATCGCGCGGGAGGCGGGGGTGTCCGTTCCCACCGTCTCGCGGGTCGTCAACGGGCGCTCGGACGTCTCGCCGGCCACTCGGGCGCGCGTCGAGGACCTGTTGCGCCGGCACGGTTACCAGCGTCGGCCGACCGGGCCCGGGGCGCGGGCGGCCCTGCTCGACCTGGTCTTCAACGACCTCGACAGCCCGTGGGCCGTGGAGATCATCCGGGGTGTCGAGGAGGTCGCGCACGAGGCGGGCATGGGCACGGTAATCTCCGCGATCCATGACCGTGCGGGTGCGGCGCGGCAGTGGATGACCAATCTGCGGGCCCGCGCGTCGGACGGGGTGATCCTGGTGACGTCGGTGCTCGCACCGGGTCTCCACGACGAACTGCGGCGTCTGGGCGTGCCGTTGGTGGTGATCGACCCGGCCGGTTCGCCCGCCTCCCGGGCTCCGACGGTCGGCGCCACCAACTGGGCCGGGGGAATGGCCGCCACCGAGCATCTGCTGGGGCTCGGGCATCGCAGGATCGGGTTCATCGCGGGTCCGGCCCGGCTGCTGTGCTCGCGGGCCCGGCTGGACGGCTATCGGGCCGCGCTCGATGTCGCCGGGGTGGCGGGCGAGGACGAGCTGATCGTGCCCGGCGACTTCTACCACGCGTCCGGATTCGCCGGTGCGGGAATGCTCCTCGACCTTCCCGAACCGCCGACCGCGATCTTCGCGGCGAGCGACCAGATGGCGCTCGGCGCGTTCGAGGCACTGCGTCGACGCGGGCTGCGCGTGCCCGAGGACATGAGCGTCGTCGGGTTCGACGACCTGCCCGAGATGCAGTGGTCCTCACCGCCGCTCACCACGGTCAGCCAGCCGCTGTCCGACATGGGCAAGTTGGCGGCCAGGATGCTGCTCGACCTCGCCCGGGGCGTCGACCCGGCCTCGCCGCGCGTGGAACTGGCGACCGAACTGGTGGTGCGCGCGAGCACCGCGCCGCCGCGCCCCGCATAACGCGGCACCCGTCCCGGGGGTGTCAACGGCCTGTTTCGTCAAGGCCGTTGACACCCCCGATCTGTGCCCGTAACTTCCGTGGCCATCTCCTGATAATTTTCGGGTCGCTTCCGGAAGGTGTGTCATGCCAACCTCCGATCGTGCCGCGGTGTCCGCGTCCGCCGCCGTCTCTCGCGCCTTCTCCCGTCGCCGGTTCCTGGGGACCGCCTCAGCCGTGGGAATGGGCGTGGCCGGGCTGTCCGCCTGCTCGGACTCCGGCCCCGCCGCCACCGACGGCAAGGGCCGGACCGTCGTGGAGTGGTGGCACATCCAGACCACGGAGCCGGCGAAGACCGTCTGGCCGGAGCGTGCCAAGGCGTTCGAGGCCGAGCACCCGACGGTGCGGATCAAGCCCGTCGCGATGGAGAACGACGCATACAAGGCGAAGATGACGGCGCTGACCAGTTCCGGAAAACTGCCGGACATCTTCCATACCTGGGGCGGCGGTGTACTCAAGCAGCAGATCGACGCGGGGCTCGTCGAGGACATCACCCCCTCGCTCCAGCCGTGGGCCGACACCCTGGTGCCGGCCGCGCTCAAGCCGTACCAGTTCGACGCGAAGACGTACGCGGTGCCCTCGGACATCGGCGCCGTCGGCTTCTGGTACAACAAGGCGCTGTTCGCCGAGGCCGGCGTCAAAGCCCCGCCCGCCACCTGGGCGGACTACCTGGACGCGGTGAAGAAGCTGAAGAGCGCCGGGATCACCCCCATCGCCCTCGCGGGCAAGGAGAAGTGGCCCGGCATGTACTACTGGGCCTATCTGGCCATGCGCATCACCGGAGTCGACGGCATGCGGAGGGCCGCCGACGCCAAGGACTTCACCGGCGACGACTTCGTGAAGGCGGGGGAGCACCTCCAGGAGCTCGTCGCGCTCCAGCCGTTCCAGAAGGGCTTCCTCGGGGCGGCGTACAACACACCCACCGGCGAGGCGGCCGCCATGGGCAACGGCAAGGCGGCCATGGAGCTGATGGGCCAGTGGGCGCCCGTCGTGCAGGCCGACGCGGGCAAGGGCATCGGCAAGGACCTCGGGTTCTTCCCGTTCCCGTCGGTCGAGGCGGGCAAGGGCGCAGCCACCGATGTCCTGGGAGGTGGCGGCGGCTATGCGGTACGCAAGGGCGCGCCCAAGGAAGCCATGGACTTCCTGAAGTTCTTCATGACGGCAGCGTCCGACCGCATCCTCGTCTCGAAGGGCGCGATGATGCCCGTCGTCAAGGAGGCCACCAGCGCCCTGACCGACCCCAACCTCACGCTCGTCTCCGACGTCCTCGGCAAGGCGACCGGCTTCCAGCTCTACCTCGACCAGGCCTACCCGCCCGCCGTCGGCCAGGAGATCAACGACTCGGTGGCCGCCCTGGTCGCCGGTTCCAAAACACCCGAGCAGGTGGCCCGTTCGGTCACCCAGGTCGCGAAGAGCCAGTGACGCCGATGGCCGCCACGTACGTGAAGGACTCCACGTCCGCCAGCGCCGCACCGAAGCAGCCGGACACCGGAACCGCCCGGCCCCGGGCCCGGCGGTTCCTCGACTGGCTGAGCGCCTTCTGCTTCACCCTGCCGGCCCTGCTCCTGTTCGCCGCGCTGGTCCTCGCCCCGATCCTCTACGCCCTGTACGTCAGCCTCTTCAACTGGGGCGGATTCGGGGCCCCTTCGGACTACGTAGGCCTCGACAACTACAGCCGTCTGCTGCGCGACCCGGTCTTCCTCGGCGACCTGTGGCGAGGGCTGCTGCTGGTGCTCTTCTCGGTGGGTGTACAGCTGCCGTTCGCCCTCGGCATGGCCGTACTGCTCAACCAGAAACTGCGCGGCCGGGCCCTGTACCGGATGCTGTTCTTCGCCCCCTACGTCCTGTCCGAGGTCATCACCGGCGTCCTGTTCTCCATGATCTTCGCGCCGGACGCCGGGCCCGCCGACAAGGCGCTCGGCTCAGTGGGCCTCGACGGCCTCGGCGGTCTGTGGTTCGCCGACCAGGACCACGTACTGCCGACCCTGTTCCTCGTCATGACGTGGAAGTACTTCGGCTTCCACATGATGCTCTACCTGGCCGGACTGCAAGGCATCCCCGCCGAGCTGCACGAGGCGGCCCGCATCGACGGCGCCGGAGCCTGGCAGCGCTTCCGCCACATCACCCTGCCGCTGCTCGGACCCACCCTCCGCATCAGCGTGTTCCTGTCCGTGATCGGCGCCATCCAGCTCTTCGACCTGGTGTGGGTGGTCACCCAGGGCGGCCCCGACCACACCTCCGAAACCATGGCCGTGACCATGTTCCAGTTCGGCTTCAAGCGCTACCAGATCGGCTACGCCAGCGCGATCAGCATCGCCATGTTCCTCATCAGCCTCGTCTTCGCCCTCCTCTACCAGCGCACTGTGCTGCGCCGCGACACCGAAGGAGCCCTCACCACGATGCGAGCCTCCCGATGAACACAGGCGTACGCAGCAGACTGCGCTCCACGCCGCTGTACGTGACCGTCTGGCTGGTCGGCGTCGTCATGGTCACGCCGCTGCTGTACGCGGTCGTGGCCGGGTTCAAGTCCACCGACCAGCTCTCCCGCAACACCTTCGGCCTGCCCTCGCCGTGGGTGACGTCCAACTACACCGATGTGCTCGCGTCCGGCTCGTTCTGGCGCATGCTCGCCTCCTCCACCCTGATCGCCCTCGGCACGACCCTGCTGACGGTGGGCGCCGCGGCTCTCGCCGCCTTCGCGCTCGCCCGGTTCGCCTTCCGCGGCCGGGAGGCCCTGTTCACCCTCTTCACCGTGGGGCTGATGTTCCCGTTCGCGGTGGCGATCCTGCCGCTGTTCATCCTGCTGCGCACCTTCGGGCTGCTCGACAACCCGTGGGGGGTGATCCTGCCGCAGGCGGCGTTCGGACTGCCGATGACGATCGTGATCCTGCGCGGCTTCTTCCGGGAGATCCCGGGTGAACTGGAGGAGGCCGCCACCCTCGACGGCTGCTCCGCGTTCGGCTTCTTCTGGCGGATCCTGCTGCCCATGGCACGGCCCGCCCTCGGCACCGTGTCGATCCTCGCCGTCGTCGCCAGCTGGAACAACTTCCTGCTCCCGATGCTGGTGTTCAGCGATCAGACCTGGTGGACGATCCCCGTCGGCGTCCAGCAGTTCCAGGGCCAGTACGCCACCGACATCGCCCGTGTCTTCGCCTACCTCGTCCTCGCCATGGTGCCCGCCCTCGCCTTCTACGCGGTCGCGGAACGCCAGCTGATCGGCGGCATCACGACGGGCGCCACCAAGGGCTGAGCCCCCGCGGGCCGCCCCCTCCCCGTACCGCAACATCCTTACCGCACTTGAGGAGTTCCATGGTCGCGCCATGGCAGGACACGACGCTGCCCGCCCCCGTCCGAGCGGCGGACCTGCTCGCCCGGATGACGGACGAGGAGAAGACCGCCCAGCTGACCAGCGTATGGATCGGCGCGGAGCCAGAGGGCAGCGGAGCCCTCGACGTCGCCCCCGGCCAGCACACCTACGCGGCCCGCAGCGCCGCGCTCGACGCGCTCCTTCCCCACGGCCTCGGCCACCTCACCCGGCCCTTCGGTACGGTCCCCACCGACCCGGCCGAGGGCGTGGCCCGGCTCGCCGGACTACAGCGCTCCATCCGCGCGGGCAACCGGTTCGCCCTGCCCGCGCTCGCCCATGAGGAGTGCCTGACCGGCTTCACCGCCTGGCAGGCCACCGTCTTCCCCACGCCGCTGGCCTGGGGCGCCACCTTCGACCCCCAGCTGATCACCGAAATGGCGCAGGCCATCGGCGCGTCGATGCGCGCGGTCGGCGTCCACCAGGGCCTCGCCCCGGTCCTGGACGTCGTACGGGATCCACGCTGGGGCCGTACCGAGGAGTCGATCGGCGAGGACCCGTATCTGGTCGCCACCATCGGCACCGCCTATGTGCGGGGTCTGGAGTCCGCGGGGATCGTCGCCACCCTCAAGCACTTCGCCGGCTACTCCGCCTCGCGCGCCGCCCGCAACCACGCACCCGCCTCGCTCGGACCGCGTGAGCTCGGCGATGTGATCCTGCCGCCGTTCGAGATGGCGGTCCGCGACGGCGGGGCCCGCGCGGTGATGCCCGCCTACAACGACGTCGACGGCCTGCCCGCCCACGCCCACACCGCACTCCTCACCCACCTCCTGCGCGATCAGTGGCAGTTCACCGGCACCGTGGTGTCGGACTACTACGGTGTCTCGCTCCTGGAGGAAGCCCACCGCGTCGCCGACGGGGAGCGTCACGCGGCACAGCTCGCCCTCGCGGCCGGCGTCGACGTGGAACTGCCCGCGGCCCGCTGCTTCAGCCCGGCCGATCCGCCGGCCGGTGACCTGCTGGACCGGGCCGCCCTGCGCGTCCTCACGCAGAAGTGCGAGCTGGGCCTGCTCGACCCCGACTGGGAGCCCGTCACCGGCGCCGCACCCGTGGACCTGAACCCTCCGCACATGCGGGAGCTGGCCCGGAAGGTCGCCGAGGAGTCCGTAGTGCTGCTCGCCAACGACTCCGCTCTGCTGCCGCTGAGCGACACCCGGCGGATCGCGCTGCTCGGCCCGCTCGCCGACGAGCAGACCGCGATGCTGGGGTGCTACACCTTCCCCCGGCACGTGGGTGTGCACCACCCCGACCTGCCCACCGGGGTGGAGGTGGCGACGCTCGCCGAAGCACTGCGCGCCGAGTTCCCCGATGCCGAGTTCGTCGACGATCCGGCGGCGGCCGATGTCTGCCTGGCCGTAGTGGGGGACCGGTCGGGGCTGTTCGGGCGCGGCTCGTCGGGTGAGGGCTGCGACGCCGAGGACCTCCGGCTTCCCTACGGGCAGGGCGCGTTGCTGGACGAGGCGCTGGCCTGCTCCACGCCCGTGATCATCGTCGTCCTCAGCGGCAGGCCCTACGCGCTCGGCCGCTGGGCGGACCGGGCCGCCGCCGTCGTCCAGGCGTTCTTTCCCGGCCAGGAGGGCGGCGGGGCCGTCGCGGGTGTCCTCTCCGGCCGCGTCGACCCTTCCGGGCGCCTGCCGGTGGGGGTGCCGCGCAACCCCGGCGGCCAGCCCGCGCCCTACCTCGCCCCACCGCTCGGCCGGCACGGCTTTCCCAGCACTGTCGACCCCACACCCCTCTACCCGTTCGGGCACGGCCTGTCCTACACGACGTTCGACTGGGGCCAACCACAGTGCGACGCCGCGGAGTTCGCCACGGACGGTGAGACCGTGGTGCGGCTGACCGTCCGCAACACGGGGGCCCGCCCCGGAACCGATGTCGTCCAGCTCTACCTCCACGACCCCCTTGGCACCGTCGCCCGCCCCGAGGTCCGCCTCGTCGGCTACGCCCGCGTCACACTCGACCCGGGCGCGTCCGCCGAGGTCCATGCCACGTTCCCGGCCGACCTCGCCGCGTACACCGGCGCCGACGGCCGCCGCGTCGTGGAACCGGGAGCGCTCGAACTGCGGCTCGCCGCCTCCAGCGAACACGTCCACCACACCGTTCCGCTCACCCTGACCGGACCGGTCCGCGAGGTCGGGTACGGGCGGCGGATGCGGTGCGAGACACGCGTCAAATAGGCCGGGCCCGGGGCGGATCTTCCGCCCCGGGCCCGGCCGGGGGCGGGTCAGGTGCAGGTGTTTCCGTTGAGGGTGAAGGCCGTGGGGGAGGGGTTGGCACCGGTGTGCGTCCCCTGGACTCCGAAGCTCGCGGTCGCCCCGGGGGCGATGGCCCGGTTCCAGCCGGCGTCGCGGGCGAGGACGGCGGTGCCGTTCTGGGTGACGGTCGCGTTCCACGCGCTCGTCACGCGCTGTCCGCCCGGGTACGCCCAGTTCAGCTGCCAGCCGTCCACGGCGGTCGGGCCCGTGTTCTTGACGGTGACCGTCGCGGTGAAGCCGGTGCTCCAGACACTGTCGGCCCGGTACGTCACCGCGCACAGGCCGGTGGGCGGTTCGCCGGTGGTGGTCCGCTCGGCGGCGTAGGCGGCGAGCCAGGCCAGCGGGGCGTTCCAGTTCACCGCCACCTCGTTGGTGGAGTACGAGCCGATGTCGTCGATGTAGCAGGCGGCGGGCGCGCAGCCGGTCAGCTTCTCCTGCGCCACCGGGTCCTGGAGAGCGCTGTCGGGGCCGCCCGCGAGGGCTCCCGCCGGAGGGTTGGGCAGTGAGGCGTCCAGTTGGTGGGCCCAGAAGCGGTGGTGCTGGTTGTGCGAGGCCGTCCTGCCGTAGCCGGATACGTAGGACTGGCCGATGGCGTTGCGGCCGAGCAGGTAGTCCATCGTCTCCAGCGCGCCGGTGCGGTAGCGCCCCTCGCCGGTCAGCTCGGCAGCGGTCGCCAGGACGATCGCGTCGTTGGCCACTTCGCCGTTGGAGCCCCAGAAATAGCCGTCCGCCGGGACGGGCACCGCGTAGCCCTGGGCGGCCATCCGGGACAGATAGCCGTCGGCGGCGGCCGTCACTGAGGTACGGACGCGGTCGCGGTCGGCCGTGGGCAGGCCGTTGGGGACAGTGGCCAGGGTGAGCCTGCCGAGCGCGGCCGTGTCCGCCCAGCCGAACCCGTAGGCGGAGAAGGCGGTCGCGGAGGTGTGCCAGGAGGAGCCGGTGACCGCGTCCCGGTAGCCGCTCTCACCCGTGGTGGCGTAGAGCTCGGCCGCCGCCCAGTAGAACTCGTCGGTGACCTGGGTGTCGCCGTAGGCGCCGCCGCCCGTGCTGTCCGAGTCCGGTGCGTACAGGGCGGGGTTGGCCCGGGCTGCCGTCCAGGCCCGGCGGGCGGCGGACAGGCAGCGGTCGGCGAAGGCGGCGTCGTAGGGCCGGTAGACCCGGGCGCACTGCGCGGCGGCCGCGGCGAGGTTGAGGGTCGCCGCGGTGGACGGGCGGTGCAGCTCGCGTGGTTGGGGATCCTGGTCGGGGCGCAGCGGCATACCGGTCCAGGCCGCGTCATGGATCTTGTGGAACGCCATGCCCGTGTACGGCTTGCCCTCGGGCACCTGCATGCGCATCAGGAAGTCGAGCTCCCAGCGCGCCTCGTCGAGGACGTCGGGCATGCCGTTGCCGCGTTCGGGGACGCGCAGGGTCGAGTCGCCCAGCGCCGATTCGTTGCCCGCGCGCTTGGCACGCTCGAAGGAGTTGACCATCAGCCAGGTGGAAATACCGCCGTTCACCACATACTTGCCGTGGTCGCCCGCGTCGTACCAGCCGCCCCGCACGTCCCGGGTGTAGTCGCACACGGTGGCCTGGCACGGGACGGCGGTGTCGCCCTGGTTGGGTGCGACGCCGAGGTGTGCGGCGGGGCGTGCGTAGGCGGAGCCCACCAGTGAGGCGTCGATGGGAATGCCGCTGCGCTGGTGGTAGAAGAACGCCATCGCGTCGGAGCGCAGGGTGTCGTACAGGTTCGCGCGGATGTCGAAGGGCACACTGGCGCTGCCGTCCACCGCCAGGACGTAGCCCGAGCCGGATCCACGGTACGAGGAGAAGTCGGCCACCTGGACGGACTGCCCGGCCGGGGTGTCCGCGCCGCGTGGCACGGTGGCACCGGAGGCGACCACCGCGCCGGAGGCGTCACGCAACTGCCAGGTGAGGGACTGCGTGGCCGTGGTGACCACGGTGGCGCGTTTGGGGCCGTCGGGCAGGTAGCCGACCTGGTTGGCGCGTACGGCCGTGGTCGCCGCCGTGTGAGGGGCGGCTGTCGCGGTGGGCGCGGCCAGGAAGCCGCCGACGAGGAGGGACGCGGTCACCAGGGCGGCGGCGAGTCGTGTGGGGTGGCGTAACGAAGGGGTGGCGGGCATGAGCGGCTCCTGGGTCGAGGGGGTGAGCAGGACGGGTCGGTCTGGTGAGCAGGGCCGTCCGCCCGGGGAGGCGGAGGCGGTTTGCCCGGCGCCTGAGTGCGGCTGCCGGGTCGTGGTCGCGGGGCGGGCTCGGCTTCTGGCCGAGCCCGCCCCGTCGGCTCCATGGCGGAGCCGGAGGTGGCACGGTGTCAGCGCTGGAGTGTCAGCAGTCCCGGGCGGTAGGGCAGGAGGCCGTAGTCGCCGCCGGAGTTGGGGCTGCGTCCCTGGTAGAGCAACTGCAGGTGGCAGGGGTCTACGGTCATGGTCTGATCGGGGCCGGTGCGAATCAGCTCGCCGTGGCTGATGTCGTTGGTCCAGGTGGCACCGCTGTTGGCCTTGCCGGCGAAGGGGTTGCTCTCCGTCGCGGCCTGGGGCGTCCAGGAGCCGTTGAGGTCGGTGGCCGTGAAGGAGCGGAAGTACCGGCCCTGCGAGCCGATCGCCTCGACGATCATGAGATAGCGGTTCTGGCCCTGGAGCTTGTAGACCTGCGGGGCTTCGAACAGGTTGTTCGTCGTATCGCTCATGACCACTGTCGAGGTCGCCCCGAAACTGCCCGGGAAGTTCCCGATCGGCATACTGGCCCGGTAGATCTTGCCGTTGTCACCGGCGAAGAACAGGTACATGTTCGTCCCGTCACCGATGAGCGTCTGGTCGATGGGCCCGGTGCCGGAGCCGGAGATGCTTCCGGAGAACAGCACCTGTGGAGATGACCAGCCGTTCGGGTTGGCGGGGTCGCTGGAGGTCCGGTAGGAGAAGGCGGTCCCACCCCACTGGTAGGTGAGCACCCAGATGTTCTTCGGCGCGAAGTAGAAGAGCGTGGGTGCGACGGTAGAGGCTGACATCGTGTTCTGGCCGGCCGAGGCCATGTCCGACCAGTTGGTGAACGGGGCGAAGCTCATCGAACCCCACGCCGTCCCCGTGTCGTGCGTCGTCGCGTAGACGAGTTGCCTGCCGTTGTACGGGACGACGGTGAAGTCCTTGAGCGAGACCCACCCCGGCTTGGGCTGCGCCAGCGCGCCCGTCGATGTCCAGCGGTAGGTCGACGGGAGGTCACATGAGCCGGGGTTGGTGCTGCCGACCTTGATGAGCTGCCACTGCTGGTTGGCGCCGCCCCAGTCGTCGTACTGGACGACGTTCGCGTTGTCGGCGGTGGAGGCACCCTGCACTTCGAGGGCCTTGCCGCTGTGGCGCGAAATGAGCCTCACATAGCCGTCCGGGCTGTCGGCCAGCCGCCACTGCTGGTTGGCGCCGTTCAGGTCGGCCCACTGGATGATCGAACCGCCGTTCGCGGTGGACCAGTTGTCGACGTCGAGCACCTTGCCGGAGTGGCGGGACTTGAGGCGGTAGTAGCCGCCGCCGGAGTCGACGAACTGCCACTGCTGCTGGTCCTGGTCGTTTCTGGTCCACTGGGTGATGCGGGCGCCGTCCCCGGTCGCCCTGTTGTAGACATCCAGGGCCTTGCCGCTGTTGCGGTTGACCAGCACATACGAGGCGTTGGTGTCGACGGTCGCCGCCGCGTCGGCGGGCTGGGCACTGTCAGCGGGCTGGGCACCGAGGAAGGCGGTCACCAGCAGCAAGGGTGCGAGGGCGATGAATAAGCGTTTCAGGCGGAGCGGGGACGGACGGCGAAACCACATCAGAGGGCCTCCTTCGGGGGGCGGGGCGAGGTGACTCCGAGGTAGCGCGGAGGGGCCGCGCCGGGGGGCAGGGACACGAGAAGGCGAGGCGGACGCGTACGCCGAAGTGCTGGTGTTCCGGGCGCTCGAGCAGGAGCGCTTGGACGTGGCTCAGAGGAAAGGGCTCCGGCCGTGTGCCGCCCGGCTGGGGGGTGTTGTGACGACTGCCGTCAGGAGGCCGCCACGTCGGCGGGCCCGACGACGTGCGGAGGTACTGACGAGGGGGCCTCCGGAGTGGGCACGTCAGTTCAGTATCGAAAACCTTTCGGAAAACTCTCGGAGTCTTTGACGCCACAAGCTAGGAATGCCGGGCCTCCCGGTCAAGGCCTGTCACAGATCTGTCCACAATCAGCGCCCCTTATGCGCCGACTTCATTGTGGAGAGCGGCAATTGTACGGGCGGCCTGCGAGTCCGGAATGTTTCGGGCAGCGAACGGGAACTTCTTCTGCGGGGGGTCTTGACGATCCACCGTCAATCCCTCAATCATCCCTGTCTGAGACGCGGATGTCTGAGGTGTCGATCGCGGTTCGAGATCTCGAACCGCATGGGCCCTGGGAGATTTGTGCTGCATGACCCGGCGCTGTTCGCCGTCCCCACCGAGGACGCTCCCGTCCACGCGTCCGTGGCCCGGTCCGCCGTTCCTCTTCGGCGCCGGGCTCAGCCGGACCGGCTCAGTCCGTCCGTGATTCCTACCTTGGAGGCACAGTCATGGGCTCGTATGCCCTCCCCCCACCCGACGTCCGCCAAAGGCTCCGCGTTCTGCTGACAGCGCTGGTCATCGGCGCCCTCGGTGCGGTCGGCGCGCTGGTCGCACCGCCGAGAGCACACGCCGCCGAGAGCACGCTCGGCGCCGCGGCGGCGCAGAGCGGCCGCTACTTCGGCACTGCCATCGCCTCGGGCAGGCTGGGCGACTCCGCGTACACGAGCATCGCGGGCCGCGAGTTCAACGTCGTGACGCCCGAGAACGAGATGAAGATCGACGCCACCGAGCCCCAGCGGGGCCAGTTCAACTTCACCGCCGGCGACCGCGTCTACAACTGGGCGGTGCAGAACGGCAAGCGGGTACGCGGCCACACCCTGGCCTGGCACTCCCAGCAGCCCGGCTGGATGCAGAGCCTCGGCGGCGGCACGCTGCGCCAGGCGATGATCGACCACATCAACGGGGTGATGTCCCACTACAAGGGCAAGATCGCCCAGTGGGATGTCGTGAACGAGGCCTTCGCCGACGGCAGTTCGGGTGCTCGGCGCGACTCCAATTTGCAGCGCACCGGCAACGACTGGATCGAGGTCGCCTTCCGTACCGCGCGCGCCGCGGACCCGGCCGCCAAGCTCTGCTACAACGACTACAACGTCGAGAACTGGACCTGGGCCAAGACCCAGGCCATGTACTCCATGGTCCGGGACTTCAAGCAGCGCGGTGTGCCGATCGACTGCGTCGGGTTCCAGTCGCACTTCAACAACGACAGCCCCTACAACAGCAACTTCCGCACCACTTTGCAGAGCTTCGCCGCCCTCGGCGTCGATGTGGCCATCACCGAACTCGACATCCAGGGCGCCTCGGCCACGACCTACGCCAACGTGACCAACGACTGCCTGGCCGTGCCGCGCTGCCTCGGCCTGACCGTCTGGGGTGTGCGCGACACCGACTCCTGGCGATCGGAGCAGACACCGCTGCTGTTCAACGGCAACGGCGGCAAGAAGCCCGCGTACACCGCCGTCCTCGACGCCCTCAACTCCGGCTCCACTACGCCCCCGACGGACGCCGGACAGGTCAAGGGCGTCGCATCGGGCCGCTGCCTGGACGTACCCGGCGCGAGCACCGCCGACGGCACCCAGCTCCAGCTGTGGGACTGCCACAACGGCACCAACCAGCGGTGGACCTCCACCACGGCGGGCGAGCTCAGGGTCTACGGTGACAAATGTCTGGACGCCGCGGGCACCGGCAACGGCGCCAAGGTCCAGATCTACAGCTGCTGGGGTGGCGACAACCAGAAGTGGCGCCTCAACTCCGACGGATCCATCGTCGGCGTCCAGTCCGGCCTCTGCCTCGACGCCGCCGCGAGCGGCACCGCCAACGGCACCCTGATCCAGCTCTACTCCTGCTGGAACAGCGGCAACCAACACTGGACCCGCACCTGAGGGGGCCTGCCACACACGAAGGAGTGGTTCGATGAAGACCTACGGAGTGGCTTCCCCCGCCCCGCCGCCAAGGCATCGCTGGTGGTCCCGGTTGACCGCCGTGGTGGCGGCGGCCCTCGCGACCGGCCTGCTCGTCGCGGCGGTGACGGCACCCGCCGGGGCGGCGACGTCCGGCACGCCAGCCGCCGACACGGCGGCGGTGGACACCCACGCCTGGTACGTCCTGGTCAACCGCAACAGCGGAAAGGCGCTGGACGTCAATGGCGCGTCCACTGCCGACGGCGCGCGGGTCACCCAGTGGACGCGCAACGACGGAGCCAACCAGCAGTGGCAGTTCGTGGACTCCGGCGGCGGCTACTACCGGCTCAAGGCCCGGCATTCGGACAAGGTTCTCGATGTGGCCGGCTCCTCGACCGCCGACGGCGCCGCGATCCAGCAGTGGGCCGACCACAAGGGAGCCAATCAGCAGTTCCGCCTGGCCGACTCCGACGGGGGCCACGTCCGGCTGATCAGCCGCAACAGCAACAAGGCCGTGGAGGTGCAGGGCGCCTCCCGCACCGACGGCGCCAACGTCGTCCAGTACACCGACTGGAGCGGAGCCAACCAGCAATGGCAGATGATCAGGCTGTCGTCCGGTGGCGGCGGCTGCGGCATCGCCCCGGCTCTGGCGAGCGGTACGCACACGATTCAGAGCGGCGGCAAGAGCCGCAGCTTCATCATCAGAGTCCCCGCCAACTACGACAACAGCCACCCCTACCGGCTGATCTTCGCGTTCCACTGGCGGGGCGGAACCGCCGACGAGGTCTCCTCGGGCGGAACGAGCGGCGCCGCCTGGTCCTATTACGGCCAACAGGAGCAGTCGAACAACTCCGCGATCCTCGTCGCCCCCCAGGGCCTCGGCAACGGCTGGGCCAATGCGGGGGGTGAGGACGTCACCTTCGTCGACGACATGATCCGGCGCATCGAGAACGGCCTGTGCGTCAACACGGCACAGCGCTTCGCCACGGGCTTCAGCTGGGGCGGCGGTATGAGCTACGCACTCGCCTGCTCCCGGGCGAACGTCTTCAGGGCCGTCGCGGTCATGTCCGGCGCGGAGATCAGCGGGTGCGGCGGCGGTACCCAGCCCATCGCCTACTTCGGAATCCACGGTGTCAACGACTCCGTCCTGAACATCGGGCAAGGGCGATCCCTGCGCGACCGGTTCGTCAGCAACAACGGCTGCACTCCACAGAGCCCGCGCGAGCCCGCATCGGGAAGCCGGACGCACATCACCACCAGCTTCTCGGGCTGCCGTGCCGGGTATCCGGTCCAGTGGGCGGCGTTCGACGGAGGCCACATCCCCGGTCCGGTCGACGGCTCCGCCAACGAAAGCGGCGTCGCCACCTGGACCAAGGCAGAGATCTGGAGGTTCTTCGCCCAGTTCCGGTGACACGCCCGCGCCATGGGTGACCCCCGCTCCCGTCCGGCGACGTGTACGTACGCTTCGGACTGGGGCGGGGGCTGCCCGGTTGGACGCAGTGGCGGGTGGGGCGGGCCGCGACCCGCCGGTGTCGCGACAGTGCCGCACCAGTTGTCCTCGGTGCGGCACTGCGCGGTTGGTGCGTGGGATCAGGTATCGACGTTGACGTTCACCCCGAGTCGGGGACCGTCCACTTCAGGGTCGCGGGTCCCAGAGTCCGCCGGCTTCGCCGCGGGCGAGGTGTTCGGCGTAGACGCCGACCTTCCAGGCGATGACGGACCGGCACTCCTCCAGCGCCTCGATCTGTGCGTCGACGCGCTGTCGATGGGCATCGAGCAGCCGCAGGCGTTCCGCCTCGTTGCCCGGTCCATGGCGGACCAGTTCGGCGAAGTGCTTGAGGTCGGCGAGCGGCATGCCGGACTCGCGGAGCTTGACGCAGACCAGCAGCCACTCCACGTCGAAGGAGGTGTAGCGCCGTCGGCCGCCTGAGGTGCGCCGGACCGGCCCGACGAGCAGGCCCTCGCGTTCGTAGAAGCGCAGGGCGTGCACGCTCAGTCCGGTCCGCTCGGCCACCTCGCCGATGCCCAACGACTGCGTGGCATCCCCGGTGGTCGTCATGGCGCTCACTCCTGGGCTTGATCTAGACCTCGCTCTAGATCGTAGCGTCAGCGGTATGACCGCTACTGATCAGCAGCCGCTCGGCTCGCCCTTCTCCGCCGCCACCACGTGCGAGGACATCGTGAACGGCCTTGACCTGTCGGGCAGGACCGCCGTGGTGACCGGGGGCTACTCCGGACTCGGCCTGGAGACCACCCGGGCTCTGACGGCCGCCGGAGCCCGCGTCATCGTGCCCGCCCGCCGCCCCGACGTCGCCTCCACCGCTCTCCAGGGGGTGGCCAACTGTGAGGTCATCCCCATGGACCTCGCCGACCTCTCCGGCGTACGCACCGCCGCCGCGCACATCAGCGAACGTCTGGACCGGCTCGACCTCCTGATGGCCGTCGCCGGGGTCATGGCCACCCCGGAGCGGCGCGTCGGACCCGGCTGGGAAGGCCAGCTCACGGCCAACCACTTCGGCCACTTCACCCTCGCGTGCGAGCTCTACCCGCTGCTGGCCGCCGCCGGCGGCGCGCGCGTCGTCGTCAACAGCTCCGCCGGACACACCCTGACCGACATCCGCTGGCACGATCCGCACTTTCGCACGGGCTACGACAAGTGGCTGGCCTACGGTCAGGCCAAGACCGCCAACGCGCTGTTCGCGGCACATCTCGACGCGCTCGGACGAGGCGACGGTGTCCGCGCGTTCGCTCTCCACCCCGGCAAGATCATCACCGGGCTCCAGCGGGAGATGACGCTGCGGGCACAGATCGACCGAGGCTGGGTGGACGAAGACGGCAACGTCATCGGTGACGGATTCAAGACCCCCTCCCAGGGCGCCGCCACCGGCCTGTGGGCCGCCACCTCGCCGCTCCTCGACGACCGCGGCGGCCTGTATCTCGAGGACTGCGACGTCGCCCGCGTCTCCTCCCCCGACACCCCCATGGACGACGGCGGCGTCCGCGCCTACGCCGTCGCCCCCGACGCGGCAGCCCGCCTGTGGGACCTGTCCCTCGCCGCGACCGGCGCCACGCCGATCATGCGATGAACCCCGTTCAGAGCACGGGCGCGGCCTGCTTGCCGCGCAACGGCGTGAGGCGCCCCTCACCCGCCGTTGTGGCGCAGAGGGCCTGGGAAGGTTGACCATGGGGTCATGACCTCCTCACCCCGCCCGCCGCACGCCGGTAGCCGACCGCATCCGACAGACGGGACCGCGCGCGGCGGGGAGCCCGCTTCCGCCCAGCGGTACCTGTTGGACAACGCGCGCGCCGAGGCGGGCGAGCGGTTCGTGTGGCTGGCCGAGCTGTTCGACGGCGTGACGCGCGGGCACGTCGACCGACTGGGGCTCAGGGCCGGCGCACGGTGCTGGGAGGTGGGGGCCGGTGGCCCCGGTGTCCCGGAGGCGCTCGCGGCGGCCGTGGGTCCGACCGGATACGTGCTGGCCACGGACATCGACCCGTCGTGGTTGAAGGCGGGCGACGGATACGAGGTACGCCGGCACGACGTCGCCGCTGACCCGCCCCCGGAGCCGGGGACGTTCGATCTGGTGCACGCCCGGCTCGTACTGGTCCATGTGCCCGACCGCGCTCGCGCGTTGGCCACGATGGCGGCGGCGCTGCGGCCCGGTGGCTGGCTGCTGGTCGAGGACGCCGATACCGCCCTGCAACCACTGGCGTGCCTGGACGACCGCGGCCCCGCGCAGCAGCGGGCCAACCGGCTGCGTGACGCGGTCCGGGAGCTGCTGGCGCGCCGCGGCGCAGACCTGCGCTACGGCCGCACACTGCCACGGGCCTTGCGTGAAGCAGGCTTGGTCGACGTCGCCGCGGCGGGCTTCTTCCCGGTGGGCGGGACGGCCTGCGACCGGCTGGAGGCGGCGACCATCCGGCACGTGCGCGGCGAGCTGCTCGCCGCCGGGCTGGCCGACGAGACCGAGATCGACGCACACCTGGCCGCCGTCGACGCGGGCACGCTCGACCTGACACTCGCGCCGCTGATCTCGGCGTGGGGACGCCGGCCGGCCGAGCACCCTGCGACAGTCGGTTAGGGCCTGTCCGATGGGTCCGGTCGGCTTCGGTCCCGGGGGCCTTTTCGGTGCTGGTGAGCGGGGGTTTGGTGCGTGCAGCTGCAAGGCGGAGGAGGGCGGCATGGCGGAGCCATGGCAACCGACGACAACGCCGCAGATGGGCGTGCCAAACCCCCGCGTGCCGACCGGACCCATCGGACAGGCCCTAGGGCCTGCATCGGACCGACAGGCCGACTCAGCTCGCTCCGAGTGCGTCGCGGTGGCAGTGCAGGAAGAGGTGCGGTTCCGGGGTGGCGTCGGGGCGGGCGGGCGGGAACATCTGGCTCTGTTCGGAGGTTACGGTCAGGCCCGCGGCGGTGACCATGGTGACGAAGTCGTGGTGGGCGAAGCTGGTGGCGCGTACGGGCTGGTCCATGAAGAGCGTCTCCACCCCCTCGACGTCCACGGGAACGGTCGCCAGCGCCATCCGGCCGCCGGGCTTGAGCGCACGCGCGAGCCGGGTGACGAGATCGGTCTGTTCCTTGCGGGTCATCTGGAGCAGGGAGAAGTAGACGCACACGGCGTCGAAGGAAGCGTCCTGGAGGGGGGTGGTACGGATGTCCGCGCAGCGGAACTCGGCTTCGGGCACCTGCCGGGTGGCGATCTCCACCATGACGGGGGAGACATCGATGCCGAGGACGTCGTGTCCCGCGGCACAGAGTGCCTGGGCGGTGGGCCGGCCCGTCCCGCTGCCGACGTCCAGCACCCGGCTCCCCGGGGCAAGTTCGTCGAGCAGCCACCGCAGCGACGCGTGGTGTGCCGCCGAAGCCGCGAAAGCCTCTTCGTAGGCGATGCCCAGCGCGTCGAAGAGAACGCGAGCGGGCTGCTGCGCATCCGTACTGCGGTCATCGTCAGCCACGGCTGCTCCCTGGGTTTGCCGCTTCTGCCCTGCGGTCCGCGTACATCCTGCCCGCCATCGTAGGCCCGGGACCCTCGCGGGCAGGCCTGCCTGTGCGACAACATGCGGGACTGCTCGGCGAGTTGACTCAGTGGTCGGGTGTTCGCGTCCGTTCGTCTGCGGTGTCAGGGCGCCGACGTGGGCTGTTCAGGCGCGAGGGAGTTGCCCGGCGGGATGTGCCCGCAGTCGGACGGAGCCGTCCTGCCCGCGAACCGGTCGGCGAGCCAGCCGATGGCTTCGGGTGCCCAGGCCGCGGCCACGGGAACGTGACCGAGGAGGTTGTACTGGTGGAAGGCGATCGAGCCGTTGCCGGTGGCGCAGTACTGCCGGGCGAGGGCGCGGACATCCCCGGAGACCATGACCCCGTCGCCTGTTCCGATGCCCGGCCGGTTGCCGAAGGTCCCCTCGGCGACGCCTCCGTCGCCCTGCACGATGAGCCCCGGAACGGTCGGGGTGGCGGCCGAACCCAGGTTGACCTTGTTGACCGCTGCGACGAACTCGGTCACCGAGTTCGGGTCGGCGTACTGCGGCTTCGCCAGCTTCTTCCAGGTCAGCCCGGGGTAGTGGCCCAGTGCGTCGAGGAGCGAGCCGTGCTCCACCTCCTCGTACACCCGTCGGCCGTAGCTGTTCATGTACTGCTTGAGGTCGATGCCGTACGACCGGGCGACTCCGATGATCGCCATGGGCATGACGCCGGACCACACGAGGGAGCCGTTCACGTACTTGAGGTTGTGCGCCGCGTCCACGAGCAGGCCGCCCTCGGCGAAGCCCACCAGCCTCTTGTTGACGTCAGGGGCGTATGCGGGTGCGAGCGCCGCCGCCCAGTTGGTGGCGATGGAACCACCGGAGTAGCCCATCAAACCGATCCGGGTGTCGGCGTTCATGCCGGTCCCGGCCTCGGGGCCGGTCGCCGCGCGGATCGAGTCCAGGGTGTTGGCCGCGTATTCGGGTCCGGCCGCGAAGTCGGCGGACTGGCCTTCGGTGTCGGGGATGACGATGTTGTAGCCCTTGACCAGCAGCGGCGCCAAGAAGGCGTTCTCGCTGGTGGCGATGGTGCCGCCCAGCGTGACGTCACCGGCAATGGCGCGGGAGGGCCCGTCCTTGGGGTTGAGGGAGTCGTAGAACGACTGGTAGGACACCGCCTTGCTGCCGTCGCCCGTGATGCTCCGCACCACCGTGGTCACGTTGGCGGCAGGGCGGCCCTGTGCGTCGCTGGTGCGGTAGAGCAGCTGGATCGCTTTGACCGGCGACGGTAAACCCTCGATGTGGTACCGCAGTGTCCGCTTCTTGAGCACGGTGCCCGCTGCGTACGAGGACAGCGGCTCACTGCCGTCGTACGTGTAGAACGGGTCGCTCGCGGCCGCTGCCGAAGGTGTGGCCGCGGCAGCGGTGGCCGCCGGAACGGCGGTGCCGGCCAGCGCCGCGGTGATCGCGGTCGCCAGCACCCGCTTGGTGTGTCTGAACATGGCTCCCCCATGGGCTGTGCAGTGTGTGCCGGAATTGGCTCCGGCTAAGTTACCTACTGGTAACTGTGCTGTACAAGGCCATGCTTGGGCCCGCGCGAAGCCGCAGTTGATCGCCGGAAGGCCGTCAGGCTTTCTCCCTTAGGGGAGGTGCGGTGGGCGTGGTGGCGGGGGCGGGAGCGTGGCGACTGCGGGGGCCGTCTCGGGCCAGACGAGCAGGACAGGGCAAGGGGCGTGGTCGACGACGAAGCGGCTGGCGGGGCCGAGGCTGCGGGGGCCGAGATGGGTACGGTCGCCGTCGCGGGCCAGGATGAGGAGGTCGGCGCCCTCGGCGGCGGCCACGACCTCCCGTTCGATGCGGCCGGTGCGTTCCACGCGGTCACAGGGCCGCCCCAGGCGCTGCGCGGCTCGCGCGAGGAGTTGTTCGGCGGAGGCGGTGGCCAGGTGCTCGACCGCGGTGCCGGGGTCGCGTTCGGGGTGGCCACGGCCGAGCAGCCCGGCAAAGGCCCCGTGCGCGGCGCCGGGGGCTTCGGGGCCGGTGACATGCAGCAGCACGATGCCGGCGGCCTCGGGTGCGTGGCTGCGGGCGGCGTCGACGCAGGAGGGCCAGGTGCCCTCGGTGATCCAGGCGATGACTCTCACGGTGATCAACCTCCGATGACGGCGAGCGATGCCCACAGTGCCACCACCGCGAGCAGGAGGGCGGCAGGAACGGTGAACAGGCCGAGCCGGGTGAACTCACCGAGTTCCACGTCACTGTCGTGTTCGTGCACGATGCGCCGCCACAGCAGGGTGGCCAGGGAACCGGCGTAGGTGAGGTTGGGTCCGATGTTCACCCCGAGCAGCACGGCGAGGACGGCCGCGGGCCCGGACGGCGCGGTCAGCGGCAGCAGCACCAGCACGGCGGGCAGGTTGTTGATGACGTTCGCCAGCACCGCGGCCAGTGCCGCGACAGCGAGCAGGGCCGCCAAGCCGGTGCCCTCCGGGATGAGATGGCCCAAGCCGGTGGCGAGGCCGTTGTCGACGACCGCGCGGACCACGATGCCCAGGGCCAGCACGAAGGCGAGGAACGGCACCGCGGCGGCCCGCACCAGGGACGCGGGCTTGGTGCGGCGCTGCGCCAGAGCGCGCGAGGCCAGCACGACGGCGCCGCCGAAGGCCGCCCAGGCGGGATCGACCCCGAGCGCGGAGGTCAGGACGAACCCGGCCAGGGTGCAGGCCACGGTGGCCAGGGCGAACACCGGCAGCTCGCGGGGTTCGGCGCTGGGCGGCATCTGGGCTCCGGCGTCCAGGTCAGTGGCGAAGAACCGGCGGAAGACGACGTACTCCGTAGCGATGGCGACCAGCCACGGCAGGGCCATCAGGGCGGCGAAGCGGGTGAAGCTCAGTCCGCTGGCGGCGAACGCGAGCAGGTTCGTGAGGTTGGAGACCGGCAGCAGCAGCGAGGCGGTGTTCGACAGGTGGGTGCAGGCGTAGACGTGCGGTTTGGGCCGGGCCCCGAGCCGGGCGGCGGTGGCGAAGACGACCGGAGTCAGGAGCACGATGGTGGCGTCCAGACTGAGCACCGCAGTGATCACTGACGCTGCCGCGAACACCTGGACCAGCAGGCGGCGCGGGCGACCAGCGGCGGTACGGGCCATCCACGCTCCGCACGCCTGGAACAGGTCCTCCTCGTCGCACAGCTGGGCCAGCACCAGCACGGCGGCGAGGAAGCCGATCACCGGCCCGAGCCGCGCCGCCTCGTCGCGGGCGTGGTCCAGTGAGATCGCGCCGGTGGCGATGACCACGCCCGCGGCCGGGACGGCGACGACCGCCTCCGGCCAGCCGAACGGGCGGACGACGGCACACGCCAGCACCACCAGGAGCAGAACGACGGAGACAGCTTCAGCCAGCGAGGAGTTCACGATCAGATCTTCTCCCAGCTCGGCGGCGTCTGGTCGGGAGGGTGTGGGTCGTCGTCAGGACCGCGCGAGGCGGGCCGCGAGATAGGGCGCGGTCGCGCTGCGACGGGCCTTCGCCACCTTGGCCGGCGTGCCCGCCGCGACCACCCGCCCGCCCGCGTCGCCGCCGCCCGGACCGAGGTCGATGACCCAGTCGGCGGTGGCGATCGTGTCCAGGTCGTGCTCGACGAGGACGACCGTGTTGCCGGCGTCGACGAGCCGGTGCAGCTGTCGCAGCAGCAGCGCGATGTCCGCGGGGTGCAGTCCCGCCGTCGGCTCGTCAAGGAGGTAGAGCGCGTGTCCGCGGCGGGCTCGCTGGAGTTCGGTGGCCAGTTTGATGCGCTGCGCCTCGCCCCCGCTGAGCTCCGTCGCGGGCTGACCCAGCCGGAGGTACCCCAGACCCACCTCGCGCAGCGTCTCCAGACTGCGGGAGGCGGCCGGGACGGCGGACAGGAACTCGGCGGCGGCGTCGACGGACAGCGCGAGCACTTCGGCGATGTTCTTGCCACGGTAGGTGACTTCCAGCGTTTCGGCGTTGTACCGGGCACCCTGGCAGGTCGGGCACGACGCGTAGGTGCCGGGCAGGAACAGCAGCTCCACCGCGACGAAACCCTCGCCCTGGCACGTCTCGCACCGCCCTTCGGCCACGTTGAAGGAGAACCGCCCGGCGGAGTAGCCGCGTGCCCTGGCCGCGTCCGTCGCCGCGTACAGCTTGCGCACCGCGTCGAACATCCCGGTGTACGTGGCCAGGTTGGACCGGGGAGTCCGGCCGATGGGCCGTTGGTCGACCAGGACCAGCCGGTCGAAGGACTCGACCCCCGACACGTCCTGGACGTCGACCTCCAGCTGCGCCTCGGCGGGCTCCTCGGGTACGAGACCGAGGTGGCCGCGGACGACCTCGGCGAGCACCTGCGTCACCAGCGTCGACTTTCCCGAACCGGACACGCCCGTCACCGCCGTCAGTACGCACAGCGGCACGTCGACGGACACGTCGTGCAGATTGTGGCGGGTGACGCCGCGCAGACGCAGCCAGCCGTGCGGTGTGCGCGGACGGTGAGCGAGCGGCTCGGCGCGCCCGAACAGGTGCCGTCCGGTGGCCGACTCCCGTACCGGCTCGAGACCGGCGACCGGGCCGCTGTACAGCACGCGGCCGCCGCCCTCGCCCGCGCCGGGACCGATGTCGACCACCCAGTCCGCCCGCCGTACGACGTCCATGTCGTGTTCCACCACGAACAGCGAGTTGCCCGCCGCCTTGAGCCGGTCCAGCACGTCCAGCAGCGGTTCCGCGTCGGCCGGGTGCAGGCCGGTGGAGGGCTCGTCCAGGACGTAGACCACGCCGAACAGCCCGGAGCGCAGCTGGGTGGCGATCCGCAGGCGCTGCGCCTCACCGGACGACAGGGTCGTCGAGCGACGCCCGAGGCTGAGATATCCGAGTCCGAGGTCGAGCAGCACCTCGACCCGGGCGACCAGATCGCGACAGATGCGGACCGCGACCTCGGTCGTCTCCCCGGATCGTGCGGTCGACGTGGTGGCGTCGGCCCTGCGCCTGCCCGCGACGGGCCGCAGCAGCGCCACGACCTCGAGGAGCGGCATCGCGTTGATCTCCGCGATGGACCGTCCGGCGAAGGTCACGGCGAGAGCCTCCGGCCGCAGTCCGCTGCCGTGACACTCGGGGCACGGCACACTCCTGACGAACCTGAGCGCCCGCTCACGCATCTTCTCGCTCTTGGAGTCGGCGAGGACGTGCATGACGTGCTTGCGGGCACTCCAGAACTTGCCCTCGTAGCCGTAGTCGACGCGGCCCTCCTCCGGCTCGACGTACACCAAGGGCTGCTCGTCCGTGTACAGCAGCCAGTCCCGGTCCTTCTTCCTGAGCCTGCGCCAGGGCCGGTCGATGTCGATCCCCAGGCCGTTCACGACACTGCGCAGATTGGCGCCCTGCCAGGCGCCCGGCCAGGCGGCGATCGCCCCCTCGCGGATGCTCAGTGAGGGGTCCGGGACGAGCAGGTCCTCGGTGACGTCGTGCACGACGCCCAGCCCGTGGCACTCCGGGCAGGCCCCGGCCGCGGTGTTGGGGGAGAACGACTCGGCTTCCAGCCGCTCGGCCCGGGGTGGATAGGTGCCGGCGCGGGAGTACAGCATGCGCAGCAGATTGGAGAGCGTGGTGAGGGTGCCGACCGTCGAGCGCGAGCTGGGCGACCCGCGTCGCTGCTGCAGCGCCACGGCGGGCGGCAGCCCGGTGATTTCCTGCACTTGCGGTGCGCCGACCTGTTGCAACAGCCTCCGGGCGTACGGTGCCACGGACTCGAAGTAGCGCCGCTGGGCCTCCGCGTAGAGCGTGCCGAACGCGAGCGAGGACTTGCCCGACCCGGAGACGCCGGTGAAGGCGACCATCGCGTCCCGTGGAACGTCGACATCGATGTTCCGGAGGTTGTTCTCCCTGGCGCCGCGGACATGCACGAAGGGGTCGCTCGTGTCCTTGTTCACCGTTCCTGATTACCTGATGGTGCCGGGAACCGCGCGACAGGAGCCGCCACCGGGTCCGGGGTCCGGCCGGCCATCCCTTTGGTCCCAGATCCTGGCGAAATGCGCGCAGGGCGGCGTGTCGCAGGTGAGGGGTGTTACCGAGCGAGGGATGGTGGTTGCTGTCCTGCTGTGGAGTTTCCGCGTCGCACGGGCGTCGAACGAGCGCTGACCAGGAGCGGGGGCGTGAGCAACCGGTGAGGGTGGTGATCTCGTGAGGGGTGAAGTACAGCGCGTCGTACTGGCCGACCGCCCCGAGGCGGTCGCGCGGTTGTACTGCCTGCCTCCCAGCGGGTGCGGGCCGGGCTCCTTCCTGCCGTGGGCAGCCGCGTCGCCCACGTGGATGGAGGTGTGCTCGATCAGCATGCCGGGACGGGGCGGCCGGTCCTCGGAGCCATCGCTCACCGACACCACCCATGTGGTGGAGTGTCTCGCTCGGATCATGGATGACGACGCCGATCAGCGCCCTTTCGCTGTGTTCGGGCACAGCGTCGGCGCGCTGCTGGCCTTCGAGACAGCCCTGCACCTGCGTCGGCATGGCGGCCGTCTCCCTGTCTGGCTGGGACTGTCCTCGCTGGCGGGTCCACAGGGCGGTGCCTACGCGAAGAACATGCTCGGCCTGCTGGCCGGCGGCCTGGGAAAGATCAGCGAGCTGCTCGGACGGCCCATCCCGCCTCGGGTACTGGACGACGCACGTCTGATGGGCGCCTTGGCCACCCCCCTGCTCGCCGACTTCCTTCTCCTGGCACATCACCGATACACCCCACAGCCACCGCTCGAGGTGCCGTTGGCTCTCTACGGCGGGCAAGGGGACACGGCCGTCAGCACCGGACAACTGGCGGCATGGAACGAACTGTTCACGACCCCGGCCCCCGTGCGACTGTTCCCGGGCGGCCACATGTACGCCACCGCCGACCCGGGCGAGCTGGTGGAGCAGGTCGCCGCCGACCTCCACCGGGCCGTCTCCGCTCCCGTTCGGATCGTATGAACACCCACCCTCCCGAGCAGCCGGCAGCCGACGTGCGCCGCGTCCGTGCGGCGGGAGTGATGTGCCTGGGGCTGTTCATGCTCGGGATGGACCTGACGGTCCTCAACGTCGCCGTACCGGAGCTGCGCGACGCCCTGGGCGCGACCACGGCACAGGTCCAGTGGATCGTGGACGCCTACGCCCTGGTGCTGGGCGGTGCCGTCCTGGCCGTGGGCGCCCTCACCGACCGGTGGGGCCGCAGGCGCTGCTTCGTCGCCGGGGTCAGCGTCTGCGCGGCCGCCTCCGTCGCCGGTGCGCTGGCCGCCCACCCCTGGCAGGTCATCACCGCGCGATGCGTCATGGGGGCGGGCGCTGCCCTGCTGATGCCTGCCACCCTCGGCGTACTCCACCAGCTCTTCCCCGAACCGCACCTGCGCAGCCGGGCGATCGCCGCCTGGGCCGCGGTGGGCGGGCTCGGCGGGCTGAGCGGGCCCATCATGGGCGGCTGGCTGGTCGAACACGTCTCCTGGCGGGGCGCGTTCTGGGTCAACCTTCCCCTGGCCGCGGTGATCGTCACCGCGGCCTGGCGGCACGTACCCCGCTCGCTGCCGCGCCGCCTGGCCGGTTTCGACGGGGTGGGCGCCGCCCTGTCCACCTCGGGTCTCCTGGCCCTGGTGTGGTCGATCATCGAGGGCCCCCACCGCGGCTGGACGAGCTGGCAGGTCCTGTCCGGCTTTGTGATCGCCGCGCTCGTCCTGGGGGTGTTCCTGGGGTGGGAGCGTCGTGCCACCACCCCCATGCTGCCCTTGGCCCTGCTGGCCCGGCCGGGCATCGGCGTGGCCGCGGCGGCGCTGGCACTGATGTCGTTCGCATTGTTCGGCGCCCTGTTCGTACTGACCCTCTACCTGCAGGGCGTCCTCGGCTACAGCCCCTTCGACGCGGGAATCCGTACCCTTCCGCTGCCGGCCGGCCTCGCCGCCGGAGCAGGCTGCGCGGTGTGGGCCCAACGGAGGTTCGGCCTCAGAGCGACCGTCGTGACCGGGCTCCTCCTGGTCTGCGGCTCCTTCCTGGTCTGGGCGACGACCACCGACCAGTCCGGCTACGCCCACTGCGCCGCCTTCCAGGTCCTCGCGGGCCTCGGCGCGGGTCTGGTCGCCGCGGCCAGTACCCAGTCGGTGATGGAATCGGTGCCCACCGAACAGGCGGGCCTGGGCTCGGCCATCAACGACGCCACCCGCCAAGTGGGATCCACCCTCGGCGTCGCCGTCCAAGGCTCCCTCCTCACGTCGGTGTCGACTGACCGCCTCCTGGACGCGCTCGCCCCGCTGGACGTCCCCCCGCATATCGCGGACACCGCCCGGCACAGTCTGCTCGCCGTTCCCGCCCAGGCCGGCCAACTGCCCCCTGCCCTTCGCCTTGCCGTGCTGTCAGAAGCCCGGCACGCCTTCGTGCAGGCCCTCAGCTTCACCGCCGCCGTCGCCGCGGTCGTCACGCTGCTGACCGCCGCAGCCGCCGCCCGCTGGCTCATCCCCAGCCCATGGCCCGCGCCCTCCGCCGCACCCGAAGCATCCGCGACCCCCGTCAACGCCCGCCTCCCACAGCCGGGCACACGCACAGACCTGACTCCCCAGTCCCCTCCTCCCTCCCGTAGCTGAAGGAACCATGGCCACCACTCTTGAGCTGATCACCGACGCACTGGCTGAGACCTTCGCCATCGACCGCGCCGACGTCACCGCCGACCGGACCTTCGACGAACTCGGCATGGACTCCCTGGCCCTGGTCGAGATGGGGCTGATGCTGCAAGAGACCACCGGCATCACCCTCAACGACACCCAGATGCCCCAGACCGTCGGAGAACTGGCCGCCATGCTGGACGCCCAGCAAGCCGACAAGAACCTGACCCCTACGAAAGCCGCCACATGACCGGGACAACCGCCGTCACCGGCCTCGGGGTCGTAAGCCCCGCAGGCATCGGCCTCGACGCCACCTGGCAAGCCCTCCTGGCCGGAACCTCCACCGCGGCACGCGACCCCCGGCTACAGGGCATGCCGGTCGACATCTCCTGCCGCGTCCCCGACTTCGACGCCCGACTCCACGTCGGAGCCGGGCGCGCCTGGAGACTGGACCGCTTCACCGCCATGGCCGTCACCGCCGCGCGCCACGCCCTGGCAGACGCCGGCCTCACCCCGGCGACGTGGGACGGCAGCCGCGTCGCGGTGGTGATGGGTACGGGAACGGCCAGCATGGAGAACTACCTCGCCGAATTCAGCAAGGTCGCGGACAACCGCCCCCTGGACATCTCCCCCCTCGCCGTCCCGCGCAGCGTCCCCAACATGTCCGCCGGCGAGATCGCGATCGACACCCACGCCACCGGCCCCAACTTCTCCGTCTCGACCGCCTGTGCTTCGGGCACCACGGCCATCGGCGTCGCCCGAGACCTCCTGCGCGCCGGCTCCTGTGACATCGTCCTCGCCGGCGGCGCGGAATCCGCCTGCCATCCCATCCCCGCCGCCTGCTTCCACCGCATGGGCGCCCTCTCCCAGCGCACCGACGACCCCGCACGGGCCAGCCGGCCCTTCGACGCGCGACGCGACGGATTCGTCCTGTCGGAAGGCGCCGCCGTCCTCGTCCTCGAACGCCCCGAACACGCCCGGGCACGCGGCGTCCGGCCGCGCGCCCATCTCGCGGGCTACGCCGCCACCTGCGACGCCTTCCACTACGCGGCACCCGACCCGCAGGGCCGCGGGGCCGCGGCGGCGATGAGCGCGGCCCTCGACGACGCCGACCTCGCGCCCTCCGACATCGACCACGTCAACGCCCACGGCACCAGCACACGCCTGAACGACCTCGCCGAAGCGAAAGCCCTGCGTACCGTCTTCCGCGCACCACCCCCGGTCACCTCGCTCAAAGGCGCCATCGGCCATGCCATCGGGGCCGCCGGCGCCATCGAGGCCGCCATCACGGTCATGACCGTGCAGCACGGCACCATTCCCCCGACCGCCAACCACGAAGACCTCGACCTCGACATCGACCTGGACGTCGTTGCCAAAACAGCGAGGGAGACCTCCGTCGAGGCAGCGATCACCACCTCCTACGGGTTCGGCGGCCAGAACGCGGCACTCATCTTCGTCCGCTCCTGAACCGCCCCGTGGGGCACCTCCCGGGCGCTCACGGTGCCGCCCTCACCTCTCGTGCCACCGCGTCGGGCAGTGTCGTCGCGGTGTCGAGCAGCGCGTCGGCGAGCTGTGGCGCCGTGAGGCCGACCGCCGTCGACAGGTCCGCGTCCACCAGCCGGGTGCCCGTGAAATGCGCGCCTTTCATGCGTGCCCCGCGCAGGTCCGCGCCTTTGACCACCGCGCGTTCCAGATGCGCGTGGGTGAGCCACGCGCCGGTGAGGACGGTGTCACGCAGCCAGCCCTCCTCCAGGTGGGCGCCGGTCAGATTGGCGTTCTCCAGATGGGCACCGCCGAGGCGGACGCGCTCCAGCCGGGCGTTCTGGAGGTCCGCCCCGCGCAGATCCGTACGCCGCAGGTCGATACGGAACGGCTCCGCCACCTGCGGCCGTCTCCCCAGCACCGTCAGCGCTGCCTGTACGGACTCCTCCGGCAGCGCCCGGGCTGACAACTCCGCGTCAGGCCGCACCGGTACCTGTTCGCGGACGAACGCGGCCAGGACCTCGACCACCGTGAGGTGGTCTTTGGCGGAGTCACGCATGATTCTCTCCAGCGCGTAGATCCCGCCGAGGCGCTCGACCGTACGCTCCGAGGCGAGGAGCTTGATGGCCTCCACATAGCGCCCCGTGACCTGGCCGTCGCGGGCGATCTCGGCCTGCTCGCGGTCGCGTTCGCGGGTGTGGCGCAGCGTACGGTCGGTGTAGTAGAGGCCGGCCCCGGCGACCGCGCCGGCGCCGAGGGCGACCAGTGTCGTACGGAATCCGGTGATCACCACTCCGTCGGCGGGCTGGAGGTCACGGTGGCGCAGCCGGTCGCCGTCGAGCCACCACGGCCCCCGCCACAGGAGCAGCGCGTAACCGACGAAGGCGACGGCCAGCAGCGCGAGGACCAGGGCGCGCGTCCGGCTCCGTTTCATAGGCGAGAGCATGTCCTGGCGGCCGGGCGGGTATGCGCGGCGAGCTGTTTGGAGTCCGTTCAACAGCCTCGCCATCGCGGCCTGGCCACGGTGGTGGCGAATCCGGAGAGCGATGCCGACAGCCGGCCGGGCCGAAGCAGCACGCGCCCGACGGGAGCCGGGAGCGCGCTGGGACCGCGACCGCGCAGGTCAGTCGGTGAGCGTCACGCAGGGCAGCCCGACGCTCTCACCGCCCCGGAAGCCCTCCGCGCAGAGACGGGTGCCGGCCGGGAAATGGCGCTGGGGGTACGCCTGGTCCCGGTAGGTGCGGAACTTGGCGACGTCCTCGACCTTGGTGTTGGCGCTCCAGCCGTTGGTGGTCCACACACGTGCGGAGATCCGGTGCGGTTGGTTGCTGTTGATGACCGACACCTCCACCCTGCCCAGGTATGTCCCGGTGTCGTAGGTCTCGATGCAGACGGCGTGGTTGCACCACTTGCCCTCGGCTACTGCGGAGGGTGCAGCTGTGAAGACGCCGCCGAAGGCCGCAGCGACCGTGGCGACAACCGTGACGATCTTTCGCAAGGAGGTCATGACTGCGATAACGACCAGGTCAATTCCTGGTCACCGCCCTCCGCTCGGGGCCGCTAGGGGCGGCAGTAGTGGGCCCGGGACCATCGCCCGGGTTTGCCGTCGCCTTGCACGGTCATACGGCAAGCAGCTCCGGCCCGGTGCCCTGGGGTGCCACCCGGACGCAGAGCCCGGTGTTCCGACCCCTGGGTCCCGGGGGACCACTGATGCGAGTAGAAGGCGCGAGCACAGACGTGACCATGCAGACCGAGCAACCGTCGTCCGGTGCGACCGAGGCCCCGTTCAAGCGGGTTCTCGGGACACGCCTGCTGTACTTCTTCATCCTGGGTGACGTCCTGGGCGCCGGCGTCTACGTACTCATCGGACAGGTCGCGGCGAAGGCCGGCGGTGCGGTCTGGGTCCCCCTGGCCGTCGCCCTCGGCCTCGCGCTGCTGACGGCGGCCTCCTACGCCGAGCTGGCCACGAAATACCCCCGCGCGGGCGGAGCGTCGTACTACGCGACGCTCGCGTACGGTCCCTTCGTCGGTTTCTTCACCGGTTTCTGCATGCTGGCGGCCGGGATCGTCTCGGTGGCCGCGCTGGCGCGCGGCTTCGGCGGCACCTATCTCACCGCGTTCGTCCACCTGCCGGTGGCGTTGGTCGCCGTGCTGTTCCTGGCGGCCCTGGCCCTGCTCAACGCACGGGGCATCAGCGAGTCCACCCGGGCCAACGTGGTCGCCACCGTCATCGAGGCCAGCGGGCTGCTGCTGATCATCGGTCTCGGCGTGTGGCTCGTGGTCGTCCGCGGTGAGGGTGACCCGGGACGGCTGCTGGAACTCGGCACGCGTGACCATACGCCGCTGAGCGCCGCGCTCAGCGGGGCAGTGCTGGCCTACTACTCCTTCGTGGGCTTCGAGACGTCCGTGAACGTCGCCGAAGAGACCAGCAACCCCCGCCGAGCCTATCCGCGCGCCCTTTCCGGAGCCCTGGGCACCGCCGGGTTCGTCTACGCCGCCGTAGGAGCGGCTGCCTCCGCCGCCGTACCCACCGATGTGCTGGCCCGCTCCGACGGCCCACTTCTCGAAGTGGTGCGGGCGGTCGGCTCGGTGCCCGAATGGCTCTTCTCGGCGATCGCCCTGGTCGCGGTCGCCAACGGAGCGCTGCTCACCGGCATCATGTGCTCGCGCCTGGCCTTCGGCATGGCGCGCGAGCGCCTGCTGCCCGCCTTCCTGACCCGGGTGCTGCCCCGGCGCCGTACGCCATGGGCCGCCATCGCCACGACGACCGCGCTGTCGCTGCTGCTCGCCCTTACGGGCGACATCGAGGCCCTGGCCGCGACCCTGGTGCTCCTGCTGCTCGTCGTGTTCTTCACGGTCAACACCGCGGTCCTCGTCCTGCGCCGCCGTGACTCCTCCGGCGCGCTGGACCACTTCCGCGCACCGGCAGCCATCCCGGTCCTGGGCGCCGTCTCCTGTGTCGTGCTGGCCACTCAGATCGAGAGCGGTGTGTGGCTGCGCGGCCTCGTCCTGCTGGCGGCGGGCGTGGCCCTGGGCCTTGTCTCCACTGCGGTCTCGCGTCGTACGGCGACGACACCGGGGGATGCGGACGCGTCTGCGGACTGAGGCGGTCGTCCCGGCTCGGGGTGCGGCCACGAGGGTGAGGTCACGAGTACAGGTGAGGTCACGAGTACAGCCCGCGCGGCGCGCGCTCAGTGGTCGTGCGGCTCGTCCCGGTGGACCGGGCCGTGCGCGTTCTCGCAGTGGGAGCCGTCGTCGGCCGCGCCGGGGCGGGCGAGCTGGAGGACGGGTTCCTGGGCGTGGTCGACCTGGAGGGTGGTGTGGGTGATGCCGTAGTCGTCGCTCAGCAGCTCGCCCAAGGCCCGGCGCACGGCGTGGCAGTCGCCGCCGGGCTCGACCAGGACGTGCGCGGACAGGGCGGCCTGGCCGGACGTGATCTGCCAGACGTGCAGGTCGTGCACCTCGACGACAAGGGGCTGGGAGACGAGCCTGTCGCCGAGTGCGTCGGGGTCGAGGCCGGCCGGGGCGGCCTCCAGGAAGATGCGGCCGGAGTCGCGCAACAGCCCGTAGCCGGCCTTGACCATCAGGGCGACGACCACGAGCGTGGCGATGGCGTCGGCGCGGTCGAAACCGGTCAGGACGACGATCAGAGCGGCGACGGCGGTGCCGATGAAGGCGAACAGGTCGTTGAGGATGTGCTGGTAGGCGCCCTCGACGTTGAGAGAGGACCGGTTCGCCTTGGAGATGCACCAAGCGGCGACGACGTTCACCACGATGCCCACGAGGGCGGTGGCCAGCATGAGCCCGCCCTCGACCTCGGGCGGTGAGACGAGCCGGCGCACCGCCTCGTAGGCGAGCCAGACACCGAGCAACAGCAGGGTCAGCCCGTTGGCCTGCGCCGAGAGGATCTCCGCGCGCTTGAGACCGTAGGTGTAGCTGCCCTTGGCGGGCCGGGCCGCCAGCCGCATGGCGACCAGAGCGAGCACGATGGACGCCGCGTCGGTGAGCATGTGCGCCGCGTCGGAGAGCAGTGCCAGCGAGCCGGCGAGGACGCCGATGACGACCTCCACGGCCATGAACGTCGCGATGAGCGCGAGCGCCAGGGCCAGCCAGCGCCGGTCGGCGTCGGCCGAGACCCCATGGGAGTGGCCGCCGTGGCCGCCTTCGGGCCCGTGGCCGCCCTCCGCCCCGTGCTGGTGGTCTTCGTGCCGGTGAGCCATGTCGTGCGTCCTCCCCGTCGTGATGTTGCTTCGCTCGCAGTCAAACGCATGGCCCGGCGATCGGCAAAGGCTGCATTGGTCACCGTTGTCATGCCCGTTAATAGGTCTCTGACCTGCGGATATCTGCCGACCCCGGCGTCGCGGGCCACACACGGTGTTTAACTGAAAGTAAAGGAGTGATCACCCGTGGTGGGCGGCGGGTTTTCCGACCGGCAGCGTGTACGTGTACGACCGGGGTGCCGCAGGAACGGGCCGGGAGCCGTCCGGCTCGTCCGTGACCTTCACGGTGAAGTAGGAACCGTGCGCGGCCGTGTACGTGCCCAGTCCGGGTACAGCGACGGTGTGGTGGTCGCTGAGGTACATGCCCGGCGGCAGCGGTACGGCGTTGAGCGCTGTGTCGTAGACGGATTCGGTCTTGTTCGAGACGACGTGGCCGGGGGCGCATCCACCGCTCGCGTCATTGCAGTCCGTACGGGTCACCACGCGCTGGAAACTGCCGTCGAGGTCGCCCTTGAGGTTCACCAGGCCGGTGGATTTCGTCTGCACCAGCGCGATGGTGACGACGGCGGTGGTGTGCGCGGGCACCGCAATCTGCTGGGCGTTGGCCGTGTAGGTCTGGTCGTCGGTCTGTGTATGGGTGTGGGTGTCGCCCCAGGTCCAGGTGGTGGTGAACTCGTCGCCCCCGGTGAAGAACTCTCCCAGTTTCACCTGCGCCGACACCGTGTTGGACCCGCCGAACTGCTTGGTCACCGAGGTGGAGACGCTGTCGGTGACCGTCTTGGTGTAGCTCTGGGTGGTGAGGGACTGCGGCTGGTCGGTGCTGTTGGTCAGTCGTGCGGTCCCGACGAACCAGGTGTCCCCGAGGGTGGTGGTCGGTTCGCCGTCCGGCGTCACCTGGAGATGGGAGAAGGTGACTCCGGAGGCGTCGTTCGACACCTTGACGTGGCTGGTGGTGGGGATGTTGGCCCTGCCCCACTGATAGGTCCAGTGGTGGTTGTCCCAGGTGGAGATGTAGTTCTTCTCGCTGTCGGCAGTGGCGGTGTCGCCGTACCGTACAAGGTCGTTGAGCAGATCATCGAGGCTGGCGGGGTACGGCACGGGCGCGTGGCCGGCCGCGTGGGCGTCGGCGGGTATCGCGGCCAGTGCGAGAGCCGCGACAGGCACCGCGACGCGGGCGAGATTCTTGTTCCTCATACGGGACTTCACGCTGTTCTCCTTGCATCATCCCGGCTGGGGCCTGGATGTCCAGAGCGGAGCCGGTGGGACGTGACACCCGCAGTCAACGCCGGGGAGAACAGGTTGACCGGCCATTTTGACGACTTGCGTACGGATTACGCACCCGTCATAGCGGACTTTTCACAGCTGCTTGCGCTGGATGCACACACAGTCGTCGGCGGCGGTATCGCCAAGGACGCGGCGTCTCTCAGGGGGAGGGGGTGCCAGAGGCGATCCTTCACGCAACCATGGCCGGGACCCATCGAGACGCCGTGGAGCAGAGGACGTACATGGACATCCGGCAGCTGGAGTATTTCCTTGCCATCGTCGACCGCGGCGGCTTCAACCGGGCGGCCGCCGCTCTGTACGTGTCGCAGCCGTCGCTGTCGCAGGCCGTGCGGGCGCTGGAGCGCGATCTCGGCTCCGAGCTGTTCCACCGCATCGGGCGCCGGGCGGTCCTGACGGAGGCGGGAAGGGCGCTCATCGAGCCCGCCCGGGAGGCCGTGCGGAGTCTGACGACGGCGCGGGCGAGCGTCGCGGCCGTGCATGAGCTGCGAGCGGGTCGCCTGGATGTGGCGTCGATGCCGTCGCAGGCGGTGGAGCCGCTGACGAGCCTGGTGAGCGCCTTCAGCCGCCGGTACCCCGGGGTATCGGTGGCCATCAAGGCGGCGTTCACCTCGCGTGACGTGATCGACATGGTACGTACGGGGGCGGTGGAGTTGGGTCTCCTGGCGTCTTCGGGTCCTGTCGACGGCAAGGAGGTCGTCGCGCATGTGCTGGGGCGGCAGCGGTTCGTCGTGGTGGTGCCGCCCGAGGGCCCGTTCGCGGGCCGGAGCGTGGTGGAGTGCGGGGAGCTGGCGGGTCAGCGGCTGATCGTCGGGCAGCGTGGCACCGGAATGCGCGAATACGTCGACGGGCTGCGGGAGCAGGGCGTCGAGTTCACCGTCGCCGCCGAGACCGAGCACCGCGTCTCGCTGATGCCGCTGGTACTGGCCGGGGTGGGGCTCGCGGTGGTCACGGAGTCCTGGCGGGAGCTCGCCGGGCGGCTCGGCGCCCGCGTCCTGGACATCGAACCGCAGACCACCTTGGACATCGCCCTCGTCAGCCGCCGTGGCGGCCTGTCTCCCGCGGCCGCCGCATTCGTCACGGCCGCCGTGCCGGCCACCGACACCTGATAGGAACGGCTTATCAGGGAGATCCGCTTTGTGTCTTGGACGCCTCGCGGGCGGCCTTGCTGCAATCGACGGCATGACGACCAACCACCGCATCGCGTTGATCCCCGGCGACGGCATCGGCGCCGAGGTACTGCCCCCCGCCCAGCAGGTCCTCGACGTGATGGCCCGCCGCTACGGCTTCAACCTGTCCTACACGTCCTACGGAGACTGGTCGTGCGAGCGGTATCTGCGCGAGGGCGCCATGATGCCCGCCGACGGCATCGACCAACTGCGCGACAAGGACGCGATCCTGCTCGGCGCGGTGGGATATCCGGGGGTGCCCGACCACGTCTCCCT
This sequence comes from Streptomyces crystallinus, assembly GCF_039521265.1. Classification (NCBI taxonomy): domain Bacteria; kingdom Bacillati; phylum Actinomycetota; class Actinomycetes; order Kitasatosporales; family Streptomycetaceae; genus Streptomyces; species Streptomyces crystallinus. The sequence continues at coordinate 73,215 of NZ_BAAACA010000014.1, read as the reverse complement.
GTGGGGGCTGCTGATCCCGATCCGGCGCGGCTTCCGCCAGTACGTCAACCTCCGGCCCATCCGCGTCTTCGAAGGCATCGACAGTCCGGTGCGCCGCGCCCGCCCGGGCGAGGTGGATCTCGTCGTGGTGCGCGAGAACGTGGAAGGCGAGTACAGCGAGGCCGGAGGCCGCCTCAACGCCGGATTTCCCGACGAGATGGCGATACAGGAGACGGTGTTCACCCGGGCCGGCGTCACCCGCGTACTGGACTACGCCTTCATGCTCGCCTCCCGGCGCACGGGTCGGCTGACCTCGGCGACCAAGTCGAACGGCATCGTGCACACCATGCCGTTCTGGGACCAGCTCGTCGCCGAGCGGGCCGCCTCGTTCGCCCAGGTCGCCTGGGACCAGGAGCACATCGACGCGCTGGCGGCCAAACTCGTCCTCGAACCGGCCCGCTTCGACGTCGTCGTCGCCTCCAACCTCTTCGGCGACATCCTCAGCGACCTCGCGGCCGCGGTCGCCGGATCCATCGGTATCGCCCCGGCGGCCAACCTCAACCCCGAGCGCGAGTTCCCCTCGATGTTCGAGCCGGTGCACGGCTCCGCGCCCGACATCGCGGGCCGGGGCATCGCCAACCCCCTGGGCGCGATCTGGGCCGCGGCCATGATGCTCGACCACCTCGGCCATCCGGCCGCGGCCAGGGACATCACGGACGCGATCGCCTCGGTCCTGGCCAAGACCGACACCCGCACTCCTGACCTGGGCGGAACCGCGACCACGGCCGAGTTCACTGAGAAACTGATCGAACTCCTCTGAACCGCTTCCCCTACGGTCGGCGGCGGCAACGGCGTCCTTCGCCTCGACTTCGGGCACGCCCGCCGGCTTCCGGGTACGCCCGGACCCCCACCTCCCCGTCCCGTACCTCCCTGTCCCGCCGCCTCGCGGGGACCGTTCCGTGTCCCAGTTGCCCCGTTCCTCACCGAGGAGAAACGCCATGGCAGCACTCGCATCCCCCGCCTCCGCCTCCGCCCATGACGACCCCGCCCACCGCCCCTGGTACAAGCAGCTCTACTTCTGGATGCTGACCGCCATCGTCAGCGGCATTCTCACCGGCTGGCTGTGGCCCTCGGGCGGAGCTGCGCTGGGGCCGGTCGGCACGACCTTCGTCGCGGCCATCAAGATGCTCATCGCCCCGGTCGTCTTCCTCACCATCGTCGGCGGCATCGCCAGTGTCGACAGCCTCAAGCGTGTGGGCCGCGTGGGACTGAAATCCCTGCTCTACTTCCAGGCGGGCACGCTCGCCGCCCTGCTCGTGGGACTGGTCGCCGTCAACGTCTTCCAGCCCGGAGCCGGGGTGCATGCCCACCCCGGCGACCTCCGCCTGACGGGTGATGCCGGACAGTACGTCAAGGAGGGTGAGAGCCAGGAGTGGTGGCACTTCCTGACGGACGCCGTGCCCACCAGCGCCGTCGGTGCCTTCGCCGAGGGCAACATCCTTCAGGTCATCTTCTTCTCCGTACTCTTCGGCATCGCGCTGAAGGCGGTGGGACCGTTGGGTGAGCCCCTCGTGGACGGTGTCCACCGCCTCACCGCTGTGGTCTTCAAACTCCTGCACTTCGTGATGCTGGCCGCTCCCGTAGGGGCGTTCGGCGCCATGGCCTTCACCATCGGTACGTACGGAATCTCCACCCTCACCAGCCTCGGCCGGCTCCTCGGGCTCTTCTACGGAACGTCCGCGTTCTTCGTCGTCTTCGTCCTGGGCGCGGTCACCGCCGCCCTCAGGATCAACATCTTCCGGCTGATGCGATATCTACGGGAGGAGTTCGTCCTCGTCCTGGGCACCTCGTCCTCCGAAAGCGCCCTGCCCCGGCTGATGGTGAAACTGGAAAACCTCGGTGTTCCCCGTGACATCGTCGGCCTCACCGTCGCCACCGGCTACACCTTCAACCTCGACGGCAGCTCCCTCTACCTGTCCCTGGCTGCCGTCTACATCGCCCAGGCCACCGACACCCCGCTGAGTGTCGGCCAGCAACTCGGTCTGCTCGCCGTGATGATCCTGACCTCGAAGGGATCCGGAGGCGTCACCGGCGCCGGCTTCATCGCGCTCGCCGCCACCCTTTCCACCGTCGGTACCGTCCCGGCCGCCGGGATCATGCTCATCTTCGGCATCGACAAGTTCATGTCCGAATGCCGCGCCCTGACCAACCTCGCCGGCAACAGCGTGGCCACGCTGGTCGTCGCCCGCTGGGAGAACGCCCTGGACACCGAACGCGTCAACGATGCCCTGCGCACGGCCAAGAACCGCTCCGAACCGCCGGCGAAGGAGCCCGCCGGTTCGTCCGTGACACTGCCGACGCAGGCCTGAAACCGTGCGGGAGGGGGCGGGTTTGGTGGGCCGGACGGGCCACGGGCCCAGGGTCTGGCTGTGGTGGCCGTCATGCGACAGTCCGCGCAGACCTGGAGGACAGAGGTTCGTCGCTGGGCCACAGGGTCAGGCCGCGCACCTGGGGCAGGGCCAGGGGGAGGAGCGCGGCGGTGATGAGCAGGACCGCGGCCGTCGCGAGGGTGGTGTGTAGCCCGAGCGCGAGGGTCACGGGCCCGGTGGCGAGGTAGGCGACGGGGACCGGGAGCATCTGGCCGAGTGTCAGGTACGAGAGGGTCCGGCTGAGGCGGTCGCCGGGGATGTGTTCCTGGAGGAGCGAGGCCCACACCACCATGGCGGCCTCCAGACCCGTGCCTGCCACGAGGAAGGCGGCTACCAGCACGGGCAGCGGCATGCGGGCAGCTATCACGGCAAGGGGCAGGGCAAGGGTGCCCGTTCCGACACATACGAGGAGACCGGCCGAGGACGGCTTCCGCACCAGCGCCAGTGCGGCTCCAGCGACCAGGCCACCGGTGAACGCGGACCCGACCACGCCCCAGGCGCCGGCTCCGCCGAGGACTCGCATCCCGTACACCGGGCCCAGTATCTGGTAACCCGCCAGCCAGATGGAGCCGGTCAGAGCGGCTTGGCACACCATGACCGCCAGCCACCGCCTGTGCCACACCTCGTGCCAGCCCTGGCTCAGTTCCGCGCGGAGGCCCGCGCGCAGCCAGACCGCTGTGGGTACCACCGCGCCCGGTCGTGTGACCAACGGGGTTGCCCCGATCCGCGCGAACAGCAGCGCGGACACCGCGAAGGTGATCGCGTCCCATCCGAGCGCCCACGCCGGGCCGGCGGCGCCCACGAGCGCACCTCCCAGTGCCGGGCTGCTCATTTTCCCCACGTTCTGGCCGAACTTGAGCAGCGCGTTGGCAGTGTGCCGCTGTCCGGCGGGTACGACCTGGACGACGTTGCCCTCGGCCGCCGGAGTGAAGAACGCGCTCGCGGCACCGCACACCCCCGCCATGAGCGCGAGCTGCCACGTCCGGACGGTGCCGGACCAGATCAGGCCGGCGGCCGCCGCTTCCGCGAGTGCGCAGACGAGGTTCGACCACACCATCACCCGACCGCGTGCGTGGCGGTCGGCGATCACACCGCCGACTGGTAGGAGGGCGATCTGCGGCAGGACACCGACCGCGAGCACGGCGCCCAGGGCCGTCGGGTCGCCGTCGATGGCGAGGGCGGCGAAGGCGAGGGCCAAAGGGGCGACGGCCGATCCCGTCCACGACAGCAGGCACCCGAGCAAGTGCAGCCGGAAGCCGCGATGACCGAGCAAACCAGCAGCGCCCTGCAACCGCGTCCTCCACCCGCCCCCTCCGCCGGGGGCCCCGCGCTGACCGGTCCCCCTCCCCGCTGCCCGACGTACGCGGTACAGACGCCGAGAACCGGGTGACTGGCACAGACTCTAGGACAGCATGTCGTCGGCGAGTGGAGGACGCGCCAGGCTCCGCGCGGCGGCACCTACCATGCCGGCCATCGCGTTTCGCAGTACACGGGCTGTCTCGGTATCCGCAAGCACGGGGACGTTGCCAAGGCTGTGACTGGCTGGTCGCCGCTGTTCCGGGAGGTCGTGAATGAGCGTACGGTGGACACAGCCGTTGGTGTCCACCGCGCTGCTGCGTCCCTCCCCGTGCGGGTGGGGCGCCTCGGGTACGGTCTCCTCAACCGCGTGGCCCCGCCGAGAGGGCCGCGCGCTTCCTTCCCGGCAACGCCCTGCGGAAGGGGAGCAGCTCCCCTTCCAACCCGGGACGGCATCCGATGGTCAACCCCTCCCATCCCTACAGCCGACGCGTCGTCCTGCCCGGCCCCGGGGTTCGTGCCCCAGCCTGTACGGTCCCCGACCGCGAGGCGGCCCAGATCCTGCGCGTCACGGTGGCCGACGAACGGGGCACCGCACTGGTGCGCGTCATGGGGGAGGTGGACATCGAGGCCGTCCCGCTGCTGGACGACGTGCTGCATCCCAGCGGCGCGCAGCGGATCATCGTCGACCTGTCGGGTCTTGCCTTCGGTGACTGCATGTTGCTGTCGGTCCTGCTGCGAGCCCGTCAGCGTACGGAGTTGACCCTCGTCGGCCCCTTGCCTGCCGCCGTACAGCGTCTGTTCGACCTCACGGACACGACAAGCGCGTTCACCATCACGAGCAGTGTCGGGGAAGCCCTGGACGTGCGACGGCGACGCGGCGCGGCCTGACACTGTTGTCCACTCGTCGGTACGGGAGTCGGTACGGGGAGGGAATACCGCCGCAAGTCGTGGGCACAAGGCTGGCACATGTAGAGATCACGTAGTAGTGACGAGGGAGGCTTCTTCATGCTGATGGCGCACCCGGTGGTCCTGAACAAGCTGGTCGAGCAGTACCTGACGCTGCGCGTCCTGGACGCCGAGGAGGGTACGGAAGCCGCGCGTCAGCGCATGAACGACGTCGCGTACTCCTTGTGCATCGCGACGGGCACGGGTGACGTGGACGCCGCCCTCATCGCCGCGCGTCATCATCTGCCCGGTGCCCGCCCGACGGACGACTCCCTCCTCGCCGCCTGAACGCGGCAGCCGAGGTCTGGGCGTACCCCGGGGACAGGTCCCTGCGGTAATGGGCCCGAGTTTGCGGAGTGGACGGGGTGGGGGAGACCTTGCGCGTGGACCTCATTCCGACCATCGATCTGAGCGCCCCCGACCCGGCCCGGATCGACGGCGCGCTCCAGAACGCCGGCTTCCTCCTGGTCACCGGCCACGGCATCGATCCGTCGCTGCCCGCCGCCATTCGTGACACCGCCCGAGGCTTCTTCCGCCTGCCCGGTCCGGTCAAGCAGCCCTACGCGGTGAAGGTGGGCGGAAGGGGCTGGCTGGGCCCGGGGGCCGAGGCCAACGGTTACGCCGAGGGCACCGAAAGCCCGCCCGACCTGAAGGAGTCTCTCTCCTTCGCCGCAGAGCATGCCGCCGAGCATCCCACTGGGATGGCACCTGTCGATGCCGACTGGTTCGCGCCGAACGTCTGGCCCGGCGAGATCCCGGCCCTGAGACCGCTGTTGGAGGACTACCTTCGCGCGATGCGGGCGCTCTCCGAGCGGCTGCTGGAACTGCTGGCCGTCGCTCTCCAGCGCCCCGAGGACTTCTTCACCCGGCACACCACGCACCCCACATGGGGGTTCAACATCAACTGGTATCCCGGTACGGACACCGTCGGGGTCGCGCAGCCGGGCCAGTTCCGGATCGGCCCGCACACCGACTTCGGTACGGTGACGGTCCTGGACCGGCAGCACGGCAAGGGCGGGCTCCAGGTCTTCGTCGACGGGCACGGCTGGCAGGACGCCCCGTACGACCCGGCCGCTCTGACCGTCAACATCGGCGATCTGATGGCCCGCTGGTCCGACGGCCGCTGGAAGCCGGGCCGCCACCGGGTGCTCCCGCCGCCCGCCGACGTACCGGCGGAGGAACTGATCTCGCTGGTGTACTTCTACGAGTGCGATCCGGGCACGGACGTACGCGGCATCGATTCGCACGCCTATCTGAGGGCCCAGCTGGACGCGATCACGGCCGACTGAGCGGTGCGGAACGCGAGTTGAATGGTCTGGGGGTGGGTAGACTCCGGGTAGCCGTTGGTGTCCACCGTGCTGGCGCGTCCTCCCCTCACCGGGTGGGGCGGCATTGGGTACGGTCCTCCTCAACGCGTGGCCCCGCCCAGGGCCGCGCGCTTCCTTCCCGGCAATGCCATGCGGAAGGGGAGCAGCTCCCCTCCGTGCCCGGGACGGCCCCAGATGACGCATCCCGACCCCTCCGCACTGCCCACCTTCCTGTCCTCTCCGTGCGCTCCCATGAGTGCTGTTGGCGGGTGCACGGTGCCCGACCGGCGGGCGGCCCGGGTCCTGCGGGTCACGGTCGCCGGGGCGCGGCGCACCGCCCTGGTCCGCGTGTCGGGGGAGATCGACATAGAGACCGGCCGGCTCCTGGAGGACGCTCTGTATCCCGAGGGCGCGGAGCGGATCATTGTGGATCTGTCCGGTTGCGCGTTCGGCGACTGCACGCTGCTGTCTGTGCTGCTGCGGGCCCGACGCCACCTCGAACCGGTCCTCGCAGGCCCGTTGCCCGCTGGGATTCAACGCCTGTTCGACCTCACGGACACCACGAAGGCGTTCACCATCACCTCCGACGTCAGCGAGGCCCTGCTGGTGCAGCGCCACGGCGGAGGTGCCCGAACAAAGTCGCCTTGTTCACCGCACGATGCAGGGATAACCCGTTCAGCCTGCCTCCGCGAGGTGTGTTCCCGGCACGGCGCCTAGGGTCGAATCGACATCTCGGGGATCGTGAGGAGGCTCCCGTGGACCGTCGTGCTACCACAGCCTGCATAGTGCTGGCTTTCGCCTGTTGTGCTCCCATATCCGGGGTCGCCCATGCGCGTGATCTGGACTGCAGTGACTTCCGCTTCCAGGAAGAAGCGCAAGCCGTTTTCGACAGGGATCCCAGCGATCCCAACCGGCTGGATGAGGACCAGGGTCCCGACGACGGAATCGCCTGTGAAGCACTGCCGAGAAGAGGCACCGCCCTCCCCACGCCTGCGTCTGTCACCCCGAGCGCGATACCGGTGCGCGGCACCCAGGGTGGGATGGGAGGCACTTCGGAGCCCGGCAGCCTTGAGATCGCGGTAGGGGCGGTCCTGGTGACGGGCGCCGCCGGTGTTGGGTACATGGTCTTGAGGCGACGGCGCCGCACGTGAGTGCGCTTGATGACCAGTGCGCCAGGCCGCTTCGGCTTGCCAGACCGCCAGACCGCCAGACCGCCAGTCCAACGAGCGACAGGGCGGAGACATGGCCGGTTCTGGTCAGGATTGTGGGCGCTTCCCGCTGATCACGGCGTCCAGCCGGTCGATGTCCATGGGGGGCCGGGAGAAGGCGAGGTCGGGGTTGGCGAGGCCTGCCAAGGCGATATTCAGGTGGCGCTCCCAGGCCTCGGGGGCCAGGGACCCGGTGATGTCGATGATGCCGCGCATGGCCCAGACGATGGCGCCGATGTCGGCCACGTCGGTATCGGGGTGGACATGGCCGGCCGCCTTGGCGGTGGCCAGCAGTTCGGTGATGATCGCGTAGATGTGGTGGCGCTGCTCGGGCAGGGACATCTCCCTGAAGGCGTAGGGCAGGACGCTGCGGCTGGTGGCCAGGTGCAGGCCGACCGTCCGCAGGAAGTACGGCAACTGCTGCTCGGCGGGCAGCGCCCGGGCTTCCTGCGCCCTTTGCAGGAGACCGTCGAAGAAGGCGGCGGCCAAGGCCAGCAGCAGCGCGTCCTTGGTGGGATAGCGGCGGTAGAGCACCGTCGGCGAAACCCCGACCGCGCGGGCGATCTGCGCCATGGACGCTTGGGGATGCAGGTCCCGCAGGGCGCGGCCGACCTGCTGCAACAGCTGCTCGCCGTCGTCCGCCCCATCGGGAGCAGGGATGTCTTGTGGGCCGGGCACACGTCCTCCTTCGGCAGGCTGTCGGCTGTCGTCGTGCGAAAGCGGGCGGCCTGCTTCCTCGTTCGTGATCCCCAGGCTCTCTCATCAGGCGGTGGACAGCTCAGGATTGGGCTGACGGGGGGCGTGGAACGGGGCGCGAGCGAGCGGAGTCAGCGCGAGAGAGGGGCTTTTTCTGGGCCCCGGGACCCAGGCAGGCCCCGGGACACAGGCCGAGGAAGAACCGTGGCGGACGGTCAGGAACCGGCCGGGGTCCAGCGGCGCCGCTGGCAGGACACCTGTCCCGCACATCCGGGCCGGTACGGCGAGGGGCCGCCCGACCCCGCCGTCCGGGCGACCGCCGCGTTCCGCCTGCGCCGCCGCGTCCCGGCAGCGCAGGCCCGTGGCATACAGGAGCCGGGCCGCGCGGCGGTCAGACGGGCGCAGGGGCGCCGAGCAGCACGGAACGGCACGAGCCGTCGGCTCAGCGGTGGGTGAGGTTCCGTCAGTTCCGCCGACCGGGTCCGTGCCGCGTAATGAGCGTCTCTTCTTGGTGCGTCAGCGGGGGCTGTCGGAGTACGTGAAGTCGCCGATGGTCCAGGCACTGACGTCCGCGATGGCCACGCGGTACATTCCGCCGGTTTCCGGGATCCCTACCGAGCCCTGCAGAATGCGGGCCAGATGGAAGTGCAGATGTGTGGGCGGCCCCTCTTTGCGTGGGGCGGCGGTGAACACGGTGGAGAAGTCGCTCAGGCGGGCCGAGTCGGCCAGAACCTCCGACACCCGCTGCCTCCAGACGGCTTCGGCAGCCAGCCGCCCCGTGATGACGGCACCGCCGGCGACCACGGTCAGAGACATTTGATTGCTGTGCCCGGACTCCACCAGGCCGGCGATGTTGACAAGCAGTTCGTCAGGCTTCGACACGAGCGATGATTTTAGTCAACGGCGGAGTGGTCAGGTCAAGCAGGGGTCCTGCGCGGACGCCCCCCGAGCGAGCCGACCGGCTAGCCCGGACTGATGGCGGCCTCGATGTCGGCGAGTTGGGCGGCGAGGATCTCCTCGAACGCGGCACGGCGGTCCGCCCCGAGGGGGGGTACCTCACGGCCGAAGTGGGCGAGGGCGGGGAAGCGCTCGGGGTCCGCGCCGAGTACCGCCACGCGGAAGTGCTCCATGCCCTGGTCGTGCTCCTCCTGGGTGGCCGCACTGGCCCCGGCCTCGGAGGTGATCAGCGCGGCGACCAGGACCGCGATCCGGTGGTAGCGCACCGGGATCTCCTCGTCGGGCAGACCCGACGCCCGCAGCGCCTGCAGGATTTCTTCCATCACCAGCCGGGAACCGGTGCCGCCTGAGGCGTAACGACCCCAGACCGCGGCGAGCTGGGGCTGCTGGCCGAAGGCGTCTCTTATGCGCAGGGTGAGGGCCGTGATGCGCTGCTTCCAGTCCCCCTCGGGCCGGTGGCCGTCCATGGCGGCCAAAAGGATCCGGTCGGCGAGCGCGCGCAGCAGCTCGGTCTTGCTGCGGAAGTGCCGGTAGAGGCTGGAGGAGTCGGTCCCGAGGGCCGCGGCCAGCTTGCGCACGCTGAACGAATCCGCGTCGCTCGTACGGAGCAACTCCGCCGCCGTATCCAGGATCTCTTCGGTCGACCAGCGCCTTCGCCCTGCCATCGTGCTCCTCTCGCAGGATCTCAGCCTAGCCTATGCACTTGGTGTTGCACGCACCGCGTGCATAATGAGGACACGAGCTTGCTGGGCGGCCCGCCAGGAGCCGGGCCGCCCTGCCGTGCGCGCCCTGGCATCCGAGGTCGAACGCCTGGTGCGGAGCTCACCCTGGGGAAGCCGAAAGGACGCATGAAGTGAAGAACGCACTGGATTGCGCAGCGCTGGACGCGGCCATCGAAGCCGTGCACCGCGCCGGGATGCCGGGTCTGTTCGCCGAGGTACGCGATGGCGACCAGGTGTGGCGCGGCGCTGCGGGAGTCGCCGATGTCACCACCAACCGGCCCGTCACCGCCGACATGCGGCACCGCGTCGGCAGCATCACCAAGACCTTCACCGCCGTGGCGGTGCTCCAGCAGGTCGAGGCCGGGCGGATCGGACTCGACACACCGATCGGCCACTACCTTCCCCAGCTGGTCCCGGGAGAGCGCGGCGAGGCGATCACGGTCCGGATGCTGATCAATCACACCAGCGGCTTCGCCGAGTACCTCCCCTATGCGTACCCCTCCCTCAAGGCTTACCCGGTCCTCGCGGACACCCGGCCCGAGAGCCTGGACGACCACCGGTTCACGCGGTTCGACACCCTCGAACTGATCGAGATGGGGGTCACCGCACCTGCCGTCACCGCCCCGGGCGGCACACCGGGGGTGTACTCCAACACCAACTACCTGCTTCTCGTCCCGCTTCTGGAACAGGCGACGGGCACCACGGCCGAGCGGTACATCACCGAGAACGTGATCGAGCGCGCCGGACTCCATGACACCGCGTTCCCCACCGGACCGTACGTCGACGGACCGCACTCGCTGCTCTATGAGGCATGGTTCGGGATGATCGACCCGCCGCGCGACTACAGCGTCTACGACATGTCATGGGTGGGCCCGTCGGCCTCGCTGATATCGACCGTCTCCGACCTCAACCGCTTCTACCGCATGCTGCTGGCCGGGGAGATCATCAGTCCGTCGTCGCTGGCGCAGATGCAGCGCACCGTCCCCGTCATCTCCCAGGAGGGAAAGACGATCGACTACGGCCTCGGCCTGCACCCGGTGGAGATTCCCGGCCAGGGCACCTTCTGGGGCCACGGCGGCACGGTCTGGGGTGGCGGAGCGCTGGCCATGACCAGCGCCGACGGCACGCGGCAGCTGGCCGTCGCGGTGAACATGCAGAGGTGGAACAGGCTCGACTCCTCGGGCGAGCCGCAACCGCATCCCATCGACGACGCACTCGCGGCTCTGTACGGCGTGGCGCTGTCCGGCTGACGGGCCGCTTCACGGAGCCCTCACTGAGCACTCACGGAGCACTCACGGAGTCTCTTCTCTCAGGAGTGCGCGGGCCCTTCGGAGGGAACGGGGGCGGGGAGGGTTCCTCCAGGGGTCGTCCGCCAGCAGGCCGTCGATGGTGGAGAGAGTCCAGCGGCGGGCGGTCAGGTCGGGATCGTCGAGGTCGCTCCAGGCCAGCGGGGCCGCTACGGGGGCGCCGGGGCGGGCCCGGACGGCGTACGGAGCGACCGCGGTCTGGGCGTAGGCGTTGCGCCCGATGTCGAGGTAGAGGCGGCCGTGGCGGGCCTTCTTGCGGGCCTCGGTGGTGAACCGGTCGGGTTGGCGGGCGGCCAGGACGTCGACGACATCGCGCGCGAAGGCACGCACGTCCTCGAAAGGCGTACGGCGATCGAGGGCGACGACGACGTGCAGTCCGCGGGAGCCCGTGGTCATGAGCAGCGAGGGCAGTCCCAGTTCGTCCAGGAGTCCGTGGAGGGCGAGCGCGGCGTCCCGTACCAGGGAGAACTCCTCGCCGGGCGGATCGAGGTCGAACACCAGCCGGTCCGGGTGGTCGGGCTGGTCGGCTTTGGACAGGAAGCGGTGCGGGGTGGTGCATGCCTGATTGGCGAGGTGCAGGAGGGTGGCGGTGTCGTCGCAGATCAGATAGGTGACGGTGCCGTTCTCCTTGGGCAGCTCGGCGCGGTGGACCCAGTCCGGGAAGTGGTCCGGGACGTCCTTCTGCATGAAGGCGGGTCCGTCGATCCCGTCCGGGTGCCGTTCCAGCATGAGTGGGCGTCCGCGCAGGTGGGGCAGCATGCGCTGGGCGACCGTGCGGTAGTAGTCGGCGAGGTCGGCCTTGGTGATGCCGTCGGCGGGGAAGAGGACCTTGTCCGGGCGGCTGATCTCGACGGTGCGGCGGCCGACCCGTACGCGCTCGGGCGGCGTGGGCGGCTTCTTCGGGGTCATCGGGTCCTCCCGGCCGGTTGCTCACGGACCACCTTGTGCGGCGGTATGTCGTCGCGCAGCCCCAGGTAGCGGGGGTGGCGCAGCAGGCCCGCGGTGGTCCACTCGGTGAAGGCGACCTGCGCGACCAGCTCGGGGCGCACCCAGTGCACCGCCCGCTCCTGGACCTCGCCGGCGGGCAGCGACGGGTGCTCCTGTTCGAGTTCGTCGAGACGTCGGCGCAGGCTGCGGAGGGTGGCGGTGTCGTAGCCGGTGCCGACCTTGCCGGCATAGCGCAGCCGGTCGCCCTGGTGGTAGCCGAGGAGCAGGGCCCCGAAGCCGACGCGCGTACCGGCCGGTTCGGTGAAACCGCAGATGACGAACTCCTGGTTGCCCGAGCACTTGAGCTTGAGCCAGTCGCCGGACCGGCGGTGGGTGTACGGCCCCTCGGCGCGCTTGGCGATCAGGCCCTCCCAGCCGCGGGCGCACGCCTCGTCGAGGAGAGCGGGACCGTAGCGGTTGCGGTGCGGGGTGAAGCGCAGTGGCGCGCGGAAGGTGAAGGTGTCGCGCAGCAGTGCCTTCCGGTCGCGCAGGGGCAGCCGGGTGGTGTCGTAGCCGTCCAGGCGCAGGAGGTCGAAGAGGTAGTACGTGACGTGGACGGCGCTCGCGCTCACGGCTCGGGGGGTGGTGAGCCCCATGCGCTGTTGCAGGAGGGCGAAGTCGGTACGGCCGCGCCGCAGGGCGACCAGTTCGCCGTCCACCGCGAAGTCGGGGCAGTCCTGGGCCGCGAGCGCTTCGACGACCTCCGGGTAGGTGGCGTTCAGTGGTCTTCCGCTGCGGGACAGCAGTCGGACTTCTGTCTGATGGCGGAAGGCGAGCACTCGGACGCCGTCCAGTTTCCGTTCGAAGATCCAGCCTTCGCCGAAGTCACGGCGTGCGCTGAGGGTGGCGAGCATGGGGGTGCCCGGCGCGGCGCGTGCCGGGCGCAACAGGTGCCGCTCGGCCTGCGGAAGCCGGTCCAGGGCCGGGGTCACGGTAGTCACCCGGCTCTGGGGCGTGCGTCGGCGGCGACCTGGTTCAGGGTCCGGCCGGTGCGGGCCGACCGCGCCCGCCGGGGGTCGGGTGTGCCGGTGGAGGAGGCCCGTTCGTCGGCGTGCTTGACCAGCAGCCAGGCCTCCTTGCCACTGTTCCTGGTGTCCCGGATGCGGGTGAGGGAGTAGCCGCCGTGCAGCTTGCGGCCGTCGAGCCGGAACGAGGCGTGTCCCTGCTCCAGCGCCTCGGCGAGCGGGACCTCGTGGCCGTCGGGGCCGGTGGTCGCGTTGCGGTAGGTGCCGTGGTCCCAGACGATCACCGTTCCACCGCCGTACTCGCCTTCGGGGATGGTGCCTTCGAAGTCGCGGTAGGCCAGTGGGTGGTCCTCGGTCGGGGTCGCGAACCGTTTGTCGTGCGGGTCGGTGGACGGGCCCTTGGGTATGGCGAAGGACTTGAGCACGCCGTCGGCCTCCAACCGGAAGTCGAAGTGCATGCTGCTGGCGTCGTGGATCTGGACGACGTACGAGGGTTGCTCCTCGGACGGCTCCTCGCCGCGTCCCTCGGGCTCGGCGGTCTTGGAGAAGTTGCGCCGTCGGTGGTAGCGGGCCAGGGATTTCTCCGCTGCCATCGCGTCCTCCTCACGCCGTCCGGCGGGATGTCCTACCTACGCGGCTACCCGGTTTCGCCGCTGTGATCCGTAGTGCGCCTTCCGTTTCCCATGCTGGGGAGCCTTCCCATGCTGGGGGAGCCCGCTGTCGACCACCGACTACGGCGGCTGGTTCGTCCGGTCGCACGGGGCGGCCCTCACTCGCTTGGAGGAGGCAGCGGCCCCGTCGGCGGGGCGATGAGCGAGGGTGCCGGTGGTTTCACCGCGGGCCGCTCCTGCTGGTCAGCAGCCGGGCGAGGGACCACGTGGTGATCAGCCGGTCCGCGCCCAGGCCGACGCGTGCCGCACGTGCGTAGCCCGTGCTCTGCCAGTGCAGCTGTTCGGGAGCGTGGGCGTCGGTGTCCACGGCGAACCGACAACCTGCGGCGGCCGCCTGTTCGAGCAGGTCGTCCGGGGGGTCGCGCCGTTCGGGCCGGCAGTTGATCTCCACGGCGGTACCGGCCTCCGCGCAGGCCCCGAAGACGGCCTCCGCGTCGAAGCGGGACTGGGGGCGGCCTCGGCCGGTGATGATCCGCCCTGTGCAGTGCCCCAGTACGTCGACGCGCGGATTGCGTACCGCGGCCAGCATGCGGGTGGTCATGGGCTCGGGTTCCGAGCGGAGCTTGGAGTGCACGGACGCCACGACGATGTCGAGCCGGTTCAACAGGTCTTGGTCCTGGTCGAGTGAGCCGTCGTCGAGGATGTCGCACTCGATGCCGGTGAGCAGCCGGAAATCCGGGCCCATCCTGGAGTTCACGGCGGCCACGACCTCCAGCTGGCGTGCGAGCCGCTCGGGGCTCAGCCCGTGGGCGATCGTCAGCCGGGGCGAGTGATCGGTCAGAACGGCCCACCGGTGGCCCAGAGCGTGGGCCGCTTCAGCCATGTCCTCGATCGGGCTCCCGCCGTCCGACCAGTCGGAGTGCAGGTGGCAGTCCCCGGTGCTCGCGGCGGCCAGGTCCCAGCCGGCGCAGGCGGCGGGGTCGGCCTCAGCCAGCAGGCGGGCGAGGTAGCGCGGTACCGCGCCGGTGGATGCCTGGGAGATCACTTCGGCGGTGACCGGGCCCACTCCGCGCAGCTGACCGGCCTGGGCGGCGTCCACCGGGCCCGGCGGCAGGTCACGGACGGCGTCGGCAGCCGTGTGGAAGGCCCGTACCCGGTACGGGGACGCCCCGCGCCACTCGAGGAGGAAGGCGATCCGGCGCAGTGCCTCGTCCGGGGTCATGGCAGTGGAGTTCGGCCAGTGGCGTTGACGATCTGGCCGGGGATATGCACGGCTACGGCTATGGCTACGTACGCCGGACGCCCGGTGGCGGCCACGCCTCCGACGAAAGACTCGGCCTCCTCGTACGTGCGCGGCGCCGTCCGGACAGGCTGCACGTCGGCCCTGGTCAGCCGCCCGATTTCCCCGGCCGCACAGCTTCGGTGTTCCTCCTCGGCGGATGTCACGAGCAGGTCGAGACCACGCTCGGCGAGGGGCCGGGCGAGCTCGGACCCGATCCCGCTGGACGTGCCGGTCGCAGCCGCAAGTTCTCGGTCACGGGTCATGTTCCACGTCTACCCATTCTGGACAAAACATGCCAAGGGTAGGCGTCGCCCCGAGTCGTGTCTGGCGTGGCCGACGCGCGGGACCGTGACCGAGGCAGCAGACTGCCTTCACCGACGCCACGTCCTCCCCGGATGAAGGACTTCCCATGCTGCTGACCCATACCTTCGACGACGGTGTACTCGTCGTGCGTCTCGCGCCTGCCCTGGCCGTACGCCACCGGGCAGCCGTGACGCTGGCCGTCGAGGAGCTGCTGCAAGCCCACCGTCCGGCTCACTTGGTGGTGGCGGCCGACCACGTGTGGACACCGGCTGTCTTCAGTACGGTGCTCCGTGCCCACCGGGCAGCCCAGCAGCACGGCGTCGGCTTCGCCCTGGTGACGACGTCGCCGACCGCCGCCGACCAGCTCGTCTTGAACACCTCCGGCCCTTGCCGCGTCTACCCCTCACTGGCTGAGGCACTGTCCGAGGCGCGCTGCCGGCCCGCCGCGCCGACGGGGACCGGTCCACGCCCGTGACGGGCTCTCGCGCTGCCGGGGCCCGTCCGCAGGGGCGCGCGGCGGAAGGAGACGGTGTGAAGGGCACCGCCCTGATCGTGATCGACATGCTCAACACCTACGAGCACGAGGACGCAGAGGTGCTGGTGCGGTCCGTCCGCGCAGCCCTCCCGGGCATCGGGGCGCTGCTTGAGCAGGCGAGGGCCGCCGAGGCGCCGGTCGTCTACGTGAACGACAACTTCGGCCGCTGGCGCTCGCACCACGGAGAGATCCTCGAAGCGGCCCTGACCGGTCGCTACGGCGATCTGGTGGAACCGATCGCGCCGGATGAGGAATCCCTGTTCGTCGTCAAGGCTCGGCACTCGGTCTTCTACGAGACACCGCTGGCCTATCTGCTGGGCCAGCTCGGCGTCCACCGGGTGGTGCTGTGCGGGCAGGTGACCGAGCAATGCGTGCTGTACTCGGCTCTGGACGCCCACATCCGGCATCTCGACGTCGTCGTGGCCCTCGACGCGGTCGCGCACATCGATGGCGGCCTCGCCGAGGCGGCCCTGCGCATGATGGAGCGCAACATGTCGGCCGAGCTGCGTCCGAGCGGTGAGATCACCTTCGGCCACCTCCCTTCAGGCTGACGCGTGGGGTTGTCGTGGCGGCAGTGGCTCGGCCGTGGGGGCTGAGCGGAGGTCAACTCCATTTGGCTGTCCGGGGCCAGTGACGTTTCTGTGGTGAACGGCGTAGTCCGTTGGGGTGAGTAAAGGTCTGGTACTTCGACGATCTAGAGAGTCCCCAGAAAGGATCAGGGTCGGGTAAAGCACTGCGTGTCGCAGTGCGCTCCTGCCGTTTGTGTCTTTTCTCCCCACCGAAGGAGCTGACGTTGAGTTACGGGAACAAGCTGCGTGCCCGGATCGCGGAGGCGGGTACCACACCGTTGATCGGCGTGTACGACATGTACTCGGCTTCGGTCGCCGCCGGGCACTATGACGCGATGTTCGTCTCGGGCTTCGGGTTCGCCGCCTCGCACTACGGGCTGCCCGACATCGGCTTCATCGCCTGGCCGGACATGCTGGCCTTCGTTCAGCGGCTGCGCGGAGCCTTCCCCCGGCACGATCTGCTGGTGGACATCGACGACGGTTACGTCGACGTGGAGGTCGCCTGCCACATGGTGCGGGGTCTGGAGCGGATCGGGGCCTCCGGGGTGATCCTCGAGGACCAGAAACGCCCGCGCCGGTGCGGGCATGCGGACGGGAAGCAGGTCCTGCCGCTCCGCGAGTACCTGGACAAACTGGAGGCGGTGCTCGAAACCCGTACGGACATGCTGGTCGTGGCCCGTACGGACGCCACCGAGGAGGCCGACATCCTGCGCCGGGCCGAGGCGCTGGCCGCGACGGACGCCGACGTCGTCCTCGTCGACGGGGTCCGCAGCGTCGAATGGATCCGGCGCATCCGCGAGGTCGTCGGCCGCAAGCCGCTGCTGTTCAACCAGATCGCCGGCGGGAAGTCACCGCGCCTGTCCCTGAGTGAACTGACCGAACTCGGTGTCGACGTCGCCATCTACAGCACACCCTGCCTCTTCGCCGCCCACCGGGCGATGGACACCGCACTGGCCGAACTGCGGCTGGCCGACGGCCGGCTGCCCGACCTGGAAGGTTCCCACGGGGTCGGCGTGGGGGAGGCCACCAGGCTCCTGGCCAAGAACATCGCCCGTCACCAGCCCGTTCCCGCCGTTCCTCAGGGCGCCGGGGTATGAGCGGCGCGCGTCTTCGGGCCGCCGCCTACCTGGCGGTGACCCTGGTCTGCGGCAGCGCGGCACCCGCCGCGCCGGAAAGCCTGATCACTGTCCTCGACAACTCCCATGCCGACTCGATCCTCGAAGTCGACCGCACCGCCAACCTCGAGACCGGCAGCGGCACGGCCGGCAGTGACCACGACGGCAGCGCGGTGGACATGTTCGCCACTTTGATGGACGCCGTACACGCCGAAGACGACCCCCCGTAGGCCGACCGGCCGGCGGTGCGGCCGGTCTCA
>NZ_BAAACA010000014.1:0-55703 GCF_039521265.1 Streptomyces crystallinus | reverse complement strand
GTACGAGCGCCGCCAGAGGCCCCTCGTGGTGCGGCCTCTGGCGTGCTGCCCCGTCACACAGCCGACGGTGTGTGGACCGATGTGTAGTGCGAGGCGTCACCCGTGATCGAGTAGCTCTCCTTGCCCTCGGTGCCGACCGGTATGTCACCGGCGACCGTCACGCGGTGCAGGCGGCGCGGCAGTCCGTCGTAGTTGTCGATGGCGTAGTGCTGGGTGATCCGGTTGTCGAACAGGACGAGCTGGTTCGGGGACCAGCGCCACCGCAGGATGTGCTCCGGCCGGATGACGTAGGCCTGGAGCAGTTCGAGGACCTTGCGGGACTCCGCCACCGACAGGCCGACGATCCGCTGGGCGAAGCCGCCGATGAACAGCCCGCGTTCACCGGTCAGCGGGTGGACCCGGACGACGGGGTGGGCGGTTCGGTAGGTGATGGACGTGAACTGGGCGCGCTGCTCCGCCTTCTCCGCGTCGACCTCCTCGTCCGGCACCGCGTAGTCGTAGTCGTTGGTGTGCTCGGCCCACAGGGTGTCGGCCAGCAGCCGCAGCGGCTCCGGCAGACTGCGGTACGCGGCCGCCGAGTTGGCGATCAGCGTCTCGCCCCCGTACGGCGGGACGGTGATGCTGCGCAGGGTGCTGGCCTGCGGCGGGTTGAGGACGAAGGTGACGTCGGTGTGCCAGTGGTTGGCGCGGCCGCGCTCGCTGTCGACGGGGAGCACGTTGGGTGCCTCGGCCACGGCGGGCACGGTGGGGTGGGCCGTGGTCAGGTCGCCGAAATGGCGGGCGAAGGCCTGCTGGCCCTCGTCGTCCAGGTCGACGTCGTCGAAGACCAGCGCCTTGTGCTCGTTGAGAGCGGTCCGCAGGGCGGAGACGGTCTCGGCGTCCAGGGGCTTGGCGATGTCGACGCCGGACACCTGGGCGCCGATGTGCGCGGTGACCTTGCGGAACTCGATGTCGGACATGTGGGGTCCTTTCAGACTCGGGTCAGGGCGGGGGAGGTGTGCTGGTTGGTGGGGCGCGGAAGGCCGTAGCGCTCGCGCAGGGTCTGCCGGGGGCCGTACTCCGTGCGGAACAGGCCGCGCTCGCGCAGGAGGGGCACCACATGGTCGACGAACAGGCCGAGGCCGGAGGGCAGGACCGCGGGCATGATGTTGAAACCGTCGGCGGCGCCCAGCCGGAACCACTCCTCGATGGCGTCGGCGACCTGCTCGGGCGTGCCCGCGAAGGTGAGATGGCCGCGTCCGCCGCCGAGACGGCCGATGAGTTCACGTACGGTGAGCCGTTCGCGCCGGGCGAGTTCCACGACGAGGGTGTAGCGGCTCTTGGCTCCTTCGATGGCGCTCTCCGGAGCCAGTTCGGCGGGCAGCTCGGAGTCCAGGTCGAGCGTCCCCGGCTCCAGGTGCAGCAGGTGTTCGAGGCGGTGGAGGCCGTGTTCGGGGACGATGTGCTCCTCCAGCAGGCGCTCGTGTGCCCGCGCCTCGGCCTCGGTGGCGCCGATGACGGGGACGATGCCGGGCAGCACCTTGAGGTGGTCGGGGTTGCGTCCGGCCGCGCGTGCCCGGGACTTGAGGTCGGCGTAGAAGTCCTGGGCGTCGCCGAGCGACTGCTGGGCGGTGAAGACCGCCTCGGCGTAGCGGGCCGCGAACCGCTTGCCGTCCTGCGAGGAGCCCGCCTGGACGAGGAGCGGGTAGCCCTGGGGGCTGCGCGGTACGTTGAGGGCGCCCTCGACGCCGAAGTAGGTCCCGCGGTGACGCGGCGGGTGGAGCTTGCGCTCGTCGCCCCAGACCCCCGCCGCCTTGTCCGCGACGATCAGATCGTCCTCCCAGCTGTCCCAGAGCTTCAGCGCCACGTCCAGGAACTCATGGGCCCGTTCGTAGCGGGTGGCGTGGGCGGGCTCGTCGTCGAGCCCGAAGTTGCGGGCCGCCTCGGCGCCGGCGGTGGTCACGATGTTCCAGCCCGCTCGGCCGCCGCTGACATGGTCGAGGGAGGCGAGTCTGCGGGCCAGGTTGTAGGGCGAGTTGTACGAGGTGGAGGCGGTGGCTATCAGCCCGATGTGCTCGGTCGCCACGGCCAGGGCGGTGAGCAGGGTGAGGGGCTCGAGGACCCCGGACGGCCGCTGGCCGACGTTGCTGAAGAGGACCGGGCCGTCGGCGAGGAAGAGCGAGTCGAAGGTGCCGCGTTCGGCGATCGCGGCGAGGGCGCGGTAGTGGTCGAGGTCGACGCTCGCGTACGGGTCGCTCTCGGGCAGGCGCCAGGACGCCTCGTGATGCCCCGTGCTCATGAGGAACGCGTTGAGGTGGAGTTGGCGCCGGGTCACTGGTGGGTCTCCTGTGGCGGTGGGTGCGTCGGGTTCCGCGGGTCGTCGGGGGGTTCCGGGCGTTCCCGGTGGCTCTCGGCCTCCTGGTGTTCCGTTACGCCGAGGGCGGCGAGCAGCCGCTCGCGGTACTCGCCGAGCAGGGGATCGCGGTACTGGCGCGGATGGGGGCGTTCGATGGTCAGATCGAGGCCGATCCGGCCCCGGTCGAGCACCAGCACCCGGTCGGCCAGCACGATCGCCTCGTCCACGTCGTGCGTGACGAGCAGGACGGAGGGCCGGTGGCGCTCCCACAGCTCCCGCAGGAGGGCGTGCATACGGATCCGGGTGAGTGCGTCAAGGGCGCCGAACGGCTCGTCGGCCAGCAGCAGTTCCGGCTCCCTGACGAGGGAGCGGGCCAGTGCGGCGCGCTGGGCCTCACCGCCCGACAGCTCGTTGGGCCAGGCCCTCTCGCGCCCCGCGAGACCGACCTCGGCGAGGGCCGCGCGGCCGCGCGGGACGGCTTCCTTGCCGTCCGTCCCCAGCAGGACGTTGTCCAGCACCCGGCACCAGGGCAGCAGCCGGGAGTCCTGGAAGACCACCGACACCCGCGCCGGAGCGCTCAGTTCGCCACTGCCCTCGACCCGGTGGTCGAGCCCGGCGATCGCCCTCAACAGGGTGCTCTTGCCGGAGCCGCTGTGCCCGAGCAGGGCTGTGAACTGCCCGGCCGGGATGTCCAGGTCGATGCCGTCGAGGACCGTACGGCCATCGAAGGAGCGGGTCAGTCCGGCGAGCCGGACGGCCGGGGCCGTGAGGCCGGTGGTCAGCTGCTCAGCGTGCGTCGCCACGACAGCACCCTCCGTTCGACGAGGCGGACCGCGCTGTCGGAGAGCAGGCCGAAGACGCCGTAGATCAGCAGACCGACGAGGATGATGTCCGTACGGCCGTAGTTCTGGGCCTGGAACATCATGTAGCCGAGCCCGCTGGTGGCGTTGATCTGCTCCAGGACGACCAGCGAGAGCCAGGAGCCGGTGACGCCGAGCCGCAGCCCGACGAAGAAGCCGGGCAGGGCGCCGGGGATGACGATCTGCCGGATGAAACGGATCCTGGACAGGCCCTGCACCTCGGCGAGTTCGACATAGCGGTGGTCGATCCCGGACAGGGCGGCGTGCAGGTTGAGGTAGATCGGGATGTAGACGACGATCGCGATGATCGCGACCTTGAAGGTCTCGCCGATGCCGAGCCAGAGGATGAACAGCGGGATCAGGCCCAGGGTCGGAATGGCCCGGTTGAGCTGGACCGTTCCGTCGATCAGCGCCTCACCGACCCGGCTGAGCCCGGCCGTCAGTGCGAGCACCACACCGGCGCTCAGCCCCAGGGCGAAGCCGTATCCGGCGCGTTCCAGCGAGGTGAGCACATCGGTGGGCAGCGTCCCGCCGGTCCACAGGTCGCCGGTGGTGCGCAGCACCGTCCAGGGCGCCGGAATCGCGGTGGGGTCCAGTCGCCCGGCGGCGGACGCGGCCGCCCACACGGCGAGGACGAGCGCCGGGCCGATGAGTCGGGAGGCGGGCAGCCGTTTGCCCGGGGCGAGGCTGCGGCGCCTGGCCGGGCGTATCGCCGGGGGCGCTTGGGCGGGCGCGGGCAAGACAGGGGTCGTGGCGGTGGTGGTCATGGCGGTCACCTCTGGTACTCGGCGGGGACGGCCTTGGCCGCGATGCCCTCGAAGCGCCGGTCGAAGAGCGAGTCGACCGTGAACTTCTTCACGAAGCCGCCCTCCGCCAGCAGGTCGGCGGTCTCCTGCTCCCACCTCACCGCCTCGTCCCAACTCGGCGGGAACAGCGGCTTGTTGGCGAGTGCGGTGATCGACTGCGCCTGGGCGGTGGTGAGGTTCTGGGTCTTGACGTAGAACTCCTGGTTCCAGACGTCCGGGTGCTCGTACGCCCACACCTGCCCTTTTGCCCAGCGGGGGATGTACGCGGCGACCGCGGCGGCCTTCGCGGGGTCGGCGAGGACGGAGTCGGGCGCCCACAGCAGGTTGAGGAGGTCCACGACGTCGGTCTTGACGGTGTGCGCGCCCTTGGGGCCGTACTGCTTGAGGTAGGCTGGGGCCTGCTGGTTGGCGAGCGGGGCGATGTCGACCTGGCCGGCCTGGAGCGCGGTGAGGAACTGGTTGCTGGTCAGCGGCACCAGCTTCACGTCGTCGTACGTCAGCCCCGCCTTCTTCAGGGCGCGCAGCAGCACCACTCCCTGGGCCTGCCCCTGGGAGAAGGCCAGCTTCTTCCCCTTGAAGCCCTGGACGTCCTCGATGTCGCTGCCGGGTTTGGTGGCGAAGAGGTAGTTGGGTTTGCGGGTGATGCCGATCGCCACGATCTTCGCGTGGTAGCCCTGGAAGTGTGCCTGGATGGGCGGGATCCCGGCGTTGTTGGCGAGGTCCAGGGACTTGGCGCGAAAGGCGTTGATGACGTCGGGGCCGGCGCCGATGTTCAGCCAGTCGGACACGGTGAAGGGCAGGTCGCTCAGGCCCGCCAGCTTGAACTGGAGCTGTTGCACGCCCTGGTACGAGGCGATCTTCAGGCTGGTGCCGATGGGCACCTGGGCCGCCAGCGGGGCGAGCGCGGCCTTCTCGGTCCCGGTGTCGGTGGTGTCGGCCCCCGCGCAGCCGCTGAGGCCCGCGGCGGCTGCGACGCCGAGCAGGGAGGACAGGAACAGTCGCCGGTCGAAACCGGCCGCGGGTGGGGGCATGGGTGGCATGGAAGGACTCCGTGGGCTGAGAGGAAGGCGGACCGCGCGGAATTCCGGACAGGGCGAAGCCGGGAAAGCGACATACGCGGGGAAAGGCGGAACACGCCGAAGGCGCGGTGGGGAAAGGGGGCGCGGAAAAGCCGCTGCGTCAGAACGTCAGCGCGTAAACACACGGGCGGCAATGTGCCGATTCACCAGCACATCGGCATGGGGACACGTGGGGAAACGGACACGTCGACACAGAGGCGTGACGCGTCAGCAACACAGGGTGCGACCGACCCGCATCAGGTCGATGACGCGGCACCTGGTCAGCGCGATCCGGCGCAACGGCGACGGCGGAGGTGTCGGGGAGGGCGCGACACCGACACCCTGGTCGCGGACCTGCCGCGACGGGGCCATCGGGGGGAATTCCTGCGCGCTGCTCATACCGAGAATGCTCCCGGTCCTCCACTACCCCTGTCAATATTCGGAGTTTCTGAATTAATTCGCGTCCCGGAGGCGCCCAGCGGATCCCGGTAGAGCACGTCGAGCGCCACCGAACCACCCGCCACCGCGAGTACCGATTCCGGGAAACTGGTGGGCACCACCAACGCCCCCCGGTCCTGTCCCACCGCCTCGCGCAGCGTGCGCAGGCAGTCCTCCCGGTACATCACACCGACCTCGGTGACGACGACCGTGTCCGGGTTGAGGACGTCGAGCAGCAGCCGCGCCGCCCGGCCGACCATCCGGGCCCGCTCCACCAGGAGGCGTACGGCGACCGGGTCGCCGTGGGCCGCGGCGCCCACCACGTGCATCGGGTTCGCGGTGCTGATGACGCCGCTCTCGCGCGCCCGGCGCGCGAGCGTCCGCTCGCTCAGCTCGGCCTGAAGGCACCCGGTCCGGCCGCAGTCGCACGGCTCCGTCCCGCCCTCAAGGGGCAGATGGGCGATGGCCCCGGCCTGTGAGCGGGGCCCGTGGTGGACCTCGTCGTGGGTGGCGAAGGCGGCGTCCACCGCGTTGCCGACGAACAGGTGCAGCACGCTCCGGCTGCCCCGGGCACGGCCGAACAGCCGCTCCGCGTTGACCAGCGCCCTGGCGTGCCCATCCACGTGGACCGGCAGGCCGGTGCTCGCGCCGATCACCTCGCGGACGGCCACGTCGCGCCAGCCGAGGAGGCCGTGTTCCACGATGGTCCCCGAGTCCCGGTCCACCCAGCCGCCCGCCGCGACACCGATGCCCAGCGGAGTGCGCCCGCGGGCCTGCGCGACGAGCGCGTCGAGGCCGTCGGCGGCCCGCGCCAGGACCCGGTCCGGCCCGGTGCCGTCGCCATGGCCCAGCCGCCGTTCGATGACCACGCGCCCGCGCAGGTCGAGCAGGGCGACGGTGGTGTACGGCACGGCCACGTGCACCCCGGCGACCACGAACCGCGAGGTGTCCAGGTCGACCGGTATGTGCGGGCGGCCGGCGCCGTTGGACTGGCGGGGCACGGCGCTCTCCCGTGTCAGGCCGAGGGCGCCCAACTGGGCGCAGTACTCGCCCACCGAGGCCGGGGAGAGGCCCGTCAGACGGGCGATGCCGCTGCGTGCGACCGGCCCGTGTTCAAGGACGGACCGCAGGACCGCGCTGGCGCTGGTCCTGCGCCGCGAGCTGTCCGACACCCGGCGCGGCGCCGGGGAGGGCGGGGGTGGTGGGGAGGCGGCCGGGGACAGGGGTGCCACTGTGCGGTACATGGGGAACTTCCTCGGGAGCGGGTCCGACACTGCGCCGTCTGCTTCTCGGCGACCGGGACGGAACGTGCTCCGGCCGCCTCAGCGAGGGCGACAGGTGGCCGTGCCCTGGCGCCGCAGGTCGACATAGCGACGCGACGCGAAGTTCTCAGCCTGGGCGACCATGACCCGAAGCTAGCAAAGGGGACCGCCGCTGCCCAGACACCGTCCACGGTACGGTCGGCCGACCGCACCGGAACGCGCTCACGGCCCACCCGCGGCTGGTGCGCGGATGGGCCGAGGCAGGCGTGCCGCACCGCCCCGGGCAGGGCCCGGCGCGGCTGCGGGCACGGGGCTACTTCTGCCAGCCGACCGTCTCGGGCAGCGGGCTGTAAAAGATGGTCGCGCCGATGTTGGCGAGGCCCTTCTTCACGCCGTAGGTGGAGGGGCCGCTGTACAGCGGCAGGAAGGCGTACTGCTGGAGGGCCTTCTGCTCGACCTTGTTGACCGCGGCGACCTGCTGGTCGAGGTCGGCGATCTGCGTGGCGGCGCGGATCTCCTTGTCCAGTTCCGCGGTGCCCGCCCCGGTGATGTTGGAGTCACGGTCGGAGCAGTAGAAGTCGCACAGATAACGCGCCCCGAAGGGGTCCATGGAGCGGTTTCCCGACAGGAAGAGGTCGAACCTGCGCTCGCTGAGGATCTTGGAGAAGTCCGAGTCGTCCGCCTTCTTGATGGTGAGCTGGACGCCGACCTGCTTCAGCATCGCGGCGAACGCACCGGCGGTGGCCTTGGCCAGCGGGTCGTCACCGAGCAGGGTGTACCCGACTTCGAGCTTCTTGCCGTTCTTAACGCGCACCCCGCCGTCCCCAGGCTTCCAGCCCGCCGCGTCGAGCGTCTTTCCCGCCTCCTGCGGCGCGTACTTCAGCACGGTGGAGACGTTGTCCTGGTAGCCCTTCTGGAAGCTGTAGAGCACGGCGGAGCCGGGCAGCGGCTCCTTGTAGTCGAGCCCCTGGAACTGGATCTTCGCGATCTGGGTGCGGTCGACGGCCTGCTGGATGGCCTTGCGGACGTTGATGTCGGCGAGGACGGACGACTTGGTGTTGAAGTAGAGCGCGTACTCGAACGGGCTGCCGCCGCTGCGGATCTCCGTGCCCTTGAGCCCCTTGATCTGCTTGAGGTTCTCCGCGTCGGAGGCGGAGGTGTAGTCGACCTGCCCGTTCTTGAAGGCGTTAACGGCCGCCGTCGACTCCAGATTGACGTAGACGCGCTTGTCGAGCTTGCCCTTCTTCCCCCACCACTTCGGGTTCCGCACGAAGGTGATGTTGCCCGAGTGCGCGTCCCAGCTGCCGACCGTGTACGGGCCCGCGCCCCACTCGGGGTGGGCCGTCTTGACGTACGCCTTGTTGAAGTTGTCGACCGTGGCGGCCTTGGGGTGCAGGAACGTGGTGAACAGGCTGGACCAGGCGGCGTTGACGCCCTTGAAGGTGATGACGGCCTGCTTGGCGTCCGCTCCCTTCTCGACCGAGGTGATCCGGTCGTAGCCGTCGGTGGACGAGGCGGCGAAGGCCTTGTCCGAACCGTTGTTGGCCTTCCAGGTGGCCTGGATCGCGGTCCAGTCGATCGGGGTGCCGTCGTTGAAGGCGGCCTTCGGGTTGATGGTCAGCGTGACCTTCTGGTTGCCGCCCTCGACGGAGACCTTCACATCGCTGTAGTAGTCCGGGTTGTACTGCACCTCGCCGGTGGGCGAGTACGTGATCGCGTCGGCGTTGTACCAGGACCAGACCCGGGACGCGGTCAGGGTGGCATTGACGTTGAAGGGGTTGCCCTGCTCGTCGAAGGTGCCGACGGTGGTGTAGGTGCCGCCGTCCTTGATGTTGTCGTACGGCTGCGGGTTGTAGTCGACGACCGACGACGCGGCCTTGCGCTCGCCCTGGCCGTCCGCCGGCGCCGCGTCCTTCCCGGAGGAGGACTGGCACGCGGTGGCGGCTACGGAGATGGCGGCGAGGAGGGCGACGGGCAGGGCCAGTCTTGCACGCATGGCGGAGTGGTTCCTTCGGGATCGGTGTGGGTGTTCGTGAGGGCGGGGGTTCGAGCGCGTGCCGGGGCCGGCCGGGACGGGGCTCGGCAGCCGGTGCTCAGGCGGCATGGCAGGCGTACTGGTGGGCGGGCTGCCCGGCCGCCTCGGTCAGGGCGGGGCGCCGCGTACGGCAGCGCTCCTGGACGTCGGCGGCGGCCAGCCGGTACAGCGGGCACCGGTCGACGAAGACACAGCCCGGGGGCAAGCGCCTCGCGCTCGGCTGCTCGCCCTCCAGGACGACGCGTTCGCGGGTGCGTTCGCGCTCCGGGTCGGGCACCGGGATCGCCGAGAGCAGCGCCTGGGTGTAGGGGTGCCGGGGATCGGAGAAGAGCGTTTCGGCTGGGCCGGTCTCGACGACGTGCCCCAGGTACATCACCGCGATGCGGTCGGAGATGTAGCGGACCACCGCCAGGTCGTGGGCCACCACGAGGTAGGCGAGGCCCAGTTCGCGCTTGAGGCGCGCCAGCAGGTTGATCACCCCGGCCTGCACCGAGACGTCCAGGGCCGAGAGCGGCTCGTCCAGGGCGAGCAGCTTCGGCTCGGTCGCCAGGGCACGCGCGATACCGACCCGCTGGCGCTGTCCGCCGGACAGCGCGGCCGGGAAGCGGTCGCTCGCCGAGCCGTCCAGACCGACCAGGGCCAGTAGTTCGGCGATGCGCGAGCGGATCGCCGCGCGGTCCCGCCCGATGGCGTGCAGGGGCTCGGCGAGCAGGTCGAAGACGGGCAGCCGCGGATCCAGCGCCCCGAGCGGATCCTGCATCACGATCTGGACGTCCTGCCTCAGCTCCCGTACGCGCGCGGCGGAGTCGGCCGTGCCGACGTCGGTGCCGGCGATCTCGATGCGTCCGCCCTGGGGCCGTCGCAGCCGCAGGATCTCCAGCAGCGTCGTGGTCTTGCCACTGCCCGACTCTCCCACCAGGCCCAGGGTTTCCCCCGCGCGCAGTTCGAAGCTCACCCCGTTGACGGCGTGCAGGGTCCCGACCCGCCGCTTGAGCAGGGCGCCCTTGGTGACGGGGAAGGTCTTGACGAGGTCCTCGACCCGGAGCACCACCTCACCGGCCTCCGCACGGGCGGAGCCGTCGGGGTCGGCGACGGGCGCGACGCCGCCTGCGGGGTCCAGCGTTCCAGCGGCTATCTCCTCGGCGCGCAGACAGGCCACATGGCCGTGACCGGTGACCGATCGGAGCTCCGGTTCGTCGGTGCGGCAGGCGTCCAGGGCGAGGGCGCAGCGGTCCGCGAAGGGGCAGCCGGCCGCCAGGCCCACCAGGACGGGCGGTTCCCCGGAGATCGGGACCAGCGGCCGGTGGACGCCGCTGTCCACGGTCGGGACGGCGGCGAGCAGCCTGGCGGTGTACGGCATCGTCGGCCGTCGGAAGAGTTCGTCCACGGCCGCGCGCTCCACGAACCGGCCCGCGTACATGACGGCGACGTCATCGGCGTGACCGGCCACCACCCCGAGGTCATGGGTGATCAGGACGAGGCCGGCCCCGGTCTCCCGCTGGGCCAGTCGCAGCACGTCCAGGATCTGGGCCTGCACCGTGACGTCGAGGGCGGTGGTGGGTTCGTCGGCGACGAGGACGGACGGCCTGTTGGCGATCGCCATGGCGATCACGACGCGCTGGCGCATACCGCCGGAGAACTCGTGCGGGAAGGACGTGGCCCGCTCGCGCGGGTCGGGGATGCCGACGAGGTCGAGCAGTTGGACGGCCTGCTCCCAGGCGACCCGTTTGGTCAGGTCCTGGTGGACGCGCAGGGCGTCGGAGAGCAGTCTGCCCACGGAGAAGATCGGCGTGAGCGCGGAGAGGGGGTCCTGGAAGACCATGCCGATGTCGTTGCCGCGCAGTTCGGACAGCGCCTTGTCGCCGAGGCCGACGAGGTCGCGTCCGCCGAGCAGGACCTGGCCGCGCAGGTCGGCGGAGGGCGGGAGCAGTCCCATGATGCCCATCGCGGTGGCGGACTTGCCCGAGCCGGACTCGCCGACGATGCCGAGGGTGCGGCCCGGCAGGAGGTCGAAGCTGACGCCGCGTACCGCCTCGACGGTCCCGGCCTCGGAGGGGAAGGAGACCCGCAGGTCGCGCACCGAGAGCACGGGGGTGGCGCCGGTGGGCGCCGTGGGCTCGGTGAGGGTCGTCGTCAGGGTCATCGTCGGCCTCCTGCCGCACCGGTCACGGACGTGGGGTCGAGCGCGTCGCGCAGCCCGTCGCCGATGAACGTCATCGACACGGTGAGCAGGACGACCAGGCCCGCGGGGAAGGCGAAGAGCCAGGGGGCGCTGGTGACGGTGCCCGCGCCGTCCGCGAGCATCGTGCCCAGGGACACGTCCGGGGTCTGGACGCCGAACCCGAGGAAGGACAGGGCGGTTTCGCTCAGTACGGTCGCGACCACGCCCAGGGTCAGGTTGACGATCAGCAGCGAGCCGAGGTTGGGGATGATGTGGCGCACGATGATGCGCAGGGGGCGCACGCCCATGAACTCGGCCGCCGTCACATAGTCGCGTTCGCGCAGTGACGTCGACACGGACCAGATCACTCGCGCGGTGGACATCCAGCCGAACACCGTCAGGACGAGGATGAGGACCCGCCAGTCGCCCGCCAGCCGGTGGGAGACCAGGGCGAGGATGAGGAACGAGGGGACGATCAGCAGGAAGTGGATGACGGCGAGGGTCGCCTTCTCGACCCGGCCCCCGAAGTAGGCGGCGCTGGAGCCGATGACCGCGGCGATGACGACGGTCAGGACGGACACACTCACCGCGATCACGAGGGAGCGCTGGAGCCCGTGCACCGTGGAGGCGTAGATGTCGTTCCCGCCCTGGTTGGTGCCGAACCAGTGGGTGGCGCTCGGTGGCTGGGTGAGTGCGGCGAAGTCGGCGTCCGCGTACGCGTACGAGGTGAACAGCCCGCCGAACGCGCTGAAGAGCACCAGCAGTGCGAAGATCACCACGCCGGCGACGGCGAGGCGGTTGCGCAGGAAGCGCCGCAGGTAGAGACGGCCACGGCCGAGGGGGCGCGGGCCTGCCGGCACCTGTGCGGTCACCTCTGGCGTCACGTGCGGCTTCCTGTCCGCCTGCACATCAGTAGTAGTCACGTCCGAGGCCACGTCAGCTCACCCGCACTCTCGGGTCGAGGAAGACGGTGGCGATGTCCGCGAGGATCGCACCGATCGCGGTCAGGGCCGCCGCGAAGGCGGCGGTGGCGACCGCGCCGTGTACGTCGTTCTTGTTGATGGTCTGGATGAAGTAGCGGCCCATGCCGTTCCAGCCGAAGATCGTCTCGGTGAGGACGGCCCCGGTGAAGACGGCCGGGACGCTGAACGCGACGGACGCCGCCGTAGGGATGAGTGCGGCGCGCAGCGCGTGCCGGCGGATCGCCTTGGCCCGGGTGAGGCCGGTGGCCTGGGCGGTGCGGACGAAGTCGGCGTTGAGCGTGTCCAGCAGCAGCGATCGCTGGGTCAGGTGGTAGCCGACGTACCCCATCAGGGTCAGTGTCAGGGTGGGCAGGATCAGGTGCAGCAGACGGTCACCGATGGTCGGGAGCAGCCCTTGTACGTTCGGAGAGTTCTCCCCGGCGACGTAGAGGAAGTGCATCCCGGCGTGCTGGTTGAGCCAGATGGCCACGAAGACCACCGCGAGCGCGGCGACGGAGGTGGGTATGTTGAACACCGCGATGGACACCGCCTGGGTGACGCGGTCGGCCCAGCCGTACTGCCGGGAGGCGGTGTACACCCCGAGCGCGACGCCGATCACGACGGACAGGACCGTCGCGATGACGACCAACTCGGCGCTCACCAGCGACCGGTAGCCGATCTCGCCGTTCACGGAGACACCTGTGGGGGACTTCCCCCAGTCGAAGCGGAGGAAGACGGCCGTGAACCAGTCCCACCACCGGTGCACGACCGGCACGCTCGGGTCCAGGTTGTACGGTGCGAGAGCCCGGTCGATCTGCGCCTCGCTGCGGACGGGACGCAGCTCTTTGAAGTTGGAGCGCGGGTCCAGGAACCAACTGGCGAGGAAGTAGGTCGCGTTGGTCGCGACCACGATCATCAGCAGCCAGCCCGCCGCCTTGCGCATCACATAGCGCACCACGTCCGGCACCTCCTCACCGCATGTGAGGGGAACGCCGCGAGGGCGCCGGGGCTGAGGGAGGTATGCATGCGCGGTGGAGCCTTCTGACCAGGGGAGACGGAACGTATGCACTGACGTGCGAACGTGAGTCTGGTCCGTACCTGTGAGGCGGCACCAGGGTTTGAAGGATCCCGCCATGAGGCCGAAACGCCGCTGTTGCAAAGCGGCTGGACGGCAGGGTGAGGTGAACGGCTGGCGGCGGCGGTCCTCGCCCCTGTCGCGGACGCTTTGGCCGTATCCTTTTGCTGACGCTAAGGTATGCCGCCGTACTCGGCGGATCGCTCCCCCGAGGGAGGTGGGGAAGGGCGGATTCATGGAAGCGGAGCACGCGGGGCTCGTTGTCGAGGCGCAGGCCGGTGACGATCGGGCGCGTGAGGAACTCATCGCCGCCTACCTGCCATTGCTCTACAACATCGTCGGGCGAGCGCTGAGCGGGCATGCCGACGTCGACGACGTCGTCCAGGAAACCCTGCTCCGCGCGGTGCGCGATCTGCCCGCCCTGCGCGCCCCGGAGAGCTTCCGCTCCTGGCTGGTGTCGATCACGATCCGTCAGATCAGCACGCACCGCCACCGCCAGCGGACCTTCGCCGGGCGGACGACGGTCATCGACGAGGCACACGAGATACCGGACGCGGGCGCCGAACCCGAGGACATGACGATCCTGCGGCTGCGTATGTCCGACGAGCGCCGTCAGGTCGTCGAAGCCACCCGGTGGCTCGACGCGGACCACCGGGTGCTGCTGTCGCTGTGGTGGCAGGAACGCGCCGGACTGCTCAGCCGCGACGACATCGCCGCAGCCACGGGACTCACCGTCGCCCACGTCGGCGTGCGCGTGCAACGTATGCGCGAGCAGCTGGAGCTGAGCCGGACGATCGTCGCCGCGCTGGCGGCCGACCCACGCTGTCCGGGGTTGGACGGCAGCGTCGCCGAGTGGGACGGCGCGCGGACATCGGTGTGGCGCAAGCGGATCGCGCGGCACACCCGCGGATGTGCCCGCTGCGGGGCGACGACGGCGACACGGGTCCCGGCCGAGCTCCTGCTCTTCAGCCTCGCGCCGCTGACGGTCCCGGCCGGGCTCGTCGCCGCGCTGGCCGCCAAGGGCCTGCTGTCGGGTACGGCCGTGAGCGCCGCCGGACTGGCCACCACCCCAGCAGCCTTTGGCACGGCGGCGGGGGGAGGCGGTCTGCACGGGTCGCTGGTCGGCAAACTCTCCGCGGTGACCGCGCATCCGCTGCTGGCCCTCGCCACCGGCGCGGTGCTCGTCACCGGGACCGCCGTCTACGTGACCTGGCCCGCACCGGCCGATCGGGCACCCGCCATCAGCGCCCCTCCCACAGCCGGGGAGCCCAGCGGCACCCGGCCCACGGCCGGCTCTCCGGCGCCAACCCCTTCGCGC
Source organism: Streptomyces crystallinus (assembly GCF_039521265.1). NCBI lineage: Bacteria > Bacillati > Actinomycetota > Actinomycetes > Kitasatosporales > Streptomycetaceae > Streptomyces > Streptomyces crystallinus. The sequence continues at coordinate 41,393 of NZ_BAAACA010000014.1, read as the reverse complement.
CCCGTCACGCCGAGCCCGTCCCGTACCAGCCCGTCGGCCGGCCCGTCCCCGGTGGTGCGTCCGTCCGCCGCCCCCGGCACGGTTGCACTGGGTGCCCAGTCGCTGGAGTCGGTGGACGCCCCCGATCTGTACCTCACGTACTCCGGCGACTTCGCGACGCTCGGCCCGGTCTCCGCGTCCAGCGACGCGCAGACACGCCGACGGGTCACCTTCACCGTCGTCAAGGGGCTGGCCGACTCCCGGTGCGTCACCTTCCGCGCCGCCGACGGCCGCTATCTGCGCCATCGTGACCTGCGGCTGCGGCTGAGCAGCAGCGACGGCAGCGCCCTGTTCCGCGAGGACGCCACCTTCTGCGCGCGCCCCGGGGCGGTCGCCGGGTCGGTGACCCTGCACGCCCACAACTACCCCGGGTCGGTCCTGCGCCGGCGTGACGGCGGTATCTGGCTCGACGGCTCCGACGGCACCCGCGCCTTCGCCGGACAGGCTTCCTTCATCGTGCGCAGGCCCTGGGTCTGAGGAAGCGCTCCTCGCGCAGGCGGGACGGGCAGGCCGGGCGACGGCCGCCCGTCCGCGACCGCCACCTGTAGGCACCCCGGAACGAGGCATGCCCTTTTTGCCGGGGCGACCAGGTCGCGGGGTCCCGCGTAACACTTTCTGCCTGCGAGATGCATCACCGGGCAATCCGCCGGGTCGCGCCACTTTTCCGTTACGGGACCGCGGGCTCGTCGGCCTCCCCTTATGTGGGGTGCTCTTCCCGCCGCTCGCCCCCGGCGTGCGGGCGCGGCAGGGCCCCGACCTTCCCGTTGACGTATCTCATGAAGGAATCCGCTCCCATGACGCGACACATCCACGACCTCCGAGGAGCATCGTGAAGGGCCTGCACCGGCTCAGCCGGCGTCGCCGCACCGTGGTGACAGGAGTGTCGGCCGCCGCGCTGGTGGCCGGTGCCATGACGCTGCTTCCCCACTCCGCCGGAGCCGCCGCCCTGGGGTCGCAGGCGGCACCCTCTGGCCGGTACTTCGGCACCGCTCTGGCCGCCGGCCGGCTCAGCGACCCGGCGTACGCCGCGATAGCGGACCGGGAGTTCACCATGGTGACGCCGGAGAACGAGATGAAGTGGGACGCCGTCGAGCCGTCCCGGGGCACGTTCACCTTCGAAGCCGCCGACCGGATCGTCAGCCACGCCCTGGCACACGGCCAGCGCCTGCGCGGCCACACCACGGTCTGGCACTCGCAGCTGCCCGCCTGGGTCCGCTCCATCCGCGACGCGAACACCCTGCGCGGTGTGATGAAGAACCACATCACCACCGAGATGAACCACTACAAGGGCAAGGTCTATGCCTGGGACGTGGTCAACGAGGCGTTCGCCGACGGCTCCGGTCAGCATCGCGGTTCGGTGTTCCAGGACGTGCTCGGCAACGGCTTCATCGAGGAGGCGTTCCGTACCGCCCGGACGGCCGACTCCTCGGCCAAGCTCTGCTACAACGACTACAACATCGAGAACTGGACGGACGCCAAGACCCAGGGCGTCTACCGGATGGTGAAGGACTTCAAGTCCCGTGGCGTGCCCATCGACTGCGTCGGGTTCCAGAGCCACTTCGGCCCCGGCGGCCCGCCGTCCAGCTTCCGGACCACCCTGTCCAACTTCGCCGCCCTCGGCGTCGATGTCCAGCTCACCGAGCTGGACATCGCCGGTGCCTCGCCCGTCCACTACGCGGGCGCGGTGAACGCCTGTCTGTCCGTGGCCCGGTGCACCGGCATCACGGTGTGGGGCGTCCGCGACCGCGACTCCTGGCGCAGCGGGGAGAGCCCTCTGCTGTTCGACAACGACGGCAAACCCAAGCCCGCCTACACCGCCGTCATGAACGCCCTCAAGTCCGCCCCGGGCCCCACGCCCGGCGCGTCCGGCACCCCCACGGGCGGAACCGGTCCCGCCCCCGGCGGGTCCGGCGGCGGGGAGATCAAGGGCGTCCCCTCCGGCCGCTGTATCGACATCAACGGCTTCTCCACCGCCAACGGCACCCAGGCGCAGCTGTGGGACTGCAACGGGCAGAGCAACCAGCGCTGGACCCACACCGCGGGCAGACAGCTGATGGTCTACGGCAACAAGTGCCTGGGCGCCCAGGCGAAGGGCACCGCCAACGGCACCGCGGTCGTCATCCAGGACTGCGACGGCAGCGCCGACCAGCAGTGGAAGGTCAACACCGCCGGCACGATCGCCGGCGTCCGGTCCGGGCTGTGTCTCGACGCCGTCGGCGCGGCCACCGCCAACGGCACCAGGATCCAGCTGTACTCCTGCTGGACCGGCGCCAACCAGAAGTGGTCCGGCCCCTCCCAGGCACCGGCTCCGACGTCATCCGCGCCGACCGGCGGCAGCACCTGCGCCCTTCCGTCGACCTACCGGTGGTCGTCGACCGGAGCGCTGGCGCAGCCGGCGAACGGGTGGAGGTCGGTGAAGGACTTCACCCACGTGATGTACAACGGCAAGCACCTGGTCTACGCCTCGAACGTGTCGGGTTCTTCGTACGGCTCGATGGCCTTCGCTCCCTTCACCAACTGGGCGGACATGGCCTCGGCCCGCCAGACGGGGATGGGCCAGTCCGCGGTGGCGCCGACGCTGTTCTACTTCGCGCCCAAGAAGATCTGGGTGCTGGCCTACCAGTGGGGCGCGTGGCCGTTCATCTACCGTACGTCGAGCGACCCCAGCAACCCCAACGGCTGGTCCGCGCCGCAGCCGCTGTTCACCGGCAGCATCCCCGGCGCCGCCCCGATCGACCAGACGCTGATCGCCGACGGCCAGAACATGTACCTGTTCTTCGCCGGTGACAACGGCAAGATCTACCGGGCGAGCATGCCGCTCGGGAACTTCCCGGGCAGCTTCGGCTCCTCGTACACGACCGTCATGAGCGACACGGTCAAGAACCTCTTCGAGGCGCCGCAGGTCTACAAGGTCCAGGGCCAGAACCAGTACCTCATGATCGTCGAGGCTCGGGGTGCGAACGAACAGCGCTACTTCCGCTCCTTCACGGCCACCAGCCTGAACGGTTCCTGGACTCCGCAGGCCGCCAGCGAGAGCAACCCCTTCGCGGGCAAGGCCAACAGCGGTGCCACCTGGACCAACGACATCAGCCATGGCGACCTGGTCCGCACCAACCCTGACCAGACGATGACCGTCGACCCCTGCCATCTGCAGCTCCTCTACCAGGGCAAGTCGCCCACCGCGACCGGCCCGTACGACCAGCTGCCGTACCGGCCGGGTCTCCTCACCCTGCAGCGCTGAACTGCCCGATCCACGGTGACATGCAAGGAGAACACCCCCCTATGAACAACCCCACGAACGGCGGGCGCCGCGGACGGCACCGTCGTCGCTGGAGCGCCACCGCTCTGCTGCTCGGTGTGCCCGCAGCCGTCGTGCCGTACCTCCTGCTCACCCAGGAGGACTCGCAGGCCGCGACGGTCGACGCCGACGCCTACTACAGGCTGGTTTCGGTACGCAGCGGCAAGGTGGTGGACGTCAACGCCTTCTCCACGGCTGACGGCACCCGTATCCAGCAGTGGAGCGACCAGAGCACCGTCAACCAGCAGTGGAGACTGAGGTCCACCGGGGACGGTTACTACAAGCTCGTGAACCGCAACAGCGGCAAGGTGCTGGGTATAGCGGGCGCCTCGACCGCCCGGTCAGCCGCCGCGGAACAGCAGACCGACAGCTCTTCCGCCTCCCAGGAGTGGCGGATCGACGACGTGAGCGGCTCCGGCGCCGTCACCTTCACCTCCCGCAAGAGCGGCCAGGTCCTGGACGTCTCCGGAGGCTCCACGGCCCAGGGCGCGGCGATCATCCAGTATCCCGGCAGGGGCAGCACCAACCAGTACTGGAAACTGGTGAAGGTGAGCGACGCCCAGAAGCCTGCGGCGGGAGCGTATGTGTGGAAGAACGCCCAGGTGGTCGGCGGTGGTTATGTCACCGGCCTGGTGTTCAACCCACGGGAGAAGGGCCTGCTGTACGCACGCACCGACATGGGCGGCGCCTACCGCTGGGACACCGGGGCCGAGCAGTGGATCCCGCTCACCGACTGGCTCGGTGAGAAGGACTGGAACCTGCTGGGCATCGACGCGCTGGCCACCGACCCCGTCGACCCCAACCGGCTCTACCTCGCGGCGGGCACCTACACCAACAACTGGGCGGGCAACGGTGCGCTCCTGCGCTCCACCGACCGGGGCCGCACCTTCCAGCGCACCGAACTGCCGTTCAAGCTGGGCGGCAACGAGGACGGCCGCGGCGCGGGTGAACGGCTTGTGATCGACCCCTCGGACAACCGCACCCTGCTGCTGGGCACCCGTAAGAACGGCCTGTGGCGCAGCACGGACAGCGGGGTGACATGGCGGCAGGTCTCCTCGTTCCCCGTCAAGGACGGTGCGAGCACCGGCGCGGGCATCTCCTTCGTGACGTACGGTCCGGCCGGCAGCAACACGGTCTACGCCGGTGTCGCCGACCGGTCCACCTCGCTGTATCGCTCCACCGACGGCGGCAGCACCTGGCACGCCGTGTCCGGGCAGCCCACCGGCCAGCTGCCGCAGCACGGCGTGTTCACCGGTGACGGCTCGCTGTATCTGACATATACCAACACCCTCGGCCCCAACGGTGTGACGGCGGGCTCGGTCTGGAAGTACACACCGGCCGGTGGGGCGTGGAAGAACGTCTCCCCGTCCAGCGGTACCTACGGCTTCTCCGGCCTGGCCGTCGATCCGCGCAAGCCGTCCACGGTGATGGTCACCACCCTCGACCGCTGGTGGCCCGAGGACGAGATCTACCGCACCACCGACGGCGGCACGACATGGACGGCACTGGCCGGCAAATCGGTACGCAACGCCTCGGCCGCTCCCTACGTCGGCACCCACACCGGGCACTGGATGACCGCCTTGGCCATCGACCCCTTCGACTCCGGGCATGTGCTGTACGGGACGGGCAACGGCATCTGGCGCAGCAAGGACGCCAACGCCACGGACAACGGCGGTACCAGCCACTGGACCGTGGGGGCGCGGGGCCTTGAGGAGACCGCGCTGATGGACGCGATTGCCCCGCCCGGCGGTGCCGCCGTCATCACCGCCATGGGTGACCAGGGCGGCTTCCGCCACGACGACCTGACCAAGGTGCCCGCCGGGCGGCTGGCGAACCCGATGATGGCCAACAGCACCGATATCGACTTCGCCCAGTCCTCTCCCTCGGTGATGGTCCGCGTCGGCCATGGCGGCGCGCAGGACGGCGCCTACTCCACCGACGGCGGCGTCAGCTGGAACGGCTTCAAGGCGCAGCCGGTGGCAGGTGCCCGGGACGGCCGGATCGCGCTCGCGGCGGACGGCTCCTCCATAGTCTGGACCCAGGCCGGCCAGGTTCCGTACCGCTCCACGGACAAGGGGGCGAGCTGGTCCAAGGTCGGTGGCCTGGGCACCGACGCTGTGGTCGTCGCCGACCGCTCCTCGGCCGGGACGTTCTACTCGCTGTCCGGCGGCACGCTCTACGCCAGCACCGACGGGGGAGCGACCTTCACCCCCCGCGCTGCCAAGCTGCCCGCCGACGGCCGGCTGACGGCCGTGCCCGGTGTCGCGGGGGACCTGTGGATCGCCGACGGCGGCCAGGGGCTGCTGCACTCCACCGACGGCGGCCGCACCTTCACCACGCTCCCCACGGTGAAGTCCGCATCCGCCCTCGGCTTCGGCAAGGCCGCACCCGGCGCCTCTTACCAGGCCCTGTACCTGATCGGCACGGTCAAGGACGTCACCGGGGTCTTCCGCTCCACCGACAAGGGCGCCACCTGGCTCCGCGTCAACGACGACGCCCACCAGTGGGGCAGCATCGGCGGTGTCGGCGTCATCACCGGCGACCCCGACACCTTCGGCCGCGTGTACGTCGGCACCAACGGACGCGGCCTCCAGTACGGCGACCCGTCCTGACACCGACACTCCAGCGGGGCCGCAGGCAGCACGGCTTGCGGCCCCGCCTTGCCGGTGTGCGCCCATGTGATCCGGCGTCTCGACCAGCTCGCCGAACTAAGGGGGGCCAAGCGAACGCTTGGAGCGGAGCTCAGGTGTGGGACCGGTCCTCTGCGGCCGTGTCGGTGACAGGGCGGAAGACCAGGCCGTTCTGAGGCGAGAAGCTCGAGTGGACGTTGGGTGGGACAATTACGCTCACCGTGCCGGAGCAGGACCCGTCCGCGTAGAAGAACGCGTTTGCGTCGGTCCTGTTGTCGGCCTCTGACGCGCCCTGGATGGCGAAGCAGATGAAGTTGGCCCGGTTGGTGACATCGATGGTGTGGCCACGGGGGTACTTGAGGGTCAAAGTGCCGTGGGCCGCTTCGGCATTGGCGGTGAGCCCGACGATGAGGGCTGTTGCCGCAGTGGCTGTCACCCCGAGTTGCACCAGGCGTTTGAGCGGGAACATGAGGTCTCCTTCCCCCGTGGTGGCGCCGCGTGGTCGTTGAGGAGAGCCAGCTCTCCGAGAACAGCGCCTTCACAGAGGAGAATCCATGTTTCTGGGTGCATTTCGAAAGATGATTGATGAAATCCCACCCGAAGAGATGATTCGATGTTTAAGGAACATCACTCGCACGAGTGAGCCGCTCCCCGCCGCACCTGGCCGGCTTCCTGCGCAGCACGCTGAACGCGGCGGCCCACGGCGGTTCCTCGTGCGGTCGTCTTGAGCCCACCCCCTGTCCGTGGGCTGAAGGGCGGATATCGCATGCCAACCCCGCCCCGGTCACGCTGCTTTCGTGTCTTCACCGGCCAGGAACGGATGCAGCAGCGCGAGCAGGGCGCGTGGTCGGTGGAGGGGGATGATGTGGCCACAGTCTTCGATGACGTGGCCGGTGAGGTCGTCGGTGAACGGGCGGAGTTGGCGTTCCAGCGCAGCGCCGACGGGTCGGGCGCCGAGCGCCATGGTGGGCACCGTCAGGCGGGTGGTGGCGAGGGCCTGCTCGACCTGGGCTGCGCTCTCGGGCAGGGCGCGGTAGTACGAGAACGCGCAGCTCAGTGCCTGGCGGCCGGTGTATGCGCGGACGAACGCGTCCCGGAGGGCGGGGCGTACCCCGTCACCGAGTGTGCCGGTGTTCAGGAACCAGTCGACGTAGGCAGCCTCGTGGCCCTCCAACACGGTCTCGGCGAGGCTGGGCGCGGCGGTGTGGAAGCCGAACCACCACGGCGGCCCGTCGGCGAGGAATTCCTCGGCGCCGGGCAGCCTGCCCAGCAGGGACTCCATGACGACCAGGCGTCGCACCAGATCTGGGCGGCGCAGGGCGAGGAGGAAGGCCGGTGCGGTGCCCGCGTCGATGCCCACCACAGCGGCCGAGGACACGCCCAGCGTGGTGAGGAGTGCCGCGGCGTCCTTGGCCAGGGTGCCCGCGTCGTAGCCGGAGGCGGCCCGGCTGCTCGCGCCGAACCCGCGCAGGTCCGGCGCGATGACGCGGTAGCGACTGGACAGATCGGCCATGACGTCCGTCCACAGCTCCCAGGTGTGCGGGAAGCCGTGCAGCAGCAGGACTGCGGGGCCCGATCCGCAGAGGGCGACGTTCAGTTCGACACCGTTGGCGAGGACGCGTCGCAGCTCGGGCATGGAGGGGCTCCAAGTGCTTGGTGAGTGATGGTGACCAGGTCACGCTAGGGAACTAACCTGGTCTTCCCAAGACGGCACTTTCCCTTCAGGTGGTGAGCCCCAGGTGACCACGTCGAGGCTCGGCGAGCGTGACCAGCGACCCGGTGAGCGCGGGGACCTGCTGGATCCGCTGTGCCCGACCCGCCAGTTGCTCGACCGTATCGGCACCAAGTGGACGTCGATGGCGGTCAAGGTACTGGCCCAGGAGGCTCCGGGTGAGCTCCGTTTCGCGGAACTTCGGCGCCGTATCCCGGGCATCTCACAGAAGATGCTGTCCGTCACCCTGCAGAGCCTGGTCCGCGATGGTCTGGTCGCGCGCCGCGTGGAACCCACCGTGCCGCCCGCCGTCCACTACCGGCTCACCGAGCTCGGCCTGTCCCTCGAAATCCCGCTTGCCGCCCTGCGGGTCTGGGCCGAGACGCACATGGCGCAGATCGACCACAGCAACCGGCTCGCCGACCAGTCATCTCCCAATTGACGTCTGGATCGAATGTATCGAATGCATCGAATGTGCCGGTCACGGCTGCTCGTGGTTGGCCGCGAGAAGGAGGTCTCCAAGCTGTCCCTCAGGCTCGTGCAGTGTTCGTGCGGCACTGCGGCACGCGGTGCGGCGCGTCGGTGGTCGGTGTCTGACCCGGTCGGTGCGACTCCGAAGGAAGTAGTCGCGGTGTGGCATCCGTAGCCGTGGCCTTGGTGTGTGGGCCAATGACGGTATGCCGAGGATTCGTCGATTCGGTCGCCTGCGGCGTGCGGCGGTCCGCCGCAGGGCGCAGCCGAGGGACGCGGCCTCGTCGCGGCTGACCCTGTTGCTGCTGAGCCTGCCAGGCATCGCTGCGGTGGCCGCCCTGCTCTTCACCTGGCTGCAGGTGGGGCAGACGGGAAAGGAGCTACGGATCGCGGAGAAGGGCCAGATCACGACGCGTTTCAACACCGCGATCGGCAATCTCGGATCGGATTCGATGGATGTCCGGCTCGGCGGCGTCTATGCGCTGGAACGCATCATGAAGGACTCTGCCGCGGACCAGCCCGCAGTCGTCTCCGTACTCACTGCCTATGTACGGCGTCACGCGCCCCTGCCGGCCACCACGCCTGCGCCCGCCCCGGATGTCCAGGCCGCGATGGACGTGCTCGTACGCCGCCGCCCTGACCGGGACGGCGGGGTGGAGACCGACCTGAGCCATACTTCGCTGCCGCGCTGGAAGCCGACGCAAGTCGTCCAAGCCCGCTCCATCCACCTTCCGGGCGTGGTCATGACCGAGTCGGACTTGAGCGGCGTGGATCTGGGTGGAGCGGACATGCCGAAGGCCAGGTTGGACGGCGCAAAGCTCACCGACGCCGCCGTGTACGGCGCGAACCTGACCGGGGCCACGTTCAAGGGCGCGAACCTGCGCGGTGCCGACTTCGACGCCGCTGACCTCTCCAAGGCCGAGTTCCCCGGGACCGACCTCCAAGGCACGAAGTTCACCCGGGCAAAACTGCAGGGGACAATCTTCTGCGTAATCGGACCGTGCGCCAGGAACCTCACCGGGACCAGCTTCTCCCAGGCCGACCTCACAAAGGCGTTCCTGCCGCAGCTCGACCTGCGCAAGGTCGAGTTCTGCGACCGGAACATGTTGGTGTCGGTGTCGGGGCTGTCGCCACAGGAAGAGCAGTCGTTCGTCTGCGCCGTGCTACGCGGCACCGACCTCATCTCCGCTCGCCTCTCGGCGGTTGATCTCAGGGGCGCCGACCTCACAGGCGCCCTCCTCGCGTGGGCGGATCTCACAGGAGCCGATCTACGCCAGGCGAATCTGACCGGTGCGAATCTGACCGGCGCGGACCTGACGGGCGCGAAACTGACCGGAGCAAAACTGGCGGGGGCCATCCTCAGGGACGCCAAGGGGCTGCCGTCCTCGTGACAGGCGGGCGGCGACCGCACGCCCCCAGACGCTACAGATGCGACTCACGGCAAGCCCTGCACGCGACCGGCACAGCGCCGAGGGCGCGCCCCGAAACGTCGTGTTCCCCCGAATCTCCAGCTGACCTCACGGTGACCTGCGGTAGGAATATCGGCTGGTACGGGGCCTGCCGCTGGTAAGGCATTTCATGCCGGTGAAACCTGTGTGCTTCGGCGGCCATTGGCGGGGTAGCGTACGGACCATGTCGAGTCCTGAGTCAGACACGGTGGGGGCTTTCGGTCACGCCGTCAGCCCCCTGAACCACTGAGCTCGTAGCCCTGTCGTCAAGCCGCTCCGTGCGGTACGACGAGTGTGCGCTGGGGACTGGCCGCGGTGACGAGATGACCTTCTCGTGTTTCTCTCACCTCGGAGCCACTCGATGCCTCTGCCGCTGTATCTGCTTGCCCTGGCGGTCTTCGCCATGGGGACCTCGGAGTTCATGCTCGCGGGCCTCTTGCCCGATATTGCCTCAGATCTTGACGTCACCGTCGGGACAGCAGGGGTTCTCACCTCGGCGTTCGCGATCGGCATGATGGTCGGTGCCCCTCTCATGGCCGTACTTGCCCGTACCTGGCCCAGGCGCGCCGGCCTCCTCGGGTTTGTGCTCGTTTTCGCGGCAGCTCACGCCGTGGGTGCCTGCACCGCCAGCTTCCCCGTCCTGTTCGCTACCCGGATTGTCGCCGCGCTCGCGAACGCAGGGTTCCTGGCGGTCGCTCTGACGGCTGCCACCGCATTGGTCCCGCCCGACCGGAAAGGACGCGCCTTGGCGGTGCTGCTGTCGGGCACGACGGTGGCGACCATCGCCGGTGTCCCTGGGGGATCGGTGCTCGGCACGTTGCTCGGCTGGCGGGCCACATTCTGGGCTGTAGCCGCTCTTTGTCTGCCCGCGGCTCTCGGCATCATGAAGGCAATCCCAGCGGGACGCGACGAGGGCGAGGTGGCGGGAAGGCCGGCCTTGCGAGTGGAGCTCGCTCAGCTCACCAGGCCGCGGTTGGTCCTGTTGATGCTGCTCGGTGCGCTGGTGAACGCGGCGACGTTCGCCAGCCTCACCTTCCTCGCGCCCGTGGTGACCGGCACCGCCGGGCTGGCCGAGATATGGGTGTCTGTCGCGCTGATGCTCTTCGGTGCTGGTTCCTTCGCAGGCGTCACCGTCGCCGGACGGCTGTCCGACCGGGGACCCGGTCTGGTCGTCGCGGTCGGCGGACCCTTGCTGCTCATCGGCTGGCCGGCCCTGGCGGTGCTGGCCAGAGAGCCGCTCGCCTTGTTCGTCCTCGTATTCGCGCAGGGTGCACTGTCGTTCGCGCTGGGCGGCACGCTGATTACCCGGGTCCTCCACGAGGCCGCAGGGGCTCCCACCATGGCAGGCTCGTATGCGACTGCCGCGCTCAACGTGGGCGCCGCCGCCGGCCCCGTCATCGCTGTGGCCACCCTCAGCACCCGAGCCGGGGCCCTCGGGCCGCTCTGGGCGAGCGGAGTCCTCATCACGGTGGCGCTGCTCATCGCGTTGCCGCTCCGCACCGCCATCACAGCGGACCAGAGCACCGAGGTGCTGCGATGATCCAGGAGCACGCCCTCTTGAACCTGGCGTCAAAGTCCTGGCCGGCAACTCGGGTAGCTGGTAGGTGTTGGCTCGTTCAGCACATGGTGCGGGTGACCGTGGTGTCGGGGATTTTGGCGGCCTCGTAGTTGCTGTGGTTTCCGGTCAGTTTGGCTTTGGCGCCGGTGGTCTTGAAGGTGAACTGACCGTGAGCCCATCCGTCACAGTTGAAGCGGAACGCGTTGGTGGTGAGGGCGGGCTGGTCGCTGAGCCCGTTGTAGACCAGTCCGAAACCAACGCTCTTCACCAGCTTTTTCCGCCCGTCACGGATCTCGAACTTTCCGCCGACACGGCAGGTCATCTGACTCCAGCCGATGACCTGCCCGCCCCAGCACTTCGCCTGGAAGGAGCCGTGGGTGCCGCCGTAGGTGCTGAGGCAGCTCTGCCAGCGCACTGAGGTCCACCGGTCGGAACTGTAGGCGTCCGCCTCCGCAGTGCAGGTTTCGTCGGCGGCCCCAGGGGCGGCAGCAGGCGCTACGGAACCAGTGTGCGAGGGCGCCGCCGCTGCCGTTGCGGCCACCGTCATACAGACGGCTGTGACTACACGGATCATCTTGGTCGTCTTCACATGCAGGTGAACGACGACCACTGTCAACGGTCACCCAGCACGTCGGTAAGCAGCGCCCAACAAGCCGACGGTCATTGGTCACTGGTCACTGGTCACTCGTCCGTGACGCACGCGGCGTGGCCGGGTAGACCTATTCCGGCGCTGTGCCGTGTGCCCTCACCGCGACCACGACCGGCACTGCGGTATGCCCCGCCTCGCGGGCAGCGCGGCGTGCGCGGCCGGGGGAGGGGGCGTGGCCGACGACGCGGCCGTCGGTGACGGCCAGCCACTCTCCGTCGGGGTGTCGGTCGGCGATTGCCAGGGCGGCGGCCACGTCCTGGTCGTGGAAGGGGTCGGCGGACGGTTCCACGGCGGTGCCGCGCCATTCGACCGTGCGGCGCTCAGGTCCGCGGCGCCCGCGCCAGTAGGCGTACTGCCCGACGATGCACGGGCCGAGTCCGGTCAGCAGCGGAACACCGCCGTGGACCCGACCCGTGACGGCTGCCGCGAGGACCACGGACACCACGCACAGTCCGATGATCGCGCCGTACCAGCCGGCCGCCCGTCCGAAGGCCTTGGCGGCGACGAGCGGCCACAGCGTCAGCATCAGACAGTCACCGAGCCCCGCCCCGATGGGTGAGGTGCCGTCGTTGACGGCCAGCATCGGCCCGAGCGGCATGCCCGCGAAACGGTGCACGAGGTGGGCGGTGACCGAGGTCAGCCCCGTCGCCAGCAGGTCGTAGGGTGCGAGGAGACCGGCCAGCGCCGCGACCTGGCCCGCGGTCATACCTGTCTGGGCCCAAAGGTTGCTGACCCCGATCACCGCGAGGGCGAGCAGCAGGTCACCCGCGGCGATCCTCGCGGGCACCCATCCCGCCAGATGGGCGGTGAGGATGAACGCACCCAGGGCCAGCGTCACGGCCGCACTGCGCCGCCCGCCGGCGAGTGGGGCGAGGGCCATGGAACAGGCGCCCAGAAACACCGCGCCGAACGCACAGGTCGTCAGGGTGCGCGGCAGATGCAGGTAGATGAAGGGCATCGAGACCAGGGTGACGGTCATCACCGCGATGTCCGAGCGGACGAAGCGGCCCACCGGCGGGCGCGGCATGCGGACGCGTCGCTGGTACTGCGCGGCGAGTGCGATGACCGCCGCCAGAGCGGCCAGCAGGGTGAGCGCCTGGGCGAGTTTGCTCATGGGGCACTCCATACCGGGTGGCGACGCGCGGAGGCCAGCTCGAAGCTGTGCTCGGTCAGATCGGCTCTGACGCGGCAGGGTTCGGGCAGGTCGGCGGGATCCTCCAGCAGGACGACGCCACTCAACGGGAGATCGTCGAACCGTTCCTCGACCCGGGCCAGCAGTGCCGGCGACGGACGGTCCGCGACCACGTACAGCCGAGGTTTCTCCGAGGTTGCCGCCAAGGCATACCGGGTCGGCAGCGGAAGTCGCCGTTCAGCCTGGAGGCGGTCCAGGACGGCGCGCGTGGTCAGTTCCGGCGAGCCGTTGCTGTGCCGACCGAGGATCCGTGAGGTGGCGGGCATGCCGTGCAGGGAGCAGGTGGGGGGTTCGGCGCCGGGCAGGCGGCGCACGAGGTCGCCGGTGTCGTAGCGCAGCAGGAGCGTGGTGTCGCGGTACTGCGTGTACGGCGTCACGACCAGGGTGCCGGCCTCGCCGGGTCCGGCCGGGGCGTGGGTGAGTGGGTCGAGCACCTCGATGTGGGCCTGTTCGGCCGACAGATGGAGGTGGCCTTCCTCGCACGCGAGCCCGGCGGTCGGCATGGTCTCGGTCATCGAGTACGTGTCGGTGACCTGTGCCCCGAACGCCTCCTCGGCGCGGCTGCGCAGCGAGTCGCTGAGCACTTCGCCCCCGACGAGGATCTGCCGCAGACCGAAGTCGGCAGGAGCCCAGCCGTCACGTTCCGCGGTCTGCACGAGGCCGCCGAGGGCGGATGCGGTCACGATGAGGTGGGAGACCTGGGGCTCCTTGCCCCGCAGCCGCATGGGGGTGGCGAGCCGGTCGATGATGATCCGGGGGTCCACGGTCCCCATGGCGATGAATCCGGCGCCGACCATGGCCAGTGCGCGCTGCACGTTGAGCTTGGCCAGGGTCGCCCGCGAGCTGATCGTGCTCAACACGATGTGCCGGCTGCGCAGGGCGGATCCCATCAGGAACGACATGGCCGACAGCGCGGCGGCGAGTTCGAGCTCGTACCGCGAGAACCACACACCGGTCGGTGTGCCGGTCGTCCCCGTGGTCTGGGCCAGCAGAACCGGCTCGGAGCGCTCGGAGACGAACGCCGACGACGCGGCGCGCAGCGCCGATTTCGGCGTCGGCGGGATCAGCGCGAGCGTGTCGAGGGAGATGTCATGGGAGCTCAGGCCCAGTTCCTCGAAGAGGCGGCGATAGTACGGAACATGTCCAGCCGCTTGCCGTACCGTCAGTTTCAGCCTGCGGTCGGCCATCGTCCGCTGGATCTGCGGATCCGGCTCCGTGCCGCCCGGCAGCATTACGGCGGCCTCCTCACCGGGCTCGCCGAACTCCTCGATCGTGGCCCGCAGATCGGCCACCGTGCCCTCCAGGCCGCTGACGCTCAGCCGCCCGCCTCGCAGCATCCGCGCGCCGTACTGGATCTGCCGGACCATGGTCCCGAACACGTGCCTCGCCTCCCCTCGCGGCGCGGGTGGCCAGTGGGACACCGGCCACCCGCTCAGGTTCGATCAGTGACGATCACCCGCGAAGGGGTGTCAGCCGCTTGTGAAGACCGCGGCGGTCATCGTGCTGATCGCGTAGCGGGCGTAGCGCCCCCAGAGCGCAACCATGGATTCCTCCTTGAGTTCGTTCGGTTGAGTTGAACTTTTGGTTCCGCCGGGGCCGAGGCGTTCTCGTACCGCAGGAAGATCGCGGTGCGCCCGGCCACGGCAGTCTGTGGCGGGTCCTCAGGAGACCCGAGCCCGCACTCGGTACGAGGCGGAGTGGAACCGCTGGAGTTCTCACGCTGCCGCTGCTCACCGCGGCGAGGTCGCCTGGCCCTGACTCGTGCCGTGGTGCGTACGTATGGTTTCGGTTGCGCGCGGCCACGGGTAGCTTTCGCCGTGCACGCGCAAAAGCCCTGGTGGGGATGTCAAGCGCCCAGGGACCACGTGGATACGGATCCGTCGCGGATGCGTGGACTTGGGCAGTGCCCGGTTCTGGGCTTGCCTGGATTCGGCGCCGAATCTGACGGCAGCTGCGGGAGCGCTTACGCCGTGGTGGGGCACGGCGGTGTGGTTGGACACACCGTCACGGTGAGTCCCTCGGTCTCCTGGCGGTGTGGGTCAGCAGGAGGAGTATTCGCCCCAGTTCGCGCCGTTGGCGTAGGCGTGCCAGGAGCCGCCGGCCTGGGAACAGCCGTAGGGGATGGTGACGATCGCCTGCCAGGTGTCGGGGTTGGCCGAGTGGATGGGCACCCACCCGGAGTACACGTCCTGGGGGCCGTCGACGGTGTCACCGCTGGCGCACGCCTGGCCCACGTAGTTGAGCGTCTGCACACAGGGGTGTGCCGACCAGGCGGTGCCGCTGTGACCGAGCCAGTAACTGTGGGAGTACTGGAAGTGGGCTCGGACGTAGCCGCAGCCGTCGTACTGCTGCTCCACCTGGCCCGCGTACACACCACCGACGTTGATGTTGCCGGGGTTGCCGATGTTGATGGTGGTGCAACTGGTGGTGGCGGCCTGCGCAGTACCGCCGGCGCCGATGGCGGCGCCGCCGGCGAGAGCGAGGGTGGCGGCGGTGAGGGCGATAGCGCGTCGGGGCTTGGGGAGCTTGAGCATGGGTGCTGTCTCCTGCCATGAGTGGCCCGGGCCCCGCTTGGGGGCGGACATCGGATTGACCGTGGCTGATCGTGTCTGGCTTTTCGGGTCCCGAGGGGGGCACGCGCGCGCAGCCGGTTTCGGCTGGCGGCACGCGCAACGGCTAGACCACTGCGACGGGTCGCTCGCGCGAGGGAGCCGGTTTCGGCTTCGATGCACGCTGTCGTGAAGACGACAGTCTCAGGACGGCGCTTTTCGTGGCTGATACAGAACTGACCACCTAGAGAGCCGATGTCTTCTCGCCCAGCGATTCCGCGCGCATCCCGTGCCCCCTTGCCTTCGGCGATTCGGACTGCGGTGACGTTACGGGCACGCTCCCGTCAACCGTCCTAGAATCGTCCTAGTGCCAGGTCGGGAGGGTGCTGCCGAAGTGCGGGGGCCGTGGCCGTACGAGTACCGGTCCGACATCCCCGGCGGACGCACCGACGTGGAGGCGATGGTGACGGTCTCGGCGCCCCTGGATGCGACAGCGCTGATCACGTCTTTGGCTTCGCCGCTGGTTCCACAGTCGCCCGCGCCTTGCTGGGGGACAGAGTGGCGGTCATCTGGCGGAGTTGTCCTGGCCGAGTAGGGCTGCGCCGAGGGGGGTCAGGGTATGGAGGACGGCCGTGCCGGTACGGGTGGTGGTGATGAGCCCGGCGTTGCGCAGGACGGTCGTGTGCTCGCTTGCCGAAGGAAGTGAGATGCCGACGCGGTCGGCTGTCTGGGTGGTGGTGGCAGGGTGGCGCAGGCTCGCCAGGACTGCGGCACGGGTGCGTCCCAGCAGGGGGCCGAGGGTGTCGGCGGCACGCGTGGGGGGTTCGTCAGAGTGCAGGGGGTAGGTCAGTAGCCACGGTTGGCCGGGACGGCGCAGATACATCGGTTCCAGGGCGAAGTAGGACGGAACGAGGGTCAGGCCCTCTCCGTCCAGCAGCACGTCGGTGGGAGCACACGAGGAGGGGACGTGCCAGATCGGTGGTTGCCAGAACCAGCCGGGGACCAAAGTGGCCAGCAAGGCGTCGACGCCGCCTCTCAGCAGTGCCTCGGCGCGCAGCGCCCGGTCAGCGACGGCGGTGGACTGCATCCGGGGCCAGAGAGGGGCGAGGGTGGAAGCGAAGTAGCGCAGCGAGTCGTCTGCCAGGATCCTCCGGCCCTTGGAGGTGCCGTCTGCGAGCTCGCGTAACGGGGGCGTCTCGCGGGCACGGCGGTCGAGGAAGGCGATCTCGGATGCGAGCTCCGATGTGGGGGTGGAGGCGGCGAGTTCGACAGCGGCGTGCAGCTCGGGGGTGTGGGGGTGGATGAAGAAGTCGAGCAGGCCCCCTTGGCGGGGATCCAGGTGCAGCAGCACGCCGGCTCGGGGGGCCGCGCTCCGGGCGATCGTCTTGCGCCAGTGTGCCAGTCCGGGACGTGGGCGTATCGAACCGGTGCTTCCTGTGCGTAAGTAGCGCACGCTGAGGGCGGCTTCCAGCAGGGCGTTGGGGACGGGCGCGACGGTGACCTGACGGAGGTCGGCTTCGGTGAAGTGGATGTGCAGCATGTCTCCGATCGTCGGGCTGCCTGGCAATTTCGGCCACCGGCGCATGGCAATGTCGACCGAAATCCTTGAGGAGGCAGTCTCTTTCTCGGCGGTCTCTGTCAGCTGTCCGAAGACAAGCCGGGCGCCGGGCGGCTCCTCGGTCCATGCGAAGGCTGGGATGGCCGTCCCACCGCCGCCGTCCTGTCGGTGACCAGTTCAGACTCCCCGCCGACAGCCAGCCGACAAGTGGGAAGTCGCCTGGCCGCAGACGATGATGCAGCGCCCCTGCTTCCCCGCTCTCCAACGGCTCCGGCGAAGTAGCAAGCAGCCCGGAACGGGTAATGGTCCTTGCGTCTGCCCGTCGGGAGAGCCTTCCCCGCTGGAAAAGAGGCTCACGCCTCGGACGGCGCCCCACCGCCACGCTGCTGCCGCTGGCGGTGTTTCCGCATGGACACCTGGGAGCCGCAGCCAGTACTGCAGTACAGTCCTCCGCCATTGCGGGTGCGGTCGAAGAAGCCGAAATGGCATGGGGGGTTGCGGCACGCCTTGATGCGCCCCCAGTCGCTGCTCTGCGCAAACATCGTCACCGCGGCCAGTACGGTTCCGAACACGCGCGGCACCCCCGCCTGTGGCGAGGCCAGCTCTGCACCGCCTGCCGTGACCACTGTCGCAAGCGGGTAGAGCGCCCCCACACGTCGCAGGTGCCGCTCGGCGCGCAGCAGGGGTTCACCCAGGCTTTCCTCATCGCCCGAGTGTGCGAGCAGCAGAGTCACCAGGGCATCACGCAGCTCGCGCGCGACCGCGGCGTCAGCGTCGGTGACCACGGTCTCGCCGCCGAACTCGTCGCGCTCCGCCAGCCAGGCCGCGAACGAGTCCCCGTCCCCGAACAGCTCTTGGCGGCCCGATCCGTCCGCGCGCGTATTCACGAACGCGAGAACCGTCTCCGCCGTCGGCGTGACGGTGCGTGGGCTGGGTTTGCGGGATCCGGCTGCCGGAGTGCTCATCCACTCACAGTACAGCAGCGCAGGAGGAGCTACTCCAACTAGTAGGCAACTTCCCAACCGATCTCAATTGACGAGTTGCGAGCTAACGGCTTACGGTCGCAACATGACTGAGGCACTCAACCACCAGACCCACCTCCGCACATGGCTGATCACCGGCGCGACGTCCGGCATCGGCCGCGAACTGACCCTCCAGGCACTCGAGAACGGCGAAAACGTCGCGGCACTCGCCCGCGACACCTCCTCCCTGGGCGAACTGGCGCAAGAGCACGGCGACAGGCTGCTTCTCCTCCAGGCGGACGTACGTGACGAGAGAT
Organism: Streptomyces crystallinus; assembly: GCF_039521265.1. Lineage (NCBI taxonomy): Bacteria > Bacillati > Actinomycetota > Actinomycetes > Kitasatosporales > Streptomycetaceae > Streptomyces > Streptomyces crystallinus. The sequence goes on along the minus strand of NZ_BAAACA010000014.1, from coordinate 23,011 downwards.
CCGTCCAAGACGCGGTGGACGGCACGCTCGCACGGTTCGGCCGTATCGACGTCGTGGCCAACAACGCGGGATACGGACTGTTCGGAGCCGTCGAGGAGGCCTCCGACGCGCAAGCCCGCGCCGTGTTCGACACCAATGTCTTCGGAGTGCTCAACGTGCTCCGGGCAACGCTGCCGGTGCTCCGCGCCCAGCGTTCCGGGCACATCCTCCAGGGCTCGTCGGTCTACGGGCAGTCCGCCCATCCCGGCGTGGGGCTGCTGGCCGCCACCAAATACGCGGTCGAGGGCCTCTCGGACGCGCTCGCGGCCGAGGCCGCACCGCTCGGCATCAAGGTGACGATCACCCAGCCCGGGATGACCGCGACCCCCTTCCTGGCCAACCTCGATGTCGCAGCAAGCCTGAGTGACTACGACCAGACCGTCCGCGAGGTTCAGAAGGGCATCGGGGAGATGCCGGCGTCCGCGTTCTCCGCCGCAGCGCGGGTCGCCGCAGGCATCCGGACCGCCGTCGACAGCCCCAACCCCCCGCTGCGCCTGGCCCTTGGCGTCTCCAGCGCGACGGGTATGCGCCCGGCTCTGGAGGCGCGGATCGCGGACCTGGACAGCTGGCAGGGTGTGACCGACGCCGTGGACAGGTAGTAGTCAGCCACGAATCCAGTCGGGACCAAGGTGGTGGGGGAGGGGCCGGCCCGGCGTGCGGGATGGGCCGGCCCCTCCTCTCTGGGAAAGGGGGCGTGCTCCGGCTGCCGTGCACCCGGGCCGTCCCCCTGTTCGCCCGCCCCTCCTCGTACGCCGGGGCGCCTGTGCTGCCACCTCGTAGAGCATCGTCCAGCAGGAAAATGTGTCGAATGCGGAGTCGGCCTCTGAGAGGGTCGTGAGGGCAACTGGAACTGCTGCGAGAGGAAGCCCGTGCCGCGTGCTGTCACATTGATTCGTTCTGACTCCCTGTCCGATGTTGCGGAGTACGCGTACGCGGCCACGGCCCCGGCCGAGTCGCGGCTGATCTTCCTGGCCGGAGCATGCCCTTTGAACGAGGATGGCTCCACCGCGGCGATCGGGGACGTCGCGGGGCAGGCGGCCAGGGCGGTGGAGAACATGCGGACCGCTCTCACGGACTCGGGCGCGTCGCTGCAGGATGTCATCAGCACCCGTGTTCTCGTTGCCTCCCACCGGCGCGAAGACCTGGTGGCGGCGTGGGAGGTGGTCCGGGATGCGTTCGGTGACCACGACGTGCCGAGCACATTGATGGGTGTCACCGTGCTCGGCTATGACAGCCAGCTCGTAGAGATCGAAGCCATCGCCGCCGTGCTCGATTCCTGAGCACAGGCGCCATTCCTCCCCGGGGACAAAACCGCCCCGCCCGGGGCACTATCCATCCCACATAGTCTCGCCCAGGCCGCCGCGATCATGCGCGAACACCGCGGTGATCTGGCGATCGGCGATCGGTAGGATCGGCAGGCGTTGGTGATTGCGTTCGTGAGCTGAGGGTGCGCGCTCGGCCGTAACGCGGTCACGTGCCTCAGCGCGAGAGGCCGTGCGTGAACTTCTCGACAGCCGCCGGGGTGACGGGGGTGAAGAAGTTGACGAGGTTGCCGTCGGGGTCGCGGAACAGCAGTGAGCGGTTGCCCCAGGGCATGGTGGTGGGCTCGTTGACGAAGTCGGTGACGAAACCGGTGAGGTTTCGGTGGACGCGATCCACGTCGTCGACGAGGAACTCGATGATCGCGCTGTGGTTGTCCGCCGGGCGCGCGGAGCCTGGTGCGAACAGCGGGACCGTGCGGGTACCGGCTATGGCGAGGGCGGCCCCGCCGGTGGTGCGCAGTTCGGCGAAGTCCTCGGTGGCCCATATCGCCGGCACCCCGGTGGCCCGCTCGTAGAACTCGACGAGGCGGCTGACGTCGCTGGTGATGATCCGGATCGAAACGAAACGCATCAGGGGCTCCCTGGCTGGTGGCTGGGTGTGTCACTTACGCCACGCAGATTAGGACGAATAGCGGACAGAATCGGTCCGGTATCCGCCTAAGCTGTGCACATGCCTCGCCCTGCCGGCCGCGTGCTGACACTCCTGGAGCTGCTGCAATCGGGCGGCACCCGCACCGCGGCCGAACTCGCCCACCGGCTCGCCGTCGAAGAGCGCACGGTGCGGCGGTACGTGGAACAGCTCATCGACCTCGACGTACCGGTGGAGTCGGTGCGTGGCCGCTACGGCGGGTACCGCCTCGCCCCCGGTCACCGCCTTCCCCCGCTCATGCTCAGCGACGACGAGGCTCTGGCCGTACTGCTCGGCCTGGTCGCCGGCCGCCGAGCGGGTCTGAACACACAGCACACGGCAAGCGAGACGGCTTCGGCGAAGATCCGGCGGGTCCTGCCCAAACACCTCGCCCGTCGGCTCGACACGCTTCTGGACGCTCTCGACTTCACGGATCAGCCTGGTGAGCCCGCGACTCCGGACACCGACATCCTGCTCACCCTCGCCGACGCGGTGCGCCACCGCCGACCGGTCTCCCTCCGCTACACCGACCGCGACGGCCGGCCCAGCCACCGCACGCTGCACGCCTACGGAATCGTCGCCCACGCGGGCCGGTGGTACGTCACGGGCGCGGACCCCCGAATCGGCCAGGACCGCACCCTCCGGCTCGACCGCATCGCCGACGCGAGGGCTTTGCCCGGCTCCTTCGACGAGCCCACGGGGCCGAGTCCGGCGCAGCGCGTGTTGTCAGGATTCGCTACCGCTGCCTACCGGTACGAGGTGACCCTGCGCATTCAGGGGAGCATCGAGCAGATCCGTGCCCACCTTCCCGCCGGCGTGGCGATCCTGGAGGAGTACGAGCCTGCGGCAGGCGAGAGCCAGGCTGGTGGGGACCCCACTGGCGAGGGCCGGGCTGGCGAGCGCTGGTTCAGCGTTGAGCTACGGGCCGAGCGGCTCGACTGGTTGCCTGCGGTGCTCGCCGCACTCGACCTCCCGTTCGTCATCGTGCGCCCGGACGAACTGCGCGACCGCGTCCTCGCACTCGCCGACCGCCTCGCGGGCTCCGCCCACCGAACCGTCACGCGGTAGGCACACCGGACGGACAGATTTGTCCGAGGCGTCACGGCGACGCCGCGCACGTGGCCAGCGCGGTTCGCGCCAGTCCGCGCAGCCAGGTGTGGGCGTGGTCGGTGTCGTAGCGCTGATGCCACGACAGGTATATCGGTGCCGGGGGCAGTTCGAGCGGGAGGGGAAGTACGACCAGGCCGAGGTCGGCGACCGCTGAGCGGGTGGTGGCTTCGGGCACGCTGATCAGGAGGTCGGTGCCGCGCGTGAACTGCAGTGCGGCCGCTTCCGTGGGCGCGGTCGCCACCACACGGCGAGTGAGGCCGAGGCTGGCGAGGGCGTCGTCAAGGGCGTTGGTGAGGTTTCCACGCCGCGAGACGGTGACGTGTTCGGCTGCGGCGTACTGCTCCACGGTGACGGCCGGGACACGGGTGAGGGGGTGTTCCCGCCTCACGACGATGACGAGAGGGCTCTCGCCCACGTTCTCGGCACGGATGTCGGGCGCGCTGGGACGGTTGGCGTTCGCCTCCAGGTCGACCTCGCCGCGTCGCAACTCGGGGGTGTCGACGCTCGATTCCGCGAGGAAGCGCAAGCGTACGCCCGGCGCCGCTGCGCGCACGGCCTCGAGCAGTGGGGGGCCGCTCGCGGCGACCAGCGAGTCGTGCCAGCGGAGTGTGAAAGTGCGCTCCAGTGATTCCAGGTCGAGTTCACGGCTCGGGGCCAGCACCCCCTGGACCTGGTGCAGCAGCTCATGCACCTGTTCGCGTACGGCGATCGCGTACGGCGTCGGGGTCATCGTGCGGCCGGTGCGGACCAGGATCTGGTCCCCGGTCGTCCGCCGAATGCGGCCCAGGCTCCGGCTCATCGCGGGGGAGGTGACGTGCAGACGCGCGGCCGCCCCGGCCACGCTTCCCTCCTCCAGCAGTGCGTCGAGGGCGGCGAGCAGGTTCAAATCCAATTGCATATGAGTAAACCTATCCGTGCTTTACATGCATTTGAAGTTAATTAGCGAGCTGGATACCTTCGAGATGCGAACGGACGACGGAACGCACGACGGAACGCACCGCTTGGCCCGATGGCCTCAACACCCCTTCTCACACAGGAGCTTCACCATGCTTGAAACACCGCAGACCACTGACGTCGCCCGCGACGACGCCGCCCTGCTCGGCGAGACGGCGAACGCCGTGCGCGCGGCCGGTTCGGCGCTGCGCGAGCGCTTCGGCGAGGTGGTCCGCTACCGGACCCGCCAGGAGCTCATGCACGCGCTCGCCGCCAACGACGACACGGCCCTCGAGATCCTGCGCCCCCGTCTCACGCGGCTGCGCCCGGATGCCGGCTGGGTGGAGGACGAACTGGACGGCGGGGCGCTGCCGCCCGGCGAATGGTGGGTCGTCGATCCGGCCGAAGGCAACGTCAACCACCTGCACGCCCTGCCGGAGTGGGCGGTCACCGCCACCCTCGTACGTGAGAACCAGCCGGTGTTCACCGCGGTCCACCTGCCCCTGACCGGCGAGACCTACACCGCGCTCACCGGCGCGGGCGCCTACCTCGACGGCCGACCGCTGCACGTCTCCCCGACCGCGGAGCTCGGCCTGAGCATCGTGGCCACCAGCCAGGCCCGGCCGGACGAGGACGAGAGAGTCGTGCGGCGCGTGGGCGACTCGATCACTGCGATGCTCTTCGATGCGCTAGTCGTCCGTACCGCCGTGCCCGCGACTCTGCACCTGCTGGACGTGGCCGCCGGACGGACCGACGCCTTCTGGCAGTTCGCGGGCGCCCGCGCGGACTTGCTGCCCGGGGCACTGCTCGTCGTCGAGGCCGGCGGGAAGCTCTCCGACGCCGAGGGCCGACCCTGGAACCCGCAGAGCGAGAGTTTCCTGGCTGCCGCGCCCGGCGTCCACGCCGAGGCCGTCGCCACGCTCTCACGCTGACCGCACACCACAACCCCCCAACCTGTACGCACGGAAGGACCAGTTCCATCATGACCACGATCGCAGTTCTCGGTAACGGCCGCGTCGGCGGCAACCTGGCCGCAGCTCTCACCCGGGCGGGGCATGAGGTGACCGTGGCGGACCGTACGCCGGGCGCTGCCGCCGCCGCTGCCAGGACAGCCCGGATCGTCATCAACGCCACCCCCGGCGAGGGCTCACTGGACCGCCTCGTCGCCTTGCGTGAGGAACTTCGCGGCAAGATCCTCGTCGACGTCTCCAACGCCACCGTCGACGGACCGGACGGACTGCCCGCCGATCTGATCTATCCCGGCTCCAGCCTTGCCGAGCAACTCCAGCAAGCGCTCCCTGACACGCGCGTCGTCAAGACTCTCAACACCATGCTCTTCCCGGTGATGACCGCGCCGGCTGCGCTCGCTCAGTCGCCCGACGTCTTTCTCTCCGGCGAGGACCCGCAGGCCAAGCAGACCGTCCGTGAGCTGCTCAACGACCTGGGCTGGCGCAACGAGTGGATCACTGATCTCGGCGGCATACGGACCGCCCGTGCCACCGAGGCCGCGATACTGTTCGTACCGCATGTGATCCGGTCGAGCGGATTCAAGCCCTTCGCGATCTCGATCGCCCGCTGACCGCACACTTGGAGCTCCTGCGGTCGGTCCAAAAGAAATACGCTCTGGCCTCGCCTCAGTGCCCGTCGCGGACCACCGCCAACCCGCCGACCCGGGTCGTGATGCCCGCCGGCCCGCGTCGGGCCGAAGCGAGCACACTGGCCGGTCGACCGAGGGTGTCGCCCTGCTCCACCTCGATCGCGACTGTCTGCGCCCCTGTGGTGTCCAGCAGGTGGGCGGCCAGGCAGCCGGTGCTGTTCGCGTTGGCGACGTCCTCGTCGACACCGATCGCCGGTGCGAACATCCTCGCCGCGCCCGGTCGGTCGCCCACCGGCGGTACGTACACGAAACACCCGAGGAGCCCGTACCGCCGGCACGCCGCTGTCAGCCTGCCGAGGTGCGGGCGGACTCGGAGCAGCGTCGCACGGTCGTGGACCGGCACCAACATGCGTGGTGCGCCGGGCGCGGCGACCCGTGGCACGTCGGCCGGATGGAAATCGTCCGCGGTGAGCCCGAGCGCGGTGACGATCGCGGCGCGCTCATCCGGTGCCGGGTGACGCAGCGCGACGAGGCCTTGGTCGAACCACACCTCGATGCCGGCTGGGCGGCGGATCGCGACGGTGTCGAATGTGCGCCCGCCGGTGTGTTGGCGGTCGTTCAGTTCGCCCAGCGCGGCGCGGGTCAACCGGACGGCCTGAGCGGCAACGGTGCCGTGGCCGCAGCCGGACAGTTCGGCGGTGGCGGTGAAGAACCGGACCGGCCGGCCACCGTCCGGCGTCCGCCCCCGGCCGAGGAACGCCGCGTGCGAGGTGCCGGCCGCAGCGGCGACCGCACGCCGGTCCGCATCCGTCGCCGCCGGGTCGTCGTCGGTGACGGCCGTGGGGCTACCGCCCCGGCCGTCGCGCCGCACGCACGCATCAACCACCGTGACATCAGGCCAGGACATCGGCCCTCCTTCGACGCTCAACGAACCGCCAACCGCGTACGGCGTCCGCCGCTGGCCGGACCTGGCCGGCACTGGTCACAACGGGGTCACAACGGCCGACCGAACGCGTCCGGAGCGTACCGGTCTGTTTCTACCCGGTGCCCTCATGCACCGGATAGTGGAGGATGACCGCACCGCCGGTGGCGTAGTTGGCGACATCGGCGGCCAGCCGCTGGCCGTACGGCGATGCCCGCGCGGCGGCCATGGCGGCGGCGTCGGCGAAGTCGCCCTCGAAGACCGCGAAATACGGCGCTTCTCCCTCGGTCGCCGCCACGTCGAAGCTGTAGCGCCACGCAAGCAGGCCGGGCCAGTTCATGACCAGCGGAAGGTGGTTGGTCACGTAGTAGTCGCGGAAGTGGTCGGGATCGGCGGGCTCGGAATACAGGACCACCAACTTATGCATGACGAACTCCGCCCAGAGATGTCGGCTGTCTGCCCCATTCATAGCGACCCCACGCGTGCATGGCGCCGACCACCCAGAGGTTTCTGGCGAACCTCGGGAGCACTCCGATCGGCGGGGCGTCCCCCGGCGTCATGCGCGCGAGTAGTTCGCCGGCCTGGTCGGTGTACGGCAGTTCCAGCAGCGCTATCCGCGACATCGGCTCTCCCGTTGAGTTCGTTTCGAAATCAGAAACGCTTTGGATGCTAGCGGTTCGAATAACGAAACACAAGGAGGGTCATGTCGGCACCGGTGGGTCAGCTCGCGGGCCTGGGTGGCGGAGATGGGCCCGGCCAGGGAGGTGCGGGTTTCCAGTAGCGCGGAGATGCGGTCGTCCAGACCCTGGAGGTGTTCTTGGAGGGTCTCCAGCTTGCATTCGGCGACCGTACCGTCCTGGCGAATGCACGGTTGCAGGTCGCGAATGACCCGGGTCGGCAGGCCGGCGTCCAGTAGCGCGCGAATGCGTCCGACGACGGCGGGGGCGCTGTCGTCGTAGCGTCGGTGTCCGCTGTCGAGACGGTAGGACTCCAGGAGTCCCTGCTCCTCGTAGTAGCGCAGGCCCATGAGAGGTCCCGTGCGGCGGACCGGGCGGAGCAGAACTCACACCGCACGACCGTCTCCGTCCCGTCCATAGGGCCCACTCCGGTCGGGCCGCCTGCGCGGCGACTCTCAGGTCGGCATCAAATCCCGGTCGCGGTCTTCGTGCTCGCTGGCGCCGGTTCCTCCCCTCTTGCAGCGCGCGTTGGCGTACAGGACAAGCAGCGACGCCATCCCCGTGAAGGCCAGCGTAATGATCACTGACCAGGTCGCCACGTGCTTGTAGCCTCCCGGCTCGCGGGGGTCGAGGAAGTCGTACGGGTACCAACCCGCGTGCGGCCCGCGCAGTAGCGAGTAGGCGAGGTAGAGCAGCGGGAAGACCAACCACCGCAGAGACTGGGTCCAGGGGATGCGGCGCAGTGGAGGCCGCAGGAGCCAGTCGGTGAGGAACACGGCCGGCATGACGCCGTGCACCACGTTGTTGGCCCAGATGATCGTGTTCGCATCGATGGTGCCGGCCAGCAGAGCCCAGTACACCACTCCGGTGATCACCAGATAGAGGGTGGCGGCGCCGCGCAACAGGTCGGGGACCGGGCGGGTGCCGCGCAACAGGGCCAGGCCGCCGACCAGCAGAACGGCGGCGCCGAGCAGGTTGGAGAGATTGGTGAAGTACGAGATCCAGTTCGCTGCGCCCTCGTCGGTGTGCGTTGCCCGGTTGAGCGAGGTGGCGAGGGCCGCGACGCCCAGCAGCGCCAGCCCTATTTTGGCCGAACCTTCCAGCTTGGTGCTTAGAGACATGACCTGGATGTTACTTGTGTGAAGATCGGCGGCACCTCTGCGCCGCCCCGGCCCGGTCCGGCGACCTACAGGGTCTCGTCCCAGTTACGCGTGGGGATGCTGCGGCAGGGCGAGCCAGTCCGACCAGGAGATCTCACGGCCGAGGAAGCGCGGCTGCTCGAACGGCCAGTCGGCGGCGATCCACTGCGGCACCAGCGCGTCGAGGCCCTGTTCGACCTTGCTGCCCACCAGATCGTCCACCACCCACCACGAGATCTCCCCGTCCGCGCCGGCCTTCTCCGGTGGGTCGATGTAGACGCAGCCGAGCAGTGCTGTCTCCGCCGCGTCGAACAGCGCGTAGTTGAAGGACTGGTGTGCGGCGATCTCCTTCTCGTGCCGCAGCAGGTCGGCCTGGTCGGCCTCGTACGTCATGGTGGCCGCGGGCCAGCCCCAGGCGGGACCGTAGATGGTCCACAGGCGCTCGCGCGAACCCATCACAGCCGGATAGTCGAGCGGGGTGTCCGCCTCCCGGATCGGCCGCAGGTGATGATCACCGCCTGGCAGCGGTACGAGGACGGGGTGGACGAAGTCATCGGGAAGCCAGCTCATGGCGCCCGACCGTAGCAGCGCCCTGCCGTCCGCTCCCGTGGATTTTTCCTCGCATGCCGGCTCGGCCGCACCCGCCTGGACGTGACCGGCCCGTCGGCACCGACGCGATCCCCGAGCGTTTCGGCGCTCTCGCCGAGCTGACGACCGCGAGGCGGGACTCATCCCGCACCCGGGCGGTTTGCCCCACGTCCGTCCCGCTCGCCGCCCAGCGCAGCCCGCGCATCGGTGGCGGTCGCCTTGTGCAGCCAGGCGCGCAAGGCGGTCAGGCGGATGCGCATCCGCTGGAGTGGCGTGCGTGGCAGCGCGCGGGCGGTGCCCCGCGCGTAGTACCGCTCAAGGTAGAACTGCGCCACGTTCAGCACGGTGGTGACCGCGAGGTACCAGAGGGTGGCGACCATCAGCAGGGGGATGACCTGGTAGGTCTGGTTGTAGATCAGCTGGACCGAGTGCAGCAGGTCGTGCACGGCCAGCACGCTGACGATGCTGGTGCCCTTGAGCGTACCGATCAGCATGTTTCCCGCGGTGGGCACGATGGACCGCATGGCCTGCGGGATGACGATGCGGCGCAGGGTGCGGTGCCTGCTCAGGCCGAGCGCCTGGGCTGCCTCGGTCTGCCCCGTTTCGACCGACAGGATGCCGCCGCGGATCACCTCGGCGGCGTACGCGGTCTCGTGCAGGGTCAGGCCGATCACTGCGGTGAGGGTGGGGCCGAGCAGGTTCACCGTTTTGACGGTGACGAACTGAGGACCGTACGGGATACCCAGGCCGAGCGTGGGATACAGCGCGCCGATGTTGAACCAGAGCAGCAGCTGCACCAGGAGCGGCGTGGAGCGGAATATCCATACATAGCCCCAACTCAGCGTGCGCAGCACCGGGTTATGGGAGAGGCGCATGACCGCCAGCACAGTGCCGAGCAGAAACCCGAGCACCATGACCGCGCCGGTGAGCCACAGGGTCAGCAGGAGCCCGTCGAGTACGGCGGCAGTGGTGAAGTACTGCCCCACCACCTCCCACTGGAAAGCCTGGTTGCGGACAACGGAGTTGAGCGCCATCGAGGCCGCGAGCAGCGCGGCGGCAGCGGCCAGCCAGCGGCCGATGTGCCGACGTGGCACGATCCGTGGCAGGTCGGGGCCGGCTGTTCCCGGTGCTGCCGCATCCTTCGCGGAAGGGCCGGGGGTGGGATAGGCGTCGGGGGCGGGATCGGCGTCGGGGGCGGTGACTTCGGAAGGCGTGAGCATCGGAGGCCTCTGCGGAGGAGGGAGTCGCTGGCGTGGGTGACCCACCCGGGGCATGCGCGGAGGTGCGCGGAGGTGCCCGGCGCGGGTGGCGCGCGGCCGTGGTGGGGCCGGGGCTCGGTGTCGTCACGGTCGCCGCGTCCCTCAACGCGGCCGGAGAGGCTGCCGCGCAGGGCGCAGCCGGATCCGCGTCGATCGTATGTGTCTGCGGTACGGATGTGTCAACAGCGCCCGGGGATCGCTGCCGTACGGTCCGGTATCCGGGCGATGCTTGACGAACAGCGGGTTGGCCTGCTCAATTGATCCCATGAACGCCCAGCAGCGCTTGGTCTCGCGTGGCCACATCGACTTCGGTCGGGTGTGGTCCGCCGCGTGTTGCGTCTGACTCGGCAGCGGGCTGTCTGATCGGCCCTTCCCTCCTTCGGTGATCCCCGACGCGGGCCGTTTTTCCCCTTGGCGCGTGCTGCCGCCCCACCGTATTTCCCGATGCCTGGCGTCGTCACGCCTGTAATGGCTCGTTCTCTGACGGTTCATACCTGCCTGTCGTGCAGGGGTTGTTCCGCCATGCCTGTGTGCTGTCTTCTCTGAAAGGCCACCCCCATGCCTGTGCGATTCCTCGGCACCGCAGCTCCCCACCAGGATGTTGAAGCGACCTCGCGCTGCGGCGCCGCCTCCGGCGAGGGGTGCGCGTGCGACGCCGAACGCGCGGTGCGCGGCACGCGGAACCGTGCGGCGGTGGAGGGATGACCTCCCTCATCCCCTCACCCTCAAGCTCGGCCGAGCAGACGGTCGTTCATGCCACGGTGGGCGACCCACGCGTGGCACCGCTGTTGCGCGAGCTCGGTGACGAGTACGCGCTGCGCTACGGCCGGAACGCCCGTGCCGAACTCGCCCGCTACCCGAACGAGCAGTTCACCGCGCCGTACGGCGGCGTCCTGTTGCTGGTCCTGGAGCGCGGTGAGCCGGTCGCGGGCGGCGCCTTCCGTCGGTACGACGACACCACGGCCGAACTGAAGCGGATCTGGACGCACTCCGCTCGGCGGCGTCGCGGTCTGGGCCGCCGCGTCGTCGCCGAACTGGAGGGCGAAGCGCGTGCCCGTCACTACCGGCGCCTCTTCCTGACCACCGGGCCGCGCCAGCCGGAGGCCCGCGGCCTGTACCTGGCCATGGGCTACACACCGCTGTTCGACACGGAGGCCGACCCCGAAACCATCGGCCCGCTGCCCTTCGAGAAACACCTCAGCACCGGAAAGGCCACCGCACTGTGAACCGTCTCAGCATCAGAACCCGTCCGCGAGGCGTCGCCTCCCTCATGCTGTTGCCGCTCCTCGTGCTGACCGCCTGCGGCTCCGGTGACAGCGACGGTACGGCCGCGGTCGGAGCCCGGGCCCCCGTCCCCAGCGGCGACCCGGTCGCCGCCGTGCGCAAGGTGGACGCCGTCGCCGCCCTGCTGCCCGCCGACGTACGCGCGGCGGGCACCCTGCGCGTCGGCAGCTCGATCGGGTTCCCGCCGGGGGCGTACTACCCCAACGGCTCGGACAAGGCGCCCGCCGGACAGGACATCGACCTGGCCGACGCGGTGGCCAAGGTCCTCGGCGTCGAACTGCACCGTCAGAATGCCGCGTTCGAGACGATCCTGCCGGCGCTGGGCAGCGGCAAGTACGACGTGGGCACCGGCAACTTCGGCGTCACCACCGCACGTCTGAAAGCCATCGACTTCGTCACCTACATCAACGACGGCCAGGGCTTCGCCGTGAAGAAGGGCAGCACCGGCCTCACGACGAAGGTCAGCGACCTCACCCAGCTGTGCGGTCTGAGCATCGGCACCGGGGCCGGCACCACGTTCGAGGCGACCCTCATCGCCCAGAAGGGCGTGTGCGCGAAGGCCGGCAAGAAACCGTACGACGTCAAGGCCTACTCGGAGAACGCCGCCAGCCTCACCGCGCTCCAGCAAGGCCGGATAGACGTGATCATGTCGACCATCAACGGTCTGCGCTACCAGGCGGCCCAGCCGGCCTCCCAGACGACTTTCCTGGGTGAGTACCACCGTCTCGACGTCGGCTTCGCCTTCAAGAAGGGCTCCCCGCTCACCAAGGCGTTCCAGGCCGCCGTGAACGAGCTGATCAAGGACGGTACGTACGCCCGGATCCTCACCAAGTGGGGCACCGCCGCCTCCGCGATCGACGCGTCGCAGATCAATCCGCCCGAGCACCAGTAACCAGTGAGCAGGAACGCCACGATGGGACTCACCACCGACTCCGCCGCGCCGCCCGGCGCCCTTCCGCCGGGCGCCGGCCCCCACTCTCCGCCCACCCCACACGACCCGGCGACGCTCACGGTCGTGCCCGCCCGGCACTACGCCCGGTGGGCGGCTGCCCTCGCCGTGAGCGTGCTGCTCGTCCAGTTCGTCCACGGCCTGGCCGCCAACCCGGTCTGGGAATGGGGCGTGTTCAGCGACTACGTCCTGTCCGAGACGATCGTCCAGGCGGTCTGGGTCACCCTCCAGCTCACCGCCTACGCCACCGTGCTGGGCTTCCTGCTGGGGACCGTCCTGGCCTTCATGCGGCTGTCGCGCAGCCCCCTGCTGCAGACCGTGGCCTGGACATACATCTGGATCTTCCGGTCCATCCCGATGATCGTCCAGCTGGTGTTCTGGTTCAACCTGAGCGCGCTGTACGAGAGGCTGGGGCTGGGCATCCCCTTCGGACCGGTGTTCTGGTCCGTCGACAGCAACAGCATCATCGGCACCCTGGGCGCGGCCGTCATCGGGCTGACGCTGCACCAGGCCGCCTATGCCGCCGAGATCGTGCGCGGCGGCGTCATCGCCGTCGACCACGGACAGCTGGAGGCCGCGGCGGCGCTCGGTATTCCGCGACTGCGGCAGATCCGCCGGATCGTCCTGCCGCAGGCCATGCGCGCCATCCTGCCCACCGCCGGCAACGAGATCATCGGTCTGCTCAAGGGGACCTCGGTGGTCTATGTGATGTCGATCGGCGAGCTGTTCTACCAGGTGCAGGTGATCTACGGCCGCAACGGCCGGGTGATCCCGCTGCTGCTGGTCGCCACCGCCTGGTACGTGGTGCTGACCTCCCTGCTGTCCATCGCCCAGTACTACGTGGAGCGCCGTTACGCCCGGGGCGCCAATCGCACCCCGCCGCCCACCCCGCTCCAGCGCGCCCGGCGCTTCGTACACCAGCTGCGCGCGGCGGCCGCCCAGCGCCACCACTCCGTCGTGGCCCTGAACCCTCTGAAGAGCCTGGGAGACAGCCGATGAGCGAGGTGATGGTCGACATCCATGGCGTCCACAAGAGTTTCGGCCCGCTGGAGGTGCTGCGCGGTGTCGACCTGACGGTCCGCGCCGGCGAGGTCACGGTGATCCTGGGGCCGTCCGGGTCCGGGAAGTCCACGCTGCTGCGCGCCATCAACCACCTGGAGAAGGTCAACCGTGGCTGGATCAGCATCGACGGGGAGCTCATCGGCTACCGCCGCGCGGGCGCCAAGCTGTACGAGCTGAAGGAGAAGGACGTCCTCAGACAGCGCACCCACATCGGGTTCGTCTTCCAGAACTTCAACCTCTTCCCGCATCTGAGCGTGCTGGAGAACCTGATCGAGGCCCCGGTCTCCGCGCTGCGCCGCCCGCGCAAGGAGGCGGTGGAGACAGCCCGGCGGCTCTTGGACCGGGTCGGGCTCGCCGACAAGGCCGACGCCTACCCGCGCCAGCTCTCCGGTGGTCAGCAGCAGCGCGTGGCCATCGCCCGCGCCCTCGCCCTGGAGCCGAAGGTGCTGCTCTTCGACGAGCCCACCTCGGCGCTCGACCCGGAACTGGTCGGTGAAGTCCTCGACGTCATCAAGGGCTTGGCCCGCACCGGAACCACCATGATCGTCGTGACTCACGAGATCGGCTTCGCCCGTGAAGTCGCCGACACCGTGGTGTTCATGGACGGCGGCGTCGTCGTGGAACAGGGCACGCCCACGGCCGTCCTGGACACTCCGCGCCACGAGCGCACCCGCGCGTTCCTCTCCAAAGTCCTCTGATCCGCCCCGCCCTCCCTCTCGCAAGGAGCACGACCGTGTCCACCTCGCTCACCCGCCGTACCACCGCAGCCGCGCTCGGCCTCGCCGCCGCCCTGGTCCTCTCCGCCTGCGGCAACCCCGATGACGGCGGTAAGGCCGAGGTCGCGGCCGCCTCGGACGCCAAGACGACGATCAACACCAGCCCCGACCAGCACCGCATCACCACCGGCAAGGTCGACTCCATAGCCGCCGAGGTCCCGGAGAAGATCCGCGAGAGAGGCACCCTGGAGATCGTCGGCTCGTCCGGTTCCACGGCGCCGCTCACCTTCTTCGCCACCGACGACAAGACCGTCATCGGCGTCGAACCCGACATCGCGCACCTCGTCGCCGACGTGCTCGGCCTCAAGGCGCACATCAACACCGTCTCCTGGGAGAACATCTTCGTCGGCCTCGACAGCGCCAAGTACGACGTGGGCATCAGCAACATCACCGTCACCGAGGAGCGCAAGGAGAAGTACGACTTCGCCTCCTACCGCGCCGACAACCTGGGCTTCGAGACGAAGGCGGGCAGCGGACTGAAGGTCGGTGGACCCGAGGACGTGGCGGGCCGGACGGTCGCCGTGGGCAGCGGCACCAACCAGGAGAAGCTGCTCATCGAGTGGAGCAAGGAGAACGAGAAGGCCGGCCGCAGGCCGGTGGACATCAAGTACTACCAGAACCCCAGCGACACCTATCTCGCGCTCCAGTCCGGCCGCATCGACCTCTATCTCGGCCCCAACCCGACCGCCGCCTACCACGCCGCCACCACCGGCAAGACCGAGGTCGTCGGCACCTACTCCGGCGCCGGCGCCACCTTGCAGGGCCTCATCGCGGCCACCACCAAGAAGGACAGCGGCCTGGTGAAGGCGCTCGCCGACGCGCTCAACCATGTCATCGAGGACGGTACGTACGCGAAGGTGCTCCAGCGCTGGGGGCTGTCCGCCGAGGCCGTGAAGAAGTCGGAGATCAACCCTCCTGGGCTGCCCAAGACCAACAAGTAGCCGTCAGGGCGCGGGAATAGACCGTGGACGCGGGCTGTTGGCACTCAAGGACAGATGCGCGATGTACTCCAGCGCACGACCAGAAGACAGGACGGAGGTGGCGGACGTGAGCTTCGTGTCGCACGCGGTGCGCCTCCACTCCCGGCCGCACATCGACCTCCAGCGCGTCGCCGGCTCTCTCTGTAGCGCCTGACCCCGTCTCCCCGCCCTCGGCCGGGGACCCTGTCCGCGCTCCCCAGCACCGTGTGCCTCGCGACTTCGCGGGCCGGTGATCTCGTACGGACCCTTCTGGAAAGGCACCCTTGTGTCCTCAACCCCCCTTTCCCCTCTGCACCTTGCCGTCGCCCTCGACGGCACCGGCTGGCATCCCGCCTCCTGGCGTGAGCAAGTCGCCCGCCCCCGCGACCTGTTCACTGCCCCGTACTGGGCCGACCTGGTGGCCGAGGCCGAGCGCGGCCTGCTCGACTTCGTCACCTTCGAGGACGGCCTCGGCTTGCAGTCCTCCCGCTTCGGTGAGCCGGACGGCCGCACCGACCAGGTCCGCGGCCGTCTGGACGCCGTCCTGATCGCCTCCCGGATCGCACCCCTCACCCGGCACATCGGCCTGGTACCGACGGTGGTGGCCACCCACACCGAGCCCTTCCACATCTCCAAGGCGATCGCCACGCTCGACTATGTGAGCAGCGGGCGCGCCGGTCTGCGCGTACAGATCTCACCCCGCCCGCACGAGGCCGCCCACTTCGGCCGCCGCACCTTCCCGCCGCTGAGCCTCACGGAGCTGAGGACCCCCGGCGGGCAGGAGCAGGTGGCCGGACTCTTCGACGAGGCCGCCGACTACGTGGAGGTGGTCCGCCGGCTGTGGGACAGCTGGGAGGACGACGCGGAGATCAGGGACGTGGCCACGGGCCGCTTCATCGACCGCGAGAAGCTGCACTACATCGACTTCCACGGCAAGTACTTCAGTGTCAAGGGCCCGTCGATCACACCCCGCCCGCCGCAGGGCCAGCCGCTCGTCACCGCACTCGCCCACCAGAGCGTGCCCTACCGGCTGGTGGCCCGTCAGGCCGACATCGGCTACACCACCCCGCACGACATCGACGAGGCCCGTGCGATCGTCGCCGAGATACGGGCCGAACAGGAGGCGGCCGGGCGCGGCGAAGAACCGCTGCATGTCTTCGGCGACGTGGTCGTCTTTCTGGACGAGGACCAGAGCGCCGCTGAGGACCGGCGGGCACGCCTGGACGCCCTCGCCGACGAGCCGTACACGAGCGACGCGTACGTCTTCGCCGGGACGCCCGCCCAACTGGCCGACCTGCTGCAGGAGTGGGCCCGAGCAGGCCTCAGCGGCTTCCGGCTGCGGCCCGCCGTCGCCGGGCACGACCTCGCGGCCATCACCCGGGGCCTGGTGCCCGAACTCCAGCGCCGTGGCGTCTTCCGCAGCGCCTACGAGGCCGACACCCTGCGCGGACTGCTGGGCCTGCCGCGCCCCGCCAGCCGATACGCCGCTGCCACCGCCTGAGCCGGAAGGACCGCACAGACATGAGCAAACCACTGAAGCAGATTCATCTGGCCGCGCATTTCCCGGGCGTCAACAACACCACCGTATGGAGCGACCCAGCGGCCGGCAGCCATATCGAGTTCAGCTCCTTCGCCCACTTCGCGCGGACCGCCGAACGCGCCAAGTTCGACTTCCTCTTCCTCGCCGAAGGCCTGCGGCTGCGCGAACAGGGCGGAAAACTCTACGACCTGGATGTCGTCGGCCGTCCCGACACCTTCACCGTCCTCGCCGCTCTCGCCGCCGTCACCGAGCACCTGGGTCTGACCGGCACCATCAACTCCACCTTCAACGAGCCCTACGAGGTGGCCCGGCAGTTCGCCAGCCTCGACCACCTCTCCGGCGGCCGCTCCGCCTGGAACGTCGTCACCTCCTGGGACGCCTTCACCGGTGAGAACTTCCGGCGCGGCGGCTTCTTGCCGCAGGCGGAGCGTTACTCCCGCGCCAGGGAGTTCCTGTCCACGGCGAACGAGCTCTTCGACTCCTGGCAGGGCGACGAGATCGTCGCCGACCAGGCGAGCGGGGTGTTCCTGCGCGACGCCAAGGCCGGTTCGTTCGTGCACGGCGGGCGGCACTTCGACATCCACGGCCAGTTCAACGTACCGCGCTCACCGCAGGGCAGGCCCGTCGTCTTCCAGGCCGGGGACTCGGAGGAGGGCCGCGAGTTCGCCGCCGCCGAGGCCGATGCCATCTTCAGCCGGTACGGCACGCTGGAGGCGGGCCGGGCCTTCTACACCGACGTGAAGTCCCGTCTGGCCAAGTACGGCCGCCGCCCCGGCGACCTGCTGATCCTGCCGGCCGCGACCTTCGCCCTGGCCGACACCGACGCCGAGGCCGAGGAGCTCGCCCGCGAGGTGCGCCGCCGACAGGTCAGCGGGGCGACCGCCCTCAAACACCTGGAGTTCGTCTGGAACCGGGACCTGTCCGCCTACGACCCCGACGGGCCGCTTCCCGACATCGAGCCGGACGTCAGCGACAACCACATCTCCCAGGGCCGCGCCCAGGTCCGTATGTACCGTGACCCGCTGGCCACCGCCCGCGAGTGGCGGGAGCTGGCCGCCGCCAACGGCTGGTCCATCCGCGACCTGGTCATCCACACCGGCAACCGGCAGAACTTCGTCGGCGCCCCCGCCACCGTCGCCAAGGCCATCAACGACCTCGTCCAGGCCGACGCCAGCGACGGCTTCATCCTCGTCCCGCACATCACGCCGAGCGGCCTCGACGGCTTCGCCGACAAGGTCGTCCCGCTGCTCCAGGAGCAGGGAGTGTTCCGTACCGAGTACGAGGGCACGACCCTGCGCGACCACCTCGGCCTCGCCCACCCCGACCAGGCGCGCACCGAGCGGGTGGCGTCATGAAATTCCTCGCCATCACCCTCATCACACACCGCCCGGACCCGGTGACCGGGGTGCTCAAGCCGACTCACGACCGCTTCCGCGAGGTCCTCGACAGCGCGCTGCTCGCCGAGGAGCTGGGCTTCGACGGCTTCGGCGTGGGGGAGCGGCACGAGCGGCCGTTCATCTCCTCCTCGCCGCCCGTGGTCCTCAGCCACATCGCCGCCCTGACCAGGCGTATCCGGCTGTTCACCGCCGTCACCACCCTGAGCCTCCTCGACCCCGTACGCGCCTACGAGGACTACGCCACCCTCGACCACCTCTCCGACGGCCGGCTCGATCTGATCATCGGCAAGGGCAACGGCACCGCTCAGCGCGACCTGTTCCACGTCACGCCCGAGGACCAGTGGGAGCGCAACGCCGAGAGCTACGAGGTGTTCCGGCAGATCTGGCGGCAGGACAAGGTCACCGCGGCGACATCCTTCCGGCCCGCGCTGACGGACGCGGAGGTGTGGCCGCGGCCGTACCAGCAGCCGATCCGGGTCTGGCACGGCAGCGCCACCAGCAAGGAGTCGGTCGATCTGGCCGCCCGCTACGGCGACCCGCTGTTCTCGGCGAATGTCACCAACCCCATCGAGCCATACGCCGAGCTGATCCGCTACTACCGCGAGCGCTGGGAGCACTACGGCCACGATCCGGCACGGATCACGGTCGGCGCAGGCACCGCCGGTGTCCATGTGGCCCCCACCTCCCAGCAGGCGCTGGCCACCTACCGGCCGGTCTTCGAAGCCAACCTGGCCTTCTTCCGGCAGTCGGGCCTGCCCGTGGTCTTCGAGACCCTGGAGGACTTCGTCGCACGCAGCTCCGCCCTGATCGGCAGCCCCCAGCAGGTCATCGAAAAGGTCCACCGCTACCACGAGCAGTTCGGGCACAGCGTGCTCCATGTGCAGGCCGACGCGGCAGGGCTGCCGGAGGCCCGGCACCGCGCCTCCCTGGAGCTGTTCCAGTCCGCGGTCGCACCCGTTCTGCGCCAAGAGATCCCGGACCCCCCGTTCGTCTGGGGGCCCGTTCTTCCGCCGTCACCGCTCACCCAGGAGCCCGCCCGTGTCTGACATCGCTCTCGGCGTCCTCGACCTGGTGCCGGTCTCGTCCGGCTCGACGCCGGCCGACGCCCTGCGCAACTCCATCGACCTCGCGCGGCAGGCCGAGCGCTTTGGGTACGCCCGCTACTGGTTCGCCGAGCACCACCTCAATCCCGGCGTGGCCGGCACGTCGCCCGCCGTCGTCCTGGGGCTGACCGCGTCCGCCACCTCCACCATCCGGCTGGGATCCGGGGCCCTCCAGCTCGGCCACCGCACGGCGCTGTCCACCGTGGAGGAGTTCGGGCTGCTCGACGCGCTGCACCCGGGCCGCTTCGATCTGGGTCTGGGCCGCTCGGGTGGCCGCCCGCCGGCAGAGCCGACCGCCGCATCGGAGCCCGTGACCCCCGTCGTCGACGGTCGCACCCCGAACGGCCTGGTGATCCCGCCCCGCTTCTCCTTCCGGCATCTGCTCGGCTCACCCCGCGTCGCGCTACAGCGCAAGCTGCTCCTGCTGCCGGGCGCCGAGGCGCAGGACTACGCCGAGCAGATCGACGACATCCTTGCCCTGCTGGCCGGCACCTACCGCTCCGCGGAGGGCGTCGAGGCACACGTCGTGCCGGGGGAGGGGGCGGACGTGGAGGTGTGGATCCTGGGCAGCAGCGGCGGGGAGAGCGCGGCGGTCGCGGGCCGCAACGGTCTGCGGTTCGCGGCCAACTACCACGTCAGCCCGGCCACGGTGCTGGAGGCCGTGGAGGGCTACCGGTCCTTCTTCCAGCCCTCCGACTTCCTCGACAAGCCGTACGTCAGCGTGTCGGCGGACGTCGTCGTCGCCGAGGACGAGACCACCGCCCGTGAGCTCGCCGCCGGCTACGGCCTGTGGGTGCGCAGCATCCGGACCGCCGAGGGCGCCATCCCCTTCCCGACGCCACGCGAAGCGCGCGCCCACGTGTGGAGCGACGAGGATCGCGCCCTCGTCCAGGACCGCCTCGACACCCAGTTCGTCGGGTCGCCGGGCCAGGTGGCCGACCGGCTGGAACAACTGCAGGAGGCTACCGGCGCCGACGAACTGCTCCTCACCACGATCACCCACGACCACACGGACCGGGTCCGCTCCTACGAACTGCTCGCGCGCGAATGGCGCCGCCGCGGGCACTCCCTGCCCGTGAGCTGACGCACGGGAGTACCCCCTGGCCGCCGGGCCGCGCCCCTGCGCTGCGACCCGCCTCCGTCACCGCGTCGACAGTGGGCCGCCGACCGGCTGCCGCCAGCCGGGCCTCGGCCCGGCCCCACCCACCCGATCGCGGCCCGCGCACGTAACGACAATCCGAAAGGGCCCCCCATGGCCACTGTCCTGTCTGTCTCCGGAAGCCCCTCCGCCACCTCCCGCACCGCCCGACTGCTGCGTCACCTGGACGAACGGCTCGTCGCACACGGCCACCAGGTGATCCCGTTGGATGTCCGTACGCTGCCCGCCGAGGCGCTGCTCGGCGCTGACTTTCGCCACCCGGGCATCGTCCGGGCGATCTCGCTGTTCGAGCAGGCGGACGGGGTAGTGATCGGTACCCCGGTGTACAAGGCCGCCTACTCGGGACTGCTGAAGTCACTGCTCGACCTGTTGCCGCAGCGCGCCCTGGAGGGCAAGACGGTCCTCCCACTGGCCACCGGAGGCACCGTCGCCCACGTCCTGGCCATCGACTACGCCTTGCGCCCGGTCCTCGCCTCCATGGGGCCCGCGCACATCACACCGGGCTGGTTCACCCTCGACAAGGACATCAGGGTGGGCGAGGACGGCGCGCTCACCGTCGAGCCGGGCTCGGCTGAGGCGCTGGCCCAGGTCACCGACCAGTTCTCGGCCGCGCTGGGCGGCCGTATCTCACTGCTGGCGGCCGCCGGATGAGCCGCCCGACTGCGGGCGGACACCGACGAACAACCCCGAGGGGAGTCTGCGCGTGTCCCTGACCTTCCACTGGTTCCTGCCGACCAACGGGGACAGCCGCCATATCGTCGGCGGAGGCCACGGTGCCCTCTTCTCGGCGGCCGGGCGCGAGCGGCCGCCGACAGTCGCCTACTTGAGCCAGATCGCCCGCGCCGCCGAGGGCCTGGGCTTCGTCGGCGTACTCACGCCGACCGGGGCGTGGTGCGAGGACGCGTGGCTGACCACGGCGATGGTCAGCCAGCACACCGAACACCTGAAGTTCCTCGTCGCCTTCCGGCCCGGCTTCGTCTCGCCGACGCTCGCCGCGCAGATGGCCTCCACGTTCCAGCGGCAGAGCGGCGGACGGCTGCTGCTGAACGTCGTCACCGGCGGCGAGAGCCACGAGCCGCGCGCCTACGGCGACTTTCTCGACAAGGACGCCCGCTATCGCCGCACGGGTGAGTTCCTGGAGATCGTACGAGGGCTGTGGCAGGGCAAGACGGTCGACCTGCGCGGCGAGCACCTCCATGTCGAGGACGCGAGACTTACCAAGGTGCCCGATCCGGTCCCCGAGGTGTACTTCGGTGGCTCCTCGGCGATCGCGGGGGAAGTGGCGGCCCGACATGTGGACGTGTATCTCACCTGGGGGGAACCGCCCGCCGCCGTCGCGGAGAAGATCGCCTGGATACGGGCGCTGGCGCAGAAGGCGGGCCGCAGGGTGCGCTTCGGCATCCGGTTGCACGTCATCAGCCGCGACACCTCCGAGCAGGCCTGGGCCGAGGCGAACCGGCTCCTGGACGGCGTCGACCCGAAGGCGGTCGAGGTCGTCCAGGCAGGGCTGGCCCGCAGTGAGTCCGAGGGGCAGCAGCGGATGCTCGCGCTGCACGGCGGCCGCCGTGACCGGCTGGAGATCCACCCCAACCTGTGGGCGGGCATCGGCCTGGTGCGCGGCGGCGCGGGGACGGCGCTCGTCGGCAGTCACACCGAGGTGGCCGAGCGGATCAAGGAGTATGCCGGACTGGGCATCGAGGAGTTCGTGCTCTCCGGCTACCCGCATCTGGAGGAGGCCTACTGGTTCGGCGAGGGCGTCCTGCCGAGGCTTGAGAGGCAGGGCCTGTGGCAGTACCCGTACGGACAGCAGGGCACTGCCACCTCGGCTCGGACGCGCTGAACGTGCCGCGGCCGGAGGCTCATGAGCTCCTCCGGCGCGACGTCGATCGAGTCGGCGCGCTGCGCCGCTGTTCGGTGCTATCCGACGCCGAAGCCGGCGTCGGCGACCGGGGGCCTGCCGTTGGCCTTGAGGACCTTGTTGAGCGGGGCCAGGTCGTAGATGCCCTTCAGGTCGGGCTTCTTGAGGAGTCCGGCCTTGACGGCGTGGTCGGCTTCGAGGCCGAGGGTGGCGGCGAGTGGGTCGTTGGTGGTCTTGATCGACTGCCATGCGGGGTCGAGGACGTTGGCGGGCAGGGCCTTGCCGCTGAGCGTCTTGAGGGCGGCGTTGGCGGAGGCCTTGGCCTTGTCGGGGTTGGCCTTGATCCAGTCGTTGGTCTTGACCGAGCCGCGCAGGACGGCTTCGACGACGTCGGGGTGTGCCTTGAGGAACTTCTGCGACACGATGATGTTCGTGATCACGAATTCCTTGTCGGCCCACAGGTCGG
Source organism: Streptomyces crystallinus (assembly GCF_039521265.1). Classification (NCBI taxonomy): domain Bacteria; kingdom Bacillati; phylum Actinomycetota; class Actinomycetes; order Kitasatosporales; family Streptomycetaceae; genus Streptomyces; species Streptomyces crystallinus. Next base: position 244 of record NZ_BAAACA010000014.1, on the reverse strand, counting down.
CTTCGTCGAGGAGGACTTTGGCGCCCTGGGAGACCAGCTTGGAGGCGGTGGGTTCGGGGACCCAGGCGCCGTCGATGGAGCCGGACTTGTAGGCGTCGGGGGTGATCTTGTTGTCGGTGCGGACGACGGAGACGTCGCCCTTGCCGCTCTGGGCGTCGACCTTCCAGCCCTTTTCGGTGATCCAGTTGAGGAAGGCCACGTCCTGGGTGTTGCCGAGCTGGGGGGTGGCGATCTTCTTGCCCTT